>CAWJHY010000052.1:0-28486 GCA_963842495.1 uncultured Acidobacteriota bacterium
GGCCTTAAAATGGAACGTGTGGGCGGCGTGCGTCGGGCGCAGGGGTCGTGCTGACTTATGGGAAGCTATTTACAACTCGCTTTAGGCAAGGTCATCGGCACCAAGAACGAGCGCGAATTGAAGCGCCTCAGCGAGCGTGTGGTGGAAATCAATGCGCTCGAAGCCGAAATGCAGGGCTTAAAGGATGCCGATTTTCCGATCCGGACGGCACAGTTCAAGGAGCGGCTTGCGAACGGTGAGCCCCTGGACAATCTGTTGCCGGAAGCTTTTGCGGTCTGCCGCGAGGCGGGGCGGCGCACCATTAACATGCGCCACTTCGACGTGCAACTGATCGGCGGCATGGTCCTGCACGAAGGCAAGATCGCCGAAATGAAGACCGGCGAGGGCAAAACTCTCGTGGCCACCCTGCCCGTCTACCTGAACGCGCTGGAGGGGAAGGGCGTCCACGTGGTGACGGTGAACGATTACCTGGCCAGGCGCGACGCGGGCTGGATGGGCCCGATCTACCGATTGTTGGGCCTGACTGTGGGCGTGATCGTCCACGATCTCGAGGACGAGGAGCGCCGCGCCGCCTACGGTTCCGACGTCACCTACGGCACCAATAACGAGTTCGGGTTCGACTACCTGCGCGACAACATGAAGTTCGATCTCGTGGATTACGTGCAACGCGTGCATCACTACGCGATTGTCGACGAAGTCGATTCCATCCTGATTGACGAGGCGCGTACTCCGCTTATTATTTCCGGCTCCTCCGACGAGTCCACGGACAAGTACTACCGAATCGACAAGGTCATTCCCCGCCTCCAGCCTGGCACTGATTTCGAGGTGGACGAGAAGATGAAGCAGGCCACGTTCACGGACGCCGGCAACGCCAAGGCGGAAAAGCTGCTGGGCCTGGAGAACCTTTATGACCCCGCCAACACGGAGTATGTCCACCATTTGCAACAGGCCCTGAAGGCCCACACCCTTTTCAAGTTGGACCGCGATTACGTGGTCAAAGAGGGTGAGGTCATTATCGTGGACGAGTTCACCGGCCGTCTGATGCCGGGGCGGCGTTGGAGCGATGGGCTGCACCAGGCCATTGAAGCTAAGGAAGGCGTCAAGATCGAGAAAGAAAACCAGACGCTGGCCACCATCACCTTCCAGAACTACTTCCGCATGTACAACAAGCTTGCCGGCATGACCGGGACGGCGGAGACGGAAGCGGCGGAATTCGAAAAGATTTATGAACTCGAAATCGTCGTCGTCCCAACCAACAAGCCGCTCATCCGGCACGAGTTTCCGGACGTGGTCTATCGGACCGAGCGAGAGAAGTTCAACGCCTCCATCGAGGAAATCAAGGAGTATCACCTGCGCGGCCAGCCGGTGCTGGTGGGCAGCATCGCCATCGAGAAGTCGGAGCGGCTGAGCGCGGCGCTGAAGAAGGCCGGCGTCACTCCGCAACGGCTCCAGGAATTGGCGCGCCAAGCGGGCCTGGACGGCCCCAAGCTGCGCATCTGGGCGGAGCAACTTGCGGGATCGCACCACGGGCCGGCCGTGGACTGGTTGGTGCATGCGGGAGTTCCGGCCACCGCGATTCGCAAGATGCTGAGCGAGGACCGCTACAAGTCAATGCCGGCGGGGGGCAATGGGACGCGTACGGCTTTTCTTCAGGCCATACTGAAGCGGGCTCCCAAGGATTACCACGCCCATCTGCTTCCCGCCGTCGACGATGCTGCCGCGGAACGAATCGCAGCACTCTTCCAGCATACCGAGGAGAAACACCTGCCGGTCCTGGATTACCTGATTGAAATCCGGTGTCCTCTCACGCGCCTTGCGGACGTGCTGGCCATGAAGGAGGTAAAACACAACATCCTGAATGCCAAGCAGCACGAGCGCGAAGCGCACATCGTGGCGCAGGCCGGCCGGGAGGGGGCCATAACGGTTTCCACCAATATGGCCGGACGCGGCACGGATATCGTGCTGGGCGGGAACCCGGAGTCCATGGCGCGGGAGGAATTCCGCAAGTCGCCCGAGAAGTACCGCGAACAGGGAATCAGTCCCGAGCCGCCCGATCGCCCGCCGGAAGGCTCCGCCGACGAGATCTATCGAGCTTACGTCGAGGAGTACTCGAAGTGGCGGGAGCAGTGGAACAACTTCATCAGCCGCTTTAAAACGGTGACCGATGTCGAGCACGAACGTGTAGTCGAGTTAGGTGGCCTACACATATTGGGCACGGAGCGGCACGAAGCGCGGCGCATCGACAATCAGTTGCGCGGCCGCGCCGGGCGCCAGGGCGACCCGGGCTCCTCGCGTTTTTATCTCTCGCTCGAAGACGACCTGATGCGCATCTTCGCCAAGGACTGGGTCTCGAAGTTCATGGAACGCCTGGGCATGGAGGAAGGCGTCGCCATCGAGTCGAGAATGATCTCGAAGCGCATCCAGGCCGCGCAAAAAGCCGTGGAGGCGCAGAACTTCGAATCGCGCAAGCACCTGCTCGAGTACGACGACGTGATGAACAAGCAGCGCGAGACCATCTACGGCCTGCGCCGTCAACTCCTCGAAGGAAAACAACTGGAGGGACAGGACCAGAAGGAATACATCCTGGGGATCTGCGACCGCATGGTGGATTGGCTGGTGGGCGACTTTTGCCCCAAGTCTCAAAACCCCGACCAATGGAATCTGAACGGCTTGCGTACGGAATTCTGGACCCGATTGGGAATCGACCTCCGCCAACATGATCTGAAGAAGTATGATCAGAAGACACTCGACCAACTCGCCGACGAACTGAAGCAGATGGCCCACCAGCGGTACGATGAGCGGGAGGCGGTCTGGAGCGCGGAACGTATGCGCTTCCATGAACGCATGATCATGCTCCAGATCGTGGACGCGCAGTGGAAAGACCACCTTCTGACCATGGACCACTTGAAGGAGGGCATTGGCCTGCGCGGTTACGGCCAACGTGACCCGCTGGTTGAGTACAAGCGCGAATCCTACGAGATGTTTGAGAGCCTGATGGACAGGATCGAAGACGAAACCCTGCGCTTCCTCTTCCTCATGAAGACCCCGGACGAACAGGAGGAAATGATCCGTCAGTATCAGCGGCGCAAACGGCGCGAGCAGGCCGAGATGCAGATGGTGGGCGGCGGAGGCGGGGAGAAGCCCCAGCAGGTCATCCGCCGTGAGAAAATTGGACGCAACGATCCCTGCCCCTGCGGGAGTGGCAAGAAATACAAGAAGTGCCACGGCGCTCCCAATGCCACCCCTGCCGCCGGCGGCCAGAAGCCGTCAGGGTCCGGCAATTCGGCCGGACCTCGCCCAAGCGCTTGAGATGTGGGGGCGGCCCTTGTGGCCGCCCTCCTTAATCACTGGCGCCCTTCATAGCTATAGCCGCCTAAGCAGTTCGTCATATTCGGCGTGCGAGCCGATCCAAAACCAATACACGTGATCGGTCTCTCGCAAACCTAGGGCCCGGTAACCAATGCCAACGCGTACGGATATAGATGGGGAATCGTGGGCTGACCCGCTTGAACTGGAGGCTGGGGTGAAATGGATCAGAGCGCCAAAGCGCGTAAGCTCGCTCGGCCTGTTCGCGAGCCTCGGCGGCAAGCAGGTCGAGCCGTTTCCGGAAATCCTTGGTGACGCTTGAGGTCACGGCTGGAGGATACCTGGAGGAAAGACTTCATCAAGCGGGGTAGTTTCGCCAGATGCGATTTGGCGGCGCGCCAGTTGCACAAGGCGCTCCCATTGCTCATCGTTTGTTGCCCCGAAGCGGGTTGCCCATGCCTGTTCATCCGCCAACTCAGCCATGATTCGTGTGGCGATGGCATCCTGTCCTTCGGCGGGCAGTTTCTCAATCTCGGCAATCGCCTGCTGTAGTAAAGTCGTCATATCCCCTTTTATAATTGTACTTTCTGTATTTGGAATGAGCAAGCTTAGAGAAAACCTCATCACGTCCTGTATCATCTCGCTTGGCTTTCCCCTGTCCGTATTCGTTAAAGACAGACCGCTCGCCCCTCTGCTATGCTTGTTCATCGCATGGTTCGTCAAATCACAGGACTAATCTAGCACAAAGGGTTGGCCATGGCCGAAGAGATTCATGAGCTACACGAACACGCGGAAGAAGCTCAACGCGATCCGAGTCTTGTTCCGGTTACACTATCGATGGCGATCCTTGCCGTCGTACTGGCTGCCATCACGCTTCTCAGCCATCGCGCCCACACCGAGGAACTGCTTCTGCAAAGCAAAGCCACCGATCAGTGGGCATATTTCCAGGCCAAAAACATCCGCCGTCACACCTACGAGCTGTTTCTGGACCTGCTTTCGGTCACTAATCCGAGGGACGCGGAGGGAGCAGAGAAGCTCAAAGAGAAATATAGCGACGAAATCAAACGCTACATGGGCGATCTGAACGACATCCAAGCCGAGGCTCAACAGTTCGAAAGCGAAGTCCTGACCCAACAACATAAGGCCAACCGGTATGACCTCGGAGAAGTCTGCTTGGAAGTCGCACTGGTCTTGGTCTCGCTCACTTTGTTGACGAGGCGGAGACTTTTCTGGCTACTGGGGTGCCTGGCGGGGCTAATCGGCTTGGCCGTTGCGACGTCGGGGTTATGGGCGAAGTAAGTCATTCCCCCGACCACCACTCGAGCGCTCAGCCCCGCAGGGGCTGGACATGAGTAGCCGGGGGCAACGCCCCCGGAAACGTCGCCCCCTCACCCCCTTTCCTCTCTCCCTGCTTGCGGGGAGAGGGGTGCCGAAGGCGGGGTGTGGGGTCGCGTCCGGGGGTTTCACCCCCGGCTACTAAATGTGCTCCCCTCCGGGGAGCGCGGCCTCGCACGTAGTCGACCAACCCCGTTGCAATCGGGTACGGAAGGTTTTGGAGCAGCTTCTAGCCCGCGGTCCGCTCCAAGAAGGACTTGAAGCGTTGGAGCAGTTGATCTCCCCCAATCTCCATGACGTCATTGTGCCCGGCGCCCTCAATGGGGAAGAAAAACTTGGGTTCCGGGGCCGCAGTAAAGAGTCGTTGCCCCATGGAGAATGGGACGATTGCGTCGCGCGTCCCGTGAACGATTAAGATTGGCGCTTGAACCTGCTGAATCTTAGCCAGCGAGTCGAATCGGCTCTTGGGGATGTATTCGAAGAGCGGGATGCGGAACGTGCGCCGTGCCATGTCGCGGATCGACGTGAAGGAACTCTGCACGATCAGCCCGCCGCACGCTCGTCGCGAGGCGAGATCGATGGCTACTGCCCCGCCCAGTGAATTACCAAGGACGAAGATGTTCTTGGTCTGGATGTGGCGCACCTGTACCAGGTAGTCGTAAGCAGCATCGGCATCGCGATAGACACCCGTTTCGTTCGGCGAACCCTCGCTCCTCCCGTAGCCCCGGTAACCCACCGCGAGCACATTGACTCCGAGACGTGAGTAGAACACCGCGTGTCCGAGCCCATAGCCGATGTTCTCAGCATTGCCGTGAAACCACAAAAAGGCTTTTCCTGATCCCGGACTCAGCAGGTACCACGCATTCAATCTGACGTTGTCCTGGGTGGTCAGCCAGACATCTTCTACCGGTAGCGGGAATGCGGGTGCAGGGATAAATCCTTCGGGATAGCGCGGTGGGAAGTAAATGAAGGAATTCTCGAAGTAGCGGATGGCTGCGGCGGTCAAGAGAAGCACCGCCACAACTCCCATCGCCAGCGTCATGGCAAGCCTCTTCAGGCGCCGTACCCACCCGATCTTCATCATCCTGTGTGAGGTTAACCCTTTGTCGAAAACGGCCCTCTTCCCAAGGGCGAGGGTGGTCCGCGGCAGCGATTTTACGAGCCGCCGCGGGCCGGGTGAGAAATCGGTTTCACAGCGTCAGGCGGTCTGGGGGACGGCAAGCCGTCCCCCTACGTCGGGTCCGACGGGAGCTCACTGATTGTCATCGCCCCCGCCTTCGCCCGGTGTGATCACCACGTAGCCCCCGTTGCCTTGACGGTTGATGCGGAGCAGCGTCTGACCCTTTGCCTCTGCGGCCCAGCGATTGAAGTCCTCAACTGTGTTGACCGCATGGCGGTTGATGCTTTCAATAACATCACCTTGTTGCACGGTTTGAGCTGCCGGGCTATTGGGGTCAACCTCCGTGACCACAACGCCCCGAACGTCGGACGGCAAGCCCAACTGATCGCGGAGGTCGGGAGTGAGGTTGCGGACCGTAATTCCGCGCAGCGTTCCTTCCGATGGCGCCTGCCCCACTCCGACCGTGGCCGGCAGGTTGGAGGGCCGTTCGCCCAAGGTCATGCGGAGGGTGAGTGGTTGTCCGTCCCGGAGGATGTCCAGAGTCACCTCGCTTCCGGGATTCATATCAGTGACCATAGCAGTCAGTTGATTCGAGTCTTCAACGGTCAGGCCGTTCACCTTCCGGATCACGTCGCCGTTTTTGATGCCGGCCTTATCGGCAGGTCCACCCTTGGTGACGTCGTCGACGAGCGCGCCTGCCAGGTCCGGAACCTTGAACTGCTTAGCCAAGGCCTCGTTCAGGCCCCCGATCTTCACACCCAGATACCCTCGCGATACCTTACCTGTTTTGATCAGATCTCCCATGACATGCTTGGCAGTGTTGGAGGGAATAGCAAAACCGATTCCGATGAAGCTGCCCTCGCCGCCGGGCCCGCCGCTTCCGGGAATGATTGCCGTGTTGATCCCGATCACCTGACCGCGCACGTTCACCAGCGCCCCGCCGGAATTGCCGGGATTGATGGCGGCGTCCGTTTGGATGAAGTCTTCGAACTTGTTGCTGCCGGGGTCAGATAGCGACCGGCCCAGCGCGCTCACGCTTCCACGCGTGACGGTGAAATACTGCCCGAAGGGATTCCCGAAGGCCATGACGGTGTCGCCGACCTTCATCATTCCAGAGTCGCCAAAGGGCGCGACAGGCAAGTTCGAGGCGTTGATTTTGATCACCGCAATATCGGTCTGTGGGTCGGCACCCACCACTTTGCCTTTTAGGTTTCGCTTATCCGAGAGCAAGACCTCGATCTCAGATGCTTTGGCCACCACGTGGTTATTGGTGACGATGTAACCGTCTCCCGAAACGATCACGCCGCTTCCCAACGCGTGCTCTCGCTGCTCGCGAGGAATATTAAACTGCGGCATCATGTTGCCGAAGAATTGGCGGAAAAACGGGTCCATCATGAAGGGCGACTGTTGCACCTTGATGACTTGCGTCGATTGGATGGCTACGATCGCGGGCGTGACTGTCTCCGCGATTCGCTCGTAAGCCTTATTCTGACGCTCCAAAGCCTCGATCTCCGGTCCATCCAATCCCGCACCCCCGGCCAGGGCGAATTGCGGGAAAACACGATGCCCTTCGTAAAGCAGTCCTGACATGGCCAGGCATACCACACCAATGAAGGTGAGGCTTAACCCTAGTAAATTCTCGCGTAGGAATTTTCTTGTTTCAGCGCGCATAGAACTGTCCTCCTTGCAATTTCTCCTTGCATATTTGACGCGGCCCCTTCACAGTGGTTACCAACGCTTCCGCAGAACGGCCACACTTGGTCCGACGATTGAGAGATTCTGGGATAGACCTGCTGCCCACGGTGGTTCCGGCCCATTAACCAATTTGATGCAGTACAATCCCCTCGCGTTTTACTCTTCCGATATATTATAGCCTGACTCACTTGGGGGTTGAAACGTCCAAGCCCGTGTTGCTCATGATCCAGAGGGTTTGACGGGTAGGGGTAGGGCTTGCCCTACCCCGTTCGTCAGGGGACGGCAAGCCGTCCCCCTACAGGCAGGCAAAGGAGGGGAGTCGTTTTCATGGTTTTCGGGTGGCTGCCGGCCGACAAAGATGAGCGCCTGCTCTATAACAGTCTTTGGTCGGAATGAAGGCACAAGTGGAAAACCAGAAGGGCGGCTGCCGCTAATAGGACGGATGTGGAAGATCGGGACTCGCGACAAGGCGAGTGAAGTCGACCACCACTAGCTTCGAGGTTGCGGAGACTGCACTGAGGATCCCCGCCGCTGCAGCGCGTTGTCAACGGCGGACCGCACGACATAAGTGAAGTCCGGTATTGACATCGGAGGAACGATGAAGTCGAAGGCGCCGCGCTGGACGGATTCCAAGTAGAGGGCCATATCCACGACATCAGAGACCACGATCACGTTAGCATGGGAGGGAGCCGCCGCCGCTGAAACGATGATGTCCTCCCACGACCCATCGGGAAGCCGGGGATCAACGAGAACCAAATGAGGGGGTTGGCGTCCCCATAGGCTTTCGTGGGCTTCGCGACAAGTCCTCACGCTGTGGCTTTTGATGTTCCCGGCTTCAAGGGCGCGCCGGATGAATCCCATGGGTTCCGGACGGTCATGCACGAGTAGCGCAGTAATCGTTTGCTGCATGGTGAAAGCCTCTCCGGACTAGTCTCGCGCCATGCTGTTAAGCGAATGTGAAGGATGCTTAAAGGTTTCGCGAAAACTCTGTGAAGGTAGCTCCTAAACGCCCTAATGGTTCGCTGAATTAGTAAGTGCACTCATTCGTCGGAAGCGGAAGGGCGGGGCTTCAGCCCCGCCGCTAATCTCGCGAGGTAATTACGGGGCTTTAGCCCCTGAAGCGGCTTGGCTTCAGGGCCTAAAGGCCCTTCCAAGCCCTGCAACCGTACGGCGGGGCTAAAGCCCCGCCCTTCCGAGGGCCACCTGAAATTCCGCTCATTGAATCAACCAAGCACTAGGCGAGGTCGAGTTTCGAAAAGGCCCCGGCCAGCGGACGGCAAGCCATTCCCCTACGCAGCCGGCAGAAGGACGGTGAACACCGAACCTTTCCCTAATTGACTTTCCACGGTGATCCGTCCGTGCATTCGATCCACAATGTGTTTAACGATCGAGAGCCCCAGGCCCGTGCCCCCCATCTCGCGCGAACGCGCTTTGTCAACGCGATAAAACCGCTCGAATAGACGGGGCAAATCAGCGGAGGGAATTCCGATGCCGTTGTCGGCGATTGTGATGCTCACCTCATCGTCCCGGGTGCGCAGGACTTCGACGCGCACTTCGCCCTCGGGGCGATTGAATTTCACCGCGTTCGTGAGGAGATTCACAAACGCCTGCTCCATGCGAACCCGATCTCCCAGGACCTCAACCTCTTCCATCTGCCCGCAAATCAGCTTGACCCGCCGACTGCGCGCCTCGTCTTCCACGGCACGCAAGGCGGCTTCGAGGGCCGGCCGGACGGCGACGCGCGCTTGTTCAGTGCTGGCCTTGCCGGACTCGAGTTCGGATAAGGCCAAAAGGTCGGAAGCGATGCTATTCAGGCGCACCGAGTGGTTCTTGATGATCTCAAGAAACTTGCGGTTGTTATCCTTGTCCTCGAGGGCGCCTTCCAGCAGCGTCTCCGTATAGCCGCGTATTGCGGTGAGCGGCGTACGCAATTCGTGTGAGACATTGGCGACGAAGTCTTTCCTCACACGTTCCAGCCTTTCCAGATCAGTTATGTCGTGGAGGATCGCGATGGCGCCGCGACCCTTAGCCACGCGAAGCGGCGCGGCCTGGACTTCGAAGGCACGGCCTTCGGCGGCAGGCAGTTGCAGTCGCTGTTTTAGAGTTTCGCCGCCCGCCACGACGCGCGAGAGAATCTCGCGCAGAACGGGATCGCGAACAATATCCACCAGGGGAGCTCTTGCCGGGACCTCGCCGCGCAAGCCGAGCACGCGGGCGAAGGAGGCGTTATAGAAAGTGATACGCAGGTCCTGATCCACTGCCAGAACGCCTTCCACCATGCTGGTAAGAATCGCTTCGCGACGCTCCGACTCCAGGCCCAAGCGCTCGATGAGGTCATGTAACTGGGAGGCTGTCGAATTGAGCGAGCGGGTCAGCGACCCCAACTCGTCGTCCGCGTCCGGCAACGGGCTCTCCGTGAAATTCGCTTTCGCCAGACCTTCGGCAAAAGCGCGTAATCTGCCAATGCGGCGTGTGAAGGAACGGGAGAAAAAATAGGCAATAAAAAGTGCGATCAGGGCAGCCACTGCAGAAGCAGTCAGGATTCGCCAATGCACCTCCGCGATGGCCGCGTCGAGGTTTTGGATCGGCAAAGCTACCCGGAGGACGTATCCGCTGCGACCCTGGTATTGGAGCGGGACGGCGAGGTAGCAGAGGTCGCCGCCCACCGTGGCACTGTGCCGAATCGCGCTGCCCACGCGGTTCAGGTAGGCTGCCTGAATCTCCGGACGATTGGCGTGGTTTTCCATCTGCGCGGGGTCTTGCTCGGATTCCGCGAGAACCACGCCTTGAGGGTCTATAACGGTGACCCGGCAGTGGGCGCGTGCGGCGGCAGACTTGCTCCATTCTTCCAACCGCTCCGAAGGAAGACTCGCGGCCTCAGCTTTCAGCACCATCGCCACGGGAGTAAGCCGCCGTTCTATTGCCTGAACTTCGTGCTTGGTTGTATATCGTGCCAGGTTGAAATCGAGTACAGCCAAGGTCAGTGCGATCAAGACGAACGCCGTGCTGAGGAGCTTGCGGAAAATCGGGCTGCGGAAGACCATGTCGGCCTGAGGTAAGAGGATTTACAGCGGTCGGATTATACCACGGAAGGAAAGCTCAGGACGCTTCTCCCCCTTCGTGCGGCTGGGGGGAAAAACGGTAGCCGCTGCCGCGCACGGTCTGCAAAAACTGCGGCCGATTCGGGAGAGGTTCAATCTTCTCACGCAAGCGGCGGATGTGGACATCCACGGTACGAGGGGTCACAAAACGGTCTCGTCCCCAGACTTCATCCAGCAGCCGGTCGCGGTTGAAGACGTGACGAGGGTGTGAAGCCAGATGGAACAGGAGCTTGAATTCCAAGGTGCTCAACTGTACCGCCCGGCCGCGGACCATTACCTCCTGGGTTCGGGTATCGAGCCGGACGCTTCCAACCTCGACGACCTCCCGCCGCTCCGCCACCCGCTCCTGCCGGCGCATCACCGCCTTGACTCGCGCCACAAGCTCTCGCGGGCTGAAGGGTTTGACTACGTAGTCATCTCCCCCAATCTCCAGCCCCAGAACCCGGTCCACTTCCTCGCCCTTGGCGGTGAGGAAGATCACCGGCAGAGCGCGCAAGCGGTCGTCGGCGCGGAGGCGCCTGCAGATATTGAATCCATCATCGTCCGGCAGAAGAATATCCAGTAAAACGATGTCAGCGGAGTTTCGACGAAGAAAATCCAGCCCCTCGTGTCCTCGCCCGAAACTCTCGACCTCGAATCCTTCCTTGCGAAAGTTATAGCGAACCAGTTCGACGATATCTTTTTCGTCCTCAATGATTACGACTCGTGGCCGCACACCAGAAGTATAGCACCACTAATGTTACAGGAATGTTTCTTCTAGGTTGAATTTCGTCGCAAATTCGAAGCGCAAAGACTTGGTGTCAGTTCGGCGGACTGAGGGACTGGGTCGTGCGGCCCGAGGCTATTGATTCCTTCCGTGGGATGAAATAGGATTGAAATATCGAGGAGGATCCCATGGCGACGCCGACTACCGTGTATATTAGCCCGCAGCAGCGGAAGCGACTGTTTCAGCGCGCGCGCCGGCGCAAGACCAGTTTTTCCGACGAGTTGCGCACCGCGTTGGATCTCTACCTTGATTTGCCTTCGGATTTCGACGCGCAGGCGTTCGCGGCCCTGGTGCGGGAAGCGAATGCTTCATGGATCGCAGCATTGCGAAGCTGGACGAGACGCTCACCTTCTTGGAGAAGTTCCAGGAGGCCAATGCATGAGCCTGGTTCAGGATCTCTATGCAGGTCTGAAGAAAATTGTCTCCATCGAGGACCGGATCGTGCGGTTGGCCGATGACGTAAAGCGCCTGCAATTGGACGTTGCCGGCCACGGCGAACGATTGGCTCGGCTGGAAGGCAAGTTCGAGCTGCTCGAGGCCACAGCTCCTGCCCGCCGCCGGAAACTGCCGGAATAAACTCACCACCTCTTAATCCCCTCCTCAGAGAGGAGCGGAACTATACTCCCCTCCTGGCTCAGGAGGGGCCGGGGGTGGTCGGCCTCTCGCCGCTCGGGAAACCTACATGAACTTCCGACGCTCTACTTATACGCCGGAATCCCGGTCACCCGTTCGCCGATGATGAGGGTGTGGATATTGTGTGTGCCCTCGTAAGTGAAAACGGATTCGAGGTTGCACATGTGGCGGAAGATCGGATATTCGTCCGCCACGCCGTTGGCGCCCAGGATGTCGCGCGCCGCGCGGGCCACGTCAAGGGCCATCCTGACGTTGTTCCGTTTGAGCATGGAGATGTGCGCAGAATCAGCGCGACCCTGGTCCTTCAGCCGTCCAACCTGCAAGGCCAGCAACTGCGCCTTGGTAATTTCGGTGATCATATCGGCGAACTTGGCCTGAATGAGCTGGTGAGAAGCTATGGGCCTATCGTCAAACTGCTTTCTGATCTTGGCGTATTCCAGTGCCTCATGGTAGCAGGCCATGGCCGCACCCAGGGCTCCCCAGCCGATGCCGTAGCGCGCTTGAGACAGGCAGCCCAGAGCCGCCTTTAGCCCTTGCGCCTTCGGAAGCATGTGGTCGGCGGGCACCCGAACGTCCTGGAGCGAGAGGCTGGAGGTCACCGAGGCGCGCAACGACCATTTGCCCTTGATGTCTTTCGAGGTGTATCCCGGCGTTCCTTGCTCCACCAGGAAGCCCCGGATGCCTTCCTCGATACGCGCCCACACTACGGCCACGTCCGCAATCGTGCCGGAGGTGATCCAGGCTTTCTCGCCGTTGAGGATGAAGTGGTCACCGTCCTTTACGGCACGCGTTCTCATGCCGGCGGGATTCGAGCCGAAGTCCGGTTCCGTCAGGCCGAAGCAACCGATGGCCTTGCCCTGCTGGAGCGCCGGCAGCCAGCGCTGCTTTTGCCCTTCGGAGCCATACTGGTGTATGGGATACATCACCAGCGCACCCTGCACGGAGACGAAACTGCGCAAGCCGCTGTCTCCGCGCTCGAGTTCCTGCATCAGCAGCCCATACTCGACATTGGACATCCCCGCGCAGCCGTAGCCTTCCAGGTTGGCTCCGAAAAAACCCAACTCAGCCATCAAAGGCACGAGGTGCCGGGGGAACTTTCCCTCCCGGTTCCACTCTTCGATATTAGGTATGATTTCCTGGTCCACGAATTCGCGCACCGTCTGGCGCACCAGCTTCTCCTGGTCGCTGAAGAGTGCGTCGATCTCCATGTAGTCAACCCCGTGAAATGCAAACATAACGCCCCCGTTTAATCGTTAGTTGCTTGAAACTTCTCGCTGCGCTCACCTTCAAGCCGGCATCTACCCCGCCCCGACCTAGGGGTCAGCGCCACACCTCCGCAGTCAGGCGTCATTCTAGCAGTGGAGGCAAGGTTTGCGCCACGAGGCAAAGCAAAGGCTCGCGCCCGGCATCGGCCCTGCGCGAGCTGGAGAGGGACACGGTTGGAGGAAAGTTTGGCGGCGACGGGGCTACGCTGAGGGGCGCGCAGCCAGTATGTTCGTCGCATTCGGGAAGAAACCCTTGGGGGTGCTGATATAGCCGGAGACCGAGTCCTTGCCCATCTTATTCACTACCAACTCGAGGGCGCTCGGCGCACCTTGCACGTAGAAGTACACCGGGTCGTCCATCGCCCTGTCCCTGTGGAGATGCGGCTTATCGTCGAACACCAGGTTGACGGTGAAGATGTTCCGCTTGGTGTCCGTCTTCTCCAACTTTACGACCACCGTCCCCACTTTCTGTTCGCGGTGTTTCTTGGCCAGGGTAAACTCGAAGTAGTCTCGGTCGGTCTTGTGGGCCAGCGCCACAAGTTCGTCATGCGTGCGCGCGATTGCGCCACTCAGTTCGCCCTTGGTTCCGGACAGCGCATTGGCGAATTCTGACTTGGTGGCGTCTAAGTCCTTCCTGGTGCCTGCCAGGTCTGAGGAAAGGCCGCCAATCTTGGAATTGGCGTCGGCTTGGACCTTATTCACATCGTCCGCGCTGGCTTTCCTGGCGATGGCAGCGTTCAATTGTTGGACCGCCTGTTGCTGTTTCTTTTCGATGTCAGCCGCCACAGCGTGCGCACGCGAGAGTTCCTGCTCAGTCATGCCCAGTTTTTCCGAGGTCACCTGGAATTGGCCGCGCAACTGGGCGTAGCGCTCATCGCTGTTGTCCATGCGCCGGGTAAGTAGATCCAACTGATCGGCTTGCTTCGCGCCGATGGTCTTGAGTTCGCTCCGCGAGTACAACACCAGAATGAGGTTCACCACCGAAAGCGCCAGCAGCAAGCCAACCAGCCAGCGCATCCCCCCACCGGTCGACGGGGCAGGGCCGGGGGCCGGCGCCTGGACGTACACAACCTGGGGGGCGCCTGCCGGCGTGGACGGCGCACTTTGGACCGGCTCGTTCAAACCGAACATCGTGCCGGGGCCTGGGGTCTTTTCTGCCATACTTACTCCTGTCTCGCGTTGGAATTGAGCCGCCTGACGATGCGGCGCCCTGCTCTTCCTAAGACGTTATTTCTGAAGAATAGGTTTCCATTGCACAATAGCTTCGGTTAATGGTGAACGAGCCTAGTATGGCAGCATTGCCTAAATAGTTCAAGTGCTGTGCGTTTCGCACGCATGGCGGATCGGTTAGAATACGGTTGGGGCCGCCGTTGCGGCCGGACTCGGGCAGCAACAAGGGCCGTCCCGCCGAGCCCTTCCGTCGCCGAAAGGTAAGGATATGCCAAAGTATGTCTTAGCCCTCGACCAGGGCACTACAAGTTCGCGCGCCATCTTGTTTGACCGCCACGGCGCGGTGCGGGCTTCCGCTAGTCGAGAATTCAAGCAGCATTATCCGCGCCTCGGCTGGGTCGAGCACGATGCCGAGGAAATCTGGCAAACACAATTCGAGGTCGCGAAAACGGTTCTGTCGGAGGCTCGCGCAGGGGCACAGGACCTTGCCGCCGTCGGCATCACCAATCAGCGCGAGACCGTGGTTCTTTGGGACCGTGCCACCGGCAAACCATTGCATCCGGCTATCGTCTGGCAATGCCGGCGTACCGCGGAAATGTGCGACCGTATCCGGCAGAAAGGGTTCGACAAGATTATTCGGGAGAGAACCGGGCTGGTGACGGATGCCTATTTTTCCGGGACCAAAATTGCCTGGCTGCTGCAAAATGTCCCCTCAGCGCGCGAAAGGGCTGAACGAGGCGAACTTGCCTGCGGCACCATCGATTCCTGGCTGATCTGGAATCTAACCGGCGGCAAGGTCCACGCCTCGGATTTCTCCAATGCCTCGCGCACCATGCTGTTCAACATTGCCACGCTTACCTGGGACAAAGAGATTCTCAGCTACTTAGGCATTCCGCCGTCGTTGCTTGCGGAGGTGAGTTCCTCCAGCGAAATCGTGGGGGAGACGGAACTGTTCGGTTCCAGGGTGCCGATCGCCGGGGTGGCCGGTGACCAACAGGCGTCATTGTTCGGCCACCAGTGTTTTGCCCCCGGCGCGGTAAAGAACACCTACGGTACGGGCTGCTTTATGCTGATGAGCACCGGGCCTGCTATTCCTCGCTCACAGTCGGGGCTGCTGGCCACCATCGGCTGGGGAAGAAACAACCAGATAACCTACGCGCTCGAGGGCAGCGTGTTCATTGCAGGCGCGGCCATTCAGTGGCTTCGCGACGAGATGGGGTTGATTCGAGAGGCCTCGGAGACCCAGGAACTGGCCCGTTCAGTGCCGGACACCCATGGGGTTTATTTCGTCCCTGCCTTCGTCGGGCTGGGGGCGCCTCATTGGGATCAGTACGCGCGTGGCGCGATTGTGGGTTTGACACGCGGTGCGAACCGCAAGCACTTGGTTCGCGCGGCACTTGAATCCATCGCCTACCAGGCGCGCGACGTGCTCGACGCCATGACGCGGGATTCGGGCATCAAGCCGGAGGTGCTGCGTGTGGACGGCGGCGCCGCCCGCAATGATTTTCTCTGCCAGTTTCAGGCTGACATTCTTGGAGTTCCTCTCGAGCGGCCCGCCACCACGGAGACGACGGCGCTCGGCGCCGCGTACCTGGCGGGACTGGCCACAGGCTTCTGGCAAGACGAGTCGGAGTTAAAGGTTCAACTGAAAATCGAGCGCCGCTTTGAACCTGCCATGGAGGCGTCTCGCCGTGAGGAACTCTGCGCAGGCTGGCGCCGCGCCCTTGAGCGGGCAAAAGGTTGGGCGCGCGCTGGGGATTGATCATTATAGTCATCGCACAGACGCGGAGGCGCAGAGCATTGAAAGGGTGTTCTCAGTGTCTCCGTGCCTCCGTGGTGCGCGAAGGAGAGACCATGCATTATCGCGAACTTGGCCGTACGGGTTGGAAGGTTTCGGAGATCAGTTTTGGAGCCTGGGCGATCGGATCGGCGTGGGGAGAGGTTGACGACAAGGAATCCCTCGCCGCTCTCCATCGCGCTGTCGATCTGGGCGTCAACTTCATTGACACCGCAGACGTTTACGGGATGGGCCGGAGTGAGCGGCTAGTGGCGCGTCTGCGCAAAGAACGAAAGGAGACCATCTACGTCACCACGAAGGCCGGCCGCCGGCTTAACCCGCACACGGCTGAGGGATACAACAAGGCGAACCTTACCCGGTTCATCGACGACAGCTTGAAGAACCTCGAAACGGATTGCATCGACCTGCTGCAATTGCACTGCCCGCCGCCGGTTCTTCTTTACCGCCCTGAGTTTTTCGCCTTGCTGGATGACTTCGTCCGGGCCGGCAAGATTCGCTATTACGGCGCTAGCGTGGAATCCGTCGAAGAAGCCCTGAAAGCCATCGAGTTTCCAGGTGTTCAAACCATCCAAATCATCTTCAACATGTTTCGGCATCGCCCTGCGGAGCTATTCTTCCCGGAAGCGAAGCGGCGGCGGGTGGGCATCCTGGCGCGCGTGCCGCTGGCCAGCGGGCTTCTGTCTGGACGCATGACCCGCCACACTACGTTCCCCAAGGATGATCACCGCAACTTCAACCGGCACGGAGAGGCGTTCGACCGAGGGGAGACTTTCTCCGGAGTGGATTATGAAGTCGGCTTGGAGGCCGTGGAGGTTCTCAAGGGTCTCGTTCCGACTGGCGCCACCCTGCCTCAACTCGCCCTGCGATGGATCCTGATGTTCGACGCCGTCACCTGCGCCATCCCGGGCGCCAAACGTCCTGCTCAGGTCGAGGAGAACTGCCGCGCCAGCGATCTGCCTCCCCTCAGCGACCAGCAAATGGCCCGGGTGCGCGAGCTATACGATCGTAGAATCCGGGAACTGGTGCACCAGCGCTGGTGACGACACTCGTGCCGAAGTCACCTTGGACCGCAGTAGCGCCAGCTAGAGCCTTTTCGGTTGTGATTCCAGGAGGCAACTTCGCTGCTGCACTCCAACGCTGCCCTCTGCAGGCTCCCAAACCGCGGATGATCCACATTTTGACAACCCGTGGGTTGTGTGCAAACATGCCCTTGTAAAAACATTCTCGCGGAGCACATCATGCTCAGACTACGCACACGAATAATCATCGCACTTGCCTTGTTTTTCCTGATTTTTCTTCCTCTCCTCACCAACGGGATCGACCTGTTGGTGGACTGGCTATGGTTCAAGCAGGAAGGCTTTCGCCTAATTTACTGGACGGTCCTGAAAACTCAAATTCAACTGAGCGGGCTGGTCGGAATAGGTTTTATGGCCGTGACGGCACTCAATCTGTTGATCGCCCACACGCTCGCCCACCGTCACGGGTTTCGAGTGACGGGAGATTTCATCGAGTTCCCGGCGCTTGACCGGTTTGGCACGGCTTTCCGCTGGGTCATCTGGGCGGGCGTTTTATTTATTGGGTACATCATTGGGCAATGGGGCGCGACCCACTGGCTCGACTACCAGATGGCTATTCGCGGGCAAGCGATCGGCCAGCAGGACCCGCTCTTTGGACTCGATCTGGGCTTTTATCTTTTCCGCCTGCCCTTCATCTGGTTTCTTTATTACCTGGTGTTAATTGCCGTCATCGTGTGTATGCTGAGCGCAGTGTTCCTTTACCTCGTGGAAGGCGGCGTGTGGGTTACGCAGCGGGGACCCAAAGTGATGCGGCCGGCGCGGGCGCACCTGATGGTGCTCGCGGGTTTGCTTTTCGTTGTCTTCGCCTATCGAGCTCGCCTTGGCATGTACAGCTTGTTTTATTCGCCGCGCGGCATCATCTTCGGCCCCGGCTACACCGACGTGCAAGCCACGCTGCCAGTTCTAAAAGCGGAACTCTTCCTTTGCCTGTTGACCGCCGTGGCCTTTGTGGCCGGCGCGATGCTGGGGCGCTTGCGGCCAGCGCTTTACTCCCTAGGACTGCTCGTGGTCGTAACCCTGCTCGGCGGAACGGTCTACCCCGAGATCGTCCAGCGCTTCATTGTGGCCCCCAATGAAATTGACAGGGAACGCCCCTACATCGCCAACGCCATCAAGTTCACTCGCCAGGCATATGCGCTCGACCGCTTCGAAGAGCGCGAATTCTCCGCCGTTGAGGACTTGAGCTTGAACGACATCCGGGAGAACGACGCGACTTTCCGCAACGTCCGCATGTGGGACCACAAGCCGCTCTTGACCACCTTCTCCCAGCTCCAGGAGATCCGCACTTATTACAACTTTCCGCATGTGGATAACGATCGCTATTGGCTGAACGGGATTTACCGCCAGGTCTCGCTTTCGCCGCGCGAACTCTCCGTGGCCAGCCTCCCGAGCCGCAGTTGGATCAACGAGCACTTGGCGTACACCCATGGCTACGGCCTTTGCCTCGGCCCGGTGAACGAATTCACCAGCGAAGGCCTGCCGGTGCTATTCATCAAGAACATCCCCCCCGTCTCCACGACCTCCATCAAAATCACCCGCCCAGAGATTTACTACGGCGAGCTACAGAACGACTACTGCTTCGTGAAAACCCGCGCGCAGGAGTTCGACTACCCCCAGGGAGATCATGACGTCTACACAAATTACGAGGGCACGGGTGGAATCCCCGTCAACGGCTTCTGGCGCAGGCTTCTTTTCGCGCTGGCTTTCGGCGAAAAGAACATCCTCTTCTCAAGTGGTATCCAGCCCGAAAGCCGCTTGATGATCTACCGCCGCATTTTGGATCGCGCCCAGCGCCTCGCGCCTTTTCTTAGCTTCGACCACGACCCTTACATGGTCATCGCGAACGACGGGTCGCTTTACTGGTTGTTGGACGGCTACACCACCTCTGAGATGTATCCCTATTCAGAGCCCACGGAAGAGGTGGGCAATTATATCCGAAATGCCGTCAAGGCCACGATCAATGCCTACAGCGGCCAAGTGCGCTTTTACATCAGCGATCCTTCCGACCCTCTCATCCAGACCTACGCGCGCATATTCCCCGGAGTCTTCGCTCCGCTTTCGGCTATGCCCAGCGACCTGCGCGCCCATATCCGCTATCCTGAGGAGTTCTTCTCGATCCAGGCCGCCAAGTACGCCTTGTTCCACATGACCGACCCGCGCGTGTTCTATAACAAGGAAGACTTGTGGCGAGTGGCGCAAAGTGCCGCGCGCGGCCAAGCAACGCCGATGACGCCGTACTTCACCATCATGAAGCTGGCGGAGGTAGGTGAGCGCGAAGAGTTTATCCTGATGGTGCCTTTCACTCCGGCCCGCAAAGACAACATGATTTCCTGGATGGCCGCCCGGTGCGATGGCGACGACTACGGCAAGGTTCTGGTCTTCACTTTCCCCAAGCAGAAGCTCGTTTACGGCCCACAACAGATCGAGTCGCGGATCGATCAGGACCCTGGAATCTCTCAGGCCCTTACCCTTTGGGGCCAGGGCGGGTCGACTGTAATCCGCGGCACCTTGCTCGTCGTCCCGGTTATGAATTCGGTCCTGTACGTTGAACCGCTCTACCTTGCCGCGGAAGCCGGAGGCGGGCTGCCGCAATTGAAGCGCGTCATCGTCTCTTACTCGGACCACGTGCTGATGGAAGATACGCTGGACGCGGCGCTGAGTAAGATCTTCAGCGGCGCGGTCATCACCAGCGAGGCAGCGCCTGCGCCGGCGGGTGCGGCCGCCCCGGCGCCTACGAAGGCCCCGGGCGCCGCCGCGGTCGATATTCAAACGCTCATTCATGAGGCCAACCAGCACTACCAACGCGCCCTCGAACTCGAACGGCAAGGCGATTGGGCAGGCTATGGCGCGGAAGTGAAGAAACTAGGCGAAGTGCTCAACCGGCTGGCCGCGGCAGCGCCTGCTCCGCAAACGAAGTAGCTGGCATCCAAAACCCTTCCTACAGAGTCACTGAGACGCTGAGAGAATGCCGCTTGCTCTCCATCCTCTTTGCCTCTGGGGTGTGAGAATTCTTTGGAGATGTTTCCGTTTTGCGTTTGAAGCGGGATAATATGGCTTGTGGGGGATATGGAGCTTCGATTTTCCGTGCCATTCGATCCGGAGAGCGAGCCGGACTCGTTCTTTGATTCGTTCCCTTCGCGCCCGGCTGTGTTCGCGCTCTTTCCCGCCGAGTCGGAAGTTGCCTCTCCGCCGTACCTCGGCCGTAGCCGGAACCTTCGCCGGCGTTTGGGCCGGCTATTGTCACCAAGGCGGGAGCACTCTCGGATGTTCAGCCTGCGAGGTTTCGCCCGCCGGATTGAATGGCAGATTGTCGGGTCCACCTTCGAGGGTCAATGGCTGAATTACCTTCTCAACAAGCAACACTACCCCCGCCAGTACCGCGCGCGCCTGCGGCTCAAACCTCCGCCCCTTCTCAAGCTTAATTTGCGCAACCGCTTTCCGCGCTGTTACGCCACGCGCCGCCTGCTGAAAGACGGGTCTTATTACTACGGCCCTTTTCCGTCGCTAGTTGCGGCGGAGCACTTTGCGGCTGAATTCTTGGACTTCTTCAAAATCCGCCGCTGTGTCGAGGAGTTGGAGCCCAATCCTTCCCACCCAGGTTGCATATATTCGGAAATGAAGATGTGCCTTGCGCCCTGCTATGCCGGCTGCACGGACGCCGAGTACCAAACTGAAGTGGGCAGGGTCGTGGAATTCCTGGACGGGCAGGGCAAGGCGGTGCTTCGAACGTTGGGGGAGGAGCGCGCTCGGGCGTCGGAAGCGCTCGAATTCGAGCAGGCGGCCAAGACCCACGCTAAGCTCGAGAAAATCACCGCACTCCTTCGCCAGAAATCCGAGCTGGCTCGGAACCTGCACGATCTTCACGCGCTGGTGATGCAGAAAGGCGCGGAAGAGAAGAGCGTGTGCTTCTTCCGCGTGTGGAGAGGGGAATTGCGCGGGCCCGTGGCGCTTTCGCTGGACGAGAACGTGCCCTCGCCTCTGCCCCTTGACCGGCAACTCCACAGCTTGCTTGACTCTCTCTCGGGCGACGCGCCGCAATCGGCCCAGCCAGCCCCCGCTCCGCCCTGGGAGCACTTGAGCCTGCTGGCGCGTTGGTATTACAGCAGCTTCCGGGAAGGCGAATTGGTGATGTTAAACGCGCAACAAGCGATTCCCCACACGCGCTTGATCCGCATCTGCCGCAAAATCCTTGCCGTGTAGGTGACCGTTTCTGTGATTCGAAATGGTCTGTCATTCCGAGCGAAGCGAGGAATCCCGCCCTGATGCTTTCCTCCGCGATTCGCCCAACCCAGAGCCAGATTGCTCGCTCTGTTCGGAATGACATTTCTGCGTTTCAGCATCCCTGGTGCGGCACAAACGTCTGCTGATAATTCGCTGGTATGGCACTTCTCGTGTTAGGCTGTCTCTAGTCCATTCGGTATTGTAAGCAACCATAATGCTGGAAACAGAGATGGCGCAAAAGGAACAGGCCGGCAGCTTTACCGGGCATGGAACCCGGATCTCGATGAGTGTGATGGAATTGCGCCTGCTCGTGCGCCTCCTCTCGAATGATGCGGACGGCGCCGCACGCTGTCTTGATGGCGGGCCGGAGCTCGTCCTCAAGCTGGCCGATTCCTGTAATCGGTCCGGTTTGTCGGCAGTGTTCTTGCACGCGCTTGAGGGGTCGCCGCTTCGCACGGGGTTGACGCCTCGCCAGACTGAGAGACTGAATGAGGCGTTGAACCGGCAGAGGGAACGGGAGCGGGTTTGTGGGCAGGCGTTGCTTTCTCTGGCAGAACTCTTTGCATCCAGGAAACAGCCTTTCATTCTACTCAAGGGCGCGTACCTTGCCAGCCGGTTCTACGGGAGCACACTGGGGCGAGAGTATGTGGATATCGATCTAATGGTTCCTCGCGCGGATCGATCCAAGACTTGTGCGCTGCTTCGAGACGCGGGCTATGACCGCCGCTCGCGCACAGTGCTGGGAGAAGGTCTGACCAGCTTCTTCGTGCACGCCTTCGATTTCCGCTCCGAGGCAGTTAATGTGGATCTGCACTGGGCCCTTTCTCGCCATCCGTCTTTGCACCTTGACGAGAGGCGCCTATGGGCGATGCGGGGATCCTTCGAAGTTGAAGGACGAGCCTACGATGTGTTGGGCGATGAACACGAGGTGATCTTTGCCGCCCTGTCGTTGCTGCGCGATATCGAGCGGGGGCGGCCTAAGCCTAAAAACGTCATCGACTTGATCCAGATTGTGAAGGCGACCGATGCGAGGCTCGACTGGGATGCTGTGCTTTCTGCCGCCGACGGCACTGCCGGACCCCTGGTGAACGTGCTTGGGCAGTGTCTGGAAATCGCCGATGCCCACGATCTGGCCCCGAAACTGGCCGCCGCACTGGCTCGCCATAGAAATAGCCTCGTCCCTACTGCGCCGGCCAATGCCGGCTCTCCTCTGCTTTTCCCGCCCGTCCGTTACGGAATAGGGAACAAGCTCTGGGCGGCGCGCGTTTACGAAACCAACCTGCCTGCCTGGCTATCCTGGTGGGCGATATCGCTTCCTTTCCGGCTGGCAGTGCACAGAAGACCGCCTCGACAACGCCATCACCCACGCCGCGGGTGAAGCCGCGCCTGAAGGTCTCTGATCATCTCAAGGTAGGGTTCGCACCATTTAAGGTCAGCGGGTGCGGGCCTCTGATAGAGTTTCAGATAGCGCCGGTGTTTCCGCAGCAAGAGCGCGCGCGAAGGGCGTAAATACAAGTGAGTCGTAGAAGCGAGGGTGCGGTTCATGAGACTCAGTGACTGCCCTATTTGGAATACTTCCGACGGATGGGCCAGAAACCATTGAGAGGCCCGGGTGTGGCTATTGAGCAAGTCCGCGGTCCTGGGACCGTACACCACGGCGTAGTTATTGGTTGTGCACAACCAGCGGCCCCTCGTGGAGGGAATCAGGGCTCTGCGGATCATGCCGAGCCGATGGGGCAGCGTGGTGGCCACTTCTAGAAAGCGCCGATGCCAAAAACAGCCTGAATGATAGCTCATACTCTTCTCGAGTGCTTGCGCCAGCCACGGCGCGAACCAGTCATCATCGTCTACCGGTACGGCCACTGCGCCCTCAGGGATTTCCGTTTGTGAGACGCATGCCGCACCTTGGATACGCGCCAGGTTGAGTTGAGCAATACGCTTCAACTCGCAGCGGTAGTGGTGGTACGGCATGTTGAAAGTTGAATTCCACAATTCAACGCCGGCTCTCATATTGTCGGGGATCTGGGCGCGAAAGGCAGCCTCGTCAGCCCAGTCCAAGGTTTTGCGAATCACGATGTAGATCATCGGATCAAGTCCAGAATGCGCTGGATCACTTGGCTGCGGCCACCGATCACGTCCAACTCCCACTGGCGCGCCTCAGCCAGTCGGGCCCGAATGCTTTCACGCTGGGCGGTGACCCGGGACAAGGCTGCGTGCACGTTAGCCGGCGAGAATTGTTCGCGCATCCCGGCAACCAAGGGAACCGCCAGGCCTAGTTCCTGGCTGCGTTTTGCCAGTCCCGGCTGATCGTGGAAAAAAGGGTAGGAGATCATGGGCACTTGTTGGAAGGCGGCCTCGTGGGTGGAATTGAGGCCTTGGTGAGTAATGTAGACCGACGATGCGCCCAGCACGCTCCATTGGTCAACGTAGTCCTCCACGCGAAAGTTGGGCAACTGCATGCGCTGGCCCCAATCGCCGAGCTGGGCGCGTCCCAAACTTACCAGGGCAGTCGCTCCGGGCAGATCCGCCACGGCTTCCCGGATGGCCTCCAGCGCGCTTCGGGCGGGGTCCGCGAAGTAGCGCCAGATTATGGTCCCGAAACAGACGTAGATTCGCTGCTTGTCGGCCGCGTCCTCGCCATAGGGGGATATGGAGGAAGGCGCTCGGTTGATGACCTGCTCGGAGAGCGAGCCCACGAAAGCAATAGGCTGGAAGGGTCCGCGCTGGTCCTCGGGCAAGAACTGAGGCGGCTCGCAATACAGGTTCAGGTCGCTGCTCATTCCCGTAAGGTGCGAGAACGGCGACGCATCCGGCATGCCGTGTTTTTCACGCAGCTTCCTCACGGCTCGCCAACAATCCTCTGAGATCTTGATAGGGGGATACTTGCGCAGGGCCGCCAGCGCAGTTTCGGGCGGAAAGTTGTGACCCGCGCAAACGTTCACTCGGGGAAGCCTCAGATGTCTGGCGACGACTTCTCCGATAACTGCGAAACTGTCGTGCACAACCAAGGACGGCTCGAGTGCTGCAGCCTCACTCACGACTTGCTCGGCGAAGTGGCCGGCAAAACTCACATTGCGACTGGCCACTGGGATCGAGAGAGCATCCGCCTCAGCGAGCGGGCGGCCTCGAAACAGATCGATAAACAGTCCGCCGGCGCTCTCGATTTCTGCCCGATAAGTCGGCATGGTGAATACGTGGATACGAAGACCGGCGCGCGTGAGTCCCGAGATGATAGGCAGAAGGCGCTTGAGGTGGCCGTACTCCACCATGTTGAAAACAACCGCCGAAGTTCCCGGCTTCATGCTGTTTCCTCCGCCGCCAGAGCGCGCAGGCAGATAACCGGCAGGTCAGCTTTTTCGGGATAGTTACGCAGTCGGAATTCGGCAGTTCGGGCCGCCGCGATGATCTTCCAGAAACCAAGAGAATCCAGAGGATTGGGAGATGGCAACTGTAAAGAATAGGCGCGGCAGAAACAATCCCACTCCGGCGCGGCGAGCGCCCATCGATACCAGGTGCGTGCAAGGTCGTAGCCGAATGCATCCAGCCGGATGCGGTCGTTGTCCACTACACGAAGCCGCCCGGTTTGATCGATCACCATGTTCTCGCCGCAGAAGTCAAGGTGGGTCAGGCCAAAGGCAGTCCGAAGCGGGTCCCGGCGCTCCAGGGCGTGCTCGAGCCGCGCGGTTTCTTCTTCCCCGAGCGCGCCCGTCGCCGCTAAACGCCGCAGGATTTCTCGAACGAATTGGCGGTGATCTGCAGTGGAGCACGCTTCGTGCAGTACCCCCGGTCCGAGTTTGGAGAGGGCATGCATCTCGCCCAGAAGGGCTCCCGCTGTTTCCAGGTGGTGGGGTTCGGGCACAGCGGGCAGCGGGTCGCCGTCAATCCAGGCTTCGATTAGAACCCGCCCATGCTGCAGGAGGACTGGCGCGAAAGCCTCGGGCAACTCGCTCCTGAGTGTCGCGAGTTGCCGTGCAGTCGGTTCATCTTCCAGGCGCCGTGCTTTGACGGTACCTCGATCGTGCTCGATTCGATAGGTGCAGCGTCCGGCATCTGTTGAACGTAGTTTTGAGATTCGGACGCAGGACCGGGGACGTATGCCGGCGCGCTCCAGGGCTGCCTGCACTTCCGGTTCGAGCGGCGGATTCATCGCGGCGTCACTCCGTCATCGAGAGGCAGAGTCTTCAGCCAGCCATCGGAGCTTTCGTTGTACGCGCCCTTGCCCAACAGGCAGCGGATCGCTGGTACCGCTGCCGCCAAACGGTTGACGAGGAATTCCCGCTCGTTGTTGCTGGGGAGCGCCCCCGTCATTCTCTGGAAGATGGCCTCGGTGCCGGGAGCCAACCCGCTGCCGTAAATGTTTCGGCGCAAGCGGGCGGCGGCTTCGGCCGGGTCCATCGAGCTGAGAGACCAGCCCGATGTCGTGGGGGAAACTTCAGGAAAGAGGATCGCGCTAAGCGGCGCCGATGCCTCGATCCGCGCGTTCAACTGCCTTGCAAACTGCGCCATGGAAAGGGCGAGAACCGAGGGTTGGTAAGTACTTACCCTTGTAAAGTCCTCCGCTGCCAACTCCCCCTTGTGGAACAGCACAGCGCGCCTGGGAAATATCCGGCCCAGAGCAGGAAACACGCGTTCCGTCTCGGCGCGCACAGAAACTACAGTCGGCACGCCGCGCGCCTCGAGGCCGCCGTCGACGATGACGCGGTCATTGGCCATCAGGGCCGTGTGGGGTGATGTCAACGCGTGCGCCAGAAGCGTCGTCTTGCCGGCATTCTTGTCACCGGCCAAGAGGATCGCGCGCCCCTGGAATACAAACGCGGCGGCATGGAGATCGAGCGTCTCGCTCCGTGAGAGTGCGCGCTGCATGGCCAATTCCCGCACGACTCGCATCAGCCCGATGCGCGCCGGCCGATCCTGCGGCCGGGAGATAACCTCGACCTGATTGCCTTGAACGTGATAGTAACAGCCGAATTCTTGATCTGCGGCGAGGATGCTTCCATTGGGCTCGCTCCAGCCGGGGCAGGAAACCACCCTCTTGTCGAGTCTGAAACACGCCAAGGGCTGCGGTTGGCGTTCCGCCTCAACGCAAGCTAAGGCTGAGAACTGCTCTCCAGAACTCGTCATACGGACGTGCAGGGCAGCCCCGTCCGGCGCTTCGGTTGAGAACCAAGGGGACAGGAATTCTCCTAGCCAACGTGCCGCCTCGGGATCGTCGATATCGACCTGGGTAGCGACTTTCCCGAAACGGTAGGTTGTCTGGCGGCTCGGAGCCTCGGCGTGTAGGACCGGCGCCCATTGCGCTTTGCTGGGATTAATACTCGACCTCACTCCGCAACCTTCTCAAAAAAGCTGCGGTGGCGTCAGACCGCGACGTCAATCTTATTCCAACCTCTCCGTAGAGTATATCGTGTACCGCAAGAACCCTGCCCATCAGCCCTAAATACCGGCAGACACGGACAACCCCAAGAGTTGCCCCTATCCACCCTTCCAAATTGCCTCCCAGGAAACCGCGTCCGGGGCCACGAGCACGGTGTTTCCTTCCGTCTGTGCTTGGGCGCCCTGGATTTCAACGAAGTTGAAACGTGAAGCAAGGCTCGCCGGCAGGTGGACCTCCGCCGGCTGCGGGCCGGCGCCGCGCCGGAACTTCAGACGCCAACCTTGATGCCGGTCGAGCGGTTCGAGCGACATGTCGAGGCGTCCGAAGCGAGTGGGAGATTGGACAAGGCTCAGAACTTCGCCCTCCGCCAATTCCGAGTCGCCGAGGCCCGCCAACAAGCGCAGCGTCGAGCCGTCTTCGAGCGCCAGGATGTGGCGTAAATACAGAATGCATTCCGCGCTGGCCCAGTTGTGTGGCATATCACCAACGTAGTCCGCCGTCAGGCTGCCGCGCAGGGGCTGCTCCTCTCGCCAACAGTAAAGCGGCGTGGCGTGGTTCAGGAAGCCGCCGAATGTCAACTGCGCCCAATCCGGCATTCCGGCCCAGAGGTAGACGTGCGCCACAAAGCCGGCATTGTAATTCCACACACCGCCGTGCGGCAGCCAGCCGGTTTCGGCGGGAATATCTTCTTGCGAGCACGCTTGCATCAGCCGGATATGTCCCTTGACGATCGGGTCATCCTTATCAAACACCAAGCCGGGATATATCGCATGCGAAAGCGCCCATTGAGCCGTTTGGGGTCTGGGCCGATCCCACTCATTCTCAGCAGCCCACTTGGCATCGCCCTTCAGCAGCATAGGCAGGTAGTCGAACCCTTCGGGATGGCGGCGCATCTCGTGGTGAGCCGCGGCAAAGAACGCCTCCCGCAACTCTTTATAGAACGGCTTGACCTCTCCCAGGTCAGGAAGGCCGAGCCGATCTCGAGCTTCGGTAATCGCCTTGAGCCCCGCCAGCACCCACAGGGTGTTCGTGAACTCGGAACGGACGCCGCCCAATCCCCCGTCGCCAAAGCCGGGAGCCAGGAGCCCGTAGTGGCCGTTTAAGCTTCCGTTGTCCCGGGCGCTGTCGCGCAGCTTCACGAGAAATCTCGCCGCCCGCGCCACGTTGGGCTGCATCTCGCGGAAGTAAGTCCAGTCCTGGCTGAGTTCAGCTTGGCGAACCAGCGTGAACAGGGCGATGCCCGTGTCTTTCCAATGCTCCCGCCCTCCCCCGGCGAAGACGCCACCCTCGGCCTCCTGATGCTTCCAGGTGGCCTCCAGACCCCCCTGGGCTTCTTTTTCATAGCCTAGATAGCGAGCTGCTTCTAAAATGAAGTTTCCATCCACCACCCAGAGGCCGCGATAAACCGTCGGCCCCACCTGGAACGTCGTCCGGCCCGCTCTCTCCTCCCGAGCCTGCTGAAGATTGCGCGCGCAGGCAACCAGGAACTCCCCGCGCCGCCCCGGAAGCTGCCACTTGACCCCCGCTTCAAAAGGCGCCCAGTTCTGCCAGTCGTCGCGGGCCTCGGCCAGAAGGCGGTCCGGCGTTTCAAGCCCCTCCTTTAATTTGTCGATCCCCTGCCCCTCT
>CAWJHY010000053.1:0-138295 GCA_963842495.1 uncultured Acidobacteriota bacterium
TGCTTCCGGAATCTATGCGCTGATGAGCTATTCCGTCACCCAACGCACTCATGAGATCGGCGTGCGCATGGCGCTGGGAGCAGAGCGCGTCTCCGTATTGAAGCTGGTCGTGGGCTATGCAGTCAAACTGACGATCATCGGGCTGGCAATTGGGGTGCCCGTGGCGTTGGCGCTTACGCGGGCTCTTTCGAGCCTGCTCTTCGGCGTCGTGCGGCTTGATATTCCCATTTTCGCTTCGTTCACGCTTCTGCTGGCGCTGGTCGCGGCAGCGGCGGCATACATCCCCGCTCGCCGTGCGACCCGCGTGGATCCGATGGTGGCGCTGAGATATGAGTAGAGGCCAGGTACCAAATGGGAAGTTGAAGGAAACAGGGAAAAGGGAGAAAAGATGTTTTTCGACCCAACTCATTGAAAGGCAGTATGCCAGCTCGCTTTGAGCTGACGGCTGATAGCTTAGAAAAGGAGATAAAGATGGAATCGAACTCGGAAGTCGAAGCGACTGCTCCACGCAACCCGGAGCGAAGTAAATCCAATGGTGCCGAGCTGATTATACTGGCAGGTGTAACGAAGGTGTTTTACACCGAAGAAGTGGAAACCCACGCTCTTTCGGGTATCCACCTGGAGATCAAGAAGGGCGAATACCTTTCCATCGCGGGTCCTTCGGGCTGCGGGAAATCCACCCTGCTTTCGATCCTGGGGCTGCTCGATTCGCCCACGGATGGCAAGTACACCCTGAATGGCACGGGGGTGGAAGACCTCTCGCTATCGCAGCGCACCCGGATTCGCAACCGTGAAATTGGGTTCATTTTTCAGGCTTTCAATCTCATCGGCGACCTGAACGTCTATGAAAACGTCGAGTTGCCGTTGACTTACCGCGGCATGCCTTCCTCCGAGCGTAAACAACGTGTCCACGAAGCGCTCGAGCGCGTAGGCATGTCCCATCGCATGAAGCATTATCCCTCGCAACTCTCCGGGGGTCAGCAACAGCGTGTGGCGGTAGCTCGCGCCCTGGCTGGGAAGCCGTCGATTCTGCTGGCGGACGAGCCCACCGGCAACCTGGACTCGAAGAATGGCGAGGCGGTGATGGATCTGCTGCGTGAGCTTCACCGCGAAGGCGCCACCATCTGCATGGTCACTCACGATCCGCGTTACGCGGAGTTTGCCGACCGGACCATCCACCTTTTCGATGGCCAGATCGTGGAAGAAACACACTAATCGGGCGGTCGGGTGATCCGGTGATCGGGTGAACAAAAAACCGATTCGAACCGTGGCGCACTGGTTGTGTGCGCCCGGTGAGCGGTCGACTGGGGCCGTGGGGTCTCCGCCTCCAGTGATCCGCAATGCGGCGCGTCGCCGTGAATCCAAGGTGCAAACTTGGGTGCGCTCTTGTTCGCCCGATAACCCGATCACCCGATTGCTCGGTCTCCCGCTTATCGAATTGGAGATGCAACATGGGTACCTTGTCACAGGATTTCCGCTTCGGCATCCGAACCCTCGCGAAGAATCCAAGTTTCGCGGCCGTGGCGGTGCTGACTCTGGCCTTAGGCGTGGGGGTGAACGCCGCCATGTTCAGCGTCATCAACTCCACTCTCCTGACTCCCCTGCCCTATAAGAACGCTAGTCGTCTGATTTGGCTCGGCACATCGCATCCCAGATTCAACCACCCCATCCCGATTTCAGCACCGGACTTCTTGGACTGGAAGAGCCAGAACAACGTCTTTGATTACATGTCAGCAATCTGGACGGATGGATTTACCCTGACGGGAAATGGCCAGCCTGAAGTTTTGTCTGGCGCCTTGGTTTCAGCAAACTTCTTCAACCTATTCGACGAAAGGCCGGAGTTGGGTCGAGGCTTTGTGGAAGGAGAAGACCAGCCGGGCCACAACCATGTTGCGGTTTTGAGCTACGATCTCTGGAAAAACCGCTTTGCCTCGAGCCCGAACGTGCTCGGCCGTAACCTTACACTCGAGGGGGAAAGCTACACCATCGTGGGCGTGGCGCTGCGCGGATTCGCTTATCCGAGCTGGGTCCAATTTTGGTCGCCTATCGTAATCGACACCGCCAACCATCCGCGAGGCAACCACTATCTTCGGGCGATCGCGCGAGTGAAGCCCGGCGTAACGCTGGCGGAGGCGCAGGCGCAAATGAGCACCGTCGCCCGGCGCATTGCAGCCGCGTACCCGGACTCGAACCAGGGAGTCGGAGTCCAACTCGTGCCGCTGAAAGAGCGCCTGGTGCAATTCATCCGGCCCGCCCTGCTCGTCCTTTTCGGTTCGGTAGGATTTGTCCTGCTTATAGCCTGCGCCAACGTAGCGAATCTGTTGCTCGCCAAGGCCACTAAAAGGCAAAAGGAAATCGCCCTTCGTACAGCCTTGGGTGCCGGCCGTTTCCGGCTGATTCGCCAGTTCCTCACTGAGAGCCTGGTGCTCTCTTTCCTTGCCGCAGGATGTGGGATTTTAGTGGCAATCTGGAGCCTTGACCTGCTCCGCGCACTCAAACCGGACAGCATTCCGGATGTCAACAACATTCATCTCGACTTACACGTCTTGGGATTTCTCCTTGCCATATCTTTTCTAGTTGGAATCGTCTTGGGCATTGCACCGGCCTGGCACGCCTCCAAATTGCGCCTCAACGAATCCCTGAAAGAATCCGGCGGGGCGGGCCTGGGAGGAACAAGTGGCGGAAATCTGCGCAACGTTTTGGTGGTGGCGGAAATCGCTCTGTCCCTCGTCCTGCTGGTTGGCGCAGGCCTTCTGATTCGCAGCTTTGCTCGCCTGCTTAGCGTTGATCCCGGTTATGACCCCAGTCATCTTCTGACGTTTCAGATTTCCCTTCCTGATAGCAGATATCCGAAAAGCCCTCAAGTAGTCGCTTTTTATCGAGAGGCCCTGGATCGCATCCGCGCCTGCCCTGGTGTCCAGTCAGTAGCCATAAGCAACACTCTGCCACCGAGCGGAGGCGAGACTGACGCCGCGTTCTACGTGGAGGGCCACAAACCAAGCAATCTCAACGAGGCTCCGGACACGATTTACGATCCCATCAGCCCCGATTACTTCCAAACGCTGAAGACACCCCTCATCGCGGGTCGATATTTTACTGAGCAGGAAAACAATGACCAATCAAAGGCTGTCATTATCAACGAGACAATGGCCCGCGAGTTCTTTGGCGGTCGAGAGGCTGTAGGCAAGCGCATGAATGCCGAGGCATACGGCATCAGCGGCTGGTTGGAGGTTGTCGGGGTGGTCGCAGATCAAAGGTTCTTCGGGTGGGACAATGACCGGTATCCGGCCACTTATTTCCCCTACGATCTAAGTCCGGTAAAGGGCATGGCGTTCGTCGTGCGCACGAAAATTGATCCCATGTCCGTGAGCTCGTCGGTGCGCCAGGCGATTTGGTCAATTGATAAGGATTTGCCTTTCACCGAAGTACAAACCATGGATCAACGCCTTTCACAGTCCTTTGCCGGGAGGCGCTTTCATATGATTCTCCTGGGAGTTTTCGCAGGCCTGGCGCTCGTTCTGTCGCTGGTGGGCATCTACGGCGTGATGTCCTATTCCGTGGCCCAACGCACCCGTGAGATCGGCGTGCGCCTGGCGCTGGGGGCGGAGCGGCGCCATGTATTGAGACTCGTTCTGGGGCAAGGATTGTTTCTCACCCTCATTGGAGCCGCCGCAGGACTGGCCGGAGCCTTCGCGCTTACACGTTTCATGGCGAGTTTGTTATATGGGGTCCACGCGACTGATGCCGCCACGTTTGCGCTGGTCCCACTACTGCTCATCGGGATCGCACTTTTGGCGTGCTATATCCCAGCCCGTCGGGCGACCAAGGTCAACCCGCTGGTGGCGCTGCGATACGAATAGTAAATAGTGAATTATGAATCGTAAATAGTAAATTATGAATAGTAAATTGCAAAACAGACCGGACGGAAGTGGCGTATACATTGCCTTCCATGTGTGCGCCACCCGTGCAACTCCGTTTTGCCCTCTCTCATGGGGAGAGGGTGGCCCGCGACGGCGCTTTCATCAGCCGTCGCGGGTCGGGTGAGGGGTCACGAGGAAATCATGCCCACCAACCTCGCCATCGATCACCGCTTGCTTGCGGAGGCCCAAAAACTCGGGCATCACCGCACGAAGAAGGATGCCGTTAATGCGACGCTGGACGAATATGTGCAGCGCAGGAAGCAAGATCAGATTCTCTCGCTTTTCGGAACTATTGACTACGACCGAGCGTCTGACTACAAGCGAGAGCGGCGGAAACGCGCATGAATGTTTTGGTTGACAGCACGGTGCGGTCCCTGGCACTTCGTCGATTTTCGAGTTTTGATTTTCGGCTTTTGCCCCGGTAAGGAGCAATCATGAATGCTCTTCTTCAAGATTTGCGCTACGGTCTGCGCATGCTGGCGAAGAACCCCGGCTTCACCGCCGTGGCGGTGCTGACGCTGACGCTGGGCATCGGGGCTAACTCGGCTGTTTTCACTATTGTGGATGCTCTGCTCTTGCGTCCGCTTCCCGTCTCCAACCCTAAGCGGCTCGTCGGACTTCAAATCAAGAGTCCCCAAGGACTCGAAGTTGGCTTTTCCTATCCTGAATACCAGGACCTGCGCCGGCAGGTGAAATCTTTTTCGGGCGTGGCGATTTACCGTCGCGAGTCACGCTTTGTCAATTCCCTCGATGAGTCGAGCCAAGTGCTCGTAGATGTGGTTTCACCGGATTATTTCAAGGTTGCGGGGGTGCGGCCGTTGCTAGGCCGCGTCTTCTCACCTGAACTGGACAACCAACCGGATTCTCAGTTGGGCGTGGTGGTCAGCTATCGTCTATGGCAGGGACGTTCTGGGAGGGGACCCCGCGATCGTCGGCAAGGAAATCAAGCTGACCGGACACACGGCCAAGGTGATTGGCGTCACGCCTCGCTACTTTCAGGGACTGGTGCGCCATATCCCCACTGACATTTGGATCCTGATTCCCGACGCCGTGGCATTCAACGCTGCGAACCCTCCCAAACGAGGGGACCGCTGGTACGACGAAGCCGTGGCGCGCTTAGGGGATGGCGTAACGCTCACACAGGCCTCCGCCGAACTGGAGGCGTTCAGTCGTGCCCTGGTCACTGCCTATCCGGAAACCAATCGCGGCCGAACCTATCAGGCATTACCCGAAACCATGGACGAACGCCAAGCGCTCATGGTGAGCCTTCTTTTCATGGCGGTGCCGGGCCTTGTCTTGCTGATTGCATGCTCGAATCTTGCAGGATTGCTTCTCGCCCGGTCCGAAACGCGCTGGCGAGAATCAGCCGTCCGGGTCGCCTTGGGCGCCGGGCGGTGGCAACTCCTCCGGCAATTCTTAGCTGAAGGTTTACTGCTCTCCGCCATGGGAGGCGCTTTGGGCTTGACGTTGACGGCATGGCTCATGAGTTTTCAAAGAGTGCTCATGCCGGCCGCCTATTCCTTCCTCGGGCCGGACATGCAGGTTGACGTTCACGAGCTCGCATTCACTGCCAGCATAGCGCTTCTGGCCACCGTTCTGTTTACGCTCACTCCCGCCTTTCGCGCCTGGAGAGTTGGTTTGGCGGGTGTCATTAAAGGCGAAGAGGTGGTGATCGTGCGGGGAAGCCGCCGCATTACGGCGCGCAATCTGCTGGTGGTAGGCCAAATGGCGCTCTCGGTCGTGGTGATGACGGTTTCGTTGCTTTTCTTCCGCAGCCTCTTCAAGGTCCGGGATCTGCCCGCCGGCTTCGACACTCACAAAAACCTTGTAGTCGTGGTTGTTGGCGGATCCCAAGGGGTGCCGTTCCTTCCCGACCTTGTGGAGCGAGCCGCCAGCTTGCCGCGAGTCAAGCACGCAACTTACGCCATGCGCATGCTGCTGAGCGGCTCGGGCGGAGGAATGAACCGGCCGGTCTCCACTCCCGGCTTTCAGCTTCCCGAAGGGCAGTCGAGTATTCCCATCCTCTTGAATGCCGTAGGCCCTCAGTATTTTCAGACGGTCGGAACGCGGATTCTCGAGGGGCGCGACTTCAACTTTACGGACGGCCCTCAATCCCAGAAGGTCGTCATCGTCAGCCGGTTTATGGCGAGGCGGTTCTGGCCCCACGAGGACGCGCTGGGCAAATTCATTAAGATTGGCAAGGACAATGCCCTGATCGTCGGGATCGCCGAGGATGCCAAAATAGAAGACCTGCGCGAACCGCCCGAACCCTACATGTATCTCCCCTATGCGCAAACCGGATACGTCGGGGGCGCGCTGATCGTGGAGACCTCGGGAAAGCCTGAGGCAACGATCGCTTTACTACGGCGGGAGGTTCACAGCTATCGTCAGCCCCTGGTCGTCTTGAACGTCGATACGGTTAATACCCTGCTGGACTTGTCCACCTTTGACTTGATTTTGGAATCCAGGCTGATTGGGAGTCTGAGCCTGTTGGGAGTGTTTCTTGCGGCCATTGGGCTTTATGCGGTGGTTGGATTCGTCGTGCGAAGCCACACGCGCGAGATCGGTATCCGCTTGGCCCTGGGCGCAGGTCTTCAGCAGGTCAAGACTCTCTTTTTGCTCCGCGGACTCCGGTTGGCCTTGGCGGGAGTTTTGGTGGGCATGGTTGCCGCCGTGGGTGCCGGCCGTCTCGTGGCCGGCTACCTTTACGGAGTCAAGCCGTACGATCCACTTAGCCTGGGCGCCGGAGCCGTAGCCGCGGCGGCCATTGCTCTGCTCGCGTGCTACCTCCCCGCCCGCCGAGCCACGCGGGTCGCTCCCATAGAAGTGTTGAGGTACGAATAGGAGTCGGGTGCCCGGTTTTCGGCCCGTGGAACATCCGGTCGGAGAAGCCAAGAGCCGGAGCTTCGGTCCTTTTGCGCCGCTTCTGGCCATGAAGCGCTAGCTGCTTGCTCGAAGAAAGGGCAAACATGAACACTCTTCTCCACGATCTGCGTTACGGCGTCCGTATGCTGGTGAAGAATCCCAGCTTCACGGCGGTGGCGGTGCTGACGCTGGCGCTGGGCATTGGCGCAACTACCGCCATCTTCAGCGTGGTTTACGGCGTGCTCCTTCGCAGCCTGCCTTATCCCAAGCCCGAGCAGCTCGTGAGCATCCGAGAGGTAGCTGCCGACGGCCACCTGATGCAATTCACAGACCCCAACTTTGACGACTTGCGAGCCGCGAACCGCAGTTTCACGGGTATGGCGAAGTTGTCGAGCTGGGACATAACAGTTTCCGCCGGCTCCGTATCGGCGCGGGTGGGCGTCGCCAGCGTTTCGCGGGACTTCTTCCGTGTCTTGGGCGTGGCGCCTGTGCTAGGCCGCAGCTTCTCCCAGGAAGAGCTGCACGAAGGGGGCAGGCCGGCAGCGATCGCCAGCTACGGCTATTGGCGGCAGCACCTCGGCAGCGCGACTGATCTCTCGCCGTTCAAGCTCAAAATGGAGAATCAGATTTTCTCCGTAGTGGGTGTGATGCCGCCTGGGTTCGGCTTTCCTGCTAGCACCGACCTCTGGATTCCGGCGGAGTTCTGGGGCGAGACGCCCAGCCGCACCTCGCACAACTGGGCGATGCTGGTGGCGCGGCTGCGAGACGGCGCGAGCCTGGCGCAGGCGCGCAGTGAGCTTTCCACGCTCGCGCACGGCCTCTACCAGCAGTACAAGCCTGAGATCGATATGAGGGACGCCAGCGTCATGCCACTGCGCGCCGCGCTCACCACCAGTATCCGCCCCGCCTTGTTGATCCTGCTGGCTGCCGTCGGCTTTCTGCTGCTGGTGGCGTGCGCCAACGTGGCTAACCTGTCGCTGGCGCGGGCGGCGGAGCGCCAGCGGGAGCTGGCCGTCCGCGCCGCGCTAGGCGCGGGTCGAGGACGCCTGGTGCGCCAGTTCCTGGCAGAATCGCTCTTGCTATCGGTCACGGGTAGCGCACTGGGTATACTGCTGGCGCTTTGGGGCGTAGACACCCTGCTGGCGCTCGCCCCAGCCGGCTTGCCGCGGCTCGATGAAGTTTCGATCAGTTTGCCGGTGCTGGCGTTCGCGCTGGGACTTTGCGTTCTCGTGGCGGTCGGACTGGGCGTGCTGACGGCGCTCCGGGCGACGGCAACCGATCCGCAGGCGGCGTTGGCTGAAGGAGGTCGCGGAGCTACAGGCTCGATCGCTTCGCATCGTCTGGCCCGCGGTCTGGTTGGAGCCCAGCTCGCGTTGACGTTAGTGCTGCTCGCCGGCGCCGCATTGCTGGGTCGCAGCTTGCTCCGCGTGCTCTCCGTCAATCCTGGCTTCCGCACCGCGAACATAGTAACGATGGAGCTTGAAGTGCCTGGCTCAATGCCCACCTCAATGGCTTCCATCGAGGAATCGATCAAGGACACCAGGCCAGCCATCTTTGCGAGCCAGCTCTTCGACCGCTTGCGCTCGATTCCTGGCGTCGAGGAAGTCGGTGGGGTCTCGAATCTGCCTCTCGGGGAAGCGGGGGATTGCTCCGTTGGCAAGTTCCTGCTGCTTGACCGCCCGCCTCAGTTCGACCTGACTAAGCCGGAAGACCAGGCGCGCTTCGACCGCTTCTGGACAACCACTCCGGGCGGCAGCGCGGATTACTGTGTTGCGAGCGAAGGTTATTTCAAAGCCCTCGCTATTCCGCTGCTTACTGGACGCTTGTTTGACGAGCGCGACGGCCGCGATGCGCCTCAGGTTGCGGTGGTCAGCCAATCGATGGCGCGCGCCACTTGGCCCAACCGGGACCCTCTGGGGCGGACCATCGAGTATGGCAACATGGACGGCGACATGCGCCTGCTCACCGTGGTGGGTGTTGTCGCCGACGTGCACTACCGGAGCCTCGAGAAGCCTCCTGAGCCCACCGTGTACGTCAACTACCGTCAACGCCTGCATGGCGGGCGTGACTTCAACGTCGTGATGCGCGCCGCTACGCCGCCCGGTTCGTTAGTGGCGAACGTTCGTCGCGCGGTGCAAGAGTTGGCGCCCGACGTCGCGCCGCGTTTCCAGGCTTTCCAGGATGTCTTCTCCGCGTCGCTTGCCACACGCCGCTTCAACCTGACTCTGGTGGGCGTCTTCGCCGCAACAGCGCTGTTGCTTGCCGTAGCGGGCATCTACGGAGTGATGGCCTATTCCGTGGTAAGGCGGACCCACGAACTTGGGGTTCGAATGGCGCTGGGGGCGAGCGCGCCGCATGTGCTGCGTCTTGTACTCAGGCAGGGAATGCTGACTACGGCGATCGGCCTGGTGATCGGGATTGCCGGCGCTCTCGTGCTGACTCGCGCCATGCAGTCACTACTGTTTGGCGTAAGCCCAACCGATCCCATTGCGCTCCTCGCGGTCGCATTGCTGCTGGGATTGGCGGCGCTGCTGGCCAGTTATCTTCCTGCCCGCCGAGCCACCAAGGTGGATCCGGTGGTAGCGCTGCGGCACGAATAAAGCTCTCAGCTTTCAGCAGCCAGCAATCGACAATTCCGCAATTGCTTGCTGATAGCTGAAGGCTGACGGCTGAGAGCTTGCTAACTACCGAGGTGAGTAATGGACACTCTGCTTCGCGATTTACGCTACGCCTTTCGCATGCTTGCGAAGAATCCCGGCTTTACGACGGTGGCAGTAATTACCCTGGCGCTTGGCATTGGGGCAAACACCGCCATCTTCAGCGTCGTCAACGCCGTCCTCTTGAGGCCTCTCGCCATGGAAGACCCCTCTCACCTAGTGTACATGCAGGAACAGTGGAAAGGCATTTTCCCCGGTCTCTCGGTGGGGAACTTTGCTGATGTCCAGCGCCAAAGCACCTCGTTCACCAAGCTTTGTGCATCCAACGACGCCAGTTTCAACCTTGCAACCTCGGAAGCCCCCGAGCGTGTGCAGGGCGAGTATGCGACTGCGGATTACTTCTCGACCTTTGGCGTTCAACCCATAGCCGGGCGAGTTTTCACCGCCGATGAGGATAAGCCCGGACACGAGCAAGTGGTAGTTATCAGCGAACGGTTGTGGCGGACGCACCTCCACGCAGATCGCGCCGCCGTGGGCCGGGCACTACGAGTGAATGGCGTGACGTATTCCGTAGTTGGCGTCATGCCGAAAACATTCGATCCCCTGCTGGACAAGAGCGATCTTTGGATTCCAGCGGCCTTCACCGCGCAGCGGCTGGCCGATCACGACAACCATTTCTTGAATGTCATGGGCCGGCTTAAGCCTGGTGTTTCACTTCCGCAGGCGCAGTCGGAACTCAATGTGATTGCGCTCAGGCTTCAGCACCAATACCCGATCGATGACGTAGACCGCGGCTTTCGCTTGGCGCCACTGACGACGGCCCTGCTGGGCGATGAGCGGTCGGTACTACGGATGATGCTCGGCGCCGTCGGATTCGTGCTGCTGATTGCTTGCGCGAACATCGCAAATCTGCAACTGGCCCGCACGCGCACCCGACAGAAGGAAATGGCGGTGCGGGCAGCGCTGGGAGCCTCCCCCCTGCGAATCGTGAGGCAGCTTCTGGCGGAATGCCTTGTGCTTGGAGTCGCCAGTGGAGTTGTTGGCGTCGTTTTGGCGTATTGGGGTGTGTCTTGGATCGTCGCGAATGGACCCGCCACGGTTCCCAGGCTAGACCAGGCGAGCGTGGACGCAGGGACCCTCGGGTTTGCGTGTGCGGTTACCCTGTTCTCCAGCTTCCTCTTCGGCCTTGCTCCGGCCCTGCGCGCAGCTTCAACCCGGTTGAGCGAAGCCTTCCAGGAAAGAAGCGGCAGTTCCAGTGGTGGTCGTGATCGCGTTCGAAGCATGCTCGTGGCCGCGGAAGTCGCGCTGGCTCTGATGTTGATGGCAGGGGCAGGACTGCTTATCCGAAGCGCTCTGCTCGTGTCGCATCTGGATCCGGGCTTCGACGCGTCGAACCTCATCGTCGGACGAGTCGGGCTCCCCGACGTCGGCTATCGCGATCCGGCTGTGGCGCGGCAGACGTTTGAGCGCATGATCACTGCGGCGGAGGCCCTGCCCGGCGTGCAGTCGGCGGCCGTCGTTTCTCGCGCTCCCCTGGCTGGAGGGGGCAGTAGCAACGGCCTGATTCCCGAAGGCAAGGCACTTGACCTGACAAACGCAATCAACGCGGAATTGCAGATCGTCTCCCCCGGATATCTCTCGACTGCGCGCGTACCGTTAAGGGCCGGACGCGAATTCACGGCCCAGGACACACGCGATAAAACGCTGGTTACGATCATTAACGAAACTCTTGCGCGTACTGCGTGGCCACGCGAAAACCCCATCGGCAAGCGCTTCGCGTGCTGCGAGGCCGGACCCAAAGGGGGCATGGATCCCGTGTGGCATGAAGTGGTCGGAGTTGTCGGAGACGTGCGTGCCTGGGGCCTCGATCGCCAAGTGCAGCCGGAGTTTTATCTTCCGATTGCGCAGATGCCCCCGGACGCCTGGGATTGGATCGGGCGTACCATGGATTTGATGCTTCGCACGCGCGATGGCAGGTTTCCAGCGGGCGAGTTGAGAACTACGGTGGCGTCGATTGCTCCCGGCGTGCCGATCTACCGGCTCTCGACCGTGCGGCAGAAGATTTCCGGCACGCTCGAAGAATCGCACTTCGACACGTTCCTGCTCACATTATTCGCAGCTATTGCGCTCTTGCTGTCATCAGTCGGAATTTATGGAGTCCTCTCGTACGTGGTGGCGCAGCGCACGCGCCAAATTGGCATCCGCATGGCGCTGGGCGCTACGCCGGGACTGGTCATGCGAGATGTGCTCTGGTACGGTGTCCGGCTGACAACGGTGGGCTTGGCGCTTGGACTCGCCGGCGCGGTAGCAGGCACGCGCGTACTGTCGTCCTTGCTTTACGGCATCAAGCCCCTTGATCCCCTAACGTTCATCGTTGTGCCGTTGCTGCTGGCGTTCGTGGCCGTGGCGGCAAGTTATATCCCCGCTCGCAGGGCTACCCAAGTCGATCCCATGGTGGCGCTGCGGCACGAGTAAAGCAGTGGCTAGTGCTTAGTGGCTAGCCACTAGCCACTTCCCCGAGGAGGAGTGAATGATGGCTACCTTGCTTCGCGATTTACGCTATGGCTTTCGCATGCTGGCAAAGAACCTGGGCTTTACGGCCGTGGCGGTCCTTTCGCTGGCGCTCGGTATCGGCGCCAACACGATCATATTCAGCGTGATCAACGGGCTGTTCCTGCACCCGTTGGGGATCAGCGATCCCGGTCACCTGTTTGCCGTTCGGGTGAAGTACGACAAACTGAATCTCAAGAGCATCGTGATCTCCGCCCCCGGTTTCAAAGACATCCAGAACAGCAAGCAGGTGTTCTCTTCCGCCGCCGCCTCAAACGAAGTGAGCTTCAATTACCTCGCCCCGGAGGGTCCTCAGCGTCTGAATGTAGCGAAGGTTACCTGGCAGTGGTTTGACACCTTCGGCGCACGGCCCTTTCTCGGACGGATTTTCCGGCCGGAGGAGGACCAACCTCACGCCAATCAAGTCGCCTTGCTCGCTTATGACACCTGGCAACGTCTATTCGGCGGCGATCCGGCGATTGTGGGCAAGCCCATTCGGTTGAATCGCGAGGATTACCGCGTGGTGGGGGTGATGGCGCCGGACTTTGACTGGCCTCGCCGCACCCAGCTTTGGATGCCCCTGGGGCTTCCCGCCAGCGAGTTTTCATCCGACAACTATTTCAATGAGAACTTTTTCGTAGTAGCCCGGACTCGGCCGCAGGTCGCACGCGCCCAGGCGGAGGCCTTTGTCCGCATGTTGACCGATCGCTTGATCCGGGCCTATCCGCAGAACACCTACGCAAAGAATTCAGGCTGGGGAATGTTCGCGCTTCCCTTCACCGAGTATGGCGCCGGCAACTTTCGCACCCCGATGCTGATCTTGTTAGGGGCGGTCGGGTTCGTCCTGCTGATCGCCTGCTCGAATATCGCGGGTCTGCTTCTCGCCCGAGCATCAGCCCGCCGCAAGGAATTTGCGGTACGCGTAGCCTTGGGTGCGCAAAAGCCCGACCTGCTTCGGCAGGCGCTGGTGGAGAGCTTCCTGCTTGCGCTCGGTGGCGCCCTCGCCGGTGTTTTGGGAGCTTACGACGGCGCCGGACTCTTGCTCCGTTTGGCCCCGGGCAGCCTATCTTCCGGGTTCAAGGTGCATGTGGACGGGCACGTGCTCCTGTTTGCGACGCTGCTGATGGTTCTGAGCGGAGCGTTTCTGGGGATCTTGCCCATGGGTGAATTCTTCAGCCGCGGACCTTATGGAATGCTCAAGGAGGAAGCCCGCGCGACGACCTCCAGTTCCGGCCGCCTGCGCCTGCGGGAGTGGCTGGTAGTCGGACAGGTGGCGATGGCCCTGGTGCTGCTGGTAGGCGCCGGCTTGCTGCTCAAAAGCCTGGCGCGCCTGGGAAGGGTCAACGCCGGGTTCGATCCGCAGGGTGTGATGACGGCGAGCGTTCAGCTTCCGGATAACCAGTACAACACGGAGGAGAAGCAGGCGGCTTTCTACCGGGCCGTGGAGGAAAGACTGGAAGCTCTTCCCGCAGTTTCGTCCGCGGCGGTGGTGGAAGCATTGCCGTTTAGCGGCTATGATCCCTCCTCGTCGTTCTCCATCGAGGGCCGCCCCCTGGGCCCTGGTGATCCTGGGCCGCATAGCATGTTGAACTGGGTCACTCCGGGATATTTCCAGGCCTTGCACATCCCCTTGCGGAGGGGACGGGAGTTCACCGCCCAGGACCGTTTGGGCACACAACCGGTGGTAATTATCGACGAGAACCTGGCGCGGCAATACTGGCCCAACCAGGATCCCGTTGGACAACGCCTCCGGAGGGGCGGCCCCTGGTTTATCATCGTGGGTGTGATGGCGCACGTCATGCAGTCAGCCCTGGTGGGAGACTCAGGGAAGGGGGTATGCTACTACCCCATGCTCCAGCAACCCCTGCAGCAGGCATTCCTCATGGTCAAGACCAGGACCGCGCCGGCCAATCTCGCCTCGGCGATTCAGGGCGCGGTCGCCTCCGTCGATCCGGGCCAGCCGGTGGCGGACTTCAAAACCCTCGAGCAGTACGTGGCTGGCTCGCTCGGCCCGCAACGCATCGCCGCTTGTCTGCTCGAGATCTTCTCCGGCTTGGCGCTGTTCCTGGCGGCCATCGGGCTTTACGGCGTCATCAGTTACAGCACCGCTCGACGCACGCAAGAGATCGGCATCCGTATGGCCCTGGGCGCGCAGCGGCGGCAGGTGTGGGTGATGGTGATCCGGCAGGGAATGCGGCTGGCATTGGCAGGCGTACTGGCCGGAGCAGTGGGCGCCTCCGTTCTGGCGCAGCTCTTGCGCAGCCAATTATTCGAGGTCAGCGCCTTCGATCCGTCCACCTTCGCCTGGACGTGCCTGGTGCTGCTTGGGGTGGCGATGGCCGCTTGCTACTTTCCTGCCCGGCGAGCTACGAAGGTTGATCCCATCGTGGCTCTGCGCTATGAATAGGCGCCGGGTGTCAGGCGCCGGGCGCCAGGTTAGTGCGTCCTGATTTGACCCCGTAGCGCGGGCTGGAGGGAAGCTCCTTGCAGACCGTCGCAGCGACCCGTGGGGAGGGCATTGCCAGCGCCATTTTGTCGCTAGCACTTTTCGCTTGACAAGTCCGCCCGCTTGTGGTAGCCTATTATGATGGGCGAAGCGGGGCTTCGACAAACGGCATTGGCCGCGCCCAGCAGAGGCGAAGGCGGCGAGGAACGGCGGAAGAAAACGGGGAAATAGGATGCTCCTGGCAGGGTATGGTCGGACTGGCAAGGCTCGAGCGCGGGCCACCGGAACTTGCCACCCGGAGGTACACGAAAAATACAAAAACAGTGGGAACGAAGCTAAGAAGTTGTTGAAAACAAAGGAAGTCACGGTTTATTAAGTGCGAAAACGAATCCAAAATGAGCGCAGTTTTGCGTGCCCAATGCATGATTTGGACCCCCAAACCGGCTCTTTCCCTACGCCTACGTCCCCACCGCTGGAAAGTTCCGGCACACTCTGGAAGGTTCGAGTGCGGGCTACCGGAATTTGCCACCCGGAGGGATAACACAAAACAGGGGGAACAAAGCTAAGAAGTTGTTGAAAACAAAGGAAGTCACTACAGACAGTGAGGAAAACCCAATGATCGCTTTGAGGAATCTTGACAAGTATTATCCCGTCGGGCCGGGCAGATATTACGTCTTGCGGCGCATTAACATGGATGTCGCGGAAGGAGAATTCGTGACCATCATGGGGCCGTCCGGAGCCGGCAAGTCCACGCTCCTGAGTATCGTTGGAATGCTGGACGGCGAGTGGGAAGGCGAGTACTACCTGATGGAGCGCCCGGTGCATAAAATGAACTTGAAACAACGGGCGGAGATCGGGAAGCAAACCGTGGGCTTCGTGTTCCAGCAGTATCACCTGCTGGATGGCCTCACGGTCGCTGAGAACCTTGATATTCCTCTTTCCTACCGGAATATCAAGTCCGCGGAGCGTCAAGCGCTGGTTGCCGATGCGCTAGACCGGTTTCACATTGTGGGCAAGAAGGATCTTTTCCCCAGCCAGCTGTCGGGCGGCCAGCAGCAATTAGTGGCCGTGGCCCGAGCGGTGATTGCCAACCCGAAACTGATCCTGGCCGACGAGCCCACCGGCAACTTGCACTCCGATCAAGGCCGGGAAATCATGGAGCTCTTCACGAAGCTCAACAAGGAAGGAACGACCATTATTCAGGTGACGCACTCGGAAACGAACGCCGCCTTCAGCCACCGCATCGTGCGCCTGGCGGATGGGTGGATCGTGTGATGGTCGATCGACGATTGTCAACTAACGATTGACTCAATGGACAATGGTCGATTGACGATTGTCGATTGACGGTGGTCGATTGTGAGTTGGGTATGACCCCAAAAGAAATGCAAGCAAGGACGAAGGCCTTTGCGCTGCGAATAATAAAGCTGGTCGATACTTTGCCGCGCAGTACGGCGGGTCAAGTAATTGGCCGTCAGCTTCTGCGGTCGGCAACTTCGGTAGGGGCCAACTATAGGGCCGCCTGCCGAGCCCAATCGCACGCAGAGTTCGCGGCGAAGCTCTCAATCGTCGTCGAGGAAGCTGACGAAAGTCTGTACTGGCTCGAATTGCTTAAGGAGTCGAGCTTGACCAAACCCGCGCGACTATTCGAGCTGCTAAAAGAGGCGAATGAGCTAGTAGCTATCAGCGCTGCGGCACGGAAGACAGCGAAACAAGCAGCCTGATGGCGGATGGACGGATGCCGATTGCCGATTGACCCGTCGTTAGTTCAATCAATCGACCATCGACAATCGACCATCGACAATCCTATGACCAGAATTCTTATTGCCGACGATCTGCCCGACGTGCTGGAAGCGCTTCGCCTGCTGCTCAAGGGTGAGGGGTACATCACCGAGTCGGCGACTTCCCCGGCCGGCATCCTCGCCGCGCTCGACGCTCAGGACTTTGACCTGGTGCTGATGGACCTGAACTTTGCGCGCGATACCACTTCCGGGCAGGAAGGCCTGGATCTGCTGAGAAAGCTCCAGGCCATGGACAGCACCTTGCCGGTGGTGGTGATGACCGCCTGGGGCAGTGTAGGCGTAGCTGTCGAGGCTATGCGGCGGGGGGCGCGGGACTTTATCCAAAAACCCTGGGACAACGCCCGCCTGCTCGCCATTCTCCGCACGCAGATTGATCTCAGCCGCGCGCTGCGGCAGGGCCTTCGCCTGGAGGCCGAGAACCGGTTGTTGCGCGCCGAAGGCCGTCCCACCCTCATCGCCGAATCCTCTGCCATGCGCCCGGTGCTGGAACTGATTTCCCGCGTGGGCCCTTCGGATGCCAATGTTCTGATTACCGGCGAGCACGGCACAGGAAAAGAGGTGGTGGCACAGACGCTCCATTCGCTCTCGGCGCGCGCTGCCAAGCCGATGGTGACCGTGAACGCCGGGGGCCTTTCCGAAGGCGTGTTTGAGAGCGAGCTGTTTGGCCACGTCAAAGGAGCATTCACGGATGCCAAAACAGACCGCGTCGGCCGATTCGAGCTTGCCGAAGGCGGGACACTTTTCTTGGATGAAATTGCCAATGTCCCCATCAATTTGCAAGCTAAGCTCTTGCGCGTGCTCGAAACGGGGCAGATGGAGCGAGTGGGTTCCTCCAAGACCCGGCGCGTCGATGCGCGCGTACTCTCGGCAACCAATGCGGACGTCACTCAGGAAGTGCTGGCCGGCCGCTTCCGCGAAGACCTTCTGTTCCGCCTCAACACGATTGAGATTCATCTTCCCCCCTTGCGTGAACGGCGCGAGGACATCCCTCTCCTGGCCAATTACTTCCTGCGGCGTTATGCCGAGCGTTACAGGAAACCTCTCACCGCATTTGACCCTGCGGCGATTCAATTCCTTCTGGATTACGCCTGGCCCGGCAACGTGCGCGAACTCGAGCATGCCGTCGAGCGGGCTGTCCTGATGGCGCAGGGCGACGTGGTGCGGCCGAGTGATTTTGGCCTGCGGACGGAGCGGGAAGGCGGATCGCGCCTGGAAGAACTGAGTCTCGAAGAAGTGGAGTGCCTGCTCATCAAGAAAGCTGTGTCGCGATACGGGGGGAACGTGAGCCAGGCCGCCTCGGCGCTGGGCTTGAGCCGCAGCGGCCTGTACCGACGACTGAGGAAGTATGGGCTTTAGGCGATTGAAGATTGTCGATTGCCGATTGTCGATTGAATACCGCCGATTCTCGGGTGATCAAAGAGCCAGCCCGTATCTCGAGCAGGGGCGCCGCGAAATATCGAGCTCGCCCCGCGATGTGGACTGGTCGAGCCTTCACGCACGATCGACAATCGGCAATCATCAATCGACGACCGTCCATCACCAACGAGCATGGCCATAGATCCCGAAGAGAGCGAACTTGGCATGGGGGCGCGGCTGGAGCGCTCGCGCCGCCGTCTGGCGCTTGAAAATCGCTTGGCGCTTATGGCCCTGGCTGCGGGTTTCCCCGCCATTCTCGTCGCCATCATCCTGTTGTGGACAGGTTCCCTCTCCTCTCAAACGCGCTGGACTTTAACCCTTATTCTAGTCGTTGTTTGGTTGGGGTTTTCTCTTGGCTTGCGCGGCAAAGTGGTTCACCCTCTGCAGACTCTTTCCAACCTTCTCTCCGCACTGCGGGAAGAGGATTACTCGATTCGCGCCCGAGGGACTCGGTCGCGCTCCGCTTTGGGCGAGGTCTTCACGGAAGTGAATGCGCTCAGCGAAATGCTGCGCGACCAGCGGCTTTCTTCCCTCGAAGCCATCGCGCTTCTGCGCAAGGTCATGGAAGAAATCGACGTGGCCATATTCACCTTCGACGAAGAGCAACGGCTTCGCCTTCTGAACCGCGCCGGCGAACGTCTGCTGGCGCAGCCTGCGGAACGAATCCTGGGTCGGACGGCTTTGGAATTAGGCCTGGGCGCATGTCTGGAGGGCGAAGCAGTGCGGACCATAACGATGTCTTTTCCCGGGGAGGCCGGCCGCTGGGGAATCCGTCGCAGCACTTTTCGCGAGCACGGCCGGCCGCACCAGTTGCTGGTACTCACCAATCTCAGCAAGGCTCTGCGCGAAGAGGAGCGTCAAGCCTGGCAGCGCCTTATCCGCGTCTTGGGACACGAGCTGAATAATTCGCTGGCCCCCATCAAGTCCATGGCCGGCACGCTCGGCAGCTTGCTGACTCGCCAGCCTCGACCGGCGGACTGGGACGAGGATGCACGCCGGGGCTTAAGCGTTATCGAAGGGCGGGCTGAATCGCTCAGCCGGTTCATGGAAGGCTATTCGCGACTGGCGCGCTTACCCTCCCCGAAATTGCAGCCGGCGGACCTGGGAGCCTTGGTGCGGCGTGTCGCGGGCCTCGAAAGACGGCTGCCGGTGAGCTTGCTTCCGGGCCCGGCGTTGACGCTCCAAGTTGACCCGGACCAGCTCGAGCAGATGCTGATCAACCTGGTCCGGAATGCGGTGGATGCAGCGCTCGAAACGGGCGGCGGCGTGAGTCTTGGGTGGAGGCGAAACGGAGAATACGTCGAATTATTGATCGAAGATGAAGGTCCGGGCCTGCCTAACACCGCCAACCTGTTTGTGCCGTTCTTCACCACCAAAGCCGTAGGCACCGGCATCGGACTCGTTCTCAGCCGCCAGATCGCCGAGGCGCATGGCGGCTCCTTGACTCTTCAAAACCGGCTCTCTGGTCGGGGATGCGAAGCGAGGGTGAGGCTGCCGGTATGAGAGGTGGGCTTCAGGATTCCATCGCTATACGAACTTAATATACGTCGCATGCCTGTTAACCATCGTTGAAATAGTGGAACCACGCCACCGGATTCGGTGTCCAATGAAATGAAGGAGAAAATAGGCAGCTAACGGAGCGCTCCGTGGCCGTCACCTGAACTTCGGATGTTCAAGGACTTCCTGAGGAGGTGCAGCCATGTTTGGCGATACGTTGCTGGAATCTTCACCCACACGGCCTTCCCTGCTGAAGAAACGCCATTACTTCTACGCTGCCGGCGGCGGCGCGATCGGTTCGCTCATATGGTTCTTCGCGCTGGGACGGCTGCTTTCCCCCGGCCCGAGCGGGGCGATTGGGTTGCAATCGCTGGTGATTGGAAGTCTCACCACCGTTCTTGGCTTGATGCTTTGCTATGTGCACGCCGAATCGCGAGGACTGGGACTGAATACTCCGTTTTGGGTAACACTCACTTCCCTCTTGAACCTTCCAGGCTTCGTGTGCTTCCTTGTTTATACAGCCACCAAGACGGGGAATTGGAAGCGAGCGGCCATCCCCTGCGTGTATGGCGCTGAAGGCCTGCTAATGGGAGCGATGGCGCTGGTTCCGCTCGTCTACACGGAGGCGTTGCCTAAGACGGTTTGGACTGAGGTGCTGCAAGTTCCTATGCCTCCACCGCCCCCCCGCGCGCCTCTTGCGACACAGGCTCTGCGGAAGCCCCTGCGGCCTGTCCGCTCCGAGCAGGTACTTCAAGAACCTTCTGCGATCCCCACCCACATTCTGCCCGTCCACGATGAACCCCTTCCGCCCGCGCAGTTCCCATCCGCGTCCACTGGGGTATTGGGCGGAATATCGGACGGGCTCCCGGGCGCCGCGCTCGATCCTGTATTGCAGAACCTGCTCCGAAATGCCGAGCCGCAACCGCCCCCTCCGCAAGCCCCCAAGCCGGGCCAACATCAACAGGTTCGCTTGGGCGGTAGAGTAGTCGCTGCCAAGCTCATTTACCAACCCAAACCCGATTATCCCGAGCTTGCCAGGCTGACTCGAACCCAGGGAGATGTGGAGTTTGAAGCCATCATTGGCAAGGACGGCAGCATAGAAGAATTGAAAGTGGTCAGAGGTCATCCTCTGTTGGTAAAGGCGGCTTTCGAAGCCGTGCGGCAGTGGCGCTATCAACCCACCCTGCTGAATGGCGAGCCTGTCGAGGTCCTCACTGAAATCATAGTGACCTTCAGGCTGGGAGAATGAAGGAAATCGGGAGATCGGGTGAAGCATTTGTGATTGGTGATTAGTGATTGGCTATTGCCACGCCCAATCACAGATCAGAAATCACAAATCACAAATGGTTCACCCGATCTCCCCATCATCCGATCACCCGATTCTTGTGACTTAGGTCACTGCACCCGGCGGTCCGTGCTGTTAACCTTGCTTCTTGCGAGGGACGGCATGGGTACACAAGGCACTACTGAACTCTTCCAGATTCAATCGCCGGCGGCGCCGCCGGAGCGGACGCGAAGCCGGTCGAAAAGGAAGTTCGCCCGGCGCGCCGGGCGCGATTATTCACAAGCGCTTCGCCACGCATTTCAATTGGCATTCCTCGCCCTGAATGCTTATATCGGCGGATTGTTTTATCTTTGGGTGCGCGGTATCGAGACCGGCCGCCATTTTGCAGGCGTCGCGCGGCCGGCCGGCGTCGAGGGCTGGCTGCCCATCGCAGGCCTCATGAACCTCAAATACCTGTTGGTCACGGGGAGCGTCCCCAGAATACATCCTGCCGCAATGTTCCTCCTCCTCGCTTTCTTATGCATGTCGTTTCTATTTCGGAAAGCCTTTTGCAGTTGGCTGTGCCCGATCGGAACGCTGTCGGAATATGTTTGGCGCGCGGGGCGGAAGCTGATGGGCCGCAACTTCGCTCTGCCGCGATGGCTCGATATTCCCTTGCGAGGACTGAAGTATCTGCTTCTCGGATTCTTTATCTGGGCGATAGCATCCATGTCGGCCGAAGCGATTGCGGGATTCCTCGAGAGTCCGTTCGGGCTGGTCGCTGACGTGAAGATGCTCAACTTCTTCCGACACCTGGGAGAAACTTCCGCAATCGTTTTAACCCTCTTGGGCATCGCCTCGCTTCTTGTGCAGAACTTCTGGTGTCGATACCTCTGCCCTTACGGTGCGCTGCTTGGTCTCGCGTCGGTGTTCAGCCCCACGCGTGTTCGGCGCGATTCCAATGCCTGCATTGACTGCGGCAAGTGCGCTGCCGCGTGCCCCGCGTCGTTGCCTGTGGACAAGCTACGTTCCGTCATCTCGGCGGAGTGTACGGGCTGCCTGGAATGCGTCGCTGTGTGTCCTGCGCGGGACGCACTGTGGGCGGGACTCGTTGGCGTGCGTTCCAAGCCACGCCTTCCCGCATGGGCCTTGGCGGCCGGTATAGCAGTCTTGTTCCTGGGGATAATTGCTTACGCCAAAGTCACGGGCCATTGGAACGGGGACATCTCCGCGCAGGTTTACGCCGACGTTGTGCCCCATGCGGATCAGGCTTCGCATCCCATGCCCGGCGATCCGGCGCTCGGACGGTAGTTGGCTCCAGGCGTCCTCCTTTCACCGGATTTCGGCTAAAATCATGACATGCCGACCGCCTCACTCAATTACGCCCAGACGCTCGCCCGTGTCCCAATATTCTCCAGTCTCTCGGAAGAGGAACTTGGCTTCCTGGTGCAACGCGCCGTTCCGCGCCAGTTTACTTCCGGCGGGATCGTCTTCAGCGAGGGAGAGCGCTGTTTGGGACTTTACGTAGTTGCTTTGGGGCACGTGCGTATTTTCAAAACTTCCGGCTCTGGTCGCGAGCAGGTCCTGAGCGTAGACGGCCCGGGCAACTCCATCGCCGAGGTGCCGGTGTTCGACGGCGGGACTTACCCGGCCTCGTGCGCGGCCATCGGCGACACCACGCTGCTGTTCGTCAGCAAGCAGGACTTTCAAGCCCTCTGCCTGGCCCATCCTCAAGTCACACTCAAGGTCCTTCGTGTGGTCGGAGCGCGCCTTCGCCGGCTCGTGGGAATTATTGAAGAACTCTCGTTCACCACCGTGCGACAGCGGCTGATTGCTCTCGTGGTTCGGCTGGCCGAGACGGGCGGCACGCCTTCGCAAGACGGAGTGCGATTTGAACTTTCGAAGAGCCACCAGGAACTCGCCGCGGAATTGGGCACGGTGCGCGAGCTTGTCTCGCGCAATTTGAGCCGCCTCCAGGCCGAGGGCTTAATCGAAGTACAAGGCCGCAAGATCGTTGTCAAGGACTTGGCCGGCCTAAGGCAGGCGCGGGAACCCGAGGCATAGTCCCGCGACTAATTTGCAACTAACCCAAAACCTTTCAAACCAGTGACTTTTGTCACTGCGCCCACTTGCGCCTTCATTCATACTTCAGGCATCAAAGGAGGTGCAAATGAGTTTCAACAACCAGACTGCACTAAAGGAAATCGCCGTGAGCAGCCCCGCCGCCGCCAGGGTTCTGGAGGAGGTGGGAGTCGATTATTGCTGCGGGGGCAATCACTCTCTTGAAGAAGGGTGTGCGGGCACCGGAGTCGCGGCCGAAGAGATTCTGGCGCGGCTTCGTGCAAGCGCCGAGCAGGCACGCCCGGAAGACGGGGATTGGCGCTCCGCGCCCCTGGGCGAGCTTACAGAGCACATTCGGCAAAAGCATCATGGATACGTTCGCGAAGCCATTCCGCGCGTATCCGCATTGCTCGAAAAAGTGAAGGCGAAGCACGGCGCAAATCATCCGGAGATTGCCACCATCGAAGGTCTTTTTCAGCAGTTGGGTCAGGAAATGATCGCGCACATGCAAAAAGAGGAAATCATCCTATTCCCGTACATCGAGCGGCTCGAGCGGTCGAGGAACGGTGGCGCCGCACTGGAGCGGCCCTTCTTCCAAAGCGTGCGCAATCCGGTTCAGATGATGATGAATGAACACGACGCTGCGGGCAACCTGGCCAAACAGATTCGGGAAGCAAGTTCGAACTACGCCCCTCCGGCTGACGCCTGCTCAAGTTATCAGCGCCTGTACGGCGAGCTGCGCCAATTCGAAGCCGACCTTCACATGCACGTGCATCTCGAGAACAACATCCTCTTTCCGCGGGCTGTGGAATTGGAAACCTAGCAGGTCAACCGATATCGAAGGGAGCTCTATCGTGCCCTACCGAAAGCTCTGGATTGCTTTGTCGTTGGTCCTGTTGATTTCCTTCGCTGTGCTGGGCGGCGTGGGGTTCAAGCTACTCAACAACGCCCCACCAATTCCCGCGCGAGTGGCGAGTTCGGACGGTCGCGCCCTGTTCAGTGGCGAGGACATCCGGGACGGCCAAAATGCGTGGCAATCGATTGGCGGCCAGGAGGTCGGCACAGTCTGGGGGCACGGTTCCTACGTCGCGCCCGACTGGACCGCCGACTGGCTTCACCGCGAATGCGTGTTCATCCTCGATCGCTGGGCCAAAGATTCGGGAGCGGAGAATTACCAGTCGTTAGGCGTTGAGCGGCAGGCCGCGTTGCAAGCGCGGCTCGAGCAGCTCATGCGGCGAAACACCTACGATGCTGCAACGAACCGCATCACCCTCGATCCTGTGCGTGGCGAGGCATTCCAACACCTGTACGAGTATTATTCCGACGTTTTCAGCCGCGGCCGCGACCAGTACGCCATTCAGCCCAACGCCCTCAGCGACCCGGTGAAATTGCGGCAGATGAGCGCCTTTTTCTGGTGGACGGCGTGGGCGGCTTCCACGGATCGTCCCGGCACGGACGTGACCTATACGCAGAACTGGCCGCACGAACCGCTGGTGGGAAACCAGCCGACGGGTGGAGCCGTGGTCTGGAGTGTGGTCAGCTTTGTGGTACTGCTGGCGGGCATCGGCGGCATGGTGTGGTATTTCGGCTCTCAGCCGCGCGCCCTGGCGGAGGATCTCCTGCCGGAGCGCGATCCTCTTCTGGGCCTGAGGCCGACGCCCTCGCAGCGCGCCACGGTGAAATACTTTTTTGTGGTGGCCGCGCTCTGGGTTGTTCAAGTCGGACTGGGCGCCATCACCGCCCACTACGGCGTCGAGGGCTCGGGCTTCTACGGTATTCCTCTCGACCGCTGGCTTCCCTACAGCGTCACGCGCACCTGGCATCTACAGATGGGGATCTTCTGGATCGCCACCTCCTGGCTGGCGGCGGGCCTTTACGTTGCGCCCGCCATCAGCGGCTACGAACCCAAGGGTCAAAGAATTGGCGTCAACGCCTTGTTTCTCGCGCTCCTCCTGGTGGTGGCGGGCTCACTCGCCGGGGAGTGGCTCAGCATCGAGCACAAGCTGGGAAATCTCTGGTTCTGGTTCGGCACGCAGGGCTATGAGTATGCTGGACCTGGGCCGCTTCTGGCAGATCTGCTTTTCGGCGGCCTGGTGTTCTGGCTATGGCTCATGTGGCGCGCGCTCAAGCCCGCGCTTCTGAAACACGACCAGAGCCATTCGCTGCTTCTGATGTTCCTGCTCTCCAGCATTGCCATACCGTTGTTCTACGCCGCCGGCCTGGTCTACGGCCAGCGCAGCAATCAGGAGGGGTCGGGGGTGGTTGATTCACTCGCCGCAAACTCCACCAGCGGCGCAATCCCCCGTTCTAACGGCGCGGAGTGGCCGAAGACGAGCGTCTTGATGGTGCTGTCGCCGGCCAGGCGGCGCGCAAGTTCCGCCAGAGATTTCCGATTCTGGGCAGTATTCTTGGTAAAAATCCAAGGCGACGCCTTGATCCGGCCCTGCTTGTCCTGGTTGGCGCTGTCGCCCAGAAACAAGTTCTGCCCGATGGCATACGCAGCGCTTCCTGGCGTGTGGCCCGGCACGGCGAAGACACGCACCTGAAAGGGTCCGACTTGCACGATATCGCCATCCTGCAACGTCCGGGCAAGGCGAACCGTCTTCTGCTTTGAGGTCCTCGAGCGCACCATCGGAATCCCGGAACTGCTCGTCGCAGCGACAGCCTCCGCAGCCAGCGCCATCACCTGCGCTTTGGGGAACTTTCCAACACCACCGATGTGATCGGAATCGCTGTGAGTCAGCAAGATGTATTTCACATCGTCGGGGCCCATCCCACGGCGCGCTAACTCCGCGAGAATGGCCTTCGCCTGGGGATCGTTGCCGGCATCCACCAGGGCCGCTTCGTGCTCGCCCAGCGGCGCCAAACCTACGCTCACCATGCCATCTTTCACCAGAACCATGCCGTTGATTTCCGCCCGCCCCGGCAAACGCTTCAGCAGAAGAAACGGGCCGATCACCACGCCCAGCGCGCCAAGCAAGATCACGATGACCGCAAGCGCCACGATCCACCACATCGAGTGTCTCCTGAGTCTATTCAATGCATCTTGAAAACACGCGTTTCCATGTTTACGGCTGAGCCAAAGTCTATCTTCACGTGCCAGAGTTTCGTCTGCGGGTCCCAGAACCACCCGGACTTCGCCGACCGCAGCCCGTCCAGACTGCTCACTTCGTTCAGCTCTGTATTCTCCACGTTCACTCCCGCCGGCCGTTGCCCCGCATAGCCTACCGTCACGGGGTTCCACTCCTGATTCGACATCACCCCTACCCGCACCTCTTCCTCCGTGCCTTCCACTGAGGCGATCCGCTTCTCCCCCATTGAAACAAACTTCTCCGCGTCCCCAATTACCGCCATCCCGTTCTCCAGCAGCGGCGCCACGACGAAGTATTCATGCCTGGCTTCGCGCTTAAGGGGAACCAACGTGGAGGCGTCTACGACCAATACACGGCGTGAGTCAAAGTTGTAGACCGCCCACTGCCCGCTCTCAGCCAAGTCCGAAACGCTGAAACCTGCGAGATAGCCTGCCCTGGGAAGACTCAGCACGTAGAACCAATTGTGGCCGTTGTGCTGCGAAGTCGTATAACCCACGGCGCCCCCCTCCAAATAACACCGGTCCAGGGGCACAATGGGATGGTCAGCTTTCAAAATGAGTTGGTCACCTTCCCGGTACGTCTTCCGCACCAGGTCGAAGTTGCACTCCCCAATCCGGTGCCCTAATTGAATTTCACCCCCCAGCAGGTTAGCCAGCAACACGTCCTCAAAGGCATTGGCATCGGCCGTGGTTTGGATGTTATCCCTCGAGGGCCAAATTCCCACCGCCCCGTAAAAAGCGCTGGTGAAGATCAAGTGTTTCCAAACGTAGGGATCATCGTCATGCCCGGGCGTAGGAATATGATGGTCCCAAGAACCCTGGACCGACACCACGATCGGATTCTCAGTCGATTCCATGATATTGCGCGGAAGCTGCATGCAGTACTGCATGGTGAAGTTTTGTTCTTGAAGAGCCTTGGCCATATTCTTGAAGTACGTATCCATGCGGTCGATGCCGGCCATCATCACCGGATCACCTTCGTAGACGCTCAGGAAATCGTGCTGTAGCAATGTATCTCCCCAGGAAGCCGCCTTCTGCGCTGTCCGCCTCCAGTAGTCGAGAGTGTAGTAAACGTCTCCCATGCCCGCGCCGGGCGTTCGTGCGGAGGGCGTGCTGAAATGGGGATACTGCTTCGGATACGACCCTTTGGGAGCCAGCCAACAGTAATAGGCTTCCAGCGGCGTGCCCAATTTTTCGTGCAGCCATGCCAAGCCGTGCGGGAACAAGTCCTCCCTGGGCTCGAACAAACCCTCATGATCGTGCAACTGGTCCTCGTCTTGAACTTGGTAGGCGCCGATCCGCAACCCGTGTTTCCTGGCATCGTCGGATATTCCCAGGATAATGTCCTCGTATGAGTTGTAGCCTTCCTCCTTGAACCCGCGCTCGCGATAGTAGGAGCCGTAGTCGTCCCAATACACAGGGTACTTCAATGTGTCGCCTTCGTACTTGGAGGGAATTTTCTTCCCTGCCCGCCCCAGCAGCGCCGCGCCCCACGATCGAAACGTCTTGCCGATTCCCTCGCCCGCCACCAGAATGTGGGCGTGCTCAAATCCGGCAGGAATATCTTCCACCAACCCTTCGATTCCACAGTTGATCGCGCCTTTGGACGGATTGGTTTCGTCGCTCGCCGCCACGGGCTCGCACTGTTGGGTGGCGACCAGATAGTTGGCATAAGGCGAGAGAATCAAGGTTTTGTACGCTGCGTCCGCGAGCAGAAGCAAATCAACGGTCCCCGCCAAACTCGCGGCGTTCCCGTAGCCGAAGCGATGCGTAAACATTCCTCCGCTGGTCCACGAATAGAGGTCATTGCGATCATCAAACCCCGCCAAGAAGTGGGGAAACACCACCGAGGGAACAATCCAATTTCCGCTTGCATAGCTTTTGAAGCCGCGGGGGAACTTCTGGAAGAACACCAAACACGGGGCGTCCGAGTACAACTTGAAGCCGGTCGCGAAAGCCGTAGCGGAATCCGGCACCTGCCATGTCAACTCAAGGGATTGATAAGCTCCCAGGAAGTCGGCGCTTGCGCCCGTTTTCACATCGGTAAGAACAAGCTTCTCCGTCCGGCCGTACGCATCAGCCTCCTGATCTTTGGCGCTCCGATACCACCGTTTGTTCTCGAGCACGCTCACGAGTCCGGTTCCTAGCCAGCGCTCACCTCCGTACTGGACTGTAAAGAAGCCTTGCTTCGCGTCTAGGTTGAGCGAGATGCCGAACTTGTTGTTGATCGAATACTGCCGCCGCTCAGCGGTAAATGGAGCGGGTTGGGCTTGATGGAGCGGAGTGGCAAAGCTGATGGGACTTGAAAGCGCACCCAAGCCGGAAGCAATGGTCTTCGCAAACTGTCTACGGGTCAGGTTTCTCATTGTGCCACCACCTTCTGCCCCCTCCTCGGCTGGGGAGGGGAGTGCAACAGGGGACGGCTTATTGTATGGGAGTCCGTTGATAGAAGGGAAGTGCCACCACTTCGGCGATCGCGCCGGACGGGAGAAGTCAATTTTGTTCCCGGCTCCGCGACTTCGCGGCGGAGGTACGCCAAAGCAATCGTCTTGCCCAGGGTTGGCGAGACGCAGGCACTGGTGACTTCGCCGATCTCTCTGCCCTGGCGCGCCAACTTCTCGCCGGCAGCGGGCGGAGTCTCCGATTCCATGACGAGTCCCATCAGGACCCAATTCACATGCCCGCGGCTTCGGGCGCGCTCCACGATTTCCTGGCCGACGTAACACCCTTTGTTGAAGCTCAGAGCGTTCCACAATCCTGCTTCGTTGGGAATGGTATCTTCGCCCAGTTCCTGGCCGTAGCGGGGAATTCCCGCTTCAATTCGCAGTGTCTCGAGCGCTCGCGTCCCACAAGGGAGCATGCCGTAGGTCGGCGCCTGGCCGCAGGCGGCGCCCCAGATCGCCGGCAACCCTTTCGCGCCGGTCCAGACTTCGTACCCTTCCTCGCCCGTAGCGCTCGCGCACACCACCTGGGCCGGGAGGCCGGCGTAGTTGGTGGCGAAATGGTCGTACTCCTGCATTGCGGGAAGAGTGATGTGAAGGGTTTTTTCAAGCAAAGGGCGCGCGCGTGGTCCCTGAAAGGCGAGAGCAAAGACGTCGAGGGGCTCGAATTCCACCTGGTCGGCGATCACGTAACGCTTCAGGCCCTCGAGCGCCTTGTCGCGCAGGTCGGCATCGGTATCGGCGAAGAAACGGTCCTCCGCGCAGTAGAGGCGCATGTCCACACGAATGTGCCCCTGCGGGGTCAGCAGCGTGGCGTAAGTCCCCTGGCCCGGCCTGAGCCGCTGGATGTCGTTCGAAACCATGCGGTGGAGAAACTTGGCGTGGTCGCGGCCCTTCATGGCGAACTTGCCGCGAAACGAGAAATCAAACAGGCCGGAAGCTTCCCGCACCGCTTTGTGCTCCGCCACAGCGTCGGTGAAATGAGAGGGAACGAGGGCGCCGTGATATTCGCACAGCGTGGCGCCTTGCCAGCGGTGGTAATCAGCGAGAGGGGAGGAGAGAGGAGGTGTGTCCATTGGGATGACGTTAGAAAATGGAAATTGGAAAAGGGAAAATGAACGTTGGAAGATCAAGTAGCGATCCGCGAATCTCAAATTACCAATTTCACATTTTCCGTTTTCATCTCCCAGTTTCCAGTTTCCAATTTCCAGTTTCTATTTTCCAATTTCCAGTTTCTATTTTCCAATTTCCAGCTTCTATTTTCCATTTTCTATTTTCTTGTTTCCAAAGCCGCCCCCAGTTGCACCAGCGTGCTGACGTGTGAAGCCATCTCGGACTCGCTGTTCTCGACCAGGTCGGCCAAGCTTACCTTGCTCAGAACCTGGTCGACCAGCACTTGCAAGCTGCGCCAGAGCGTCCGGATCGAACACTCTCGCAGTTTCTTGCACGACACTTCCAACCCCGAGTGTTCGATGCAAAATCGCGGGTCAAACAATCTCCCTCCCAGCGCGGCGAGGACCTCGCCGACGATTATTTTCTCGGCCGGCCGCGCCAGCGTGTAGCCCCCCACTTGTCCTCGAACGCTTCGCACGAAGCCGTTCTGGCGCAGGATCCGCATCAGCTTGGCCACGTAGGAAACTGACAGCCCTTCATCTTCGCTGATTTCATGGATGGTTAAATGGCCGGAATCGCTCAGCGTGGCCACACGCAGCAGGCAGCGCAAACCGTATTCTTCCTGGAAAGAGAGTTTCACAGTCAGACTCGCTGAGCAAAAGAACCCGTCCGAGTGAGTAGCCCTCTCCCCTGGGGAGAGGGTGTCTCGCGACCGCGCCTTTTTCAGCCGTCGCGGGACGGGTGAGGGGTTAGTTCCGTTCCCACGCCGCCCCTTCAGCCCCTTAGAAGAACCCTAACTGCAGCTTGGCGGCTTCCGACATCATATCTTTATCCCAGGGCGGCTCCCACACCACGTCAACTTTAACGCTCTGAACGCCGGGAAGGACGGTGATCTTGTCTTCCACTTCTCCCGGCAGCGAGCCCGCCGCAGGGCAGCCCGGAGCGGTCAAGGTCATCTTCACGATCGCATGGCCGGAAGTATCGACCTTGGCCTCGTAAATCAGGCCGAGGTCGTAGATATTCACCGGAATCTCAGGATCGTAGCAGGTGCGCAAGGTCTCGATCATCTTGTCCTGAAGGGCGATGGCCTGCGAGATCGTGAGAGGGGTTGGCTCTTCCATAATTCAAGTCACTCCGTGGTGGCCGTTTTCGGTTCACCGTTCAGCGCGCTTCGGAGCGTGTGCCAAACCAAGGTGGCGCACTTGACGCGGACGGGAAACTCGCATACTCCGGAGAAAGCCGCCAGCTTCCCCAGGGCAGGGGTCTCACCCTCCGCGTGGGTTTTTCCGGTGACCAGGTCGTGAAAGGTATCGAAGAGCGCCTCCGCCTGGGCGCGAGTTTTCCCCTTCAGGATCTCCGTCAGGATCGAAGCCGAGGCCGTGGAAATGGCGCACCCGGTGCCTTCGAAGCTGATGTCGGCGATGCGGTCGTCCTGGAGCTTCAGATAGACCGTAAACCTGTCGCCGCAAAGCGGATTGTAACCGTCCGCGTGGCGGTCGGCGTCCTTCATGGAATGACAATTACGCGGCCGCCGGCTGTGGTCAAGTATGACTTCCTGATAAAGGCCTTCAAGATCTGCCATAAACAAGTCCCGAGTCTAAAGTCGAGAGTCAAGAGTCAAGAGTCAAGACGTCATCCCCCTCGCGTCGTTCTCGCGAAAGCGGGAATTCATTTAACGGCTCACCCCAGCACCGCCTTCACTCTTTGGATGCCTGCGGCCAGGGAATTGATCTCCCACTTGGTGTTATAAAACGCCAGCGAAGCGCGCACGGTGGCAGGCACGCCAAAGCGGTCCATGACCGGTTGAGCGCAGTGGTGGCCGGTGCGGACCGCAATTCCCTCGTGGTCCAGTATAGTCCCAACATCGTGGGCGTGTATACCGTCCACAACGAATGAAATGACTCCGGCCTTCTCGCGCGCCGTGCCGATAATCCGCACGCCCGGGATCTGTTGGATGGCTTCCGTGGCGTAAGAGAGCAGGGCGTGCTCGTAGGAAGCGATGTTTGCGAGGCCGATCCGGTTCACGTAAGCAAGGGCGGCGTCCAGGCCGTAGACGTCGGCGATGTTGGGCGTCCCCGCTTCAAATTTATAGGGAACTACATTGTAAATGGTCTTCTCAAACGTTACGGAGGCGATCATGTCCCCGCCGCCCTGATAAGGCGGCATGGCCTCGAGCAGGTCAAGCTTGCCATAGAGTGCGCCAATCCCCGTCGGCCCAAAAACCTTGTGGCCCGAGAAGGTGTAGAAATCGCAGTCAAGTTCCTGCACATCGACCTTGATGTGCGGTGCGGCTTGCGCGCCATCCACGAGCACTGGGACGCCCCGCGCATGCGCCATCTCCACGATCTGGCGCACCGGATTGATGGTGCCGAGGGCGTTCGAAACGTGGGCGACGGCTACCAGGCGGGTGCGATCGTTCAAGAACTTCTCGAATTCCTCCAGAATCAGTTCGCCCCGGTCGTTGATCGGCGCCACCTGTAGCCTGGCGCCCTTCTCCTCGCAGAGCATCTGCCAGGGCACAATGTTCGAGTGATGCTCGAGGCCGGTGATCAGAACTTCGTCTCCAACCTTGACGTGTTGGCGCCCATAGGTCTGCGCCACCAGGTTGATGCCCTCGGTGGCTCCGCGCACAAAGACGATTTCCCGCTGATCGGAAGCGTTCAGGAATCGCTGGGTTCTCCTTCGCGCGTCTTCATAGGCCAGCGTGGCGCGCTCGCTCAGCAAGTGAACACCGCGATGAATATTGGCGCAGTCGTGAACGTAGAACCGCCGGATTGCCTCGATCACCTTTTCCGGCTTCTGGCTGGTGGCGGCGTTGTCGAGATAGACCAGCGGCTTGCCGTTCACCTTCTCCTTCAGGATCGGGAAATCCTCCCGGATCCGCCTCACATCAAAGGCGCGAGCCAATGATTCACGGGCAGTCGCTGGGATCGATTCGTGCGTGGTGGCCATCATGCCTCCTCGGCTCGCTGGCCGCTCGCCAGGCGAGCAAATAAACCCTCGCTGAGCCGCTCGCGCAGCGGCTCAAATTTGATGCGGCCCAGGATGTCGTTGGCGAAAGCGTAAGTCAGCAGGTCGCGCGCCTCTTGCCGGCCAATCCCGCGGGAACGCAAATAGAAAATCGCGTCCGCATCGATCTGCCCAATCGTGGCGCCGTGCGTGCATTTGACGTCGTCCGCGTAAATCTCCAGCGCCGGCTTGGTATCGATGACGGCTTTTTCTGAAAGCAGCAGGTTCTTGTTGCTCTGTTTGGAGTCGGTCTTCTGCGCATCCTTGCGCACGATGATCTTGCCGTTGAAGACGGCGGAGGACTCGCCATCCAGAACACCCTTATAAACTTCCCGGCTGCTGCAGTGCGGCTTGGCGTGATCGAGAGTGGTTTGGTTGTCGACGTGTTGATGGCCGGTGATGACGTACAGGCCCGCCAGCATCGCTTCCGCGCCTTCGCCGTCCAGAACTGCGTTCACTTCTTCGCGGACCAGCCTCCCTCCAGTCGCAATGGAGTGCGTGGCGACGTTGCTTGAACGTTCCTGGTGGAACACCAGCCGCCCGAAGTGGAACGCGTTCTCGTTCTCTTGCTGGAGGCGGTGATACGCGATCACCGCGCCTTCACCCACTGCGACTTCGCTTACCGCGTTAGTGAAGTAAACGCTACCGGCGCCGCCTGCGCTCCTGCCTGCGCCGTCACCCACGTACGCTTCGACGATGCTGGCCTGGCTTTCTCGCCCGGCAATAATCAGGTTGCGAGGGTAGGACACGGTGGGCAGCCCGTTCGGGTCGGATACGTAAAGCAGGTGGATGGGCTTCTCGAGCACCACGCCTTTGGGAATCTCGATGAACGCCCCGTCCTCAACGAAGGCGGTGTTCAATGCGACGAACGCATGCTCTCGGTAATCCGCGGCGTAACGCGCCAGATGGCGCTCCAGCGTCTTCGCGTCGCTTGCCAGCGCTTCCGCCAGGCTTCCCGCCTTGACTTCCGCGGGAAGTCCCTCCAGCGTCGAAAGCTGCTTCGCGAAACGCCCGTTGATAAAGACAAGCTTGGGGCATCCCAGGGCGGCCAGGGGGTGCTGGAGAATCCACAACTCCCCTCCTGCAGCAACCAAGGAGGTTGGCGCCGACTCTCCTCCTCGCTGAGGAGGGGGCAAGGGGGTGGTAGCGGGCTGAAACGGCACCGCCGCGATCGGAGCGACGTTCGTGTTCCGCCACTCTTCCTGCCGCGTGGTCGGGAAACCCCTCTCGGCAAAACCTGCCATCGCCGCCCTGCGGATTTCGTGCAGCCAGGAAGGTGAGTTCGCGGCAAGACGATCCTCGAGTTCCCTGAAGCTTGAAAGGTAAAGACCTTCTTTTTCCGTTGTAGCTATCATCAGTTCTCTGTCCCTTGGAAGGGCGGGGCTTCAGCCCCGCCGCCTCCGCGAACCCGACGAGTTGGCCCTTTAGGGCCTGAAGCAACATGCCTCAGGGGCTAAAGCCCCAGTGATAAGCCGTTTTCCATGGCGGGGCTGAAGCCCCGCCCTTCCCGGCACGCCCGGCTGGCGCAGAGCGAAGCTCTGCGTTTCACGGTGTTCCCACGTTTTGGAAACCGCAGAGCTTCACTCTGCGCCAGCCACGAATAGTAGATTGCGAATTCGAAGGAATTTACAATTTACAATTTACTATTCGTCGTTTTAGCTACGCCGCCGATTGCTCCAACCATCCGTAGCCCTTCTCTTCGAGCTCCAGGGCCAGCTCTTTGCTCCCCGATTTCACAATGCGCCCCTCATACAGAACGTGCACGAAGTCGGGAACGATGTAATTCAGCAGGCGTTGGTAGTGCGTCACCACGATAATGCTTCGGTCCTTGCTGCGCAGCGCGTTCACGCCATTGGCCACGATCTTCAGGGCGTCAATATCGAGGCCGGAATCGGTCTCGTCGAGAATGCCCAGCTTGGGCTCGAGCACCGCCATCTGGAAAATCTCGTTGCGCTTCTTTTCGCCCCCCGAGAAGCCTTCGTTGACCGAACGCGTCATCAGCGTTTCGTCCATCTCCAGCAGCTTCATCTTCTCGCGTACCAGCCCGAGGAAGTCCATGGCGTCGTATTCCGGCTCGCCCCGGTGTTTGCGGATGGCATTCAACGCCGAGCGCAGGAAATAAGTATTGCTGACCCCGGGTATCTCCACCGGGTACTGGAAGGCCAGGAAAAGGCCTTCCCGCGCGCGCTCTTCCGGCGGCATCGCCAGCAAGTCCTTGCCTTCGTAAGTCACTTCGCCGCCCGTCACTTCGTAAGCACTATGCCCCGCCAGCACCTGCGCCAGCGTGCTCTTGCCGCTGCCGTTGGGCCCCATGATGGCGTGCAGCTCGCCTGTGCCCACTTCCAGATTAATGCCGCGCAGGATCTCTTTCCCCTCCGCTCTTGCTTGTAGGTTCTTGATGTGAAGCATCCTCACTCCTCGTTGGAAATCGGAAACTGGAAAATGGAAACTCGAAATTCGAAATTCGGTCTCGTCTGTCGCAGCCCTCTCGCATTAGGTCAAATGGCCTCTCCCCTTCTTGCGACGCCAACCCTCTCCCCCTTGGGGAGAGGGTGTCCCACGACGGCGCTTTCATCAGCCGTCGCGGGACGGGTGAGGGGGCCTTCAGGAACGTCAAGGCCCCGTCCCGGCGCCGCTGACCCCGAAGACGAGCTCACACTTGGCCTCGTCGCCATGCCAATACCATTGCACTTTGAGGTGCAAGAACCCCACCGTCTCCCCCGTGGGCTCTCGCCTTCCACCCGATAGATACTCGCGAATGTGATCGGGCTTCAACAGAAGTGCCGCGCCGCTGTCTCTATCGCGGAGGAACAAGCCCTTCTCCGAAACATTTTCCACTATAAATATGATGTCGCGGGGAGGTTCGCCCCTGCTCTCCCTGTTGAGTTCACGAGGCTGCGGGCGAAGCCTCACACGATGGTCCTTGAGCTTTGACAGCATTGCCTTGTTCACGCGAACCCCCTCTCCCGTCGTGGCGCCCAAAATCACGCGGCTTCCGAGATCCCGCCACCCTTTATCCTTTACCCTTTACCCTTCAGAATTCACCATTCACTATTTACCATTCAGAATTACCCCACACTGCCTTCCAGACTCACGCCCAGCAATTTCTGCGCTTCCACCGCGAACTCCATGGGCAATTCCTTGAAAACCTGTTTGCAAAAACCGTTCACGATCATGGACACCGCATCTTCCGTGGACATGCCGCGCTGGCGGCAGTAGAAAATCTGGTCTTCCCCGATCTTCGACGTGGAGGCTTCGTGCTCCACCTGCGCGGTGGAGTTCTTGACTTCCAGGTACGGGAAGGTGTGCGCGCCGCACTTGTCGCCGATCAGCAGGGAATCGCACTGCGAGTAGTTGCGCGCTCCCGTGGCCCCGCCCAGGATCTTCACCAGCCCGCGGTAACTGTTCTGCCCGTGCCCGGCGGAGATGCCCTTCGAGACGATGGTGCTCTTGGTGTTCTTCCCGATGTGAATCATCTTTGTGCCCGTGTCGGCCTGCTGATAATTGTTGGTGACCGCCACAGAGTAAAACTCGCCGATCGAGTTGTTCCCCTGCAGGATGCAGCCCGGATACTTCCAGGTGATGGCCGAGCCGGTTTCGACCTGCGTCCAGGAGATTTTCGAGTTCACGCCCTGGCACTTGCCGCGCTTGGTGACGAAGTTGTAGATGCCGCCCTTGCCTTCCTTGTCACCAGGATACCAATTCTGAACTGTGGAATACTTGATCTGAGCATTATCCAATGCTACAAGCTCGACCACGGCCGCGTGAAGCTGATTCTCGTCGCGCATGGGCGCCGTACAACCCTCCAGGTAGCTGACGTAGGCGCCTTCGTCGGCAACAATCAGGGTGCGCTCGAACTGTCCCGTGTCCCGCGCGTTGATGCGGAAGTAGGTGGAAAGCTCCATCGGACAGCGCACGCCCTTCGGCACGTAAGCGAAAGACCCGTCGCTGAATACCGCGGAATTGAGCGTGGCGAAGAAGTTGTCCGTGTAGGGCACCACCGAGCCGAGATATTTGCGCACCAGGTCCGGGTGCTCGCGCACTGCGTCCGAGAAGGAACCGAAAATGATGCCCAGTTCGGCCAGCTTCTCCTTGAACGTGGTCGCCACGGAGACGCTGTCAAACACCGCGTCCACCGCCACTCCGGCCAGTAGTTCTCGCTCCTTCAGCGGGATGCCGAGCTTTTCGTAGGTTTTCAAAAGCTCCGGGTCGATTTCCCCTTTCACTTCTTGCTTCTTCGGCGCGGCAAAGTAGCGGATGCCCTGATAATCGATCGGACCGTACTTCACGTTCGCCCAGGTGGGCTCTTTCATCGTCTGCCAGTGGCGGTAGGCCTTCAATCGCCACTCCAGCAGCCACTCGGGTTCATGTTTCTTGGCCGAAATAAGACGGATGACGTCTTCATTCAATCCCGGCGGCACCGTTTCCTGTTCGATGTCGGTCACGAATCCATATTTGTATTCCTGCGTGGCCAGGATTTCGACTTCTGATTGCGGCGTAGCCATCAAACCTCCCTCACTCCTGGATGGCGGCACTTGAGTCGGGCCGTCGCACCGGTATTTTGGGCGCCGCCTGAGCCAACCAAAGTCATTCTAATAAATCTGTACTCAAAAGTCAAGATTCCGCCTGGCCCTTCATCGCCGCGGGCCCTCCATCTGAATCTGAATCAAACTCTCAGGCTCGGATACGAGGCTAGCAATGGTCACTTGGCGCAGCGCCGTGGCGATGGCGTCGTTCACCTTGCGCAAGGGCTCGCGGACCGTGCACTTCGTCATCTGATGACATTCGCTGCGGTCGGTTACACACGAGGTAATGAACAGCGGCCCCTCGAGCGCTCGGATGACTTCGAACGCATTGATTTGGGAGGGATTTCTCGCCAATGCGTAGCCGCCGTTCGTGCCGTGCTGAGATGCCAGCAGGCCGATTTTCGCCAACCTCTGCAGGACCTTGGCGACGAGTTCGGCCGGCATCCCGTAAGCCTGGGCGATCTCCTTGGCGCTGCAAGAGGTGCGGAGTCGTTGGGCAGCCAGATGCCGAAGAGCGATTAAACCGTAGTCAGCCTTTTTCCCGAGCCTTAGCATTACAATATCCGACTAAATAAGTCGTATATAGATTAGCGGCATGCCCGTTTCATGTCAAGCTATTTGTTCTCAGGTGTTGAGTGACAAATTGACGCTCTCGCCCCTCGCTCTCGCGACACGCCCTCTGTGGCGAAGGGGGGACGTGCAAGCTCTCCGGCGCTACTAGCCAGGAATGGGCTGCTTGTCTAGGGATGAGGCTAAAGGGCTTCGGGATCGGGATGGCTTTAAGTCTGCGCTTCGGCGGACAATTGCTTAGCGCAAGTAGTGTGGCGGATCGGCCAGAGGCGAGTTGGGATTATACAGACCGTGAAGGGCCTCGTCCCTTCAGGGGTTTTGTTAATCGCCTCTGGCCTCCTCCCTTTTATTATCGGCTGTACGCTCGCGAAGTTTGACAACCCCGCCGCAGACAAATGGGGCTCCGCGGCCGGCAAGCCTGGAAGGATATCCAAAAACCGGCGGAGCGGGCGATGACACATTTCGTCATGCTGTTTCGACAAATTAGGGCAACCGAAAGCCGTTTTTTTGCTCCGGATGATCATACCTCGCGAGGGGTTATTTCAACGCCATGATAAAACAGTGGTTATTTGTAAGAAAGAAACCACCTGAACTCGCAGATGGCAGGCAAACTGCACTAAAGTACGTGCCAGTACGAAAGCACTAAAATAATCAAGGAGGAAGGAAGAATGAAGAAAGGTCCACGAGGTTTTTCACTGATTGAATTGTTGATCGTCGTTGCGATTATTCTGATCATCGCGGCAATTGCTATCCCGAACTTGCTGCGCTCGCGAATCGCAGCCAACCAAGCTTCAGCGGTGGGATCGCTCCGCACGCTTAACACTGCAGAGGTCACGTACTCTACTACCTACAACACCGGATATTCTTCGACGTTGGGCGACCTTGGCCCAGGGACTGCCGGGTCCACAGCCACACCCACTTCTACCGCTGCAGGACTTGTTGATGAGGTTTTGTCAGGGTCGGCGGCCAACGGAACGACTGCGATGACTAGTTCGAAGAGTGGTTACACTTTTACCTACTCACCTGCCGCTACCGATGCGACCGGCAAGGTTGATTTTTACAGCTTCACTGCTGTTCCCGTCAGCGCCGGGACGACAGGGACCAACTATTACTACACCGATCAGTCGGGTGTGATCCGCCAGAACAGCACGGCGCCTGCCGGTTCGAGCGACTCGCCGTTGGCTGGCTAGGGCCTCGGCTACCATCGATCGCGGACGTGGTGCTGGAGGAGTCCGCGCGAAAAGCGTTTGGTCTGATGTTGGAGCAATACTCGGTCTGTTGTATTGCCCGCGCGCGGCTTGCCGTGGATAACGGATGGAAGGATTGAAATCGCGGAAGCATCCGTGATTCGCGGCAGGCCGGAGCGGGTTAGGCACCCTCAAGGCCCAGTCCCACTTGATCGCTGACAACACCACGCCCATCGCCCACCTCATAACGCGATTTCAAATTTCAAATTTGAGATTTCAAACGGCAAGCGAAAAACCGTTTGAAATTGCCCTTCAGCAAATCACCCCTGCCTCTCGAACTCCCGCCGAAAGAGGATCTTGATTTCTTTCCTCCAGCCGTCGTTGATGCCCACCTGCAGGATGCGGATGGTTGGCTCGAGGTAACGGAGCATTCGTCCCGTGGTGGAGTGGAAGCGAAAAGCAGGGCAAACGAGATAAAGCAGGGGGGGAGAATCAGCGAGTTCGATTCCCGAAAAATATCCGAACTGCTGAAGTTGTCCGCGCTCCTGGAGCCACTTGACGCGCAGCCAGTAGTCGAGACCTTGGAGGGGAAGGTTGATATCCTCGTGCACCTTCAACTCCAGCACCGCCAGGCGCCCACTGCGAGTGGCCAGCAGGATATCAATAACTCCGCGATCCATCCCGGTAAAGGCAGGAACCTGGGGATAAACGCAATCGGGCAAGAGCGCAGGGTCGAGTTTGGTGACGTCGCGCACCACCATACTCTCCAGCCAGCGCTCAGACTGAAGCCGGTAGAGGTCGCCGGAGGGCTCCGGGCTTGCGGCACAACGACTTCGCAGGGCGGTCTCGAGGAACTTATGGAATTCTGAGAGATTGCCCTCGTTGAGACGCCGTGTGCTGCCGGGCAGGCCGAAAGTGATACGCGGGGCCAGCAGACCCTCGAGGCGCGCCACCTCGAGACCGAGCACTCGAATGGAAAGCGCCGCGGCTGCGGCGTCGGCTACCACCTCAAGCTTGGCGAGATGTTCACCCAGCAGCCGCGCAAGCAGCCCGCTGTGGTGTTCCAGGAGGTCCGCGCCCACCCGCCGCGGCGTCAGGCGGGTTTCAACGTTCCCGTAATCCCTCCAGTCGATCACGCTCGGCCGCTCATCCTTGGCCGACCACTCGAGAATCTCCACCTGCACAGCGCGATGGTTCAGATAGGCCGCTCGGTGCGCGCATGTTTCTGCCGCCCGGGGCGGAAAGATCAATTTCAACCCGGGATAAGTGACGCGCTCGGAATGGCTGCGCAGCCAATCCAACCAGATCAGCCCGAAAGCCAAGGCCGCATCGGAAGCCGCAGGGGATTCATTTTCGCTCACGCCGAGAAAGGCCCAAGCCGTGCGGCCCTGCCGCGCCACGCCTCTCGTGTACCACGCCGAAAACGAGTGTTCGCGATCAGACCGGTGGCCGACGCGCTCGAAGCTGCAGTCCGGGTATTGCCGCGCCAGCATGGCGAGCAACTGTTTCTGAAAAGCCGCGCGTCCCGGCGCCTTATCCGCCTGGTCGGCGGCGCGATCCACCGGACGGAATTCCAGGGTGACGGTCTCACGGCCGCCCGCCTTGCGCGCAAAAACGCCAAGCCGCTCGCCGTCGCGGTAGGCGACCTCCTCGATCCTCCGGCTCACCGAGCGCGCGGCGTTCCAGGCCGTGAAAATCAGCTTGCCGAATTCCACCGAGAGCCGCCACTGGCTCGCCGAGAGGTCAAAAAGCTCGGCCTCGTCTTCCACCACAATAGGATGAGAGAGAGAGCTGATGAAGGACTCAATTTCGTCGCGCAGTTGGTGGAGAGATTCGGTCATGATTCCGTGGCGTGGTCCTGAATCGTTTCGCTCCCCGGATGGTAGTAGAGTTTCTTCCCGGCCCAGTAGGCCTCGGCCGCCATGATGCAGGCCACCGAGTGCGCGTAGCCATCGCTGACGGGGGCATGGGGTTCCTGGCGGCTACGCAGGCACTCGAACCAGTTTTCCATGTGGTGCAGGTCAAGGTCGCCCATCCCTTCAGGGGCCACCTTCTGGTCACCCGGAAGCAGGATGTCTTTTTCGGCGCGTTGCCGGTCGATGTCGGGGTTATCTTCGTGGTTGCCTTTCTCCTCGACCAATTTATACCGAGGACTGCCTTCGCCCCCGATGTTCATGAGCGTGGCTTTCTTCCCCATGTAACGAGTGAAGCTGGGCGCGTCGTTGCCGAAACTCGTCGAGTAACTGACCATGAATCCCTTGGGATATTCGAAGAGCGCCTGGAAGGTGTCCGGATTCTCGCGGCCATCTCGCCAGGCGAAGATACCGCCGTGCGCCACCACGGAGCGGGGATACTTCTCATCCATGAACCAGTGCACAAGCTCGATGGCATGGCTCACCCACTGGTCGGAGATGCCGCTCGAGAACTCCTTGTAGAGGCGGAATTCGAAATAAAGTTGGGGGTCGAAGGGCCGGGGCGGCTTGGTCATCAGCCACTTGTTCCAATCGGTGTCTTCCGCGCGAAGTTGTTTCACTTCACGACGCCCTCGCCAGCGCGGCCCGTGATAGTTCCACACAATCTCGATCTTACTCACGTCGCCCAGCGCCCCCGACTGGATCACCTGGCAAGCGGCCTGCGGATACAGTTCGCTGCGATGCTGCGTGCCCACCTGAACGATGCGTTTTTGTTGCTGCACCGCATCGCGCGCCGCCTTAACTTCTTCCAAGACGTTGCCCATGGGCTTCTCGACATAGGCATCTTTCCCGGCCTCGGCCGCGAGCTTCAGAATGGGTGAATGCGAATGTTCGGGGGTGGAGATCAGCACGGCGTCCACGTCCTGCAACTCGAGCAACTCCTCGAGATGCTGGAACGGGCGCGGGGCTCGGCCGTAATAAGTTTCGTTGGCGTGCACCGCTCGCTCCCGATTCACTTTCCAGAGGTCGCACACGGCGGTCATCTCCACGTTGTGCTTCTCCTTCAGGCGCGAGGCCAGCCAATCCAGCTCACCGCCGCGACCTCCAATTCCAATGTGCGCGAGCGAGATGCGATCGTTGGCCCCCACGATGCGCCCATAAGAAACCGCCGTGGTTCCCAGCGCGGTTCCCGCCAGCATCGAAGCCGTGCGATTCAGAAATGACCTGCGGTTAAGCGTATTATCCGGCGTTCCAGGCATCGGACCCTCCCGTGATTAAGTTCAGAGTGAATCTTACACCAATAAACGTCGAAGAACAGCCCTCTCCCGTGGGGAGAGGGTGTCTCGCGACGGCGCTTTCATCAGCGGAGGCGAGACGGGTGAGGGGTCGGCAGCTACGACCGTTCGAATGCCAGCCTGGCGTTCCCCTTGCGCGGAGCGCCTAGCGGCGCTATCTTCGTGGAGTCATCTAATGCGACCGGCGCCGAAAGGACGGAGCGCGACGAGATGAGCGGTGAGAATCCCATCATAAGCCTAGGTGAGCTTTCGAAGCCAGCGACGGTGTTGATCGAAAAGGTCTCCGCTGTCGTCGGTGGTCTCTTTAGGCCCTATCAAATCATTCGTGTAGCCAAGGCCGAGGCGGAGGCCGAACGGATCCGCGCTCAGGGGCAGATAGAGATTAGCGACATTCAGCGGCGGGCATTCTACAGGTGGCTCGACGAAGAGGCGAGGAAACAACGCAACATCGAGGACATCACTCGCCTGGCGCTTCCGGAAGTGAAAGAGGAATCTCAGCCAGAGAAGATTGAGGACGACTGGATTGCAAACTTCTTTGACAAGTGCAGACTGATTTCCGACAGCGAGATGCAGCAATTGTGGTCTAAAGTGCTGGCGGGGGAAGCTAATGCTCCCGGGACTTACGCCAAGCGAACTGTTAACTTCCTCTCGTCTCTGGACAAGGCAGACGCGGCCCTCTTCACCGAACTGTGCACCTTCGTGTGGGTGGTTGGGAACGTCATTCCGCTTGTCCTTAATGTGCAGGGTGAAGTGTACACGCGGCACGGCATTACGTGGGATTCGCTGAGCCACCTCGATAGCATCGGACTGATCCGATTCGATGCCTTCACAGGATTCTTCGAGACTGAGTTGCCCAAAAGGCTAAGCACGGATTACTACGGCCGACGTGTGGACCTCAAGTTCCAGAACGAATCTCGGAATCAATTGCAAATCGGTCACGTCTTGCTTACGAGGACCGGCGGCCAACTCGCCCCAATTTGTGGGTCAAAGCCAGACCAGGCGTTCTTTGACTACGTCGTGAACTACTGGAAGCAGATGGGGTACATCAAAGGGGAAACTCAGCAACCTGAAGCCGGGGAGCCGGCTTGAGGCACCGCTGCGGCGCCCGCAAGAAACCAACTGACCTACAACAGGCGCAGGTCTGCGCTACCGGCTCTTGAGTAGTTTCTCGCGTTGGAGGCAGTCCCTATGAATGCAGCGGAAGCAAAAGCGATTCTTCAGGCAACCGCCGACGATGAGGATACGGTTGCCCTGCCCCCCGAGGTGCTCGCCGAACTGACGGTTGACGACCTGCCAGATGGTGCCTCAGTTGAAGTTGGCGTTTACAAAGATGACGTCCTGCACGTCGAATGGGAGGGTCGCCTGATCAAAGTCGCGGGGCAGGTAATCGGCGAAGCGGATTACATTTGGACGAGGAAATACTGGTACTCACCCCTCGGTCTGGAGTATTACCTCGATTTGGTTCGCCGAGCGGTGGAGTCGAGGCAAAAGGAGCTCGGCGACGTCGAACTGACCCACTTTGAAGATGACGGAGCCTTTATCCAAATGGCCTTCTCGGTCGGCTCGGGCGAGGAAAACCTTGGTAGGGCTTATGAGCGGGTGCGGTCTATTTGCCGAGGGTTGGAAGAAGCCGCGGAAGACGCGGCCGACCAGGTTGGGAAGCTTGTGGCGAGCCTTGCGAGTCGGGCCTCTGGTTGGGGAAGCCGTGACTTGGGCTCCCTTGTTCTTGACGTCGAAAGGGCATCCACAGCCGACGAGCGAGGACGCTCGCTTGAGGAGCTTGTGAGTCGCTTGTTTGAGACAGTGCCGGGCTTCACGGTTACCGGTCGAATTCGGACCGCCACTGAAGAGATCGATGTCGCTGTCCTCAACGACAGCGGTGATCCCCGCTTCAGAAGAGAGTCGGCAATCCTTCTTGCCGAGTGCAAGAATTGGACCGGAAAATGTGGCAAGAACGAGTTTGTTCTGTTCAAAGAAAAAATCGAGAATCGAAGCAATCGTTGCTCAATAGGGTTTCTGATCTCTTGGAATGGCTTCAAGAGCACAGTCACAAGGGAAATGCTCAGGGGCAGCCGAGAGGCCTCGCTTGTGGTCCCGATGAGTGGCAAGGAGATTCGGGCTGCTGTCCGTGACAACAGCTTCGCAGACGTTCTGGCGATGTGCTGGGATAATGCAGTCAACACTTGAGCTGCGACCCATCCGCGAAGCCCGAATGCCGGGACTTCGTATGCGCCCTCGCCGGCGGGTAACGGCACTGGAAATTGCTTTAAGTATGCCCGACCGACCCCTCGCCCGTCCCGCTCCGGCTGATGAAAACGCCGGCAGCGGGACACCCTCTCCCCGGGGAGAGGGTATGCTTTCAATTCGGGGCCGGCGCAGGGCGAAGCCCCGCAGTCTCGATGTGTCAAAGCCTGGCAAAGCGCACAGCTTCGCTGTGCGCCAGCCACGAAAGCTGGGAAAATTGAAAACCGACAGAGAGATACGTGGAGAGCTTCTCGCCCACGCGAAATTAGAGAGGCAACTAGACAGAGAGACTGGCGGCGATGATAGGCTGCTGACGTTTTGCGTCTTCACAAGGGACGCGGCCACGGGCGGGCGGGCACGCTTTCGGTTTCCCGGCCTGATTGCGCCTTGGTTTAACTTCAGATTGATGGGCATTGACCGCAGCACTGGTTTTCAGTCGTGGCGAGACTACGAATTGCAGCTGAGGCTGCTGCGCTCCTCTCTCTTCGCCGGGCTCCACGACCAGCCACTCGCTGCGGCTCAGTGGCTTGCATTTCGGGCCATCACTCTTTATTACCAACGAAAGGAACCGCATTGGGTCCCCACGCTCACGGCCACGGAGCTGCGTCACCTGCACGGACTCAGGAGGCAGTGTGAAAGGATTGAGCGCGAACTGACCGCGATGATTAAACCAGTGAGGGAAATGATGAGCCACACCCTTTCAGATCAAGTTGATATGCACAAGGACCTAGGCAGGGCAGCTTCGGATTTGAAGGGATTCCTGATGCGAGTGGTGCGGGTGCCATCGCGGACTCACTTCTCGGAATTTCGCAAGGAAGATTTTGCTCGTCATTGGATGCTGAGGCTCCCCGCCGTGCCATACGCGCTTTTTCGGCTTCTTACTGAGCATTCCGACCCTAGGATTCTCAAACGGGAAGCATACCGCAGAATTGGGAATTTCGAGCAAGAGTACCTTGGCCGTAAGGCCCGCAATTCCGAGGCAGATACCGAGGACACCGTACGCCGACAGGTTTACACTTTCCGACGGAGTGCAAATTGCGGGTGCATGGACAGGATTCTGAAACGGCTGCTCGCTGACAAGTGGTACTGCCTAGATCATCCCCTGAATTGTGACTGGGAAACTGCCGGCGGATACCCCCCCCTCCCAGTGAAAAAATCCACGCGAAACTCCAAGGCGTGACCCCTCCAGGTCCGTTGCTATTTCCTCACGTGAAACACTGGACTCAGACCCCCCTAGGTGTGATCTTGTGCTTGTTCTTGGCAAGGGGGGAGTGGGTTTGGTATTCCATGTTCTGAGCCCTTCTGAGTGCGGGGCTACCAAAGGTCAGGACCAGGGGGTTGAGGTTTATGGCGAAGACCTTCGTTGCTGAATTCTTGCCGACGTTCCGGCCGGCAACAGTCCCCGTGCTGGACCCGCCAGAGGGAGTGTGAGAACCGAAATGATGGGCTTGGCGAAGTTTGTGACAGTCCTGTGGCCGCTCACCTTGTTTGTCTCAGTTCTCTCTATTTACGTACTTTTCCGCCGACCCCTGGGCCGAATCCTGAAGCGGTTTGACTGCAACGATGTTTTGCGTATCAGGATAGGTCCCGTCGAGATTGAGAAGCAGAGCCGCTCCAAGCGCGCACGCACCGTTCGGGGAACGAAGAAGCGCCCAATGCGTCCGTGAACAGTGGTCCATGCCTAGATGGCGGTACCCTTGCCGATGTGGCAAGCTACTGCGGCTCTTTCCGGCCTCTGCCAACCGACCCCTCACCCATCCCGCTCCGGCTGATGAGGACGCCGGCAGCGGGACACCCTCTCCCCAAGGGAGAGGGGATGCTTTTAATTCGGGGCTGGCACAGGGCGAAGCCCTACAGTCTCGATGTGTCAAAGCCTGGCAACACGCACAGCATCGCTGTGCGCCAGCCACGACTAAGTTCAGAGTGAATTTTGCACCAATGACGTCGAAGGACAGCCCTCTCCCGAGGGGAGAGGGCATGCTTTTAGTTCGGGGCTGGTGCAGGGCGAAGCCCTGCAGTCTCGATGAGTCAAAGCCTGGCAACACGCACAGCTTCGCTGTGCGCCAGCCACGATTAAGTTCAGAGTGGATCTTTCACCAATCAACGCGGAACGGCAGCCCTCTCCCTTGGGGAGAGGGTGTCCCGCGCCCGCGCATTCATCAGCGGGGGCGAGACGGGTGAGGGGTCACTTCGTGGCCATCGGCGATTGCTTCCCGCACTTTATGCAGAAATCCCTCGGGATCCTCTATCACCAACCCGTTCGCAATACGCAACAACCTGATTCCCGTAGCTCTCAGATAGTCTTCTTTCGCCGCGTCCTTCCGCATCTGGCTGGGCCGCGAGTGAGCCCCACCGTCAAGTTCGATCGCCAGGCGGTGTTCGAAGCAGTAGAAATCGACAACCCAGTTTTCTATGCGGCATTGACGGCGGAACTTTGCACCCAACTTGCGGCCGCGCAGGAGATACCACGCCGCTCGTTCGGCCTCTGTTTGGTCGTGCCGGAGTTCACGAACGCGTTGGGTTGGGACGCGCACGGGGCAAGTATAGCAGGCTTAGGCGAGCGGGGCGAAAGTTCGCTTCAGGCCGGAAGTAACCCCTCACCCGTCCCGCTCCGGCTGATGAAAACGCCGGCAGCGGGACACCCTCTCCCCAAGGGAGAGGGCATGCTTCTAATTTGGGTGATTTCTAAGGTACGGACGTCGCAGAGCTTCGCTCTGCGCTGGCCGGGTCAATGAACGGGCTGCATTCCACAACGCCGTCGCGGAGCGTGATGGTCTTGCCGGAGATTGCGGGGACGCGCTCGCCGGGCAGGATGATTCCCACCAGGTTCAGCGGGTCGGCGGCGGAGAGGGTGAGGATTTCGGGTGCGAGGGGCGCATCGCGATGCGCCACTTCGTCGGCGTGGCGTGCGGCGCGCAGTGATTCGAGCGCCGAAGGCAGGGCAAACTGCTCGCCCACGAAGCTGTCCACAAAGCGGCCGCCGCGCACCTCTCCACGATCTTCGAGGCGCCTGAAGGTAATCAGCAGCTCGCGCCACTTGACCGGGAATTCCTCCCGCAAAGTTAATTCGCGGAACACAACGCCATAGCGCTCGAGCAGCACGCGGCAGACGGCTTCGAGGGCCTTCGAGCGGTCCGTCGTCTCGCCCGAAAAGAGCAGCGCCCATCGCCCCGTGCTGTGGCGCGGGCGAGCCTTGCGCCCCCGCCCTTGTCCCGAGCGCCGCTTGGGGTCGATGAGGGCGCGCAGATTGTCGAAGCCATCGGCGGTGAAAAGTCCCGCGGCCACGAGTTCCCAAAGCGCGGTTTCGACTTCCGCCTTGAGGCGGCCGGTTCCGCGCACGATGTCGGCGAAGAAAGAAGCGCCGCGCTGACGAACGTATTCGAGCACCTGGCGAGCGGCTTCGCTTAGGGATCGAGACATTTCAGCAAGCGGGGCGTGGCGCGGCATCATCCAATCGGATTCTTCCCGCACAAAGAAGGTAATGGGAGCCACGCTGGATGGAGTGATGCGGCGGGCAGTGCTCTGTGGTGCGGGCGTCTCGCCCACTGTGGCGCGGGCATCCCCTCGTTCCACTCGGGGCAAGCTCTGCCCGCGCTCGGCCGGGCGGGAGCGGGACGCTCCCGCGACAGCGGGCGGGACGCCCGCGCCACTCAATGCCGGATGCGGGGACAAACGGCCCCAGCCGACTTCGCCCGTGAGGCAAAGCTGGTCGAGGATCAGCGGGTCGTAGCCGGCGACTCGCCGCGCCAGGATCTGCGACTCCCACGCATTGGCGGGCGCCTCGAATCCCTGCAATTGCCGGATGACTTCCAGGACGCCGCGTTCGGCCTGCACCTGCGTCCCCGGGGCAAGGTGCTGCCAGCGGAGCAGCCAGCGCATGAATTGAGCCCGCGTAACAGGCTGAATCTCTCTGCGCAAAGCGCCCAGTGTGAGCCGATGAATGCGCGCCAAGAGCCTGCGGTCGCACCATTCCAGCGGGGCGGCGGCGGCGACCCCCTCACCCGGCCCGCGCCGGCTGATGAAAGCGCCGTCGCGGGTCACCCTCTCCCCCAAGGGGGAGAGGGCAGGTTCGTCTTGGAAGTGCCCACGCAAAACACGGCCTTCGGCTTCGAGACGCAGCATCGCAGCCTCGATATCCGCAGCCGGCAAACCGACGGTTTGCGCCAGCCAGGCGGCCTCGACGGGTCCGGAATGTTCCACCCAGCCTCGCACGAGTTGAAGCACGGCATCGTCTCTCGAAGGAACAGGCTCATCAACCTCGCCCGGGCGGGTCTCGAACTGCGCCTCGGGGAAGAGCCTCGAGAAAGCCTTGATCTTTTCGGCGGCAACCCAGAGGATGCTGCCGCCCACCCGGGCACGAGCGGCGCGTTTATTGGCGACGAGTTGACCAAAGAGATCGCCCCACTGGGCGGCCACCGATAGCCCTGGCGGCCCTGCTTGTGCGGCGGGTGCGAAGTTTTCCGGCAGGGCAACAAATACTTGAAGCACTTCGTTCAACTCGTCGGCGTCGCGCACGTCCGGCCAGGCTTCTTCGCGCACTTGCGCGATGGCGGCAGGATCGAGGCGGCCGATCTCGGTGAGCACGGTTTCCGGCATCACCCGGCGCAGCGAAACGGCGCGGGCGCGGCGTTCCTCGATGGGTGCATCGTCGAGATAGGCGTAGGGATTGGCGTTCAAGATTTCGTGGGAGAATTGGGAAGGCGCGGGCGTGTCCACCGCGATGCAGCGGATACTGCCGTCGCCGATGCCGCCCAGCAGGCGCTTGAGGCCCTCGAGGTCCAATGCCTCCGTCAGCACGTCCTTCATCACTTCGCGGATCAGCGGATGGTCCGGAATGCGAATGTCGCCCTCGAGGTTGTCCTGGCAGGCGGCGGCGTCCGGGAAAACGGCGGCCAGCAGGTCGTCGGCGCGCATGCGCTGAATCTGAATCGGAACCTTCTTTCCGTTGCGAAAACGCGGCAGCGCCAGGGCGCGTGTCGAGTCCCAACGCCAGCGCGTGGCGAAGATGGGCGAAACCAGGGCAGCCTGCTCGAGGACCGGCGCGGCGGATTGCGGCAAGAGAAAATGGAAGACATCAGCCAGGGGAAAGCTGTGCTGCTCGCCCAGCGAAATGTTCAGGCCGTCCTCGGTGGCGGCGGCTTGCAATTCAAAATTGAAGGAGCGGCAGAAGCGCTTGCGCAGCGCCAGTCCCCAGGCTTTGTTGATGCGGCTGCCCAACGGGGCGTGGATGATAAGCTGCATGCCGCCGCCTTCGTCGAAGAAGCGTTCGGCAATGATGGTGCGCTGGGTTGGAACCGCGCCCAGCATGGCGCGGCCGGCCAGAATGTATTCGACCGCCTGCTCCGCCCCGGAGTCGTCCAGGCCGCATTGGTCTTTCAACCAGGATATGGCGGCGGAGGGTGGCGCGGGCGTCTCGCCCGGTGTGGCGCGGGCATCCTGGCCGCCAGCTAGGGCAGGGGCGGGACGCCCCTGCGACAGCGGGCGAGACGCCCGCACCACATGTTTCTGCGGGGCCAGCTCACTGATCTTTTCGCGAATCTCCGAGACTTGGGCGGATAGTTCGGGGGTGCGCGCCGGCGCCTCGCCCAGCCAGAAGGGGATGTTGGGGGCGGCGCCGTGCGCATCCTCCACCAGCACGCGGCCGGAATTGCCCTCGACTCGCGCGATGCGCCAGGAGGTATTGCCCAGGAGGAAGACGTCGCCGCCCATGCTCTCCACCGCAAAGTCCTCGGCGACGGTGCCCACCGTCGTGCCGTCCGGCTGTGCGACGACGGTGAAGAGCGCAGACTCCGGGATGGCCCCGCCGTTGGTGATGGCCACCAGGCGGCTGCCGCGCCGTCCGCGCAGGCGATGCCCGACGCGGTCGCGGTGCAGATAGGCGCCGTAGCGGCCGCGGCGCGCGGTCATTCCCTCCGAAAGCATTTCGAGCAGTGCGTCGAAATCCGGGCGAGCCAAATCCCGGTAAGGATACGCCCCGCGCACGACCTGATACAGATCTTCCTCGTTCCAGTCTTCGCAGGCGCACATCGCCACGATTTGCTGGGCGAGAACGTCCAAGGGCGCGTCCGGAATCTCGAGGCGATCGAGTTCTCCCTGCCGCAGAGCATGGACCAGCGCGGCGCATTCGATGAGGTCGTCGCGAGTCATGGCGAAAAGGCGGCCCTTGGGCACAGCGCCCCGCCAATGCCCGGCCCGGCCGATCCGCTGCAAAGCGACCGCGATGGAATGGGGAGAGCTGATCTGGCAGACCAGGTCCACCGTGCCGATGTCGATGCCGAGTTCGAGGGAAGCCGTGGCCACCAGCACCCGCACCTCGCCCAACTTCAGCCGGTTTTCCGCCAGCAGCCGCACCTTGCGCGCCAAGCTGCCGTGATGCGCCGCGACGGCCTCCGCGCCTAGGCGCCGGGCCAGGTGATGCGCGATCCGCTCCGACTGCCGCCGCGTGTTCACAAAGACCAGAGTCGAGCGGTGCTCGAGCGCCAGTTCCGCCAGGCGGTCGTAAACCTCTTCCCACAGATCGTTGGTGGCGATAGGACCAAGCTCGCTGCGCGGCGCCTCGACCGCAAGATCCAGCGCGCGGCGATGGCCGATGTTCACCATGACGGGCTCGGCGCGGCTGCTTCCGGCTAAGAACCTGGCCACCAACTCGAGTGGCTTTTGAGTGGCGGAAAGACCGATGCGCACCGGCGGCCGGCCCGGTCGCCGCTGCTCGACCAGCGCTTCCAGCCTTTCCAGCGAGAGCGCCAGGTGCGCGCCGCGTTTGTCGTCTGCCACGGCGTGGATTTCATCCACAATCACGGTCTCAACATCACCCAGGAGGGCGCGGCTCTTTTCCGCGGTCAGCAGAATGTAAAGAGACTCAGGCGTGGTCACAAGGATGTGGGGCGGCTGCGCCAGCATCGCCCGGCGTTCCGGCGCGAGCGTGTCGCCGGTGCGCAGTGCCGCGCGGACGGGCGGCATCGGCAACCCTCGCGCGGAGGCCAGCGCGGTGATTTCACCGAGCGGCACTTCGAGATTCTTGCGAATGTCGTTGCTCAGTGCCTTGAGCGGCGAGACATAGAGCACTTCCGTGCGGTCCGCGAGGGCGCCGCTAAGGGCCTTGCGAATCAGGCGGTCGATGCAGGCAAGAAACGCCGCCAGCGTCTTGCCGGAGCCGGTGGGCGCACAGATCAGCGTGGATTTACCCGCCAGTATGGACGGCCATCCTTGCTCCTGCGGTTCCGTGGGCGAGCCGAACCTGCCCGCGAACCATTCCTGAACGAGCGGGTGCGCCCAGGCCAGAGAAGCAAGGGACTTCCTGTTCTTCAACCCCGAAGTCGACATCCTATTTCAAGTTTAGCCGGGCCTTGGAAAAATGCAATCGACCGCTGGCGCCACGTTCCCTCGAAGGTCTGCCTCAGTTTGAAGTAGAGGCGGCTTTACGCCGCCATTTGGCGAGGTAAACTCGCCGCTACAAATTCAAACTGAGACACTACTCCCCTTCCCGATAACTTGCTTCCCGGTATAACTCCGGTTATACTTTTCGTATGAAGACAGCGGTCTCTATTCCGGATCCTCTCTTCCGTGCGGCGGAGCGGGAAGCGAAGCGCCAGAAGGTTTCACGCAGCCGACTTTACGCTAAAGCGGTTGCCACTTACCTCCAGTCACGCCGGGATAAGGGAATCAAAGAAGCGTTAGACGCGGTTTATGCCAACGAAGCTTCAGAGCCTGACCCCTTTTTGACGGCTGCGGCTTACCACTTACTAGCCAAGGAGAAGTGGTGATGCGACGGGGTGAAATCTGGTGGGCCAACCTGCCGCGGCCGCTCGGGTCGGAACCAGGTTTTCGTCGCCCCGTCCTCGTGGTCCAAGCGGACCCATTCAATCAGAGCCGGGTTGCGACGGTAGTGGCTGTGGCGTTCACGTCGAATCTGAGGCTGGCGGATGCCCCCGGTAATGTGCTGTGCCGGCGGGAGGACACTGGATTGAGCGAAGACTCCGTGGCAAACGTCTCGCAGCTCACCGCGCTGGACAAGCACTGGCTCACACACCGAGTTTCTAATATACCGCCTGGCCTCTTGCGGGAGGTCGAGGACGGTCTCCGCCTGCTGCTGAGGCTGTAGGCATTGAGGGGTGGAAACTACATTGGCAAACCTTCAGGCGACGATTGAGGAACTCTACGACGCGCCGGCCGACCAATCCGGCGAAGAATACTTTACCGCGTTCGATGAATTCAAACTGTCTCTTAACGAGGGCCGGATTCGGGCGGCGGAGCCGGATGCGAATTCGCCGACGGGCTGGAAGGTGAATTCCTGGGTAAAGAAGGGGATTCTGCTGGGCTTCAGGATCGGGCGCGTTACCGAGATGGGACCTGCGGGTTTTCAGTTTCGCGACAAGCACACGTTTCCTTTGAAGCAGATTCGCTGGAACCTGAGCGCGCGCGTGGCGCCCGGCGGCTCCTCAATTCGGGACGGCTGTTACATCGGCAAGAACGTGACCTGCATGCCGCCTATGTTTGTCAACGTAGGGGCTTACGTGGACGACGCCACGATGATTGACTCGCACGCTTTGGTGGGTTCATGCGCGCAGGTGGGGAAGCACGTCCACCTGAGCGCCGCGGCACAACTCGGCGGCGTGCTCGAGCCGATCGGAGCCATGCCCGTGATTGTGGAAGACTTGGTCCTGGTGGGCGGCAACTGCGGAGTCTACGAAGGGACGATTGTCGGCAGGGGAAGCGTTTTGGCCGCCGGAACGATTCTGACGGGCTCGACGCCCGTTTACGATTTAGTGCGGGATGCAGTCTACCGGCGCGAGGGTGAGAAGCCGTTGATGATTCCCGCAGGGGCGGTGGTGGTCCCCGGCGCTCGTGCCGTCACCACCGGACAAGGAAAAGAGCTGGGCGTTTCCCTCTATACTCCCGTGATCGTCAAGTATCGCGACGAGAAGACGGACGAGTCGGTGCAACTGGAAGAACTGCTGCGGTGAACAGCAGTGGCAGCGGAGTTCCTAACCTATTCCGGATGCGAGGTGCCTGCGACTTACGTCAGGGACTGGAGTGCCTGAGCTACTGGCGCGATAGATTACTTTTATGGCAGTGATAAGCAAATTGAATTGTACTTGACGAACTAGCTGGGCTAGACTTAGCTGGTGGAAGTTTTGCTTTAGGTGGGCCCCCCAAGGGAGAGTTGCTTGTCGCCCGGAGGGGATATCAAAATAATGCAATACTCGCTCTTCAACAGGAACGTCATCCGTCTCATCCTTACGGCGCCGCCGGCCAAAGCGCTGTGCGGCGTACCCACAGAAGAATCGATTATGCGGCCGCCAGCCTGAGAGCTGAGCGGCGAACCCCTGAAAATGCAAGCGGCGACTCGGTGGGCGAGAACGCCGAAATAAAAGATTGACGGGGGAAGGGTAGAATGGTATTCTACCTACCGACTGGTCGGTAGCATGCACCCTCCGCCGTCGGAGCGGGAGAGAAGATGCCTAAACTCTTTTCGGGTTCGGAACTCTTATTGGAAAGTCTTCGTCGTCAGCAGGTGGAAGTGTTTTTCGGGCTTCCCGGCGGCGCTGTGTTGCCTCTTTACGACGCACTTTACAGCGCCGGCATTCGCCACCTCCTGGTCCGCCACGAGCAGGCGGCTGCCTTTGCCGCCGATGGCTATGCGCGCGTCACCGGCAAGCCCGGGGTTTGCCTTGGCACTTCGGGGCCTGGAGCGACAAATCTGATCACCGGCCTGACCTCGGCGATGATGGATTCCATCCCGGTGGTGGCGTTGACCGGCCAGGTGCCTCTGGCCCTGATCGGCAAGGATGCCTTCCAGGAGGCCGATACTATCGGCATCAGCCTTCCCAGCACCAAGCAATCTTTCCTGGTAAGGTCGGCGGCCGAGATTCCCGGCGTGATTCAGGCTGCCTTCAAAGCCGCGGTTTCGGGACGGCCGGGCCCGGTGCTGGTAGACCTTCCCAAGAGCGTGCTGATGGAAACTGCCGAGGCCAACTTCTCTCCCGCCGGCGGGCAAGTGCCTGGGGAGTCCCCGCACGAGTGGACGGACGATGACCTGGAGCGCGCCGCCGACATGATCCTGGAGAGCAAACGGGCCGTGCTCTATGCGGGCGGGGGGGTGATCACGGCCAACGCCTCCGAGGAGTTGCGCGAGCTTGCCGACTTAACGCACGTTCCCCTTACCACCACGCTGATGGGCCTGGGCTGCTTTCCGTCGCGCCACCCCCTCTCCTTGGGCATGTTAGGCATGCATGGCTCCTATGCCACCAATTCGGCCATCTGCCAGTGCGACTTGCTCATCGCGGTCGGCGCGCGGTTTGATGACCGCGTCACGGGACGCTTGAACGGCTTTGCAACCAACGCTAAGAAGATCCACCTGGACGTGGACCCCTCCGAGGTGAACAAGAACGTGCGCGTGGATGTAGCGTTGGTGGGCGACGCCAGGGAAAGCCTGCGCGCGCTTCTTGCCGTGTTGAGGCGCCGGAACATCCCGCCCCGGATGGAAAGGCAGCAGTGGCTGCAACGCATCGAATCCTGGCGTTCTGAGCACCCGCTGACCTACGACAAGTACGCCAACAACGTCAAGCCGCAATTCGTGATCGAGACCCTCGCGCAATATGCCAGCGAGGATGCCATCGTGGCGGTCGACGTGGGGCAGCACCAGATGTGGGGGGCGCAGTTCTGGAATTTCACGCGCCCGCGGACCTGGCTCTCCTCGAGCGGGCTCGGCTCGATGGGCTACGGATTCCCGGCGGCCATGGGTGCGCAGATGGCATTCCCCAACCGGCAGGTGATCGCCATCGTGGGCGACGGTGGATTCCAGATGACATTGAACGATCTGGCTACCGTAGTGCAGTACCGGGTTCCGGTCAAGATCGCCATCATTAATAATCGCGCTTTGGGGATGGTCCGCCAGTGGCAGGAGATTTTCTTCGAGAAGCGCTATTGCGATATCGACCTGGACTTCGCCCCGGACTTTGTGAAGTTGGCCGATGCATACGGAATCCGTGGGGCGCGGGTCGAACACCGTACGGACGTCGCGGACGCGGTTCAGGATTTCTTGAGCGACCGCGAGCCGCGCCTGATCGACTTCTGGGTTGATCCGGCCGAGAACGTTTATCCCATTGTTCCGCCGGGAGCCTCGCTGGCGGAAATGGTCGTGGAGCCGCCGCGCGTGCTGGTGGAAGAGGAAGCGCTTGACGATCTGTGGGCGGTTTAACGAGGCCATGTAGGGGGGACGGCTTGCCGTCTCCGTCAGCCGACGGATAGGGCAAGCCCTCCCCTACGTCCGAATGCGATTGAAATCGAAAAGGGAGCGGGTTATGCAGTGGCTACTGACGCTTGAAACGAACAACGACATGATATCCATCTGCCGGCTGATGAATATTTTCCGCCGCAAGAGCCTGAAGATTACTACCCTTACCATGACCGCCCGTTCGCTGGGTTTCTCCCTGATGGGCGTGGTGGAATCCGCGGAAGCCGATATCGATTACCTTTTCAACTTCTTGCGGCGGACAGAGGGAGTACGGCACGTCACTTGCTACCGGCATGAACCCTTCCCCAACGCTTCCTTCGTTTTTATCGACTCGGAGGAGGACAACTCGGGCGTCTCTCGAGTGCTCGAGGCATTTCCAGAATCGAAGCTGATCTTCGCCAGTCACGGAAAGTATTTACTGGAGATTCCGGCGGAAAGACGGCGGAACTCGGCTTCGGTAGGCTCTCCAGAGACGGCGTTTCGTCCCTTTGCTTGCGTCAGGACTACACGCTGCGCCCCACAGGCGGAGCTTGCGGCAGTTCAAGCCTGAATTTCAGGTAATGTCTCAATTTGAATTCGTAGCGGCGAGTTTACCTCGCCAAAGGGCGGCGTAAAGCCGCCTCTACTTCAAACTGAGACACTACCGGATTTCACATCTTACACATGACGACAAGTTAGAGAACTGGTATTCTGCGAAGAGCCCTGCTGGTTTGTCATTCCGAGCGCAGCGAGGAATCTCGCGGTGATCCGGGTGTGGAGAGAAAGAGCCGGGGCAAGATTCATCCCTCCGGTTAGGGTGACAACGGGAGTGGATATTTCAATCCATGGGGAAACGAAATGGCAAAAGTCTATTACGAAAATGATGGAGATTTAAAAGCCTTAACGGGCAAGACGGTCGCGGTGATCGGCTACGGAAGCCAGGGCCATGCGCACGCGCTTAATCTGCGCGACAGCGGGTTAAAAGTAATAGTGGGCGAGGTGCGTCCCTCCACCCCTCAAGCGAAGGCCAAGGAGGCGGGTTTTGAAGTCGTTGACGCCGCCGAAGCCGCCCGGCGCGGCGACCTTATTGCCTTACTCATCCCTGACCATGTGCAGTCCAAAGCCTACAAGGAACAGATCGAGCCCAATCTTGGCGAAGGAAAGGCTTTGTTGTTTGCCCACGGGTTCAATATTCACTTCAAGTTCATTACTCCCCCTCCGACGGTGGATGTCATCATGATCGCGCCCAAGTGTCCCGGCCACCGCTTGCGCGAGTTGTTCCAGGAAGGTATCGGAGTTCCTGCCCTGCTCGCCGTGCAGCAGGACGCCTCCGGCCACGCCGTCGAGACCGCGCTGGCATACGCCCGAGGGCTCGGGAGCCTCAAGGCGGGTGTCATCCGCACTACCTTCAAAGAGGAGACCGAAACGGATTTGTTTGGCGAGCAGACCGTGCTGTGCGGCGGTGTATCGTCACTGATCACGGCGGGATTTGAAACTCTGGTCGAGGCAGGGTACCAGCCGGAGATCGCCTATTTCGAGTGCCTGCACGAACTGAAGCTCATCGTGGACTTGATCTATCAGGGCGGCATCAAGTACATGCGCTACTCCGTCAGCGACACGGCTGAATACGGCGACTACACTCGCGGGCCCAAGGTGATTGACGCGCACGTGCGCGAGGCCATGAAGAAGATCCTCGCCGACGTTCAGAATGGGAGCTTCGCGAAAGAATGGATGGACGAGAACGCCCAGGGCCGCAAGAAGTTCCTCGAAATGCGCGCCCAAGCCGCAAATCATCTGATCGAAAAGGTCGGAAGCGAGTTGCGGAAAATGATGCCTTGGATCCAGGGCTCGAAGCAGGAAGTCACCGCTGCCCAAGCCGAGGCGCGACGCTAACTCGACCGGCGGCGCAACGAATTCTTGGGGCGGCCCTCATGGCCGCCCTAGAGCTTGGTGAAGAAACTCCGCGTCATATCATGGACCGCACGGAAGGGCGGGGCTTCAGCCCCGCCGTAGGAAGTGGACCAGATTCTGGGGGCTTTAGCCCCTGAAGCGACATGGCTTCAGGGCCTAAAGGCCCATCGAGAGCTTGCCACGGGGCGGCGGGGCTAAAGCCCCGCCCTTCCAAAGCATCTATGTTAGGATGTTGCTTCTTGTCACTAGGTACTAGGCGGCCGTAAAGGCGGCCTTAGTTCGCAGGAGCGATATGAAACCAGCAACAGACGTTTCTCAGAAGACCGCTCGAGCCGCCAAGCCTTTTCACTTCCGGGTCAAGAAACTTGCTCTCATCGGCGCGGGAAAGCTGGGTGAAGCATTGCTCTCAGGAGTCTTAGGCTCGCAGCTAATACCTGTGGCGAGTGTCGAAGCGACCGTAGCGGAAGCCGACCGGCCGCGGGTTGATTACTTGAAAGAGATCTACGGCGTCAAAGTCCATACGAACAACGTCCAGGCGGTCTCCGGAGCCGACCTGGTGCTGATTTGCTTGAAACCCCAGCAGGTGAAAGGCGTCTTGCATGAAATCAGGAAAGTTCTGAAGCACGATGCGGTGCTCATTTCGGTTGCAGCCTCGGTCACCACCGCCTTGATCGAGCGTGAGTTGGGACGGGCGGTGCGCGTGGTGCGGGCCATGCCGAACACGCCTTGCCTCATCCGCCAGGGCATGACGGCGCTGGCAGCCGGGCGACACGCCACCGAAGACGACGTCCTGATGGCGCGCGAGATTTTCAGTTCCATGGGCCGGATCGTGGTGGTGAATGAAGAACATATGGACGCCATCACCGGCCTTTCGGCCTCCGGCCCCGCCTACGTTTACTTGATTATCGAGTCGCTCGCCGAGGCGGGAGTGAAGATGGGATTGCCGCGCGATCTTTCCACCGAACTCTCCGCCCAAACCTTGCTGGGAGCGTCCGCCATGGTGCTCCACACCGGCGAGCACCCTGCCAAATTGAAAGACATTGTCACCACGCCGGCGGGTTGCACGATCGACGGTCTGCTCGAGCTCGAGGAAGGCGGCCTGCGGGTTACTTTGATCAAAGCCGTGGTCCGCGCCGGCCAGCGCGCGCGGGAACTGGTGGAAAGCCAGAATACGTAGTTAGTCTTCAGGTAGCTGGTCGATGAGGCTGTCGATTTCTTCGACGATAGTCGTGGAGCGGATCCCAACCATCGAGATATCGGCGGCGTGCTCGCTAACTTGGTCCCAGAACTCCTCCGTCTGCGGGTCGAGGGTGAGCACTTTCTTTACGATTCTCTCGGTATCACGAAGCATCTCCACGTACTCTTCCATGAGCCGCTTCAGAACGTGAGTATCTGGTATGGCAGGGGCTTTTGTGTGAGGCATATCTACTTCTCCAATTGCTCGCTTAACTTTCTCATGGTTTTGCGCGCCGTGTCAATTTCGCGATGCCATTTGCGAAGATAACCCGAATCCGGTGTCGGTCGGCGGAGTTCGGCTTCGATTTTCTCCTCATGCGTTGCGATCACCCTCTGTTGGCCTCGGATACGCTTGCGCAATTGCTTGTTCTTACCCATGTTAAGCCAGCATTATAGCGCGAATTCGTGGACCTGAAGACTTGACACGTCAAGCCAGTCAACGCACCGCCCCCTCACCCGGCCCGCCCCGGCTGGTGAAAACGCCGGCTGCGGGCCACCCTCTCCCCCAAGAGGGAGAGGGAGACACTGAATGATCGCGCAATCCGAAATCAATAATTCAAAATCTAAAATTCCCCAGCCCCTAGCACCCAGTCCCAAGCGCCTAGCCGGTGCTCTTCATACCAAAGGCAATACCGCCGACAGTAATTTGCAAAAGGTGGAGGATATCCGGCTGCCGGTCGGGTGCGCGGCGCCATTTCTCGAGGAAGCGAGTCTGAAGAAAGTTGAGAGGGTCGACGTAAGGATTACGCAGGCGGATGGATTCCGCCAGGACGGGTTGGCGTTCCAGCAGGTGATTCGAGCCGGACACCGCGAGCACGCCCCGAACGCTGCGCTCATATTCTTCCCGGATACGCCCGAAGATGCTCGAGCCAAGAGAGGGGGGCCGAACCAAATCGGCGTAGCGGCTGGCGATATAGAGGTCGGTCTTAGCCAGGGAGGCCTCCGCGTTGCCGATCAGAATGCCGAAGAAAGGCCAGCCCTTGTACATGCGGCGCAGCACGTGGAGCCCGTTGGCTTCGTGATTGGCGATGAACTTCTCGAGCGCGTAGCCAAGCCCGTACCAGGCCGGAAGGAGGTGGCGGGATTGCGTCCAGGCGAAGACCCAGGGAATGGCGCGCAAGTCGCCGAGGTTGCCGGTTTGAAACCGCCGGCTGGGGCGCGACCCGAGGCGGATTCGCTCAATGAGGTCGATGGGCGTGGCCTGGCGAAAATAGGTAACGAATCCGGGAGTTTCGTAAACGAGTTCGCGATAGAAGGCGCGGCTGCTGGCGGCGAGTTCCTGGGCGTACTTTTCCCACTCCGGAATCTGCTCCACCTCGAAGCCACGGAAGTGAAGCAGGTGGGCGTGCAGAACAGCGGTAACGAGCTGTTCGAGGTTCCGCTCGGCGATGGCCGGATTGGCATATTTGAGAGAGATGACCTCGCCTTGTTCAGTGATGCGCAGTCTTCCGCCGGGCGCCGCGAAGGGTTGCGCCTCGATGCTGCGGTGGGATTGCCCGCCTCCCCGGTCGATCGTTCCGCCTTTGCCGTGAAACAGGCTCAGGTTCACGCCGCGTTCTTCTGCCACGGAGGCTAATCGCTTCTGGGCGCGGAACAGCGCCCAGTTGGCGGCCACATAACCGCCATCCTTGACCGAGTCGGAATACCCCAGCATGACTTCCTGAAAATCGCCACGGGACTTCAGTATGCGCCGGTAGAGCGGGTCCCTGAAAAGCTCCTGCATGATGACCGGACCCGCTTCCAGATCGTCCAAGGTCTCAAACAGGGGAATGACGTCGAACGATGAGTGCGGCTCCCCCTTGCGGAGTTCCACCAGGCCGGCTTGCTGCCCCAGCAGGAGAATATCCCAAACGTCCGCCGCGCTGGCCGTCATGCTCAGGATGTAACGATGTGACGCCGCTTCTCCGTCACGCGCCTGAATTTCCTTCAGAGCTCGAAGCTCTTCCAAAATGCGCCGGGTGGATTCCGAGAATGTGTTCGCCTCGAGAGGCTCTGAGGCGCGGACCTGCGTTTTCAGGATCCTCGGCTTCTCGAGAAGTCTCCGGATGGAAAGAATGCGCGCCTCCGAGGGTTCGGAAGGTAGCCCTTGAATCTCCAGAAGTTCGCTGGCGGCAGCGCGGGTAGCATAGGAGTGGGTGCGAAAGTCGAGGCTCGCGCCATGAAAGCCAAAGACCTGTGAGGATACTCGCAGCCTGCGGGCGCCCAGTTTCGAGATTCGAGGACTGCCATGGCGAGCCAACAGGCGCTCCAATTGACGCAGATCGCAGGTGAATTCGCCGGGAGTCCCATAGGCGCCTCGCTCACGATTCACTGTCTGGTCAAGCCTCCACATCATGATGCGGAGTTTGCGCCGGTAGAGCTCGCTGGGCTGATCCACTTCCCGGAAAGTGCGGGTTTCCGGAAAGCGTCGCATCAGCCGCTCGAGGTCGCGCTGGATTTCGGGGACGTGATGGCACGGAAACGATGCCAGGCCTAGCAAGCGCCGGCAACTCGCGTGGTAGTAGCGCAGAATGCTCTTGCGCACTTCTTCGGCGGCTTCTTTACTGGTGGCCGGCGTGACGTTGGGATTGCCATCGCGGTCGGTGCCTACCCAGGAACCGAAACTCAGGAAGGGCTGCGGTTCGGGAAGGTGGGGATCGTAGCGAAACAACTCGTCGCAGAATTTCTCCCAAAAAGTTCCTGCCAGATCGTAGATCGTGCGCTCGAGGTAGAAGCGTGCATTCTCACTCTCGATTTGTGGGGTGACCGGGGACTCACGGACCTCGTCGGTGAGCCACAACGCTTCGATGGAGGGATCAATCGCCTGCTCCGCAGCGGCGCGCGGGCCTTCCTGCAATACCTCCAGGGTTCTCCCGATGCGCAGAATGTGGTTGAGTACGCTGCGCCGCTTGGCTTCCGTCGGGTGGGCGGTGAGAACCGGCTCGATGTGCATGGATCGAAGCAGGCGCTTGAGCTGGATAGCTGGAATTTCCTGGCGCCGCAACTCGCTGAAGGTCCGGCGCAAGGACATGGGCGCGCCCGCCTCCTGCGAGGCATAGGCACGCAGGCGGCGCACCCGCTCGCGTTCCTCGCAAAGGTTGACGAGGTGAAAAAAGAGGCTGAAAGCGTGCGCGACCTCGGTGGCCTGGCGGCTGGAAAGTTCGCGGACCGCCGACTCCTTCGCTTCCAGAAGCTTCGGATCAGGGTTCTTTCGGATCTGCTTGGCCAGACTGCGCAGACGCTCGATCGCCTGGAACGTCTTTGCTCCACACTGCTCCTGCACAATCGCCCCGAGGCGTGTGGTGAGGAATCGTACTTCCTGGCGCAGAGCTTCGTCCATGAGTATTCAGGTGTCAGGCGTTGGGGAACCCCCTCACCCGGCCCGCGCCGGCTGATGAAAACGCCGTCGCGGGCCACCCTCTCCCCCAAGGGGGAGAGGGCATTCCTATAACAAGTGGTGAACCCCGCCGTGTCATTCCGAGCGAAGCGAGGAATCTCGCTCCGGTTCTGAGGCACCCGCTCAGTGCGAGATTCCTCGCTTCGCTCGGAATGACACGCTTTTTACTGTCGACTGTCGACTGTTAACTGTCGACTCTTACCAACCACCGGTTCCAGCGCTTTCCGCAGCGCCTCGAGACTCGGCTCGACGCGAAGTCTCTGGCGGCTTTCCTGAACCTCCGAGCGGTGGCGCATGACGTACTCGGTATCCTTTAGTTGGTTGCCCGTGAGAACGCAGACGATGTCGGCGTGCCAGGGAACTTTCCCGGCGCGCACCAACTTTCGAACCCCGGCGACGGTGGCTGCGGAGGCGGGCTCACACCCCACGCCGTCTTGCGCCAACATCGCCTTGGCCTCAAAGATCTCGCTGTCGGTAACGGACTCCGTGAATCCCCCGGACCACTCCAGCACTCGTTGAGCCTTCTTCCAATTGGCTGGATGGCCAATGCGAATCGCCGTGGCCTCGGTCTCCGGTTTATCGACGGGGATCAGTTCGTTCCAGCCGCCGGCCAGCATCTGATGAAAGGGGCTCGCGCCTGCCGCCTGCACCACGACCAGTTGCGGCACCTTTTCGATGAATCCCAGTTCTTTCAACTCGCGCAGCCCCTTGCCGATTGCGGAAACGTTGCCAAGATTCCCGCCTGGAACCACGATGTAATCGGGTGGACGCCAAGCCCGTTGCTCGAGCATCTCCGCCACGATGGTTTTCTGGCCCTCGATGCGGAACGGGTTCACGGAATTCACCAGGTAAAGATCCAGTTCGCAGGCGATCTCTCGCAGCAGCCTGAAAGCCTCATCAAAAGTGTCGCCCACTTCCACCACCAGCGAGCCAAAATCCAAGGCCTGCGCGAGCTTGGCAGCGGAGATTTGCCGGTAAGGCACAAAGAGCAGCGCTCTCATGCCGGCGCGAGCCGCGTAGGCGGCCATCGAGGAGGACGTGTTGCCGGTGGAGGCGCAGGCCACCCGGCGGATGCCTCGCGAGGCGGCGCGCGTAATGCAGGCAGTCATTCCCAGATCTTTAAACGAGCCGGTAGGATTGTTGCCCTGGTGCTTGATGGTCAAGTGCACGGGGCCCGCCCACCATCCTGTGCGCCGCGTGCCCACGAGAGGCGTCGAGCCCTCCGAGAGCGAGATAATCCGGTCGCCCGGTCCGGTGAAAGGAATCAACTCGCGAAAGCGCCACACGCCGCTGCGATCGATCGGCTCGCCGCTTAAACGGCGCTGATGCCACGTCCGCCGCTGGCATTCGGGATCGAAGTTCTCAAATTCGTATTTCACCTCCAGAAGTCCGCCACAGTCAGCACACGCGTGCGCGTCCCGCTTCGCGTCTTGCTTGCGTCCGCAAGCGTCTTCGATGCATTGGAGGTAGGAGGACATCGTTAGTCGTCAGCGGTCCGTAGTCAATCGTCCGTTGTCTGTGGTCAGTCGTCCGTCGATGCGAACCCGAAAGAACCCAACATTTTGATGGGTTCAGTTGTGCAGACGGTTTTCGGTCCGTCAGGAACGGCGCCCGCAGCGAGGCATCTCGAACGGCCAACCGGGTCAGATGGCAAGCTGCCACGAACAACGGACAACGGACGACTGACCACGGACCGCGGACTCCTACAACTTAAACTCTTCGTGAATCGTCTTCACCGCTTCCTTCACGTCGCTAGACTTCACGGCGAACGAGATGCTCAATTCGGAAGACCCCTGGGCAATGGCGATGATGTTGATGGCGCGCCGGCCCAGCGCGCCGAAGGCGCGCCCGGCCACGCCCGGTGTGCCTTTCATGTTTTCACCGACGGCGACGACAATCGCCACATGCGGCATAACTTCCACCGACGCCGAGCGGTCGTGAATGATTTCCAGTTCGAAAGCTTTCTCCAGCTTGGCCTTTGCCCGTTTTAAGTCCGCATCGTGCACGGCCAGGCAAAGCACATTCTCCGCCGACGATTGGGTCACCATAAGAGAAGTGATGTCTTCCACACTGAGGCAAGTGAAGACCCGGCTGGCCAGTTGAGCGAAGCTCAACCGATCCCCTCCGCTCACCATGATGAGGCTGGCTTTGCCGAGCGAGGTGATGGCTTTCACGCCGGGCGGGCCGTCGGCGGCGGAAGGGACGATCCGGGTTCCCGGGCAGGATGGGTTGAAGCTATTCTTGATCCAGACCGGGATCCTCTTCTTCATCACCGGCTGAATGGTCTTGGGGTGGAGCACCTTGGCCCCGAAGAAGGAAAGCTCGATGGCTTCCCGGTAGGAGATGCCGGGAATAATGCGCGCCTCCGGGACCAGCCGCGGGTCAGCCGTCATCACCCCGTCCACGTCGGTCCAGATCCAGACCTCGTCGGCATCCAGTGCCGCCCCGATGATCGTGCCGCTGAAATCTGATCCGCCACGCCCCAGGGTCGTGCACACACCCTCGGGTGTCGCGCCCCGGAATCCGGTAATCACCGGGATAACTCCGCGCCGGCGAAGTAGGGCCAGGCGCTGGCGGGTTTTGACGGCGGTCTCCTCAAACAGGGGAGAGGCGTTGCCGAAATTGTCGTCCGTAACGATGAGTTCGGTGGCATCTACGGCTTCCGCTGCCATGCCTAAAGAGCGAAGGATTGCCGCCATGAGGTTCGCAGACATCACCTCGCCCAGGCTGGAGAGCGTATCCATGGCGCGGGGAGTAACTTCTCGTACCAGGGAGAAACCGGAACATAGTTTTTCGAAGTTTCCGACTTGCGCGGCAAGCCGCGGCAGCACGAACGACTGCTCGGCCGCGGAGAGAAGCTGGTCGGCGACTTCGCGGTGACGGCGCGCTAGTTCCCTCCGCACATTTTTCCAGTGTTCGCCATCGCCGGCGCTCGCTTCCGTGGCGGCACGAATCAGCATATCCGTGACGCCCCCCATCGCCGACACCACCACCGCCAACTCCGCCTGTTGCGCGTGCTCGGCCAACAGGTTACCCACGTTTTGCATGCGCTCGGCGTTTCCCACCGAGGTCCCGCCGAATTTCATAACCACGAGCGGCTTCTTGCTCTTTGCAGGAAGCATCCCTTCTTTAACCATGAATCATTCCTTAGACGCCATGGAAATTGCCCCTGTGCCTGGCGGAGTGATCGCTACTCATACCTTCGGCAGGACGGGGTGCGCGCGGGAGACGGAGGTACCTCCCAGATTCGATTTGCGCCGGCCTGCTCGTACAGCGCCACGTCAGATTCGATGCGCTTGTAACCCCTTTTGTTCAAGGCCGATGGCGGCAATCGCCGGGGAACTTCGTGGGAGACGATTTATAATCGCCTCTTTCAGGGGCAGGTGGACAGGCGGGCAGGTGGGGAGTTGGTTCTGCCTTCACAGGCCGATCCACTCATATGTCCGTCCTCTTCGCCGGTCATCCCCGAGCCGCCGGTCCGCCCATCTGCCTACCTGCCCATCTGCCCACCTGCCAGGGATATAGGGGCAGCTTCGGGCTTCTTAGTTGACTCGCGAACCACGTCGATGAAGACCTTGGCGGGAAGCGACAGGTAGCGGTCCCGGCGATACACCAAACCGAGTTCCCGGTAAATCTTTTCGCCCTCGAGTGGAATCAGCTTCAACACGCCGGCCTGAACCTCCGGTTGCGCGTAGGTCCTGCTGATCAGGGAGATTCCCAGGCCCGCACCCACAAATTTCTTGATCGTTTCAACGCTGGCCAACTCCATGGAAATCTGGATGTGGCCGCGGTAGTCGCGCAGCAGCCGGTCAATCACCACCCGCGTGTGGCCGGTCTTGGGCAGAATCAGCGGGTGGTGTGAAATCTCCTCCGGCGTCACGCTCTTGTTCTTGCTCAGGGGGTGATTCCGAGGCACCACAATCTGCATTTCGTCGCGAAATAGCGGGATGACCTCGGTGTTATTGGCCGAGTGCGGCAGGGTGACGATACCGAGGTCCAGCACGCCTTCCTGAACCTTCTGCAAAATCTTGTGGCTGAAGTTGCGGTAGATGCTGATCTGCACCAAGGGGTAGAGCTGCTTGAATTTGGCGAACGTCTTGGGCAGGACGTAGAGGCAGGTGGCCTCGTTGGCCCCCATATAAAGCTTTCCGCGGGGCGTCTGGTTCAGCTCCGCAATGGCTTGCAGGGCCTCTTTATGGAGTTCCAGCATCTTTTCCGCGTAGCGCCGCAGGATCTCCCCCGCCGGGGTCAGGAGGACTTTCTTGCCGCTGCGGTCAAACAACTTCTCCCCGCACTCTTGTTCCAACAGCCGCACTTGGGCGCTGATGGCAGGCTGCGTGCGGAAAAGCTTCTCACCCGCGCGCGAAAAACTCTGGAGCTTGGAGACTTCCAGAAAGCTGGCGAGCTGATCGTAGTCCATGGGATTTGTCTACACCCTATCTCTACTATATCAAATTGCGCATGTCGGGCTGAAAGAAAAACCGTACCAGGTGGGCTGGCGCAAAGCGCGGGTGGCGCATACGTTCCGACGGTTTTTGTCGGGATGTATGCGCCACCTGCGCCCTATTTTGCGCCGTACATCTCGTCCAACTCATATCGGGTCGCGGGTCGTTTCGTAGCCCCGGTCCGTATATAAACGCCTTTGTCTTTCACCGCGTATGGCTTGTCTCTGCCTTCGGGAACCTGCACAACGATGACCGGGACATTGCGAATTTGAACCTCATCAATGGTGACATCGAGCGGAGGATCACAATAGCTTCTGAGAATTTGAGTTATCGTGTCTTTCGGCTTATCCATTCGGCATCCAAAGATTGAGCAATCGTCCGCGACTCCGATGAAGATTCTCCCACCGCGACGATTGGCGAGAGCGGCGGCTCCAATGGCGATCTGTTCACGCTGTTGCGGAATCTCTCGCTTGAACTCGACGGTTTCTGATTCACCCATTTGTATCACTTGCTCCATATCCTGTTCGGGAGCTTCGATTGTCACTCCTTCGATTACGTATTGGCTCCCCGCCAAAAACCTCCTGCGATCAATAAGCTCTCCGTCCTTACGGGACAAAAGAACAACGAGCAAGTCACGAGGAAAGTCTCGAATCTCGGCAGACGCCTTATGGTCTGTGAAATTTAAGTCAGCAGTGACGGAAATACCAGCGTAGTACCTTACGAAAAGCTTTCCGATCAAATCTTTTTCAGAGCTCCCGGCCAGGCACAGTACTTCAACTTGCACCCTGTTTGTGCCAATGCGGATTGCTTCGATCTTGCCCCTGTAATCTGGAACTAGCGCGGCAAAAAAGCCGCCGAAGGAGCCAGTGTCGCCAAGCCGCGTGCTGAAGAAACTCTCGATGGCCGCTCCACCTGATGGGAACACAGGTAAATCAACGCCGTATACGGCTTCTTGTGGTGACTGCCCTTTGAAGTCCTGGTCGATGCTGAGGTTGTATTCATAATATGGGAAAAAGAGCGGAAAGCGGTGATTACCACTGTCCCAAAAATAATGCGGAGAGTTGGGATGGAGGGAAGCTTGTATTTCGATCTCTGGAATACCGGGCAGGCAAAGGCGATCCTGCTCCACTACAGTTGAGAGAACTTTCTTGGCTTCATCAATGGCCATGGCACCTTCGATCAGCTTGAAGTCTCCGTAATCGGCTTGGACGCCAATTGAGCGGACTTCGTCTTTGTGCATGGGGAGCAGGAAGGAGCAGACGTTGCGCCATTTCACCTTGTCATGTCCCTTTCCAATGGCCGAGGCGAAGAGAACGTCGCCGTACAGACCCGACCTCTTGTCCCACATGGCGAACAATTCTTTCAGAACAAGCTTGCTGTTCTCGCGTTGGGCGTCAGAAATCATTTAGCCCCCGTTCCTGCACCGAAGTTTTGTCCGGGGCTGGCGCAGAGCGAAGCTCTACGATCTCCAGCCATTACGACTCCGCTGTTCGCAAGGCTTCGCCCTGCGCCAGAGGGCGTCACTCGGGTTAAGCGAACAGTTCGCTTTGGCAGTCGATGTGGACATAAGTCTTGATGGCATCGAGCAGCGGACGGGCCGGAATCTGCGCGAGCTCCTTCGGCTCTACTTTGTACAAACCTCCCCCGTACACCCTGCCTTTCGTAATGATCTGCGCCGGTGTGATGCGCTGCAGGGCCTCGAATACATCGGCCGCTAGCTCAGGAGTTTTAGTAAGGGCGTCCCGCAAGCGGCCTTTGGGGTAAAGCATTAAATAAACATTGTGAGCAGTCGCCTGCGAACGATTCCAAATGAAGCGGAAAGGGCGCTTGCCATTGCGTGCTCTGCCCATGTAGGTGCAGAGGAAGGGAGCCGGGGGGCGTTGCTCTTGCGAGTACCACGGGGCGCGGTGGCTCGCCAGATAGGAAAGGTGAATCTTCTGCCTTTTGCCGCTCTCAAGATAGTCGTAAAATCGGGGCCAACACGCCTTGATGCGTTCTTCGGGCTGATCGCAGTCAAGCAGATAAAGGCGCGGTGTCACGTCCGGGGCGCCATTCGGAAGGGCTTCCACGATCTCATGCGTTACATGCCGCGGGCCGGGAAGAACGGGCTTTATGAAATGACAGGGAATGTCGTGCTCTTCAACTTGTTCCTCGGTGAGAATGAAAAAACTGTTGGCGCCAGTTGCAAGTCCGCGCTTAATGGCGAACAAATCGCCCAACGTGGTTAGGTCAGACGTAGGGTTGACGGTCGTCTGAGCCGGAAACTGCGTCCATTTGCGCGATTGCTTCAGCAGGTCGAGCTGGACAAGTGCTTCGGTCTCGGGCAGGTCTAGCTGACCTCCAAACGAGAAGCGGGCGGCGTGACTCGGCGGCGGCGGGGATTTGCGAAAAATAACAATGGCGGACGACACCAGCGCGTCGGCGAACTGCACGTCCGAAGGGGAAAAGCGGTGGATTTGTAGCAGGGTCACACGTTCGGTAAGATAGCGGCGGAGAGTGACTCCATAATTTACGTCCATGAACTCGGAAGGTATCAGCCACGCCGCCAGCCCGCCGTCTTCCATCCAGTCATGAGAGAGAAGCAGAAAATAGCAATACAATCCCGCAAGCCCACTGATGGGTAAATGCAGGGAGCGCGCGAGCTCCGCCTTCAAGCGGTTCTTCTCTTTAACGGGCAAGTGATGATGCCGGACATATGGTGGGTTGGTAAGCACGAGGTCAAAGCGGCGCTCTGGCACGGGCAGGCGCGTGAAATCTGCCTGGAGGATGGTAAGTCCGTAATCAGACCACAAGCCCTTAGCTGTCTCCGCAAAAAGCGGGTCAAGTTCAACGCCAGTCGCTGTGCCGATGTTCTCGGGCGGAAACACACGCGCGAATGCTGAGAAGAAGGAGCCGGTGCCAATCGCCGGGTCAAGGAAGCGCACGGAGCCGGGATTGCCCATAAGGGCGCGGACGTGTCGAGCGATGCTTAAAGCCAGCTCCGGGGGGGTTGCGAACTGGCCGCATTTATTGCGCTCTGCCGTGCTCTTAAGAAAGTCGAGCTGCTCTTGCTCGTTCTGGCGGCGCGTTTCGGTATGTCGTAGTTGCACTTGATCCATGGCTAAAGATCGCGTTTGCTCATGTCCTCGGTAAGGTCAGTCGCCCTGACGCCAGAGAATTCAAGGTCTGCAGGCTTGACGGTTCGATGTGCGAACCCCTCAGGCGGCCGTAGACAGTCACGCGGCCATTCGGCGCCTTGTAAACTCGGCCCTCGACCTCGGGTTCGGGGATATCACCCAGCAATACGCCTTCCTTGAGAGGAATACTATAAGTGTCTTTCTTAGTGAATCGATCCTCGATCGCGACTACGCGGCGCCCTGCGGGCGCCTTCGGGCCAATTAAATATTCAAGTTGCACGAAGGGAAGCACGTACGCTTGGTCATAAAAAACCTGAACGATAAAAAGAGGAATTTCGTGGCCGTTCAGCCAATTACGTAGCGGGTGGAGATCTTCGTCTTTGACCGTGAAGCTCAAGGAAACGGTGGCTCTCTTGACCTGCCACAAACTAGTTTCCACTTCGACCGCTGCACTGGCTGATCGAAGATATTGCAAGCACTGCTCGTTGTTCCAGTGAAGCAGATCAGGAGTCCACGCATCGTTGCCGCGCTCGGATGTAAGTACTGCGCGGGGGATGAGCACAAGGTCCGGCCGCTTCCAGCGCTGACCAGCTGACCATGCCTGAAGCAATGCCTCGCTCACTGCATATTTCTGAAAGGTGGCCAGGTCCGTGAAGGGTTCGCTCCGAGAAGTGCCATATGGAACAGCGCGGTGATGAGCGCTCCTATTAAGGAAAGTCGTGACCAAACGTTCTGCCCAGAACCCTTGATCGTATCTAGCGAGGAAATCTCCCCCTCTGGGAGCAAGAACGGTAATCAGTGAGGACCAGCCTTCACTTTCGTAAGCACGGATAATCTTCTTCACGGTAGTCAAAGAAAGGCCCGATGCTTTGGCGGCTTTTTTGACGTCTTGGCTTTCAAGGTACTCGATCACGGCGCGTGCTCGTTTTTGGGCACGCTCGTCTGTCGCCGGATTAGTGGCCATTGTTCGCAGAATGGCCTCTTCTTCTGTCAAATTGGACTCGCTCATAAATGTTGCGGGTTAAGACTTCCCGCAAAAAGAGTATAGCAGTCTTGAACGCACAACAAGTGCTCTCTTTCGGGCCTGGCGCAGTTCTGCGGCCTCTGTTCATCCCGGCTCCACGCAACACAGCGCTTCGCCCTGGTTGAGCCGGGGAGGTGGTGTTTCGGCCGTAGGGGCGAGGCGGTGCCTCGCCCTGCGCCCGTCGTCCCGGCCAATTCGGAATCCAGGCGGTATTTCGCAAGTGAGGGCGAGGCACCGCCTCGCCCCTACGTTGCCGGCCTCGGGAGGGGCGCTTCGCGAACCGCCCCTACCAACGGCCAGCAACTTGCACGATCAGGGGACGGCAAGCCGTCCCCCTACAGCTAGGGCCTGCCCTACCCGGTGTTGCCTACGGTGTAACGTTACTTTGTCACTACTTGACACACGTTGTCTTATCATGGTAAGGTATTAGGGCTGTGAAAGTCTCTCTCACCTCTGGTGGGGACGGCTTGTCTGCCGCCCCTGCTCCCAACTTTCCACTTTATGGAGTTACTATGTCTCTACGCAAATCTACTTGTCTTACTCCCCAGCGGCTCGACGCCGCTCGGGGCAATGCTCAGCACTCCACCGGCCCCCGCAGCGAGGCCGGAAAAGAGCGAATGAGAATGAACGCGCTCAAGCACGGCTGCGATGCCGCGCCTGAAAACGACGCCGCCGTCATGCGCGCCTTGGGCGAAGATCCCGAACGGTATGCCGCCTTGCAACGAGAACTCGCCACCACCTACGGCCCCGGCGACGCCCTCTGGGACCGGCAAATCGCCGACCTCTCCAGGCTCTACTGGCGGCGCAACCGCATCGAGCGCATGGAGACGGGCCTGATGCGGCGGGCTCTCCAGGCGGTCGAGGAGCGGCAACGGGGGCGTGCCAGGGGCCTCGCCGCGGCGACTTTCGACCCCTCTCAATCCGCCATCATGGACCTCGACCTGCCGCTGCCCAACGATCGGTGCGTGCGGCTGCGCCAGTTGCTTTCCCTGCTGGGCGTGATCTCGGAGCAGGTGAAGCGCAAGGTGTTCGTGCCTCGGCAGGCGTCGGTGCTGGCCACGTACTCCAAGGGCCAGGTAGGGTGGCGGCCGGTGCGGATTGGCCAGTTGCTGGAGGCCTACATGGCGTGGCTGCAGCAAGAGGCGAATCGCGGGGACGAAGCGTACCAGCGCTACATGCTGAATCCCGAGCCGCTCCCGGAGCCGGGGCCGGAGCACCACCAGGAACTGCTGCGCCTGCTGGAGGAGGAGGTCGCGGCCGTGAAAGCGGAGTTCGAGGAGGAGGTCGCGGTGCAGGGAGAGAATGACGCGATCGAGCGGGACGCCTGCCTGGCTCCGGCGGGGGAGACTTGGGAGATGCTGCTGCGGCAGGAGGCAGCGCTGGACCGCTCGATTGACCGCAAGGTGAGGATCATCCTGACCATGCGCCAAGAACACGCACGCCAGAGTAGGGGCGGTTCGCGAACCGCCCCTAGGCGTGAGCCGGACGACCGTGCGGCCGAGGAACTGAGTAAGGTCGAGGGGCTGGACGCTAGGACAGAAAGTCCGGCAGAGGAAAACGGCGGCGAAACCTCAAAATCGCCAGAACAAAGCGAGAATGTCCTAGAAAACAAAGGACCGGCCGCAGAGGGGGTGAGGGTATGAGGCGTGGTGCGGGCGTCCCGCCCGCAGTGGCACGGGCATTCCTTCGCTCCGCTCAGGACAGGCTCTGCCCGTGCCGATTCACGGCCAAGATGGCCGTGCCACAACGGGGGGGCCAGCCCCCGAGAACTCGCGGGCAGAATGCCCGTTCCACAGCGGGCAAGACGCCCACTCCACGGCGGGCGAGACGCCCACACCACAGCGGGCGGGAATGCCCGCGCCACAGCGGACCTCCTTGGCATGTGGTGCGTTGACAGGGGCGACGGTCCACCCTAGAATTCAAGTCAGGCGAAGGTCCACCCCCATGACGGGTCAAATGCTGGGCCACTACCGCATCCTCGAAAGGGTCGGTAGCGGCGGAATGGGTGAAGTCTATCGAGCCCGAGACGAGCGGCTGGAGCGCGACGTCGCCGTGAAGGTTCTGCCCTCCGTTCTGGTCGCCGACGAGTCTGTCCGCAAGCGCCTGCGCAAGGAAGCGCGCGCGCTTTCCAAGCTGAATCATCCCAACATCGAGATTCTCTTCGAACTGGGCAGCACGGAGGGGGCAGAGTATCTCGTGGTGGAGTACGTCCCCGGAGTGACGCTGGGCGCGCGCCTGGCGGAAGGGCCGTTGAGCGAGAAGGAGATCTCGCGGCTCGGTGCGCAGCTCGCCAGCGGATTGGCCGCCGCCCACAGCCAGGGGGTTGTGCATTGTGACCTCAAGCCCGACAACTTGCGCATCACTCCCGAGGGCCGGCTGAAGATTCTCGATTTCGGCATTGCCAAATCGCTGCGGGTGACGAACGCGAAGTCCAAGCATGATGTCTCAACCGAAAGCACCACAGGCGATTTGGGCTTGGCGGGGACTCTGCCGTACATGGCCCCTGAACAGCTTCGCTCTGAACCCGCCGACCCCCGAAGCGACCTGTACTCCGCCGGCGCGGTTCTGTACGAAATGGCCACCGGAAAGCGGCCCTTTCGGGATGGAACTGCGCCTCAGCTCGCGGACGCCATCTTTCATCAACCCGCCGTCCCACCCCGCGCCTTGAGTGCCAGGATCTCGCCGGAACTGGAGCGAATCATCCTGAAGTGCCTCCAGAAGGAGCCGGAAAACCGCTACCAGTCCGCCGCGGAATTGGAAGTCGATCTACGCCAGTTGACTACGCTCGACGTGGCGCGGCCGACGACCGGCGTGCAACCATTGCCGTTTTGGCGGCGGCATCGACGCGCGTTGGCGGCGCTGGGCTTGGCGCTGGCAACGATACTGCTGATTATGGCAATCAAATGGTGGCCGACCCAACCTGGCAAGAGCGGTGCGGGACGCATTCAGTCGCTGGCCGTTCTGCCGCTCCAGGATTTTTCCGGGAACCCGCAGAACGATTACTTCGCCGACGGGATGACCGATCAACTGATTGCCGATCTCTCCCAGATCGGCGCGCTGCGAGTGATCTCGCGGACCACCATGATGCAGTACAAGGGCACGCGCAAACCTCTGCCGCAGATCGCGCGTGAACTGAAAGTGGATGCCGTGGTCGAAGGCTCGGTGTTGAGCTCCGGCGAGCGGGTGCGCATTACCGCGAAGCTGATCCGGGGCACAACCGAAAAGAGCCTGTGGGCGGAAACTTACGAGCGCGACGCGCGAGACGTGCTGAAGCTGCAGGCCGATGTTGCGGGCGCCATTGCCGACAACATCCGAATTGCCGTGACCCCGCAAGAACGCGCCCGCCTGAGCAGCGCGCCCCCCGTCGTCCCCGCCGCCTACGACGCATACCTTAAAGGCCGTTCCGATTGGTATCAGGGGACCGAGCAGCAGAAGTTACAGGCTCGGCAGTACTTCCAGCAGGCGGTGCAACTCGATCCGAATTACGCCTCGGCTTATGCCGGCTTGGCCGATTATCTCTGGTCGACAAACACTCTGCCCCCTCGCGCTGCATTGCCCAAAGCAAAGGAGTACGTGCTCAAAGCCCTTGAGATTGATAGCAACCTGGCCGAAGCGCACACCTCCCTGGGGTCCATCCGGTTCCTGGGAGATTGGGATTGGCCGGAAGCGGAGAGAGAATTCCGGCGGGCCCTGGAATTGAACCCCGGCTATGTGGAAGCGCATCGCATGTATTCGGCTTACTTGTCGGCGATGGGACGGGATGGGGAAGCCTTGGCCGAAGTTCGCAGGGCACAGGAACTCGACCCTCGTTCCATCGCGGTCCAGGTCACCGTGGGTTGGACGTTCTACTATGCCCGCCGCTATGACCAAGCCCTGGAGCAGTGTGGGAAAATCCTCGAGTCGGAGCCCGGCTCGGCTGGAGCACACGATTGTGTGGGCCTCAGCTTCCTGGCGAAGAACATGTATGAGAAAGCCATCGCGGAGTGTCAGAAGGGGGTGGAGCTTTCCGCCAACGATTCGAACCGGGCCGCGGGTCTGGCGCGGGCCCAGGCGATGGCGGGCAACAAAGGCGAGGCGCGCAAAACGCTCGAGAAGTTGCACGCGCTGGCTGGGCAAAGTTATGTGCCACCGTCCCTGTTCGCCCAAATCCATCTCGGCTTAGGCGAGAGGAAACAGGCGCTGGCGTGGCTCGAAACAGCCTACACTGAGCGCGATGAATACCTGGCACGGCTCAAGGTCGAGCCGGCCTTCGATTCCATTCGGTCCGATCGGGCCTTCCAGGACATCCTGCGCCGGGTCGGCCTCACGCCGTAAAGCAACCTGCTCCGCCAAGAGCCACACTTCGGGAGCTATTTCCGCGCGCCGCGTCGAGTCTTGTGGATGACAGTGGATTGAGGGCACGCGGCGCAAGTTGCAAGACTTTCGCACGTGTGCGTGTAAACCACGGTCCAGCGCGTTCCCGGAGCCGGCTCGGGAATTCCCAGGCCCACCGGCGGCATCGCGCAAGGCGACATCCACAGTATCTTCTGAGGGAACAGGTTGTGTGCCGCGGAAAACTCTAGGGGACCGTGCGCGAGAAACTCCTGGAACTGGCCGGAGTCCAGGTCCAGCGCCACGACCCAGGGACAAGGAGGAAACAAATCTGATTTGTTGACAGCTTGGGGCCATTCCGCATGCTGCTTTGACTTGTAAAACCTCAGAACTCTTACACCAGACTCGTCCTCCCAGGGGGATGAAGTGACCATGAGCAACCTCCGTTGTGCGATTGAATCTGGATGTACCTGATTCGGGTTTTACATCTGCGGAAGAGGAAAGTCAAGTGGGGCGTCAAATCCCTCGACAGGCATGGCGTGCGACACCGGCAACTCGGTTGTCACGTGCGACTCCGCTGCCCCGTCTTGCAAAAAGCGCAGATCCGCGCTCCCCTTGACAGCCACGCAAAAGTCGGGAAGTATTCTCGCTACACATTGAATCAGACAAAGGAGGAATATGGCAGCTTCCAAACCGATGGGATATGCGGTGATTGGATTAGGCGGATTTGCGCAGAGGGCGATCTTGCCCGGCTTCAAGCATAGCAAGCAGGGAAAACTCGTGGCGCTGGTGAGTGGCGACAAGCTCAAAGCCCAGCGGCTGGCGCGGAAATTCGGCGCCGGGGCGTCTTACACCTACGATGAGTTGCCGGCGTGCCTGAGCGATCCGCAGGTCGAGGCCGTTTACATCGCCACCAACAACGGTTCGCACGCTCGTTACACCATTCAGGCGGCCAACGCCGGCAAGCATGTGCTCTGCGAAAAGCCGATGGCGAATTCGGTGGAGGAGTGCCGCCAGATGCTCGCGGCCTGCCGCGCCTCGGACGTGCGCCTGATGATCGCCTACCGCAAGTATTTTGAACCTTCCAGCCTGGAGCTCAAGAAGCTGTTCACGAGCGGGAAACTGGGGCGGCTGAAGTACATCCATTCCGCCTTCGGAATCTTTCTCCCGCCCGTTTTGAAGCGCGGCGCGTGGCACCTTGATCCCAAGCTCTCGGGGGGCGGCTCGCTGCCGGACGTGGGAGTTTACTGCGTGAATACGATTCGCTGGCTGGTGGGCGAGGAACCCAACGCCGTGTCGGCTTATCAGTGGGCCGCCGATCCCAAGCGGTTCAGCCAAGTGGATGAGAACATCGCCTTCCGGCTGGACTTCCCCAGTGGCATCGTGGCGCAGTGCACCTCGAGCTTTCAGGCGGCGGAGTCGTCATTCCTGCAGGTCAACGGCGAGAAAGGCTGGGCTTGCCTCAGTCCGGCGTTCCAGTATGACCTGGAGCGTTGCCTGTTCGGCGAAATCGCCGGTCGCCGGCTCGAGAAGAAATTCAAGGTGATTGATGAGCTGGCTCTGGAGATCGACGCCCTTGCCGACGCGGTCCGCCGCCGGCGCGAGCCCGAGCCGAACGGCGTGCAGGGGATGCGCGATATGGCCGTGATGGAAGCGATCTATCAGTCGGCGCGCGAGGGCCGGACGGTGCCCGTCACCATGCCGGAATAAGGAGCCCGTGTCATGTTCATACCCGCCGTTTATTCGGTGGCGCTCGCCATGATCGTTCTCAGCATGATCTGCTGGGGCAGTTGGGCGAACACTCAGAAGCTCTGCAAAGGCTGGCGATTTGAGCTGTTCTATTGGGACTACGTGTGGGGCATTCTGCTCATCGCGCTGATTCTCGGCTTGACGCTGGGGAGCACGAATACCGCCAGCCCGGACAGCTTCCTGCAAAACCTGCGCGCGGTGGACAGCCGTCATTACCTGCTGGCGTTCCTGGGAGGAGTGGTTTTCAACCTGGGCAACATCCTGATTGTGGCCGCCATCGCCATCGCGGGCATGGCAGTGGCTTTTCCGGTGGGCGTCGGGCTGGCGTTAGTGGTGGGCTCGGTCCTGAATTACATCGTCACGCCAAAAGGCAATCCTTGGATGCTGTTCGGGGGTATCGCGCTGGTCTGCCTGGCGATCGCTCTGGACGCGGTAGCCTATCGCAGACAGTCGAAAGGGCAGGCGGTGAGTTTGAATGGGATCGTGGTCAGCGTGCTCGGTGGCTTGGTGATGGGGCTGTTCTATCCTTTCGTCGCCAAAGCCATCAAGGGAGAGAACCACTTCGGTCCGTACACCGTGGCCTTCGTTTTTGTTCTGGGAGTATTGGTTTCGAATTTCCCGCTGAACTATTTCCTGATGCGCAAGCCGGTCTCCGGGCCGCCGGTTGCCATGAGCGATTATCTGCGCGGCGCGGGGAGTTGGCACTTCTGGGGCCTCGTGGGCGGCATGGCGTGGGGCGTGGGCACGATCTCTAACTTCGTGGCCTCCTACGCCCAGATGGTGGGCCCCGCAGCTTCCTACGCGCTCGGCCAGGGCTCGACCATGGTCGGGGCCATCTGGGGTGTGTTTGTTTGGAGAGAATTCAAAGGCGCTGATGCAGCTACCAAGCGCCTGCTGGCACTGATGTTCGCCTTTTTCATTATCGGCTTGGTCAGCGTGGCGTTGGCGCCGGTCGTGCATTAGCGGCTGAATTGTTCGATTGTGCCCCCTGTAGTAAACTGGGATCAGTCTACAGTTGCCGGACGCGCTAGACGTTGTGGGCGGAACTCGGTTGGGGAGAGTGGGAAGCGAGCCATGCTGGATGTAAAGGATGCAACAAAGACAGCAATCGACTATTTCGGCCAGGTTTTCCAAAACGGCTACAAGAATTTACGGCTGGAAGAGATCGAGTTGTCCGATGACGAACGGTACTGGTATGTAACTTTAGGATTTGATTCGCCGTATCAGAACTTGGGAGCTTTAGCCTCAGTGTCAATCGGCGGACGGCCAATGAGGGAGTACAAGACCATCAAGGTAGACGGCCTTACGGGTAAAGTGGTCTCGATAAAGATTCGGACAGTCTGATGGGGTACTACGAGCAACTCATTGGCGCCTACCGTGAGAGGGGAATCCTAGTTGATAGCGGCCTTCTACTCCTCCTATTCGTCGGCCTGTGCGATCGCGGCAGAATTCAAACCTTCAAGCGCACCAGGATGTTCACCGAGTCGGACTTTGATCTTCTGCAGGGGATTGTCAGGCGGTTTGATTTACTGGTGACGACGCCGAATATACTGACGGAAGTGAGTAACCTCCTTGGCCAATTGCCCGATAACCTGCATGCACAGTACTTCGCCACTTTTGCCCGCAGTCTGCAGGAGCGGGTCAATGAGTACTACATTCCCAGCGGACAACTTGCGTTCCAGGACCACTTTCCGAGGTTGGGCTTGACCGACACGGGGATCGTCGAACAAGCACGCAACGGGAACTTGGTTCTCACCGTCGACCTTCCACTCTATAACCACCTCTGTGACCTTGGCGTCGACGCCATCAACTTTAACCACGTCCGGGAAAGTAGCCTTTTAGGTTAGTGCGGTGATTTGATCATCGATGTGCCACATTCAAACAGCAAAAATAGCGGCGGTTCTTGCTTTGGTCGCCATCCTAGCTGCCCTCGCCGCGGGGGCCGAATCCTCTCGCGCGCCGGTCATTCTCGACACCGACATTGGCACGGACATTGACGATGCGTTTGCGCTGGCGCTCATCATCAACAGTCCCGAGTTGGAACTCCGCGGCGTGACCACCGTGTCGGGCGACACCCAGGCGCGAGCGCGCCTGGCGGCCAAAATGCTTTGGGAAGCGGGAGGAGCCTGGCGCAAAGTTCCGGTCTACGCAGGCCAGCCGGGAAAGCCCCAGCCGATTGACCAGACTCGCTGGGCGGATGGCTTCACGAGCCCGGCCGTGCACATGAGCGGGGCAGTTGAATTCATGAAAGCCGAAATCGACCGGCAGCCTGGAAAAGTCACCCTCATTGCGATCGGGGAACTGACCAATGTGGCGGCTCTCCTGAAATCTGACCCCTCGATGGCGAAGAAGATCAAGCGGATCGCCCTTATGGGCGGATCGATTGCCCGCGGCTACGGGCCGGGTTCGAAGCCTGAGGCTGAGTGGAATATCAAGTCCAACCCGGATGCGGCCCAGACCGTGTTCTCATCCGGCGTGCCCCTGCTCGTGGCTCCGCTCGACGTAACCGCCATGCTGCAACTCGACGCCGCCGGGCGCCGGCGCGTCTTCACGCATCTCACTCCGCTCACCAATGCTCTGACCATTCTCTACCACCTCTGGGGCAATGAGTCTCCCACTCTGTTTGACCCCATGGCGGTGGCCATGCTTATTGACCCGAACATTTGCGAGACGCAACAACTGGCCGTCGAGGTTGATGCGCAGGGATTCACTCGAGTCGTCGAAGGCAAGCCCGCTAACGCGACGGTGGGGATGCAAGCAGACCCCCGGAAATTCTTTGAGTTTTATCTGAAGCGGGTGGCGCCTTAGATTTGTGAATTGCGATTTGTGATTTGTGATTGAAAGTCTGAATGGAGACCCTCGCCACCTCGGGGGAGAAAGTGGACCGCACCGGCGCTTTCATCGGCCGGTGCGCGCCGGTCGAGGGAGTCCACACACCGGCACGGCCAGCCTGCCACCTGTCAATCGCAAATCACCAATCACAAATCGCAAATTACTCGAGCTTTGCCTCGATTCGGTCGTGGATCCAGTGCGGGTCCCACCACTCGACGGGATTGACCGGGATTCCATCCAGCAGCATGGTAAAGTGCAAGTGGTCGCCGAAGGCCAGCCCTGTCTGGCCACTGTGCGCGATGACCTGGTCCCGTTTTACGGCTTCCCCTTCCTTGACCTCGAACGAGTTCAAGTGCGCGTAAAGGCTCTGCAGGCCGCAGCCGTGGTCGATGACCACGACATTGCCGAAGATGCCGAGATAGCCCGCGTAAACCACGGTTCCATCATTGGCGGCCAACACGGGGGCGTGCTGCACAACCGCCAGATCAAACCCCAAGTGCACCTGGCGGTCGACCACCTGGCCGTTGTAGACGTAGGTTCGGAAGTCGGCAAACGAAGCCTCGACTTTCGAGTTTCCGAGCTGCACGAAGGGTTGGGTCCAAGTGAGGTGTGGGGCGGTTTTCTGGGAGAAAGCCACCAACTGCTGCGCGTCCATCCGGCGCAGCGTGCCGTTGACCAGCAGGAAATTCTTCAGAACGCTGCCCTGATCCGACAGTTCCGGCGTCTGAGCCAGAATCGGCGGCACGACGCGCTGCATGTCGTCATCTTTAAGGTTAATGGTGTCGGACCTGAACTTCTTGGGGAAGACCTTGTAGTTGAAATTGACCAAGCTCTGATTGCCGGCATCGTCGCGCGCCACAACGCGGGCCGGTGTTGACGGGTCAACGTCGTACGGATAGGCAAAGATGCACATGCGGGAGGTCGGATCGGAAGCCTTCACGGGATAACTCGGGAAAAAGTAGGTGCCCACCTGCACGCCGGATTCGACTGTCCCCTCGGAAACCTTGAGAAGGAGCATATCGCACCCGCCCTGATTGATGTAATGCTGCGCGGTGAGAACCTCAGCGCGGGGCGGCATAAAGCGGACCGGCAAATCCTTGATGAGTTGGCTCTGGCCGCCGCGGAAGAATCGGCCCCAGGAGTTGTTGGTGGCGGTAACTGTAAGCCTCGCAGAACCTTCCTTCAAATCGGGTATCGTTTTGCGGCCCACGTTGGCGTGGAACACGGCGCTGCTCTCGACGCGGCGCGTCCAGAACTTCCACCACTTGGGTGCGTGGACCTCCTCGGCCCCGCCCTGCGTGGGGATTTGAAAGGTCCGATCGCCCTGGCGCACTTCCACCACCACCGACTTGATACGGTAGTTCGAGTCGTGGACGCGGAGATCCACGGGCGTATTGACTCCCACCCCTCTAATCTCCGGCTGCATTTCAATCACCGGGGCTTCACGGTCGGAGAGTTTCAGCGCCAGTATGGCGATCGCCAGAACCACCACGACGGCCAAGAACACAACCGCCCTTCCCACGCCTGCTTCCTGATTCTCAAATGGTTTGTGCAACTCGTAACCTCCTCATGATCTTACTCACTGCCGCCGCCCTCCAAAATTCTCAATATGCCCTGGGGCCTAAGAATTCCAAGCGGTGCGAAAGATATTCTAAACCAAAGGGCAGGGACCCACGAAGGACCTTGGCACAACGCCTCACCCGAGGTAGAATTCTCGTCCGCAATGGACGACGGGGCCCGCTGCCAGGAAAGTCTAACGTCCGGCTGAGGGTGCCTGGAGCGCGCAACTATGATACCACCGAAGCTCGTGGTCACTGATTACATCGAGCCTGATCTTGAATGGGAAAGCCAGGAGATGGCCCAGCGAGGCGTGGAATTCTTAGCTTATCAACTCAAATTCGCGCCGAACTCGGAAGTTATCGCGGCGACACGCGATGCCGATGTGGTGGTCGTCAACATGGTGCCCGTCACTCCCGAGATTACCGGCGCTACGGGCGCGGCCGCTCTCGGCTTCGAGGACCATCAAGCCGTGATTGAGGACATGGCTGCCGCCATTGAACACGGCCGCGAACCCATGATCACACTCGCCAGTGTGCGCCCAACCCTCGAGTGGGCGCTCGCCATGTATCAATCAGCCCAGCAAGACGCTCCCGTCGATTTGCCGCTCGCTGATGAGCAGGACGTTTGGTGATGCTGAATCTCCCCCTTTAAGACAGCTCACTCGAAGGCGCCAAGCAACGCGGAATATCGCTAGTGGTACAGTTTGATGTAGAGGCGGCTTTACGCCGCCATTTGGCGAGCTAAACTCGCCGCTACAACATCAAACTGTACCACTACTGGAATATCCGAAAGTACCATTTCCAAGCCATCGGCACGGTCCTAGGATGAATAGTCCGATAGATACGGGGGGTCACGCCAAGCTTTGCTCAGCAAGCTCAACGATTATGTGAAGGACCACTGTTATGCGGCCGGGGCTTTTCTGGCGCTGGCGGCGGCCGTGGTCTTTTCGGGAGTGCTGTCCAACGGGCTGGTTTACGACGACGGCAAGCAGCTCCTTGAAAACCCCTTCGTTCGCAACCCGCACCTTTGGTGGCGAATCTTTTCCGGCTCGGTGTGGTCGTTTCTCGGGGCGGCGGCGGAAACGAATTTCTATCGGCCCCTGCACATCTTTTCCTACTGGCTGATCTGGCGCGTGGCCGGTCCTAATCCCACCGCATATCATCTCTTCCAATGGCTGCTCTACATTGCCACGGGGCTCGTGGTGTTTCAGATCGGACGCGAAATCCTTGAGAACGATTTGGCGGCGTTTGCCGGTTCCCTGCTCTGGCTTCTGCACCCCCTGCACGTGGAAGCTGTGGCTTGGATCGCCTCGGTTCCTGAGATGGGTTGTGGGTTTTTTTACCTGTTGGGATTCCGGCTTTTCTTGCGCGCCGAAAGGTCAGGAAGCCGGCGCTTGGCTCGCCACGCTCTTGCCGCACTTGCCTATTTTCCGGCGCTTTTCTTCAAGGAAGCCGCTCTTAGTCTTCCGCTACTCCTGATTACCTACTGGTACTTCTTCGGCGAAACTGCAGGGGCCTGGGGCCGGCGAGTCGCTTGCTGGAGTATGTACGCCGGCGCGGTGCTCACGTACTCGTTGGTGCGCGTTGCGGCGCTGGGACACTTCTCCGGAGTAGGTCATTTGTGGAAGATCTCGCTCAACCTCGTGGCGGCCGCGCTGGGGTTGTTGGGCCAGCACGCCCGGCTTTTCTTTTGGCCTTTCCACCTTAACGTTTTTCATACCTTCGAGCCTGGCTCGAGCTTGCGCTCGGTGTGGCCGTGGCTGGCCCTGCTGGCTCTGGTGGCAGCCTGCGCGCTGCGCAAACGCCAGCCGGTTCTTGGCTTTCTCCTGGTGTGGTGGGCGGTAACCCTGTTGCCCTGTCTGGACGTTCGCCAGCTCAGCTTTCCGTTGCTGGCGGAACGCTTTTCTTATCTGCCGTCTGTGGGCCTCTGCTTGGCCCTCGCGCACTTCGGCCTGGATTGGCTCCCGCAACGCCTGCCGCCCGCCCGCCGGGCTCCCGTGGTTCTGTCTGCCCTCGGCCTCATCCTTTGCTTCTGGTGTATTCAAGACGTCCGGGCAATTCCAAACTGGCGCAGCAACGAAACCCTTTTCGGCTATTCCCTTCGTGTCGCCCCCAACGCGGGCTTGGTTCGCATTCACCACGGTCTCGATTTGCAGTATATCGAGCATGACCTGGAAGGCGCCAGGAAAGAGTTTGCGGCGGCGCTGCGCTTGAACCTAGCAGGTTTTTACCCACTGAATACCGTCACCTATGATGCCTTTATTGGCTTGGGCCAAGTCGCCGACCTTGAAGGCCGCCACGACGAGGCGCTGACGTACTACCAAAAAGCCACTCGAGTTCTGCCTTATCACAGCCTTGCTTACGATATCCTGGGCGCGGTCTACTTCCCCCGCGCTGAATATGCCAAAGCCGCAGAGTATTTCGCGCGTTCGGTGCAGGTGAATCCGCAGGACATGACCGCGCGCTTCTATCTCGGCACCTGCTGGATGAAGCTAGGCAGGTACAGGGAGGCGGCGGAGCAGTTTCGCGCGGCACGCGAGGTTGAGCCGGCCTATTGGCAAGCCTATGGCGCTGAGGCCCAGGCCCTCGAGGCTGCCGGGGATGCCGCCGGCGCCGCCGCCGTCCGCAAACTGAAGCCCGCAACGGAGTGAACCCGTCGTCGCACCTTATTGTGCAATCATGTACAATTGTTTCCTGGAGGACCTGCGCGTGAGAACAATTACCTTCAGTGAATTTCGACGGAACGCTTCCCAGATTCTCGACTTGGTTGAGAAGGGTGAGAAGGTTTGCATCCTCCGCCATCGCAAAGCAATTGCCAACATAGTTCCTCCTGAGCCGCGCGATTCGAAACCTGCCTGGAAGCGCCCTGGCTTGCGGCTAGTTGTGCCAGGTGCGTCCCTAAGCAAGGCCATACTCCAGGAGAGGCGGTCGAAGCCTTGAACGTCTTCCTCGACTCTTCGGCCCTTGCCAAGAGGTATCTTCAAGAACCAGGCAGCAACCACCTCGAGGAAATTCTGTCCTCGGCATCCTCTCTGGGTGTTTCGGTGATTTCCCTCGCAGAAGTGGTTTCGGCTTTTTGCAGGCTCCGCCGAGAAGGAAAGTTGTCACCCTCGCAATACCTGAATGCCAAGCGGGCGTTCTGGGCGGACATTGAAGACTGCAGTGTCACCGATGTGACGGACCAAGTGATGGCGCGCGCCATCGAACTTCTCGAGCGCTGGCCTCTACGTTCGTCTGACGCTCTACAAGTCGCTTCGGCAGGAGAGTGGGCCGCTGAATTGTTCGTCTCTGCGGACGCAAGGCAGTGCGCGGCGGCACGGGGCTATGGACTTCACGTCGTCCAGTTGCCTTTAGCGGTATAATGAGAGTTGGGCGACCGAATGCCAGGTAATTCCGCGCGGAGATCGAGGCTGAAGTATGGGCTGGATTGAAAATCGCTTTGAACAGAATTTCATCGTCACCACGGTGGACCAGATTTTCAACTGGGCGCGCAAGTCTTCCCTTTGGCCGCTCACCTTTGGTTTGGCCTGTTGCGCCATTGAGATGATCGCTTCCACCACTTCCCGCTTCGACATGGCGCGCTTCGGAGCGGAAGTGTTTCGTCCCAGCCCGCGCCAATCCGACCTCATGATTGTGTCCGGCACGGTGACCCTGAAGATGGCGCCCGCCATCAAGCGCATCTGGGAGCAGATGCCGGCCCCGAAGTGGTGCATCTCCATGGGCGCCTGTTCGAGCGTGGGCGGCCCGTTCAATACCTATGCGGTGCTTCAGGGCGTTGACAAGATCGTGCCCGTGGACGTTTACGTGGTGGGCTGCCCCCCGCGTCCCGAAAACCTCTTCTATGCTCTGCTGAAGCTCCAAGAGAAGATCGACCGCATGAGCCTGGGCAAGCGCCCCACCGAGGTCCGCCTGGAAGAGAGCATGCTGGAAGAGTTCAAGAAATCCGTCCGCATCGGCAAGCCCGGAACGCCGGAAATGGTCCAAATCGGATAGGGTCCTCGCGTTGTCACTGTCGCGGCGAGTTTACCTTGCGATTTAACAACGTCAAGCCGACTTCACGAAGGAGAGTCGCACATGGCCGAGTTTGTGAAAGCCGCAAGCCTTTCTGAACTTTCACCCGGATCGGCGAAGGTCGCCGAAGTGGCCGGGAAGACGATTGCGCTCTTCAACGTGGGCGGCACGATCTACGCCACCGACAACACCTGCTTGCACCAAGGCGGACCGCTCGGCGAAGGTGAACTCATGGACGAGGTGGTTGTTTGCCCTTGGCATCAGTGGGAGTACAACGTTCGCACCGGCGAGAACGTCGGCGACGCTTTCCTTAAACTAACTACTTACCCCGTGCAAGTCGAAGGGGACGACATCAAAGTAGGTGTATAGTCCGCACGTCCATCTTCCCATTCAATGCAGTTGCAGGCGCAGCCCGCGCCTCGTTCAAGGGCCAACGGAAGGCCCCACCCGGTATAGGTGCCGTAGTTTACGATCACTATTCGCAATTCACTATTCACCATCAGTGCTGTCCCATTACAAGTCGAACAGGCTCAACTGGATATCTGTATCGACATCGGTAGATTGATCGTTGAAATTGCAAAAACCCTCTAAAATCGGGTTTTTTTCGAAAATCGTGACGCTGAGAATTTCGAGAATTTGGTAGAGACTCATATCCAACCCGAGTTGTTTTTTGGCAATGGCCACCAAGACGTAAGCGGCGAGGGCAGCCCATACTTGCGTCTTCACGGCGTTCTCGGAGGTACCGTAAAAGGCCTTGATCCGGAGGTGCTGTTTGATCCAACGAAAGAACAGCTCTACCTGCCAACGCACCCGATAGAGCTGGGCGATGACCAAGGGAAGCAGGGAAAAATTGTTGGTCAGGAAGGTGAGCCGGGACTCTTTTTCGGCGTCGAAGTACACGATGCGGCGCAAGGTGTCGGGATAGCGCTGCGCCGTTCGGATGCCGGTGAGGCGAATGGTTTGGTCGCAGCGCAGGCCACTGGAGCGATCGATGGGGCGCGACGTACGCAGGTAGAACTGCAAGTTCTTTTTGGCGCGCGTGACGAAAAAGGCGCAAGCTTGAGTGAACAGATGGAGACGCGCGAAGTCCACATAACCGCGGTCGAGCAAGTAAAACGCCCCCGGCTCCAGCAGCAGTTCGTCGAGCAGGTTGACCTCGTGGACCTGCCCGCCGGTCACATAAACACTGGTCGGAATGCTGCCGCGCAGGTCCAACAGCGTATGCAGTTTGACCGCACTTTTGTGGCGGCGGAACTTTCCCCAAGGGAAGAGCGACAGGCACAAATCGATGGTGGTCGAGTCGAAAGCATAGACGGTCTCGGACAAGTCCACGCCGAAAGATTCCTCGCGGTAAAGATCGCGCGCGAGGTGAATCAACGCTTGCGCAAAGTCGCGGTAGATACGCCAGTCGCGAACCTCGTTGGCGTGCGCCAGCGTGTTGCGAGAAACTTGTCCCCGAAAACCCATATGGTAAAGTTTGGATTGCTGGGCGCGAAGACAAGCTTCGATATCGCGCAAGCTGCGGCGATAAGTGAGTTGAGCGAACAGCAAGCAAAGGAACTGGTCCCAACAAGAGAAGTCCTTCACGTAACGATTGCCTTGGTAGCGATCGACGCAAATCTGAAACTGGTAGGTCGGGAGGAAATCCAAAAGCTGCGAGAAAACACTGCGGCCAAGATTCATCGGCTGCCTCCGGCAGGGGCTGGAAAACAGCCAAATCATGCCAAAAAGGCCGCCAAAAATTGAAATCGAAAAATAACATACCGACCTCTTACTTCGCTTCGATCAAGCAGTTACGAAGAACGGTCCCAACTTTCTTGGGACAGCACTGATTCACCATTTATAATTTAGAATTTCCTATGCCCGAACTTCCCGAAGTCGAAACGGTTTTGCAAGGTCTGAAGCAGCGTGCCTTGGGGCGCCGCATCATTGCTGTCGAGGTCCGCCATCCGGGCGTTATTGCGGGTTCGCCGGAGCGGTTCGTCGCTGAGGTCGAGGGGCGGACTATCGTTTCGATGCGGCGCAAGGGCAAGGCGCTGGCTCTCGAGCTCGAGGCCGAGGACACGCCGCCGCGTTATCTTCTCGTGCGGCTCGGCATGACCGGGCAGTTCACCGTCTCCGCGCGCGAAACACCTCTCGCGCCGCACACCCACGTGCTGCTCGCCGTCGGTGAGCACGATGAGCTGCGCTTTCGCGACGTGCGCCGCTTTGGTAGATTGCGTTCCTGCACGCGTGAGGAACTGGAAACCGTGTTCGACCGGCTTGGCCCGGACGCGCAGGAAGCGACCGAGGCTCAGTTCCTGAACGCCATGCGCGGACGGCATAGCGCCATCAAAAGCTGGCTGATGAACCAGCAGTTGCTCGCAGGCCTCGGCAACATCTACGCGGACGAGTCGCTGTTTGTAGCCGGAATCCACCCCCTGGCGCAGCCGGGCAGGGTTTCTGCTTCCAAGGCTCGCCGGCTCTTCAAGGCCGTCAGAAAAGTCCTGGACCACGCCGTAAAGCTCCAGGGCACCAGCTTCCGCGACTACGTTGACATCGAGGGCCGCCCCGGCAACTACGAGCCGCGCCTGCGCGTTTACCAGCGCACCGGCGAACCTTGCCGCCGCTGTGGAGGGCCGATCCGGCGCCTGGTGATTGCCGGCCGCAGCAGTCATTTCTGTCCCCGCTGCCAGCCCCGCCCCCACCACGTCGCCAAGATGCGCGGCCCACGCCGGTAACTTTCCGTTCAAAATCTCAAAAAGAACCGAAGCCGTCCTTCGCCGCTCTGAAAACGTGTAGGGATAGCGCTTGCCCTACCCTCGTCGGGCGCGGCGGAAATGCGGGGACGGCAAGCCGTCCCCCTACGGCGGGGCGGTTATCGACGGATTGGGGGCTTTCTGGGTAGTGGGTCAGTTTGAATTTCATGCGCCAAACTTTGGAATCCGATGTGCTAAGATATTGGAATTATGGCACACGGCGACAGAATGAAACTTGAGATCAAGGATTTCGGGGAAAAGGTTGTGATTAGCGTCAGTCGAGGCAAAATTGCTTTAAGCAGCGATGGAACGAAGGCGACAATAACCTACAAGGATTCCCCTGTTCGAGGGAGACCGAAGGGAACTAAGCAGGTTTCAAGCTAGCGGATAATGATGGTAGAATAATACACTGAGATCTTGGCGTGCTGTAATTAGATAACGCGATGCAGCTCACAATTCCAATTCCAGACTCGCAGAAGGCCGTGCGTTTGCCGCCTGGAATAGTCAACGGCAACGAAGAGGAATTCTTCCAGTTTTGCCAAGCCAACGCCGAGTTGCGCATCGAACGCTCCGCCGATGGAGAAATCATCGTGATGTCGCCAGCAGGGGGCTACGCCAGTTTTCAGAGTCTCAAAGTCGCAAGCGAACTGTACGCTTGGGCGTTCAAAGACGGCAGCGGCATAGCCTTTGATTCAAGCGCTGGGTTCCGTCTCCCGAACGGGGCGATGCGGTCGCCGGATGCGGCCTGGGTTCGGCTTTCGCGGCTCAGGGAATTGAGCCAGCGCCAGAAGCAACGGTTTATTCCCCTTTGCCCGGATTTTCTGATCGAAGTGGCGTCCCCATCCGACGAGGTCGAAGCTCTCCGCAAGAAGATGGATGAGTACCGCTCCGTCGGTTTGCAGTTGGGATGGCTGATCCTTCCGGAGTCCCGCCAGGTTGAGATTTACAGTCCCTCGGGAATCGAAATCCAGGTATCACCAGACACGTTAAGTGGTGACCCGATTCTTCCTGGGTTCACACTGGAACTAGGTTTGATCTGGAATCCTCCGTTTTAGTTGATGGCCGGATGGGCGCGAACCACCCCCAACCCCTCCTTACTAAGGAGGGGAGTCATTAACGTCACCGCAACTTTCCGCGAATCACTGTGATCGATCCGATGGGCAGGGTATACATGCCGTCAGGGCTGGCGGTCAGGGTGGTGTTCTTGTTTTCGCTCCGAGTGTTGCAGTACTGCACCAGGGCGATCGGCCCCGCGAAAGAGTGCCGCGCGTGTTTGGCATCGTCGATGACGAGATGAATCTGGTGAGCCGCATCGAGGTCGTGATTGATCAGCATCAACGACCAGTTTCCGTCCGGGCGATGCACTGCGTAGGACGTAATCACCTTACGTCCGGCGGCGTCCAGAAGATCGCTCGAGGCGGGAAAGATCTGGTTCGCGCCCCCGCCGTGCTCGAGCCACTCGAAGTTGATCATGTGCGCGGAAGTGAAGGGAGTGTATTCCGGCGTGCCATAGGCCCCGCCGCCGTTTGGCCCGCCGCCGTAGTTCCAGCGATCAGCGGCGCCATTATTGATCGCCGGCCGGTAGAACGCCGTGCCTCCCTGCTCGAAGAACGTGCCGAACGCATCGCATTCCCAGATAGCTCGGCCCGTCACGCCCAGGTAACCCCGTGAGCTGTGGCCGGCGGTGATGCCGCTTTCGGAGATAATCAGCGGCACGTCTTTGGGAACGCCGTCCTCACGCCACATTTGGAGGACATGCTTCATGATTCCCGGTTCCATGTAAAGCGTATCCCACTCGTCGGGCGGCCCGGAGCCGTTCTGCATGAAGGGGTAGTGCTCGAAAGACATGAAAGCGAGATCCTGAAGGTGGCCGTGGGCCTTCAGGTAGTCGATGAAGCGAGCCATCCACGAGGTGCGGCCCTGGTCGTCGACCCAAAGGGTGATGTCCTTGTTGACGCCTTCGAAAACCGGGCCGCCCAACTTGGCGCCGGGAACGAGTTTGTGAATGGCCGTCGCCCATTGGCAGTAGATGGCCCCGTAGTCTTCCGGCATGGTGTGCTTGCCGTCGCACTCCTCGCCGATTTCAATTCCTACCACCGGATAACCGCGCTTGTGGATGTACGCAACCTCATTGGCGCAATCCTCCGGCGTATCATAAATCGCTGCGCAGGCCACCAGCGCCGGATGCCCCATCGTTAAGCCGCTGGTAAAGAAATTATCCATGCCGTTGTATTCGTCGTCGCCGCCGGTCACCAGGTTATCGGCCTGGTGCCAGGGATCGACGGAAGAAGCGCAGAAGTTCCCTGCGGTGTCGGCCGCCGAGTTGGGGAACGCAAAGGGCTGACCGGGGACATGCCGGTGACGCTCGCCGGGCACGGAAGGTTTCGGTTCGACGCCATCCGCCGGGTAGGCGATCGAGTAGGCGCCGCTCGCATCCATCGTCCCAACGGAAAGCGTCTGGAGCGCATAACCCACGCAGTTGCGAATGTCCTGCGCGCTATGCGTGTCGCAGGTTCCGGAGGATTTCGACATCAAAACGCGGACGAATCGGGCGGTAATCGGCTTATCGGAGAGTTTGAGGTGCACGTCCCCGCCGGCGCCGTTCTCGACCGTGCCCGATGGGAAAGCCTTCCACTCGCCGTTCGGACCCATGTCCCAGTCGAGCGCGTTGTCGTCACCAATCCAGTATTGCACCACATACGTGACCGCGTAGGGATTAATCCACTGAATGTGGATCGCATCGACGGCGCGTGCCATGCCCATATCGGCCACCACCCATTGCGGGTGCAGGGCGTCGCTTTCGCCGGTGAAGCGGCTGGTGAGATAGGGGTTGCTCTTCCAATAGCTTTGGAAACCCGCCACCAGAGGGGTGTCTCCGCTGGTCATGAAATCGCGATGGGGCAGCGAGTAGGAATAGCCGTAATGGATCGGTGCGCCCAGTTCAGCGCTGCCGGCGTAATATCCGCTCTTCGTGGCCGGGTCGCTCCAGGTGCCGTTTTCATTCCAGTGCCATGCGGCCAAGCGCAGTTCACTGTTGTTGCGCATGGTGATGGAACCCCAGCCCAGGTTCTTGACGCCTTGAATTGTCTCGGGCTTGCTGAGCTTGTCCACCTGCGTCTTCGACAAGTCGTCCATCCAGGCGCCGGTCGCCGTGTCCGGGTAGATCGTATTCAGGATGTGCCCCGGCGTTATGTCCACATGCACCGTGGCCGCCTGCGGGGCCGTCTGGGCGTGAACCTGCAAAAGAATGCCGATACAGGCCGCCAGGAAAATGAGCGCGGCGACGGAAGCCCGCAGAACCTTGTGAAGCGAAATTCGTTTGCATGAAGGAATAGTCATGATGTGTGCTCCTCGATGAACAACCGCATACGGCGACCGTGCCACGCAGAGTCAAGCGGCTCAGGGCCGCCTCCCTTCCCCAATCAGTCTCCGCAGAGTGTATCCGGCTGGCAAATGAGAACCCTTCCTGCTCTGCCGAATATGCTCGACAACATCGCGAGGGACGCGCCTCGACCGCTGGTCGGAAGGCTCCGGTTTGGCGGCCTCCCGCCCACGGCGCCTCTTCATGAACTCCTCGGCCTTGGAGACTCGTTCAACCCGGACGCACAGTTCATCTTTGGCTTGATCTACTCTTACGCGGCGCATGTGTGCTTTCCTCCCACCTCAAATAAGGTCGCTGACAGCGTAGATTATCAGGCGTCTGGGGTCAAGTGAGCGCCTTTGCGATTTCCGGACAGCGTGCGGTAACGGAGCTTTGACCTGCGTTTCTTGCATTTTGGCATTTTTCGCTTGACAAGCCCGATGAGTTGTAGTAGCCTATTACTGTGCTCGTATTGTGGACACAATGTCGTAGGCAAGCGCCGGGGCGAGCCGAGACGCACGCGAAAGCGCAAGGGTCCCGGCGTGTGGAGAATGCAGGAAACTACAAATAATGAAGAATAGTGGGAACGAAGCTAAGAAGTACTTGAAAACAAAGGAAATCACTTTTCTGAATGCTGCAAATTATGCGCGTTTTGCGCGCAAATCTGCACAAATCAGTGGCTGAAAGGAGCAAGTACAGCACAATTTGCGCGAACGAACCGAAGCCTCCGATTCGCAAGGGGAGCCCGGGCAGGTGACAAGAAGTCGGCTACCAAGGCCCCCCACGAATCAACAGCCCTCTCCCGAGGGGAGAGGGTGTCAGGCTCCGGCGCTTTCATCAGCCGGAGCGTGACGGGTGAGGGGTCAGTTCATCGCAAGCTAACACGGCCTTGCCGCGACCGTCTGGCAGACCAACCTTCCGTCAACGCCTGAGCAATTCGCAGCGGGTTGGCGGAGCACGCGGAAAGTACGGCTGGATTGAGAAGAGTCAGCAGCACAAGGCCAGTGGGGAACGGAACCAACCCCTCACCCGGCCCTCGACGGCTGACGAAAGCGCCGTCTCGGTCCACCCTCTCCCCTGGGAGAGGGCTTTCTTCGCCTGGGTACGTGCGTTGGGTACCGACAACGGAAGGCGGGAAGGCGTCCGATTTTGCCGGAACAAAGCGAGAATGTTATTGAAAACAAAGGACCGCTCTCAAAACCGGAACAGCTTTGCGACCTTTGCGTCCTTGGCGCCTTGGCGTGAAACCGGGTTTGTCGGGCATGGGAGAAGCTACATTCGCTAGAGAAAAAGATGTTTTTTCGAGGAAACGAACTCAGCGATCTAGTGCAAATAAACGACTTAATAGTTTTCGACTGCACAAAACGAACTGTTTTTGAGTGAAAACGAACTCGAATTATCATGAAAGATGCCATGCCCAACTCGGATTTGCTGGTTGAAACGCTAAAACGATGCATTGTCATCATTGACGGCGCCATGGGCACGATGATCCAGGCCCACAAGCTGGAAGAGGCGGACTATCGCGGCAAGGAGTTCGCCCGCCACGAGCGGGACCTGCACCTTTGCAACAACGTCCTGAATATCACCCAACCGGCGATTATTGAGGACATCCATCGCCAATACCTCGAGGCCGGCGCGGATATCATTGAGACCAATACCTTTAACGCCAACGCGATCTCGATGTCCGAATATCGCCTCCAAGATCACGTCTACGACCTCAACAAAGCCGGAGCGCAGGCGGCGCGGCGCGCGGTGGACGGATTCATGGCTCAGAATGGCGAGCGTTCCTGCTGGGTGGCCGGTTCCATCGGCCCCACCAGCCGCACGGCCTCCGCATCGCAGGACATTTCGAGCCCCGCGGCGCGCGCCGTGAGCTTCGATCAGTTAAGAGACGCCTACTACGAGCAGATCCGGGGTCTCGCGGAGGGCGGCGTTGACTTGCTTCTGGTGGAAACCATCTTCGATACGCTCAACGGCAAGGCGGCGCTCTTTGCCGCCCAACAGTATTTCGAGAACACGGGCAAGCGCCTGCCGCTGATGGCTTCCGTGACCATCGTGGACCTGAGCGGGCGCACTCTGTCGGGCCAAACGGTCGAAGCCTTCTGGATTTCGGTTTCGCAGGCCCCACTGCTGAGCGTGGGGATCAACTGCGCGCTGGGCGCAAAGCAGATGCGCGCGCACATCGAAGAACTCTCGAGGATCGCGCCCATCTTCACAAGCTGCTATCCGAACGCCGGCCTTCCCAACGCCTTCGGGGGATTCGACGAAACTCCCGAGAGCATGTCGGCGGACTTGCGCGAATTCGCAGCGAACGGCTGGGTGAACATCGTGGGCGGCTGCTGCGGGTCAACGCCCGCGCACATTCGCGCCATCCGCGAGGCGGTTCAGGGATTTCCGCCTCGCCGCTGTAGGGGCGGTTCGCGAACCGCCCCTACGGAGGGACATACCCAGTTCAGCGGCCTCGAGCCGCTGGTGATCCGCCCCGAAACCGGCTTCGTCAACATTGGCGAGCGCACTAACGTGACCGGCTCACCCAAATTCGCCAAGCTGATCCTGGGCGGCCAATTCGAGGAGGCCCTGAGCGTCGCCAAGCAGCAAGTGGAAGGCGGCGCGCAGATCATCGACGTCAACCTGGATGAGGCCATGCTGGACTCCGAGCAGGCCATGACGACCTTCTTGAATTACGTCGCCTCCGAGCCTGACATCGCCCGTGTCCCCATCATGATCGACAGCTCCAAGTGGAGCGTCATCGAGGCGGGGCTGAAGTGCATCCAGGGAAAAGGCATCGTCAATTCCATCAGCCTCAAAGAGGGCGAAGAGGTTTTCATCGAGCGCGCCCGATTGATCAAGCGCTACGGCGCGGCCATGGTGGTGATGGCCTTCAACGAGTCGGGCCAGGCGGTCTCGACGGAGGGGCGCGTGGAAATCTGCGCGCGCAGCTACCGGATTCTCACCCAAGCAGTGGGCGTGGACCCGTGTGACATCATCTTTGACCCGAACGTCCTCACCGTGGCTACGGGAATCGAGGAGCACCGCGACTACGCGGTGAGCTTCATCGAAAGCACCCGCCAGATCAAGGCCACGTTTCCCGGCTGCAAGGTCAGCGGCGGCATCAGCAACATCTCGTTCTCGTTTCGCGGCAGCAACGTCATTCGCGAAGCCATGCACTCAGCCTTTCTGTACCACGCCATACGGGCGGGACTGGACATGGCCATTGTGAACGCCGGGCAATTGGCCGTGTACGAGGAACTGCCGCGCGACCTGCTCGAATTGGTCGAGGACGTCCTGCTGAACCGACGGCCCGACGCCACAGAAAGGCTGCTGGCGTTTTCGGAGTCCGTGAAGCAGCGCGGCCCGGCGGAGGTGCAGGAAGACGCCTGGCGCCAGGGCACGGTCGAGGAACGCCTGCTGCACGCGCTGGTAAAAGGCCTCGCCGATCACATCGAGGCGGACACCGAGGAGGCCCGGCAAAAACTCGGTAGGCCGCTCGCCGTGATCGAGGGCCCACTGATGGCAGGCATGAGCGCGGTGGGCGACCTGTTCGGCTCCGGCAAGATGTTTCTGCCCCAGGTCGTCAAGAGCGCCCGCGTCATGAAGAAGGCCGTCGCCTATCTGCTGCCGTTCATGGAATCGGAGAAGGAAGCGGGCGGCAAAGCTCGCGCCGTAGGCAAGATCGTGACGGCCACCGTGAAGGGCGACGTGCACGACATCGGCAAGAACATCGTGGGCGTGGTGCTGGGCTGTAACAACTATGAGGTGATCGATCTGGGCGTGATGGTTCCGTGCGAGAAGATTCTCGAAACCGCGCGGGCGACCCACGCGGACATGATCGGCCTGAGCGGGCTCATCACACCTTCGCTCGATGAAATGGTGCACGTCGCGAAGGAGATGGAACGCGAAGGATTCACCATTCCGCTGCTCATCGGCGGCGCTACCACCAGCCGCGTTCATACGGCGGTGAAGATTGCGCCTCATTTCCGCCAGCCGGTCGTTCACGTCCTCGATGCTTCGCGAGCCGTGGGGGTGGTGAGTCAACTCAAGAATCCCGCTTCGCGCCCGGCTTTCGAGGAAGAAAACCGCCGCCAGCAGGAAAAGCTACGCGCCGCACGCAAGCCCGCCGCGCAGAAACTGTTGAGGCTCGAGGAGGCCCGCCGGCGCAAGCCGCCCCTCGACTGGAGCCGGACGGACATTCCGCGTCCCGAGTTCACGGGGAACCGCGCTTTTCCCGCCGTGCCCTTAGAGGAGATTGTTCCTTACATCGACTGGACGCCGCTCTTCCAAGCCTGGGAGCTGCGCGGAACTTATCCGAAGATCCTGGAAGATGCCACGGTGGGTGGCAAGGCCCGCGAATTGTTGTGCGATGCGCAAAAACTGCTGGCGCGCATTGTGAAGGAGAAATCCCTCACCGCCAACGCCGTCGTTGGCTTCTTCCCGGCCGCGAGCGTGGGAGACGACATCGAGGTGTATCGCGACGCGTCTCGCTCCGGGCTCCTCACGACTTTCCACACTTTGCGGCAGCAGATGGAGAAGGCGCCGGGCCATTACAATCGGGCGCTGGCGGATTTCATTGCCCCCAAGCCAACCGGCCTGGAAGATTATCTGGGCGCTTTCGCAGTGACGGCGGGCATGAACCTCGATCCGCTTCTCGAGCGTTTCCACCGGGACCACGACGACTACAATTCCATAATGGCCAAAGCTCTTGCCGACCGGCTGGCGGAGGCACTCGCTGAGTTAATGCACAAAAAGGTTCGTGATTATTGGGGTTATGGCAGGGATGAAAACCTGGCGCCTGAGGACCTGATCCTCGAGCGCTACCGCGGCATTCGACCCGCGCCCGGCTATCCAGCCTGCCCCGACCATACCGAGAAGCGCGAGCTGTTCGACCTCTTGCAGGCGGAGAAGACCACCGGCATCCGGCTCACCGAGAACTTCGCCATGTTGCCCGCCGCGTCGGTGTGCGGTTTGTATTTTGCCCACCCGGAAGCGCAATATTTTGCCGTCGGCAAGATCGACCGCGACCAGGTGGAGGACTACCACCGCCGCAAAGGCATGGACCTCCGGCAGGTGGAGCGCTGGCTCCGTCCCAATCTTAACTACGATCCGGAATTGGAAGACGCCTCGCGCCTGAGCCAGGAGGTACCTGCGGTGTCGTAACCTGGGATTCAGAGGCTGACCTCGACGATAATTTCTGCCGGATCGAGTCAACGACAGGAGTTGACCGCTGCAGCCACCGCGCACTCCAAGGCACACCAAACAAACATATTCAACTTTCCGCCTTGACTTCGCCAATTCACGGGAGAATACTTCCCCTGTGAAAGTGCGGGCGATGGTGAATTCGTCTCTCCGAGTGGCCGCCTGCATCGGAGCGCTGAGCGGGGGGCTGCTCCATCTCACCGCAACTCCCCAGGCGCCTGAAACTGGCTTTTCCCTCAGCCCCGCGGAAATCGAAATCTATAAGAACGCTGAGACGCTGATCGATTGGACCCCGCGTCAGATTCAGCACTGCCCTTATCTTCGCAAGCTCCAGCCGGCCGCGAGCCAGGACCAACTGCCGATGATTCTCGAGCGCGTCGGCAAAACGGTTACCGACCAGTTCCATGACTTTCCCAAGGTCGCCTGCGACGAGGAGATCTCTGAAACGCATCCTGTGCAAAGTGTAGAACTGATGGGGGGAACTCCGATGTCCAGGGCCTCCGAGGTCACAGTAGCGAAGAAGTTGCGTTATATCGTCATCCCCTGGCCGGAAGGAGATCTCCCGGCATTCGAAGAGTACCGCACCGACCTCAACGGGAAGCCTCTGGATGCCTCGAGCCTGAGCGATCTCACCATGATCAGCGCCAAGTACGCGTCAACGTACATGTACTTCAGTCCGGCCGACCAGCAAGACAACCGCTTTCGTTACTTCGGAATCCAGACGCTTCGAGATCGGACATGCTACGTAGTGGGATTTGCGCAAACGCCAGAGAGGGCGCGCCGAATCGACAGATTCCACGCCTCCGGAGTAACTTTCGGCTTCTTATCCCAAGGACTGGCCTGGATCGATTGCGAAAGCTTCCAGATTCTGCGAGTCACGTCTTGGCTGCTTGCGTCCCGGAAGGATATCGGCGTCGCTGCCCAGACTTCCACGGTGGACTTCTACCCCGTTCGTCTGAGCGGGTCCGAGAGAGACCTTTGGCTCCCCAGAGACGTAACGGTCTTGCTGGATTTTCTTGGCACCCAGGTTCGGAACACCCACCGCTACTCTCATTACATGCTCTTCCGGGTGGAGGTTAAACCGGGAACGTAAGCCGGAGCCTAGTCTCGCGCCTACCCTCCCCCGGTTCGCGTGGAGCGCCGGCCTGCGTCAGACTGCCGAAAAACGCAGGATCTGCCATCCTGAGGAGGTGTCTCGTCTTTTTAAGACTCTGCAGGGCTGCACCGGAATTGCCACGATGAATCGCAGATTCCCAGAAGCAGGGATTCTGCGCCACCCCCCGAAGCAGCCGAGATTCCGCTTGCCTGCCACCAACGTTCCGTGGCAAGATCAGATCGTTATGAAAACCGTGCCTCGGTAGTTCCGAACTCGCGTCGTTCTGAATCCGCCTGACCCCGGTCCGGGTCGAAATCTGAAACCCATTCTACCAAGTCTTATTTATGGCAACCGCCGTCACCACTAGCGACTCGTCTTCGTTTTGGGCCTCTCTGCGCGAAGCTTTGCGTGGCTCGCACCAGGACTACACCACGGGCAGCCTGACGCAGGCGATTTTTCTTCTCGCGGTGCCCATGGTACTCGAGATGTTGATGGAATCACTCTTCGCGATCGTGGACGTCTTCTGGGTGGCCCGCCTGGGAGCAGACTCGATCGCCACGGTGGGACTGGTCGAGGCGATGCTCACCATCATCTATGCCACCGGCATGGGGCTGGGCCTGTCGGCCACGGCCATGGTGGCGCGGCGCATCGGCGAGAAAGATCGCGAGGAAGCGGCGGTGGCCGGCGTACAGGCCATCGCTCTTGGGCTGGCGGCCAGTCTGGTGATGGGCGCTTCCGGCTTCTTTTTCGCGCCCCACCTGCTGCGCCTGATGGGCGGCTCCCCGGCCGTCGTTGCGGTCGGCACGCGCTACGCCCGCATCACGCTGGGCGGATGCTGCGTCGTGGTGTTGTTGATGCTGAACAACGCGGTATTTCGCGGGGCGGGCGACGCGGCCATCGCTATGCGCGTGCTCTGGCTCTCGAATTCCATCAACTTGGTGATCGACCCCTGCCTGATCTTCGGCATCGGACCGTTTCCGCGCCTGGGGGTGACCGGCGCCGCCGTGGCGACGCTCAGCGGGCGCACGATTGGAGTGGTCTATCAATTCTACCGGCTCTCGCGCGGCGGGGAGCACATCCGGATTCTGGCGCGGCAGATTCGCCTCAACCTGCAAATCATGGCGAGGCTGATCAGGGTCTCCGTGACCGGAATCGCGCAGATGCTGATTCCGCATATCGCCTGGATCAGCCTGATGCGCATTGTGAGCGTGTTCGGCAGCTCCGCCCTGGCCGCGTATACCATCAGCATCCGGATTATCGTCTTCTTCATCCTGCCCGCCTGGGGATTGAGCGGGGCGGCCGCGACGCTGGTCGGCCAAAGTCTCGGCGCCGGACAGCCCGAGCGCGCCGAGCAATCCGTGTGGAAGACCGGCTTCTATAACATGCTGGTCATGGGCGGCGTGGGCGTGTTCTTCGTTTTGTTCCCGGGTCCGGTTGCGGGCTTGTTTACCCACGATCCGGCCATCGTCTCGCTGGCTGCCGCTTGCCTCCGCATCGTGAGCATCGGCAATATTGGCTACGCCTATGAGATGGTCATGATGCAAGCCTTTAACGGTGCGGGCGACACTCTTACGCCGACGATCATCAATGCATTCGGTTTCCTGGGTTTCGAAATTCCCCTCGCCTACGCGCTTGCCCTCCCCCTGGGCATGCGCTCTCACGGCGTCTTTTGGGCCATCACGGTATCCGAATCAGCGATTGCTGTGGCTATGGTCCTGCTGTTCCGGCGCGGACGGTGGAAGGCGAAGAAGATTTAGCCTGGATATCGAAGGTGAAAAACCTTGCGGTTGCCCGCCCTGCGGCCCAAAGCCTTTGGGCGGAGGGCCGAGGGCGGCCGCAAGGGCCGCAAACCCACTATAGGAAATTGCGGACGCCCGCTTTTTTCGCAGCTTTCTGCAAATCGCCGTCGAGCGTCGCCAGGGGCGCGTTGTGCCGGATGGCTAGCTCGAGGTAGGCCGCATCGTACGCCGAAAGATCATAAACGCGCGCCAGCGGCAGAACTTTGCTTACGTGGTCGCTGACCGCCTGGCCGTCCTGGAGAATTGAAAGTCCCTCCAGGAGAGTCACGAAACGCAGGATTTCCGGCTGCTTCAATCGTTTGCGACGCTCACCGACCAGCAGAGCGTTGGTGATTTCGAGACTCCATACGGCTGGAACAACGATAGTCTGCCCCTTCAGGGCCACCAGGACCCTGTCTGCATATTCGCTGGATTCATCAGGGAAACACCAAGCCAGCGCCACCGATGCGTCCACGACTGTTCCGCTCAATATCTTCGCCCTTCCTCGATCATTTCGCGCACGCTCATCGCACCGGCCTTTACACGTTGCCGTAATGCCCGCATGCCTTCGACAATTTGCTCATGCGTCAACTTACGGCCTGTTTCTCCAACCGGGACCAACATTGCTGCGGGGACGCCGTGTCTGGTAATGGTAATACTTTCACCCCGTGCCACCCGATCGAGCAGGGCCGAGAGGTGGGTCTTCGCGTCGAATGCACCTACAATTCCCATATGTCACCTTAAACCAGTCTAAACTGGTCTACTCCGACCAGTCAATATTCCCTCGCGCTAAGCCGCGGGGATGAAGTGGTGCAGCACCAGGAAGCACGCTGCGGAGACGAGGGCAGAGGCGGGGATAGTCAATACCCAAGCCCAGAGGATTTTGGTAGCCACGCCCCAGTGCACGGCGGTCAAGCGTTGGACGCTGCCCACACCCATGATGGCGCCGGCAATGGTGTGTGTGGTCGAAACCGGAATGCCCGCCGACGCCGCTCCCAACAAGCTGATTGCCGCTGCGGTCTCCGCGCAGAACCCCCCGACCGGCTTTAGGCGTGTAATCCTCATGCCCATAGTCCGGACGATCCGCCACCCGCCGGCCAGGGTTCCCAGCCCGATGGCGGTGTGGGCCATCAGGACAATCCAGAAGGGGATGTAGAAATGGTCAAGAATTCCGGCCGTGAAGAGCACCCCGGCAATAATCCCCATGGTTTTCTGGGCGTCGTTCGTGCCGTGGCCAAAGCTGTACGCAGCGGCCGAAAGGAGTTGTAGCTTGCGGAAGTGTCGATCGACGCGCGCCGGCGAGAAGTTGCGGAATAGCCAGTACACCGCAATCATCAGCGCGCCGCCCAGGACCAAACCGACGATTGGAGAGAGGCCGATGAAGAGCAGAGTCTTGGTCCAGCCGCTCACGATGATCACTTTCCAGCCCGCCTTGGCTACCGCGGCTCCGGCATAGCCGCCAATGAGCGCGTGGGAGGAGCTAATGGGCAAGCCGTAGTACCAGGTGAGGATATCCCAAACTATCGCCCCGATAAGACCGGCGAGAATGACGTACAGATTCACAAATTCCAGACGGATCATGCCGCGGCCCATGGTCTTGGCCACGGCAGTTCCAAAAGTAAAGGCGGCGACGAAGTTGAAGAAGGCCGCCCACATCACCGCAATCCGCGGAGACAACACGCGGGTTGAGACGACGGTGGCTATGGAGTTGGCGGCATCGTGGAAGCCGTTCAGGAAATCGAAGGTCAGGGCAACTAAGGTGAGTCCGACGGCAAACCAGAACATAATTCCTTGCGTGTGGGATCGTCTTAAGGGGCTGCGGCTAAGGCTTCGAGAGAACTAAGCGCTTTTCAGAGCGACCGCCGCCAGAACGTCCGAAACGTCCTCGCACTTATCCGTGGCAGCTTCCAGTACTTCGTAGATCTCTTTCCATTTGATGATCTCGATCGGCAGCGTCGAGTCCTCGAATAACTTGGCGATGCATTCGCCTTTGATCCGGTCGCTCTCTTCTTCGATCTGGTTGAGCTGCTCGCAGTATTTCAGAATAGTCTGAGGCCTTTTCAGCTCTGAAATGGCCTTGACCAGTATATCTGCTCCGCGAAGGATAACATCGGCCAGTTGCAAAGCTCCGGGTGTCACGAATTTCACCTTGTAGGTGATGAGCCGGCTCGCCGCCGCATCCACCAGATCCATCACGTCGTCAAGCGCCGAACTGAGCGCATGGATATCCTCCCGGTCAAAGGGAGTGATGAAGGTCTGGTTCAGCTTGGTCATTACGGAACGCGTGAGCTGATCGCCCTTGTGCTCAGCGACCTTGATCTCTGCAACGCGCTTTTCAACCTCCTCAAAGTCCCGGAAAAGGATGACCAATACTTGAGCCGCCTGGTAGATATTCTTGGCCTGCTCGTTGAAAAGGTCGTAGAATTTCCCATCACGCGGGATGAGCTGCACGACAGTGTCCTCTGCTTCAATTCCGTGGGTTGGCTTTAGATTGTTATCGAACTGGGGAGAAAACGCAAGGGACACGGAGCCCCATAGACATATTGTCCTTATTGGGCACTCCGCCTCTCGGGCCGTTGTCGTTCGGAGTTCGAAGTATTAGAAACCCGGGGGTTCAGCCCACGCTCTCGATTACTGATTCTCGTCCGGGAAAGGCCAGTCCGTGTTGAGGAGCAACTCTTTCTCCCTCGCCTGGCGGGAGCGCTTATTCACTTTCAGGTTTTCCAGCCAATGAACACCGGTTTTGCCGGCCACCAGGACGTCGAGGTCCCCGTCGCCATCGATGTCGGTTACTACGAACTGCGTTCCTGCGCCTGCCGTGCCGTTGTAACTGGCAGTGTAGCGGGTGAAGGAGGCATTGCGGCGATCGATCTTGTAGTAGTAGATGGCCAAAGGCTCATAGGAACCGGGGTCGTGGCCGTTGTGCCCGCGGTAACGTTTCCCGGCGAGGAGTTCCAGTTCGCCGTCACCGTCAAGGTCGGCCAAGGCCAGGACGTGGATCTGCGAGAACGAGTCGTCAATCAAGTGGGGGTTCCAGGCGCGTTTGCCGTTCTGTGTGGTCTGCTCCAGCCAATAGAGGCCGTAGCTGTGGCCATGCCCATAGATCAGGTCCATCTTTCCATCATTGTTGACATCGAAGCCGAGTATCGGAAACCCGCAGTCCCCGAGGTTCCACTCAGGATGCCACACCCACTTGTCGTGGGCGGCATCAATGTTCTGAAACCAGCCGTGAATCGAGATCACGTCAGGCTTGCCATCCCCGTCGATGTCCGCGACGCCGCAGCCGTGGCCGTCCTCATCATGGCCGCCAATCTTGTGCACGGCCGGTTCCGGTCCGGCGAAGTTGATCCAAAGCATGCCCTGGCGGCCGTAGTGGGCGGCTAGAAGCTCCGGATGGCCGTCGCCGTCCAGATCATCGAAGGCGAATCCCTCGGTTTCCACCGAGTGGCAGATGAAGTGGGGTTTCCACATCTCGCCCAGCTTCTTGGGGTTCTCGAACCACCAGAGGCCGTCGTTCTGCCAGGAGGAAGTTACCAGGTCGAGGGCGCCGTCGTGATTGACGTCCACCGCGAACTCGCCGTTGTCGGCCACGAATTCGTCCCAGAAAGCCCTGTTTTCGGCAGCCGCAACCCCGGAAGGCAGCTCGGGCGCGATCTGCCGGAACTTGTGCCGCTCCCATTCGCCTCCGGCAGGGCCCGGGTTCTCGTACCAGTAAGCTCCGCTGGTGATGTCCAGGCGGCCGTCACCGTTCATGTCGATGGCGGCGATGCCCTCGGCGTGATCCGTGCCTAAGCGATGCCCATAGAAGGTCACCGGGTCACGATGGTAGGGCGAGTGGCCTGGGTCGCCTTGCATCGCATCCTCCTTTCCACCAGATCCCTTCGTTTCGGGAAACCCCTGCGAGCGCCCCACCAGCGCGGCGGCGGGAAGGCCCGCACCTGCCATTTTGATCAGCGCACGACGTGAAAAGTCAGCCATCAGTTCCTCTCCTTGTAGGGGCAGCCCTAGTGGTTGCCCTCGGGCGGCCACACGGGCCTCCCCTGCAACATGTGGGCGGTTAGGGTACCATACCCCACCTCGTCGTGGTTAGGCCTTTTGCGACTTCAGTAGTCCCTGCGCGGCCAGGACCTTCTCAAGCTTGGCGCGGTTTTCAGCCTTCATGGGGACCATGGGCAGGCGGTAGACTTCCTCGATCATGCCCATCATGGCGAGCGCGGCTTTGACGGGGATGGGATTCGTCTCGATGAAGTTCACCTGCATGAGCGGCAAGAGATTGAAGTGGAGTTGGCGCGCCGCCTCGAGTTTCCCTTCCAGCAGCAGGTGCGCCAGCCTGGTCATCTCAGCGGGGATCTCGTTCGAGACCACCGAGATGATGCCGACCCCACCCAGCGCCATGAGCGGGAAGGTGAACGCGTCGTCGCCGGAAAGCACGCGGAAGGTGGGCGGGACGGCGGCAAGGACTTCCATCTGCTGCACAATGCTGCCCGATGCTTCCTTGATGCCGATTATGTTTGCGATCTTGGATAGACGCGCTACCGTGGCAGGCTCGAGGTTCGATGAGGTGCGCCCCGGGACGTTGTAGAGAATCATCGGCAGGTCAGTGGATTCTGCGATGGCCCGAAAGTGCTGGTAAAGGCCTTCCTGGGTCGGCTTGTTGTAATAAGGGGCGACAGAGAGAATTCCCTGGATGCCCAAGCCGCTCACCTCAGCCGCAAGATCGATCAATTTGCGCGTGTTATTGCCACCTACCCCTGCAATGACGGGAACCTTACCCCCCGCCTCCTGCACGACTGTACGCACCACAGCCAGGTATTCGGCGTGCTCGAGCGTGGGAGTCTCCCCCGTCGTGCCGCAGGGGACCAGAAAGTCGATGCCGGCGCGAAGCTGGAACTGCACTAAACGCCGCAGGGCATCGAGGTCCAGGGTGCCGTCTTTCCTGAACGGCGTGACGAGCGCTGTGCCGCATCCATGAATGTCCAAGCTCATGAGACCTCCACTAAAGGCTCAGGACTGAGGGTGCCTCAGTCCCTAAGCCCGCCGTCGCGCCTCCTGAAATTGCTCCGGGGTTAGTTCGATTTCCCGGAGAATCTCACGCACCAAAGGACGCGCCAAGTCGCGTCCGGGGTGATTGGGAACAGTGGTGGTGCGTCCATCGCTATGCCGATAGAAAACGTGACTCCCTCTCTGCCGAACCGGCTGGAAACCCAAATCCGCGAGTACCTTATTTATCTCGCGGAAGCCAACGACCGGAAATCTGCTCACACAGCCACCTCAATCTGCTGCAACCCCACAAAGTGTGGCAAATCGTCCAACGAACCTTTATGCTCCTCCAGGCACAATTCGAGAACTTCTTTGAGGTTAATGCGCAATTCATCCAGGCTTGCCGCTTGAGTATGTGCCCCCGGAATGCCGGGGATAATTCCAACGTAGAGCTTCGACTCAGGATCCCATTCCACGTATGCCGAGAAGGTTTTCATGCCCAAATCCTTTCTGAGAGTATCGGCCCATTGCCTCGCCCTCACCGAGGCGATTCCAGGACCTCTGCGAAGCTGAACAGGCCCCTGCGACCCACCACCCAGCGCGCCGCGTGCAGGGCGCCTTCCGCAAACCCCTGGCGGCCACGCGCCGTATGCCGAAGGATAATCGTATCCGCTTCGGAGTCGAAGCCCAACTCGTGGGTGCCGGGAATGTAACCCGCGCGCACGCTGGAGACGGGCACCTCGCGTTTTCCAAGCGCAGGTTGAATTTGCCGTTTGACTTCGAGCGCCGTCCCGGAGGGCGCGTCTTTCTTGAACTTGTGATGAGCTTCAACCACGTAAGGATCGTACATTGCGAAGGGCGCAAAGATCTCCGTTGCGGCGCGGACCAGGCGGTAAAACAGGTTGACTCCGATCGAAAAGTTCGGCGCGTAAACCATACCCACACCCGCGTTGTCGATGATCTTCCGCACCTCCTCCAGCCGGCCGTGCCAACCGGTTGTGCCGACCACCAGATTCACACCCAATGCCGCCACGCGGCGAATATTCTCGACCGCCGCATCAGGAGTGGTGAAGTCGATGCACACGTCCACCCCTGCGAAGTTCTCAGGTGTAATCCCCTGTCCTTGCGCGTTGATATCGATATCCATCACCAAGCGCACTTCGAAACCGCGCTGCGGTGCTAGCGCGGCGATAGCTTTGCCCATTTTGCCGTAGCCGAGGAGGGCGAGTTTGGGGGTGTTATTCACGGTCAATCGCAAATCACCAATCACAAATCCCAAATAATCCGGCCCCTGGCACCTAGTCCAGGTAGCCTTCCGACTTCATCAACTCCGCGTTGAGCAGAGCCGCACCCGCCGCACCGCGTATGGTGTTGTGACTGAGCGCGGTGTACTTGAACTGAAGCACCGGGCAGGTGCGCACGCGACCCACAACTGTGGCCATCCCGTGCTCGGCCGCCAGGTCGAACTTGGGCTGTGGGCGGTCGCGCTCCTCTCGAACGATGATCGGATGCTTGGGGGCAAACGGCAAATTTCGCTCCTGGGGAAGGGAGCGATATTTCCGCCACGCCTCAATCAGATCCTGGATGGAAGCCTTAGTCTTCAAGGAAACCGAGATCGACTCGGTGTGGCCGTCCTCGACCGGCACGCGGTTGCAGTGGGCGCTCACGACGAAGTCTCCGGGCTTGACCGACTCATCGAGGAATTTCCCCAGCAGCTTTTGGGTCTCGCGTTCCACCTTTTCCTCTTCGCCCGAGATGAAAGGGATGACGTTGCCGAGAATATCCAGCGTAGGAATGCCTGGGTAACCCGCCCCGGAAACCGCCTGCATGCTGGTCATCATCACCTTCTCGACTCCGAATTGCTTCTCGAGCGGCGCCAACGACATTGCCAGGCCGACGGTGGTGCAGTTGGGGTTGGTGACGATCATCCCCTTCCATCCGCGCCGCTTCCGCTGGATTCGTACCAGGGCCAAATGGTCCGGGTTGACTTCCGGAATCAACAACGGTACGTCCGGCTCCATGCGGTGGTTGCTGGAATTCGAGACCACCACGTGGCCAGCCTGCGCAAATTCCCTTTCGACCTCGCCGGCCACCTTGGAATCCAGCGAAGAGAAGAGCAGGAGCGGCGCGTGGTCCGGCTTGCACTCGTGCACGGTAAGTTCCCGGGCGGCCTTGGGCATCGGGTCACGCACCCGCCAGTTGCAGGCCTCTCCATAAGTTTTTCCGGCAGACCGATCCGAGGCCGCAAGCCATCGGACTTCAAACCAGGGATGGTGCTCGAGCAAGCTCACGAAGCGCTGCCCCACCATGCCGGTGGCGCCCAGAATGCCAACCTCGATTTTGTTCATAGTAAAATTACCAATTGCCTTTCTGTCCCCCAGCCAGTCGAGAGTCAAGAGTCGAAAGTTGAAAGCGAACCGCCGTAGGGGCTAACTCTCGACTTTCGACTCTCGACTTTCGACTGTCTTCTTCAGCTCCCTGACCAGCCTGCAATACAGCTCCACGGCCTTCACCAAGTCAGCTTTGGCCACGCATTCACGCTCCGTGTGCGCCACACTGATCGACCCCGGCCCCAGCAACACGGGCCGGCCCCAGCGGCTTAACGCTGGCAGATCGGTGGTGAAGGCCACGACGTCGGTCTCATACCCGTCCAGTTTCTCCATGTGCAGGGGAGGAGTATCTCGAATGAAATCGCACTCACACCGCCCGCCCACCACTTCCGTGATGTGGCGGCGTATCTCGTCCGACTTGCCTACGGTGCGAATCACGATCTGGGCCGAGGCGTGGTCCGGGACAACGTTGGGCGCCCGGCCGCCGGAGATCACGCCAACGTTCAGCGTGGCTGCGCCCAACAACGGATCCCGGGGCATCGGAACCTTGCGCAAGTCAACCAGCACGTTGACCAGCTTCTCGATTGCCGATTCGCCGAGCTGCGGATAAGCCGAGTGCGCCATCTTGCCATGAGCTCGAATTTCCAGTCGCAGGTTGCCTTTCGAACCCAGCACCAGTTTATTCTCGGTCGGCTCGCCGTTAATCATGTAGCGCGAGCCCGGGGGGTGCAGGTTCGCTTCGCGCGCGCCGTCGCTGGTGGTTTCCTCCCCAACCAGGAAGAGCAGGGCGAAGTCCGTCACGTTCTCGCTCAACAGGCGTTCCGCCGCCGCAATCTGTGCGGCGAGGATGCCCTTGGCGTCGCATGCTCCCCGCCCGTAAATCAGCTCCGCGTCCTCGCGGGCGGGAATGAACGGAGGAACAGTGTCGATGTGCGTACTCAAGACCACGTCCGGCTTTCCAACTCTCGCGAATACATTGGAGCGATCCCGAGAGACCGGCTGGAGTACAACTTCGAAGTTTCGCCCGGCGAGGTACCCCCCCAAGTACTCTGCGCAGGCGCGCTCGTGGCCGGTCACAGATTCGATGTTGATGAGCGCCTTGGTGAGCTCGAAGAGTTCCATGAGATTTGTCTTCCGACCGCAGACGGTATCCAAGGGTAACGCCAAGTGCTGGCCTGAAGGTCAGCGCTACGCCTTGCCCTGGCGCACTCGCAAACTGTCCCTTTGCTAGACGTTAGCTTACAAAGGAAAAGAGCGTCAAGAGCCCCTCTGTGCGCGGATGACGAATCGCCACCGAAAGGGACTGGGCAGAGCGGCAGCGCTTCCCGGCAGATCAGGACCGGTAGCGCTGACCTTCAAGGCAGCATCGATGTACATCCCGAGCGTGCCTAGCCGGCCAATTGTCATCGTTACGACCTTGCTTCGTTTTGCGTGAAACGCGGCATTTTCGCTCGATTTGGGGTCGGATGTACGTGTTTGGTGCGCAAGAACTAATCAGTTTGGCATCCTTCATGACAGCCATCTCATTTATTTTCAGATACTTACTGGCTTCGCGGCCTGAATTCTCGAATAATCCCTTTGTTTTCAAGTACTTCTTAGCTTCGTTCCGACAATTCGTATTCGCCATGCTGCGTTTTCAATAACATACTGGCTTCGATCGTACTATTTTTTTGTTTTTCCAATCCCCTCTTCCCCGAGCTTACCAGGACCGTCCTGCCTTTTCCTTCCCGTCCACGCACCCCAGCACCCCCGTAGGACAAAATACCCGCATATAGACAACAACTATAGGCTATCACAGGCTGGTGGGCTTGTCAAGCGGAAAATGCGAAAAAGGCGGGTGGACCTGCCTGAACGTTGGCACCGGCGAATCAACCTAGGGACCGACAGCCCGGTTTCACGCCAAGTCGCAAAGTACGCAAAGTTCGCAAAGAACAGCCAGGACCTCTGCTATGCGCTTCTTTGCGCCTTAGTCCGTCAACCGACGGATGAGCTGCTTTGGTTCTTTCACGCCTTCTTTCAGCCGGGAAATTCTCTCAACGCGTGCGGAGGGTGAATCCGGTCGCAGCAAGGCGACCGCATTACTTTCGCCCCAGGAGGCGGACCCTGGCGGTCAAGGCGCGGCCCTGGATGCCGCCGTAGGTGAGGAACTCCGGAGAATCCACGTTGTTGTTCACCCCGGACGGGTTCGGGCGATTCGTGATGTCGTTGCATCCGGCGCGCAACGCCCACATGAATCCGAAGAGCTGGATGCGCCGCTCGAAATGCAGGTCCAGGGAAAAGTACCGTGGGAATCGCATGGAGCCAGGCGCGCCCACCAGTTGCTGGTTCTCGTCCACCAAGCTGATGGGAAATCCATCGCGATAGTCGAGCGAATAGGCAAGAGTGAACTTACCGGGCAAGGGCATATAGCCCGAGGAGAGAAATCGGTTGGGCGTGTCCCAGGGAAGTGGGCCGCCGGCTTGCGGGCTGAAAAGCACGTTGTCAATGCTGAAATCCAGCACGGCGTTGGAGTCGGCCTTGGAGCGCGTGTAGGAAGCGAAAAGCATGTGGCCGCCCCGAAAAGTGTGGCGCGCGGAAATCTCCACCGAATCGTAGTGGTCCCGCTCTAGACTTTCCAACTGGTAGTTGCCGCCGAACGCGCCCCCTTGGTTAACAAAGGCCCAGCCGTCGCGCCCCCGTTTGTCGAGGAACTGAAGTTGAAGGTAGATGGCACGCGGCATCTTCCTTTCAACGCCCAGGCTCCAGTTGGTGAAGCGAGGAAACTTGAGCATCCGCTGATCGACGATGAACGTGGCCACCACGGGTGGCTGGACGAGCGTCTGGCCTGTCAGCCCATAGAAAAGCTCCGTGCGTTGACCATCCAGGGAGCGGGTCAGTAGATCGAGATTCGCGGCGTCGCCATAGACGCCCACTCCGCCGGAAAGTTTGGTGTCGCCACTCCGGCTCAGGAGATAGGTCGAGGCGAGGCGCGGGGAAATTAGGAAATCCCTGACCACATCGTCCCAGTCAAAGCGTATTCCCGGCTCGATCAGCAAGCGGCTGGAGGGCGACCAACGGTCCTGCGCATAGCCGCTGGACTCGAAGTTGTTCTGAGTGAACGGTACGCCGCCCTGGAAGGTAACCTCCTGGGAGAGTGTGCCATTCGGGCGTTGGATTTCGATCCGCCCCCGCCGGTAAGACTGACGGTCCGCGATGCGGTTAAGGTCCAGCCCAACCTTGAACTCGTGGCGGCCGTGCCAGGCTCTGGGTGGAAGGAAGATGTTAGCGATGGCTTGGGCGCGGCGGGCGCGTCCGTTGCTGGCTTCAAAGTAGTTGCCGCTAAATTGGCCGGCACGATCGACGTAGGGACTCGATCCCAGGGGAAGGAGTGAGTCGTGATACTCGCCGAGCGCCCCTCCCACCTCGAGAAGCGTCCCGCCCGGGAAAAGCTGCTGATCCTTGAGCATCAATAGCTGGGCGGCGTCCCTCCGGTCAAGAGTGGTGGGCAAGGGCGTAAGCGCTGAGAGCCCCAGATGGTCGGAGCGATAGTCGTTCACCAGGAGGCTGGCGGTGAGGATATTAGAAGATGTCAGATTCACCTGGGCCTTCGAGAGGTTGCTGACACGCCACGCCGTGCCGCGGTTCGCGCCGGGCGGAAGGTCCCTGATGAGGTTCAAGTCGTACTCGCCGTCCGCGGCATTCATGAACCAAGCCTTGTTTTTCTTGATGGGGCCGGAGAAAGTCACGCGGGGCGTCCAGGTCTTGAAGTGGAATCCTCCCAATTGTTGAATTGCGGGAATAAAGTCCGTGGCGAAGAAGCGAAAATGGTCGTCTCCCATGAGCGTTCTAAGGCTCACCACGCCTCCGGAGCCCTTCCCGTACTCGGCGGAGTAACGGCCGGTCTCAACTTGCGCTGACTGAAGGCTATCTACACTTGTGCGCACGTTGAAGAGCCCCGTGGCGGGATCGGAAACATTAAACCCGTCGAGCTGATCAGCGATCTGGTACGTGCTCGCCCCGGAGACATGAAGCTGCCCGTCGGCGTCCTGAAGAACGCCGGGCAGCAAAGGCAGCGCGTAGCGGATATCGCGGCCGACCATAAAAGGGAGATTGATGATGTCCTGGTTGGACAGGGAGGCGCTGACCGAGGTCTTTTGGGGATCGATGGCCGGGGGGGAGTACACCACCTTGACCGACTCCGTGTACTCCCGGGTGTGATTCAGGGTGACCTCGAGGTTGCTCCCCTCGGCCACCCGAACATCGTTGGAGTTGAACACGAAGAAACCGTCTTTTTCCACGCGCAGGGAATAGACTCCCGTCGCCAGGGCTGAGAATTGATAGCGGCCCGCGTAATCAGTTTCGGCCTTTTGGAAGAAGGAATTCGAGCGATCGGTGAGCGTCAGGCGGGCTGAAGGAACCGGCAGGCCGTTCTCGTCTAGAACCGTGACCTGAAAATCCTGTGAGTCAGGGTGCTGAGAATTCTGCCACCCTGCAACGGCAGAAGCGGACGACAGGACGAAGAGAAGCAGCCAGCAAACGACGGCAACCCTGCGAAGACGCCCGGGCACGCCACCATCTCCAGAACGAACTCTGCCATCCGGCATCGGAGAGACCTCCCCTCTCCGGGATGATTGTATTGTACCCCCGTTGCGGGGAAATTTCCGTGTGGTGAGAAGCCCTGAGGCGGATCAATTTGGCGCCTATACATCACACAAACGACACCAATACGTGAACGGGGGTGGGGATTTGGCTGGCAACGGAATTGCAGAACTCCAGAGGTGCTGCGAAATTCGACCACAATTTGGCAGAGGCCCGGACAAATGGTATGACATTGGGAGCTTTAAAGCGTCTTTTTGTCATTTCCTGTACCGCCGGCCTCGGTCCTCTCCTCCTTGCTTTGCCCCTACGTGCCCAGCAACCCAAGCCCTTGCCGGGAAGCGAGCCATGCCTGGCTTGCCACGAAACCGGACCCCGCATAGGCAAGCGACAGCCGGGGATGCCTCCCCCCTTCAACGCGGCTGCCCTGCGGGCCTCCCCGCACGCCGCACTTGAGTGCACGAACTGCCACGCTGATCTGGAGGGAAAGAAAGAATTTCCCCACCCTGAAAAGCTTCAGCCGGTTGACTGCGGCACGTGCCATGCCGATGAAACAAAGCAGTATGCGGAAAGCTTGCACGGAAAGGCGGCGAGGCGCGGAGACCCGCTGGCCCCTCGTTGCACGGATTGTCACGAAACTCACAACATCCTGCGGCCTTCCGATCCCCGATCTCCCACCACGATCACCCAGATCCCCTTCTTATGCGGCCGCTGTCACCATGAAGGCACCGCCGTCCAGCTTACTCACAACATCCCCCAGGACAAGATCCTGGCAAACTACACCGAAAGCGTCCACGGCGAGGGCTTGTTGCAACGGGGTCTAATCGTCACGGCGGTTTGCACCAGTTGCCATACGGCACACTTCATTTTGCCCCACACCGATCCCCGTTCTTCGATCTCCAAACAGAACATCGCCCGGACCTGCATGAAGTGCCATGCGCTGATTGAGACGGTGCACCGCAGAGTCATCCGCGGCGAGTTGTGGGAGAAACAGCCGCACATGATCCCCGCCTGTGTGGACTGCCACGAGCCTCACAAGATTCGGCGCGTCTTTTACGAGCAGGGGATGGCGGACCTCGACTGCCTGCGCTGCCATGGCAACCCGGAACTCAAAACCGCCAGTGGCGGGCGTATGCGCTCCCTGTTCGTCAACACGCATGAACTCTCCGCCTCGCGGCATGCGCGGACCGCTTGCGTGCAATGCCATACCGGCGGTGACCCGTCCCTGGTCCGGCCTTGCGCCACGATAACCTCGCGCGTCGATTGCTCGATTTGCCACGCTAATGCCGTCGAGCAGTTTCAGCAGAGTATTCATGGACAGTTGCTGGCCAAAGGCAGCCCGGATGCGCCCGCCTGTGCGGACTGTCACGGCACGCACGGAATCCTGAGCAGGAACGATTCCCACTCACCGACTTTTTCCCGCAACGTTCCCGCTCTGTGCGCCAAGTGTCATCGCACCGGGCAGCGGGCGGCGCTCCGCTATAAAGGGACGCAAACAGACGTGGTGAAGAATTACGAGGAGAGCATTCACGGCAAGGGTTTGCTGCAAAGTGGCCTGACCGTGACGGCGAACTGTGCCGACTGCCATACGCCGCATGAGGAGTTGCCCAGTCGTGATCCACGCTCCAGCGTGAATCGCAAGAATGTGGCCGCGACCTGCGGCCGGTGCCACCAGGGGATCTACGAGGCCTTCAGCGCCAGCGTCCATTCGCCAGCGGTAACCAAGACGGCCAAGCCCTTGCCGGTGTGCAACGACTGCCACTCCGCGCACACCATCAAGCGGACCGACCTCTCGGATTTTCGCCTCCACATCATGGAGCAATGCGGTCGGTGTCATGAGGCCATCGCCAAGACCTACTTCGAGACCTACCACGGCAAGGTCTCCAAGCTGGGTTACGTAAAAACCGCCAAGTGCTACGACTGTCACGGAGCTCATGACATTCGCACGGTCACCGACCCCGCCTCCCGGCTCAGCCGAGCGAATGTCGTGAAGACCTGCGGCCAGTGCCATCCCGGCTCCAACCGCCGCTTTGCGGGATATCTGACGCACGCCACTCACCACGATCCCAAGAAGTATCCAATCTTGTTCCTCACCTTCTGGGGGATGACCTCGCTGTTGATGGGCACACTGGTGGTGGCCAGTATGCATACGGTGGCCTGGCTGCCGCGCTCACTGAAGTACAGCCGGGAATTGAAGGCGAACGGCAATGCGAACGGCGCGTCCTACGTGCGTCGCTTCCGGGCGTTCGACCGCAACCTGCATCTCATGGTCATCGCCAGTTTCTTGGGCTTGGCCCTGACGGGCATGATGCTGAAGTTCTCGTACACGCGCTGGGCGCAAGTGGTCGCCCACCTCCTGGGAGGGTTCGAGGCCGCCGGGGTCATCCACCGGTTCTGCGCTGTGCTCACCTTCACCTATTTCGCCTTGCACCTCTGGGACGCGGCCCGCCAGCGCCGGGCGAGTGGAAAAACCTGGCGGCAGTTCGTCTTCAACCCAGATAGCATGGTGTTCAATCGGAATGACTGGCGGCAGTTTATCGCTTCGCTCAAATGGTTTGTGGGCCGAGGGCCGCGCCCCGACTATGGCCGCTGGACGTACTGGGAGAAGTTTGACTACTTCGCGGTGTTTTGGGGCGTGGCGGTCATTGGCACGACGGGATTGTTACTGTGGTTCCCGGAATTCTTTACGCGGCTGCTGCCCGGTTCGATAATCAACGTAGCCACCATCATCCACAGTGACGAGGCTCTGCTGGCTGTGGGATTCATCTTCACCGTACACTTCTTCAACACCCACTTTCGGCCCGAGAGATTTCCCATTGACACGGTCGTGTTTACGGGCGGCGAACCGCTGGAAAAGTTCAAGCTCGACCGGCCGCGCGAATACCGCGAACTGCTCGAGCGTGGGGAGCTGGAAAAACGTTTGATGCCCGCCCCGCCAACAATCCTCGTTCAGTTCTGGCGCCGCTTCGGCTTCACCGCCTTGACCATCGGGCTCCTCATCATCGCCCTCATCCTCTATGCCGAGATCTTTGCTTATAAGTAATTGAGGAGGACTTGCGCCTCTTACTGTCCTTGTGTGCCTAGCCTTCGTCAAGACCTTCCAATAGCGCTCAGGTTATGCCTTTGAGCACCGAACCCGACAGCGTCTCTGGCAGGATCGGCCCCACGGCCACATTCTAGCGAGGCTAGCCGAAGAACGCTATCCGTGATGTCAGAGGATCGGCGCGACCTCGGGCCGGCCGGGCAAGCGCAGCATTTCAATTCGCGCCCATGCTACCGGCTGGCGTATGGGGGAGGTTGGCAGGTGGCTCGCTTGCGGGAGCGCCGGGCGGGGGCGGGATGCTCGCGCGCAGCTCTTGCCGCCGCATCTTGTGGCGCAGTCTCTTCTTCCTCTCGCACTTCGCGTAGCGGGGCGCGGCCGTTAATCAGCGTCCACTTCAGCGGATAAACCTCCGGATCGAATATCACGGCATAGAAGTGCCAAATGACGATGGCGAGCGTGGCCAGAATAGCTTCGTAGTAATGAACGGCTGTGGCGACCTGCAACCAGGAACTGGGGAGATAACGCAGCACGAAGTTGTGGGCCCAGAGCAGGATGCCGGTAGCGCCCATCACCACTGTTCCCCAGACCAGAGCCCAGTATTCAACTTTCTCCGCATAGTTAAACTTGCTAAACGACGGCAACTCGCGCCGGTAGCCAAGATTGTAACCCATGGTTTGGACCGCCTCGCGACCATCCCGCAACTTGGGCAACATGGCGCGCAGGGCCTTGCGCCCCTCCACGGTGAAGAACAAGTAGATAAGGTGGTAGAAACCGGCGGCAATCAAGACCACTCCGGCGATGCGGTGTATGAGCCCGCGCAGCGGGAAATCTTTTTCCCAGCGCACGATCGGTTCAGCCCAGAAACTCCCCGGAAACTTCAGGGCAAAGCCCGTAACCACCAAAAGCAGGAAGCTGAGAAGAAGAATCAAGTGTTGGACGCGCTGGTTGAGGGTAAGGCGCAGCGGCGTGGTGAGGGATCCGTATTGCGCGATATGCCTGCGCAGCTTGCGCAACCAGTCCAGGAGATTGTGGAAGACCATGAAACCGAGCGTGGCAGGAATGGTGAACAGGTAGAACAACCGAACGTAGCGCAGCCAGGGGTTCGCGGCCGCTGCGTTGGGAACCACATGCACAGGCCCCAGGGCGAAGGTCTTCCCCGCGTCGGGATGGCACTTGCCGCAGGTGGCGGCAAGATTGCCCTTGGCGATCGAGGAACGCGGGTCGCTGGAGGGAAGAATATCGTGAACGCCGTGGCAGCTTGCGCAGTTGGCGACCGTCTGTGAGCCGGCCTTTGAAGCCAGCCCGTGGTAGCTGTTCTCGTAACTGGTGACGCGGTCGAGAGGAAGGCTGAAACGCGCCTCGAGCCGCGTGTCGCCGTGGCAGCGCGAACAGGTAGCGGTGGCCACATTCGTCACATAAACGGGCGATTGGGGATTGCCCGGCGCCAGGATGTTGTGCTCGCCGTGGCAGTCAATGCAGGTGGGGGCTGCCGTGACCCCTGCGGCCACGGCCCGGCCGTGAATGCTGTCCTTGTATTGAGTGAATGCTTGCTGGTGGCAGTTGCCACAGGTCGAGCCGACACTGCGCTTCGAAATCGGGGAGCGAGGATCGGAAGGCGGAAGGATGGCGTGCGTTCCATGACAATCATTGCAGACGGCTGCCTTCTTTCCCTCACGAATGGCCCGCGCATGAACGCTGCCTTCGTACGCTTCCACCGGCCTGGCGGCGGGAAACAGGTACTTTTGCGCCAGCTTCGGATCCGAGTGACAGCGGCCGCAGGTAGAGGGCAGGTTCTTGCCGTTGACAGGTGAATCGGCCGCGGAGGCCTCGACCGCTTTGTGGGTCGCCCCGTGGCAATCTGCACAACTCGGGGCGTTCGTGTCGCCTTGCTTGCGGGCACGTCCGTGGACGCTGGAGGCGAATTCTTTCACCTCGCCGGCATGGCAAGTGGCGCAAAGATTAGCGCCACGGGCGGCGGGAGCTGCCAGCTCGTGCGCGTTCCCGTGGCAACTCATGCAGGTTTCGGAACTATCCGGTTTCCCCAGGGCGGAATGAGCGTGGTTTGCCAACTCCCCCGCGACTTCGCCATGACACGTTAGGCAGGAGGCGGACGCGACCTTGGCCGTGTGAGGAAGCTTGGCCGCTCCGGCGTGGCAGTCCACGCAGTGCAGGTCCTTGTGAACACTGTGCGCGAGCGATTCCGGCTTCACGGTGATAGGTTTGCCTTGCGAGTTCGTCAAGCCCGTGGAGGCTCCATGGCACGCAAGGCAGTCCTCTGAGGCCCTGAGGGCCCCCGGGCGTGCAAGGAAGAGAATGACTGAACTGAGAATGATTAGCCTGGTCGGACTCATTTCAAAGATTCCCACCTTTTAGTACGTGAACGACATAAATACGCTCCGGATCGAGCCCGCGTCGGATAGAGCCTTTTGGGTCGCCTTTTTGTCAGCGCCCAACTGAAGGTCAAACTGGGAATTTCCACGCATAAAGTCGGGGTACGAGGGACAATTTGAAGCCAAGTTAGAGATCCGGAGCCATTTAGGGACATAGTGTTGCAGTTAGATTGCCGTTTGCGCTGTTATTTTCAACACCCTGAAGATGACAGAATGTCACCTCGGTCGGCCCCGGGGCCAACCTTCCTCTCTCCAAACATGCGTTGCTGAGTTATTGCGAAACTTGGAAGCTGAATTCCGCGTCAGGCCCGATCTTGCTGCCGGCGGGCGGGGATTGCGTCAAGATGATGCCGCGCGCACCGTTTGCCGCGGCGACGGAGTTAACCCCCGCTACTTTGAAGCCTGCCTTCTCCAGGCTGCGGCGAGCTTCCGCAATCGATTGGCCGACGAACCTTGGGCACAGGTATGCGACAGGCTCCTCGCCCAGAGAAACCAGAATATTCACGGCGGGGCTCCTGAGCTCGGCGCTTTCAGGTAGAGGATCCTGCGCGACGACTTGGTCAGGTTCGGCGCTGGGCCAGTGTACGCCCACCACATCGCCCAGTTCGAGGCTGCGCTGAACGGCGGTGATCCGCGCCGCCCGGATGCTCGCCCCCACGAAATTGGGGATAAAGACTTGGGGCGGACCCAGGCTCACCAGAACGTGCACATGCTGGCCGATCTTGATACGGGTTCCCGGGGGAGGCATCTGCGATGCTATCGTCTGCGCTGGATATTGAGTGTTGTAGAGCTTATCTTCGACTTTCATCTCAAGACCCAGCCCACTGGTCATGCGTTGCGCATATTCGGAGGTCAGTCCCACCAGGTTGGGCATCGTCTCCTGATGCCCGCGAATGGTAAGCCGGATGGTGGTGATGGCGCTGACCAGCGCCACGGTTACCAGCACTGTGGTTAGCAGAAAGAGGCGAAAAAGGGTCCGAACGCGTTCCCGAACGCTCATCTTGACGCCTTATTCTACCACGGAGCGGGCACGCTACCTAAACCCAGTAAACCGCATGATCCGACCACCCCTGACCCTTCTTGAAGCAGGGAGGGGAACTCGAAACTCCCCTCCTCAGTTGAGGAGGGGTTAGGGGTGGTGCGTCGCGCCCCGGCGCATCGTGCGCCTTGACTAAGCTTAAGCCAAACCAGTACTATGTGGCTCCAACCCACTGGAGGTGCAGCATGTCCAAAGGCTCTCCCGAACCGACACTCTGGAAGAATTTAGAGACCTTCCGAATTGAATTACCCTCGTGGGGGTTCGCCAACACCGGCACGCGTTTTGGCAAATTCACCCAACTGGGCGCCGCCACGTCCACCGAAGAGAAGTTTAGTGATGCCGGGCAAGTTCATCACTTTACAGGCATCTGTCCCACCGTGGCCGTGCACGTCCTGTGGGATTTCCCAGAAGGCCTCAAGAGCACGAATGAAGTGAAGGGGTACGCCGCCAAATACGGCGTGGGTGTCGGCGCGATCAACCCCAACGTCTTCCAGGATCAGATTTACAAATACGGATCGCTGGCGAATCCCGATCCTGCCGTGCGCCAAGCGGCATTGCAGCACATTCTGGATTGCATCGAGATCGGGAAGCAGACAGGGAGCCGGGACATCTCCCTGTGGTTTACGGACGGATCGTGCTATCCGGGTACGGCCAATATCCGGCAGAGGAAGGAGTGGTTCGCAGAGGGTTTGAAGGCCAGCCACGCGCAGCTTTCATCGACGCAGCGGCTGCTGGTGGAATACAAACCTTTTGAGCCGGCCTTCTACCACACGGACATTGCCGACTGGGGCATGGCTTTACTGTTGGCGCGCGCGGCTGGTCCACACGGGAAGGTACTTGTGGATACGGGCCATCACTACCAAGCCCAGAATATCGAGCAAATCGTGACTTGGCTGCTGAGCGAGGACATGCTGGGCGGCTTCCATTTTAATGACCGCCGATACGCTGACGATGATCTGACGCTGGGTTCGATTGATCCTTACCAGATCTTTCGCATCTTCCACGAAATCCTCTACTTCGAGTGGGAGGCCGGACGGCGCGCGGACATCGCCTACATGATCGACCAGAGCCACAACCTGAAAGGCAAGATCGAAGAAATGATCCAGACGGCGGTGACTGCCCAGGAACTGTATGCCAAGGCTACACTGGTCGATCACGAGAGCCTGGCTCGCCACCAGCAGAAGTGCGAACTCGTCGACGCCGAAGAGTGTCTCAAAGCAGCCTTCTCAACGGATGTGCGACCGGTAATCCGCGAGTGGAGGCGCTCCCAAGGCCTGCCGGAAGACCCCTTGGTTGCTTTCCGCGAGTCCGGCTACATGCAACGCATCGAGCGTGAGCGCGCTGAGCGGAACCAGGCCGCGGGCGGAAGCTACGCGTAGCTTGTCGAAGAGTCGATAATTCAAAAGTCGAAAGTTGAGAGTCGAGAGTCGAAAGTAGGGGAGGGAACAAAAGGGCTCCTCCGCTGGGAAAGTGGGGCCGGGGAACCGAACCCACGAGTGCTTATCCAACTACCCCACGGCTGTTAACGAAGGGGGAGTCTATCTTGACTTTCAACTCTCGACTTTCGACTCTTGACTCCGCCACTCGCCGAATACAGAAGGAACAGCGACCATGAAAACCTGCACACACATTGTGGCAACTGATCTTGGAGCAGAGAGTGGCCGTGTGGTCCTTTGCCGTTGGACGGGAGAGGAAGGAATTCTGGAAGAGGTCCACCGTTTTCCCAATGGCGCGCGTGAAGAGGCGGGCCACCTGGTATGGGATTTGGACCGCCTCTGGCAGGAGATCGTCAAAGGACTTCACCAGGCCGCATCCAAAGCCGGGGGCCGCATCGCCAGCGTGGGCGTCAACGGCTGGGGCGTGGATTACGTTTTGCTCGACCGAACGATGAATCGCATCGGCCGCTCCTACTGCTACCGCGACGCCAGAAATCTCCCTCAAATGGAGCGCGTTTATGCGCTGATTCCGCAAAAACGCTTATACGAAATCACTGGAATTCAACTTCTTCCTTTCAACACGGTTTTCCAGTTGATGGCGCACATCGCCGAATTCCCTTCGGAGTGGGATCGCGCGGCAAAGTGGCTCACCCTGCCGGAGTATTTCCTCTACCGGCTCTCGGGAGTTGCGATGGCCGAGTACACCGAAGCCAGCACCACCCAACTCCTCGATGTCCACAAGCGGTCATGGTCAGAGGAGTTGACCCGGGCGCTTAAACTCAACCTGGAGAAGTTCCCATCCATCGCGCCGCCGGGGACGCCGCTGGGGAAGATGCGCAAAGAACTCGCCACGGACCTTGGCCTGTCAAACGTGCAAGTCATCGCGCCGGCTTGCCACGATACCGGCGCAGCCGTGGCAGGCATACCTTTCCCGCATGAAAAGCTGGCGTTCATCAGCTCCGGGACATGGTCCCTGGTGGGCATGGTGGTTCCCGGCCCGGTGGTGACCGCCGACTCCTATGAACAGAACTTTACCAACGAAGGCGGGGCTGCGGGCAGCATCCGATTCCTGCGCAACGTGATCGGATTGTGGCTGCTTCAGGAGTGTCTGCGCGAGTGGAAAACGCAAGGGCTGGAATTGACGCCAGCCGACCTGGCGCAGCAATGTTCGGAAGCTCCCGCGATCGGGCCATCGTTTGATGCGGAGGCGGAAACATTCCTTGCGCCGGGCAACATGGTTGCCCGCATCAATGCCGCTCTCAAAGCGCACGGGTTCGACGAGGAGACTCAGCCCAAGGAGATTGCGGCCATTATTTTCCGCAGCCTGGCGCGCCAGTACGCCAAAGTGATCAAGGACCTTCAGGCGATAACCGGCAAGCCGATTGAACGCATCTGCATCGTGGGCGGCGGCGTCAAGAATGACACCCTCAACCGTCTGACCCAAGAACTAACGGGGCGGGAAGTTCTACGCGGGCCGAGTGAGTCCACAACCATTGGCAACATCGCGTTGCAGATCGCTGCGCTCGAAAAGACCAAATCCCTCGACCAGATTCAAGCCATCAGCGCGCGGCCGCCTTGACTAAGCTTAAGCCAAACCAGTACTATGTGGCTCCAACCCAATGGAGGTGCAGCATGTCCAAAGGCTCGTCCGAACCGACTCTCTGGAAGAATTTAGAAACATTCCGAATTGAATTACCCTCGTGGGGGTTCGCCAACACCGGTACGCGTTTTGGCAAATTCACCCAACTGGGCGCAGCCACGTCCACCGAAGAGAAGTTTAGTGATGCCGGGCAAGTTCATCACTTTACAGGCATCTGTCCCACCGTGGCCGTGCATGTCCTCTGGGATTTCCCGGAAGGACTCAAGAGCACGAATGAAGTGAAAGGGTACGCCGCCAAATACGGCGTTGGCGTCGGCGCGATCAACCCCAACGTCTTCCAGGATCAGATTTACAAATACGGATCGCTGGCGAATCCCGATCCCGCAGTGCGCCAAGCGGCATTGCAGCACATTCTGGATTGCATCGAGATCGGGAAGCAGACAGGGAGCCGGGACATCTCCCTGTGGTTTACGGACGGATCGTGCTATCCGGGTACCGCCAATATCCGGCAGAGGAAAGAGTGGTTCGCAGAGGGTTTGAAGGCCAGCCACGCGCAGCTCTCATCGACGCAGCGACTGCTGGTGGAGTACAAACCTTTTGAGCCGGCCTTCTATCACACGGACATTGCCGACTGGGGCATGGCTTTGCTGTTGGCGCGCGCGGCCGGTCCAAGGGGGAAGGTACTTGTGGATACGGGCCATCACTACCAAGCCCAGAATATCGAGCAAATCGTGACCTGGCTCCTGAGCGAGGACATGCTGGGCGGCTTCCATTTTAATGACCGCCGATACGCTGACGATGATCTGACGCTGGGTTCGATCGACCCTTACCAGATCTTTCGCATCTTCCACGGAATCCTCTACTTCGAGTGGGAGGCCGGACGGCGCGCGGACATCGCCTACATGATCGACCAGAGCCACAACCTGAAAGGCAAGATCGAAGAAATGATCCAGACGGCGGTGACCGCCCAGGAACTGTATGCCAAGGCTACACTGGTCGATCACGAGAGCCTGGCTCGCCACCAGCAGAAGTGCGAACTCGTCGACGCCGAAGAATGTCTCAAAGCAGCCTTCTCGACGGATGTGCGACCGGTAATCCGTGAGTGGAGACGCTCCAAAGGCCTGCCGGAAGACCCCTTGGGTGCTTTCCGCGAGTCCGGCTACATGCAACGCATCGAGCGTGAGCGCGCCGAGCGGAACCAGGCGGCGGGCGGAAGCTACGCGTAGCGCGTTGTAGGGGCAACCCTTGTGGTTGCGCGAGGTCGGCCGCAAGGACCGCTCTTACAATCTGGTAAGGAATGGCGACCATGAAAACCGGCACACACATTGTGGCAACTGATCTTGGAGCAGAGAGTGGCCGTGTGGTCCTTTGCCGTTGGACGGGGGAGGAAGGAATTCTGGAAGAGGTCCACCGTTTTCCCAATGGCGCGCGCGAAGAGGCGGGCCACCTGGTATGGGATTTGGACCGCCTCTGGCAGGAGATCGTCAAAGGACTTCAGCGGGCCGCATCCAAAGCCGCGGGCCGCATCGCCAGCGTGGGTGTCGACGGCTGGGGCGTGGATTACGTTCTGCTCGACCGAACTATGAATCGCGTCGGCCGATCCTACTGCTACCGCGACGCCAGAAATCTCCCTCAAATGGAGCGCGTTTTTGAGCTGATTCCGCAGAAGCGCTTATACGAAATCACTGGAATTCAACTTCTTCCTTTCAACACGGTTTTCCAGTTGATGGCGCACATCGCCGAATTCCCTTCGGAGTGGGACCGCGCGGCAAAGTGGCTCACCCTGCCGGAGTATTTCCTCTACCGGCTCTCGGGAGTTGCGATGGCCGAGTACACCGAAGCCAGCACCACTCAACTCCTCGATGTCCACAAGCGGTCATGGTCGGAGGAGTTGACCCGGGCGCTTAAACTCAACCTGGAGAAGTTCCCATCCATCGCGCCGCCGGGGACGCCGCTGGGGAAGATGCGCAAAGAACTCGCCACGGACCTTGGCCTGTCAAACGTGCAAGTCATCGCGCCGGCTTGCCATGATACCGGCGCAGCCGTGGCAGGCATACCTTTCCCGCATGAAAAGCTGGCGTTCATCAGCTCCGGGACATGGTCCCTGGTGGGCATGGTGGTTCCCGGCCCGGTGGTGACCGCCGACTCCTATGAACAGAACTTTACCAACGAAGGCGGGACTGCGGGCAGCATCCGATTCCTGCGCAACGTGATCGGATTGTGGCTGCTTCAGGAGTGTTTGCGGGAGTGGAGAACGCAAGGGCTGGAGTTGACGCCCGCCGATCTGGCGCAGCAATGTTCGGAAGCTCCCGCGGTCGGGCCATCTTTCGATGCGGAGGCGGCAACCTTCCTTGCGCCGGGCAACATGGTTGCCCGCATCAATGCCGCTCTCAAAGCGCACGGGTTCGACGAGGAGACTCAGCCCAAGGAGATTGCGGCCATTATTTTCCGCAGCCTGGCGCGGCAGTACGCCAAAGTGATCAAGGACCTTCAGGCGTTGACCGGCAAGCCGATCGAACGCATCTGCATCGTGGGCGGCGGCGTCAAGAACGAAACCCTCAACCGTCTGACCCAAGAACTGACGGGGCGGGAAGTTCTACGCGGGCCGAGTGAGTCCACAACCATTGGCAACATCGCGTTGCAGATCGCTGCGCTCGAGAAGACCAAATCCCTCGACCAAATTCAAGCCATCAGCGCGCGGCTGAAGTTCCCTGGGTAGTCGAGAAGTCGACTCCACGACCCGTGCCGCTGCGGTGAAGTGCGGAAAGCCCGCTGTTCACCACAGAGACACAGAGACACAGAGGCACGGAGGGCTTAAGACATGGGCCTTCCTCAGTGTCTCAGCGCCTCGATGGTTCATTCGACGCGATTTTGATTCTTGACCCCCGCCGAGTTTTCTAATAGCGTGAGAACTTCGAGAGGTTTCGGATGTCGAAAATTCGTGCGGCGTTGTTTGTGACGTGTATAGGTGACCAGTTCTTTCCGCAAGTTGGAGAGTCCGTCGTCAAGATCCTGCGGCGCCTGGATGTCGAAGTTACTTTCAATCCAGCCCAAACTTGCTGTGGCCAGCCGGCGTTCAATACCGGTTACCGGGATGAAGCCCGCGTCGTAGCTTCCAAAGTTCTCGACCTTTTTGATGATGCGGACTACGTGGTGTGCCCCTCCGGCTCCTGCACTTCGATGGTGCGCGTGTTCTACCCCGAGCTGTTCGCCAACAACCCGGATCGCCTCAAAAAATGCCGGCAACTGCGCGACAGGTTTTTCGAATTCTCGGAATTCCTGGTGAACGTCTTGAAGGTTGAGGATGTTGGGGCGAGCTTCCCCCATCGCGTCACCTACCACGATTCCTGCCACCTTCTGCGCGAGTTGGGCGTCGAGCAGCAGCCGCGCAAGCTACTGAGCAACGTGCGGGGCATCGACTTCGTGGAGATGGAAGGGTATAAGGTGTGCTGCGGCTTTGGGGGGACGTTTGCCGTCAAGTTTCCCGAAGTTTCGGCAGCCATGGGCCAGGACAAACTTGGTTTTGCCACCGCGACCAAGGCCGAGTACCTGGTCGCCAATGACTCCGGGTGCTTGATGCACCTCGCAGGGATGATTCATCGCCAGGGATTGGCGCTCAAGACGATGCATTTGGCGGAGGTGCTGGCGCAAAAGTAAGCGGGAGACCCCCTCACCCGGCTCCGTCAGCTGACGGACTGATGAAACCACCGGCCGCGGGCCACCCTCTCCCCCAAGGGGGAGAGGGAATTGGAAATCGCTTGCTTTGACCTTCGACTTTTGACTTTCGACTCTCGACTATGTCTGACACGGGCGTTCACAGTAACGAAGTTCACGAGCTGGGCAGCAAGAACCTTGCCGACCCGCATCTTCAGGAGGCTTATCGTTCCTCCACGCTACGTCTTTATACCCACCGCTTGGAAGCGATCAGCGAAGTGCCGGGCTGGGAACGGCTGCGCGAACGGGCTCGCGAGTTGAAGCAGGAAGTGATCGAGCACCTGGACTTTTACCTCGAACAATTCGCCGAAAAGGTGGAGCGGAACGGCGGCAAGGTGCACTGGGCTGAGACCGCGGATGAGGCTTGCCGGATCGTTCTGGAAATCGCGCGGCAATGCGGGGCGCGAGAAATTGTGAAGGCGAAATCGATGGTGGCGGAAGAGGTGGAGCTGAACCACGCTTTCGAGGCGCAAGGAATTCATCCCGTTGAGACTGACTTGGGCGAGTTCATTATCCAACTCGAGGGCAACCGGCCCGCCCACATCGTGGCCCCCGCCATTCATCTGACCCGGCATGACGTGTCGGAACTCTTCGCGAAAAACCTTCAGTCGGAGCGCACCGAGGTGCCGGAACGCTTGACGAAGATTGCGCGCCAGGCGCTTCGCGAAAGGTTTGCCAGGGCGGAAATGGGACTGAGCGGCGCCAACTTCCTGGTGGCGGAAACCGGCACGGTGGTGTTGATCGAAAACGAGGGGAACATCCGTTTTTGCACCACGGCGCCGCGAGTGCATGTGGCGCTGGTGGGCATCGAGAAACTGATCCCGCGTTTTGCGGATCTGGGTGTCTTCCTGCGCATGCTGGGGCGTTCCGGCACGGGGCAAAAGCTGACGACCTACACGTCTTTACTCAGCGGCCCGCGGCGGCCGGGTGAGGACGGTCCGGAGGAGATGCACGTGGTGCTGGTGGACAACGGGCGCGTGGCGACGCTGGCGGACCCCAAGATGCGCGAAGCCCTTTACTGCATCCGCTGCGGCGCCTGCCTCAACATTTGCCCGGTTTACCGAAAGATTGGAGGACATGCTTACGGCTGGGTTTACAGCGGCCCGATCGGGGCGTTGGTTACTCCTCAATTCACCAGCCTTGACCAGGCGCGAGAACTGCCCTTCGCCTCTTCGCTTTGCGGCGCCTGCCGCGAAGTCTGTCCCGTCAAAATCAACATTCCCGACCTTTTGCTGCACTTGCGGAGTGAAGTTCAGGAACATGTTCCAACTCCCCGGGCCAAAGGCGCTCTGCTGCACGAGAAGACCATGATGCGCTTGTGGGCCTGGGCATTCTCTCGCCCCTGGGCTTATCGGCTGGGCGGGCGAATGGCGCGCTGGGGCCAGTTCCTGCTCGCTCGCTCCGGTTGGATTCGGAAGGTGCCGCTCTACCCCGCGTCCCGCTGGACCGATGCGCGAGACGTACCGGCCCTGGCAAAAAAGCCCTTCCATGACCGTTGGAAAGAGATCAGCTAACTGATTGGCTTGTTCGGAGACTCGGAAAGGCGTGGCTCACCACAGAGGCACGAGGCACTAATGACTCTTCTCTGCGTCTCAGCGCCTTCGCGGTGGGCAGTGGATTCGCGTGTACGCGGGAATAAGTTCCACCCCGTTGTATAATGGCCGCTATGAATGCCTTAGCCAGAATCCCTCCCCCGGCTCTCAAATTCTGGGTCGACGGGACGATTCGAGTAGGATCGTCTGAGGTGCGTATTGACCTTGTCGTGCAGCATTTCAAACAGGGCGCCACCGCTGAGCAAATCCAACAACGCTTCCCCTCGCTGGCCCTTGGGGACGTCTATCGCGCCATCGTTTATTATTTGGAACATGTGGAAGGGATTGAAGCCTACCTTGCAGAGCAAGAGGAGAGGCAGGCGGAGGAAGACGCGTAGCGCGGACCTGCTTTTCAAGGTCTGCGGTGCCTCTCGCGTTGCGACAGACCCCCTCACCCGGCCTGCTTCCCGATGAAGTGCATCGGGACAGCGGGCCGCCCTCTCCCCCAAGGGGGAGAGGGCTGTACTTCTCAGTTCTGAATCCTGACTCCTGCCCCTCAGAACTTCACACAAATCGTTTTTATTTCGTGCGGCGCCACCGGCACTCCCGAGCAGCAATATACCTCGGAGGCAAAGTGCGGGCAACCCTTGTGGTTGGCCCAAGGGCGTCAACAAATCCGGCTCCAGCGAGCGGTTGTACCGGGAGCCATGGAATGCTAAAGTGCTTGACGATCATCGCTCATTTTCACAAACAGGAGCGTAGCCGCCAGCCTGGTGACGACGGAGGGCGGAAGGAGGGCCCACCATGAGTACTTCACCATTGAGCCTGATGAAGAGTTCACCGCCTGCGGACGATCGGTTCGCGAATCTGGATGGCCGCCGCGTTCACTACCGCAGCTTCGGCTCCGGCGCGACTCCCGTGATCTTCCTATCCGGCTGGGGGTGTGGCACCTCGCTATGGGTAAACCAGGCTCGCGTGCTAGCGCCGCATTATCGAGTACTGCTCATCGACCTCCCAGGTCATGGCGGCAGCGACAAGCCGGACATTCCGTACAACATCGACCTGTTTCTGGGCGCGGTGAACGCCGTGGTCGAACAAGTGCAGGCGCCGAAGGTCGTTGCCGTGGGGCATAGTCTGGGCGGGATAGTTGCGTACGAGTATGCGCGCCGCTGGCCGGAGAAGATTGTCGCGCTGGTCTGGGTCGATGCCGCATTCAGCATGCCCATTGATGTCGACCAGCAGATCGCCGGGCTGCGCAAGCGCGCGGAAGAGTTCCGGGCGCCGGATTATGAGGCTAAGGTCCGGAGTTTTGTCAACCAACTCTACGTCCCGGAGACCCCCGCGGCTGTCCGAGAGACAGTCACCGAAAGTATCCTCTCGACTCCCCAACACGTACTGGCAAGTTGCATGGAGGGTCTTGCCGACCCCCGGCTCTTCCAGCACGAGACGCTGGACATTCCCGCCTTCGCGATATTCAGCGCGTTCTGGAATCCCAAACGCTTCGTCGATCTCATTAAGAAGACCCTGCCCCGATTACAGTACGAGCTGCTGGCTGGAGTCGGCCACTACCCGATGCTCGAGAAACCGGAGCAGGTGAACGCGGCGCTTGGGCGCTTTTTGGCGACCACTGACACTGAGTGCACCGTCGATAATTGATATGTTCTGGAGCAAGACTATCCCACTGGAGAAGGCGGCGGGCGAGCTGAAGATCAGGTACAGGGAATATGGAACAGAGAACAGTTCCTGTTGGCTGTGCCCTGTTCCCTATTCCCTACTCCCTGTTCCCTCTTGCCTGCTCCTACCCTCGCAGAATCCAGCGAACCAGCAGGCCCAGGCCCGCCAGGAACTTCACGCCATCCAAGCCGGTGAAAGCTCCGTGCAGCGCCCAGAAGCGCGGCATGACGGGCGGAGGTGGGTTGCGGGGAACAAAATCGATGCTTCGTCCCAGGGAGACGATCATTGGCGTGAGCACTAGCGTGAGGATCAGGACCAGACCCAGCATGAAGCACACCACTCCAAATCCGAGCGTATCTCGTGGGGTTGCGCGCCAAAGAAGCAAGACCAGCACGCCGCCTAAAACGATCTGGGCCAAACCGTAGCCCCAGAAAAATGAGCGGTTGATTTCCGAAGCCAAGTGCCGCAGCACCACCCGAGCCTGTCCCTCGGCCATCCCCTTGGTAGCTTCGGTGAATTGAGGGTTGGCAGTGCGGAGAACGCGGTCCACAGTGGAAAATGACTTGGTGGCGGCGAACCACATGACCGGCGTAAGCATAAGCCATGCACTGAGGATGGCGACTTTGAGCATGGGGATTCGTCCCATAGAGCAGTCAGCCTTTCGCTACGAGGTCGGGCAACCCGTCAACTCGCCGGGGCGCCCCTACAAAAGCTCGCCACTGTCTTGGAATTCGGTTAAGCTGGCGTTTAGAATTATAGCTCATCATGACTAAACCCTATGACGCGATTATCATCGGCGGTGGCCATAACGGCCTTGTAACCGCCGGCTACCTGGCGCGCGCGGGGCTTCGCGTGTTAGTGCTCGAGAGCCGACGCGTGGTGGGGGGCGCTTGCGTCACGGAGGAAATCTTCCCCGGCTTCAAGTTCTCGACGACTTCCTATCTTTGCAGCTTGCTCCAGGACAAAGTCATTCGCGAATTGGAGCTGGAGCGGTTTGGGTATCATGTCTATCCTAAAGACCCGGCCTTCTTCAGCCCATTTCCTGACGGGCGCTATCTGCTGATGTGGTCGGACACCCGTGCGACGTGCGAGGAGATTGCGAAATTCTCCGCTCACGACGCTGAGGTTTACCCGCGCTATGAAGATCACATCGATCGGCTGGCGCGCTTTATCGAGCCGCTGCTGCTCCAGACGCCACCTAGCCTGGTCCCCCGAGGGTTCGATGATTGGCGGAGCCTCGCCAGGCTAGGGTTGGGGCTCAGCAGGATGCCGAAAGAGGAACGCGTCGGCCACCTTCGCATCCTGACCCAAAGCGTGAAGGATTTTCTCGATCCTTGGTTCGAATCGGAGCAGCTCAAGACGGCCCTGGCCACTGATGGTGTGATTGGTACCAAGGGTGGTCCCTACACGCCCGGCACAGCCTACGTCCTTATGCATCATTGCATGGGAGGCGTGGGTGGAAAGCGTGGACTGTGGGGATTTGTTCGTGGAGGCATGGGCAGCATCACGCAGGCCATGGCTGATTCGGCGCGCAGCCGAGGTGCGGAAATTCGCACCGGAGCGCGGGCGAAGAGAGTGCTGATCCAAGGCGGCCGGGCCGCCGGCATCATGCTGGAGGGCGGCGAGGAAATCCGTGCCAGGATTGTCGTGTCCGGCGTGGACCCCAAGCGGACTTTCCTCAAACTTGTCGAGTCGAGTCACCTGGACAAGGAATTTCTGGGCGCCGTCCGAGCATTCAAGAGTGAGGGTGTATCGATGAAGATTAACCTCGCCCTGGATGGCCTGCCCGACTTCAAGTGCCTTCCGGGCTCGCAGCTCGCGCCGCATCACAAGACCACAATTCACATCTGTCCTACGCTCGAATACATCGAGCGAGCCTTCGACGACTCAAAGTATGGGCGCCCCAGCCGGCGGCCAATGCTCGAGATCACCATTCCAACCACTTATGATTCCTCCCTCGCGCCGCCGGGGAAGCACGTCGCAAACATATTCCTGCAATACGCGCCTTATACGCTGTCTCCAGAGGTCGCCAGCAGTTGGCACGGTCTTAAGGAGAGCTACGCCGACGGCGTGATGGACCTGATCGAGGAGTATGCTCCGGGATTCAAAGGGTTGGTGCTGCATCGCCACGTACTCTCACCGCTGGACCTCGAAGAGGAGTACGGCCTGACGGGCGGGAATATTTTTCAGGGCGAGATGGGCACCGACCAGCTTTATTTCCTTCGGCCGGTTCCGGGTTGGGCGCAATATCGCACGCCCATCCGCGGCCTCTATTTGTGTGGCTCGGGCACGCATCCCGGAGGAGGAGTGACGGGAGCGCCAGGCCACAACGCGGCGCGAGAGATCCTCAAGGATTGGCGGAAATCATGAACCGGGTCTTCATTCTCCACTATCACGAAATCTGGCTCAAAGGAGGGAATAAGAACTACTTTCTCAGCCGGCTGCGTTCCGCCGTCAAGCAGAGCCTTGCCGACTTGCCCGTCCAATCCTTGGAGAGCCTTGCCGAACGCTTCCTACTAGTCCCCGGGGATGAATCGGCCGCGCCTGCTATTCTGGAGCGTTTACGCCGCGTCTTCGGACTCGCCTATATCGCCTCGGCGCGCGAAGTGCCGAGTTCGCTTGCTGACATGGGTCCCGTGGCTTGCGCTTTGATGGCGGAGAAGAATCCGCGCAACTTCGCGGTCCGCGCCAAGATTGCAGCCACGGGATGTGGCATGCATTCCATGGACCTGGAGCGCCAACTTGGGCGAGTCATCCTGGACCATCTGCGCGCCATGGACCCCAGCGTTCAGGTGAATCTTAGCAACCCCCAAGCGACTTGCTGGGTCGAGGTGGTGCCTGGGAAGACACTCATCTATGCAGACCGTGTGGACGGTGCCGGCGGTCTGCCTGCCCTCACCAGCGGCCGGCTCATCGTGTTGCTTTCGGGCGGGTTCGATTCCGCGGTGGCGGCCTACAAAATGATGCGTCGCGGTTGTCATGCCGCTTTCGTGCATTTCTACGGAAACCCCTCGCCTTCGCGGGATTCATCAAGAGGCGTGGCAGAGGAGATCGTTCGGACGCTTACGCCCTACCAGTTTACTTCCCGGCTCTACCTGGTTGGTTTTGAGGCGATCCAGCGCCAGATCGTTGCGCGCGCGCAAGAGAGCTTTCGCGTGCTGCTGTACCGGCGCATGATGGCGCGCATTGCGCGAGAGATCGCTCGCGCCGAGCGCGCCCTGGGCCTGGTGACCGGCGATAGCGTGTCGCAGGTGGCCTCGCAGACCTTGCATAACCTGGCGGCCATCGACCACGGGCTCGACTTGCCCCTCTACCGCCCACTGGCAGGCGACGACAAAGCTGAAATACTGCGGTTGGCCCGGCACATCGGGACCTACAAAATCTCCTGTGAACCCTTTGAGGACTGCTGCCCGCGCTTCATGCCTCGCGCCCCCGCCATCTTTGCCCAGACCGAGCAGCTCGATACGGCTGAGGCCGGAATCGACGTCCCTGCCTTGGTCAGGATGGGTCTCGAATCCACCAGCGTATTGAATTTCAAATTCGAGCGGGGATTAGTCACTTCACGCGAGGTGACGTCAAAGCGCTTCGAAAAACTCCTATACGCCCTTAAAGCGACAGCAGACCCAAACCAAGCTACATCACCTTGAAAGTCAGCATTCGTCACTTCCGCAGAAGCGGGGAGCCATGGTCAGTCAAGGAACCAGCTGCTGCACATTGAAAGCCAGCATTCGTCACCGCCGCAGAAGCAGAAGTCCATGATCCGTCAGGGAACTACTGGATTCCCACGTGCGCGGGGGTGACGTGGTTTTCGGCACAGCCGCCACGAATTTGATCTAGCTCACACCTCGAGCACCCTGCCCTAGCATAGAATTGACCGGCCTGCCGAGGGCTCCTATAATTGTTAGGTGTATTGGAGAAGTCGCGGATGAGAACACTTTTCCTGGTTCTTCTGTTGTTATGCCTGCCGCTGGGACGGATTTTCGCCCAGCAGCCTCCCGCCGGGCCTGCCAGCCCCACCGCCAACAATCCTCAAGTTGCCGGCGACCAGAGTCGGATTCAGGTGCGCGTTGAGTTGGTGCAAATGCTCGCGACAGTTACCGACAAGAAGAACCAGCTCGTCACCGACCTCACTAAAGACGATTTCAAGATTTTCGAAGACGGCAAGCCCCAGGAGATCCGCTTCTTCAGCCGCGAGACGGATCTACCCTTGCGCATAGGGATGTTGATCGATACAAGCAACAGCATTCGCGACCGGCTGCACTTTGAGCAGGACGCCGCTGTCGATTTCCTTACCGAAGTGCTGCGCCCCGGCAAAGATTCGGCCTTCGTGGAGGCATTTGATGTGGAGCCCCAGTTCATTCAGGACTACACGGACAACGTCGAAAAACTCTCGAACGCTATTCAGAGTCTGCGAGCGGGTGGGGTTACGAGCCTCTACGATGCAATTTACCTTGCCTGCAAGGAGAAACTTTATATCTTTCCGCCCCCGGAGCCTTACCTGCGCCGGGTCATGATCGTCATCAGCGACGGACAGGATAATCAAAGCGTGCACACCCGGGACGAAGCCATCGCCATGGCGCAGAAGGCCGAGGTTACTATTTTTACAATCGGCACCAACCGCAGCGGCGCAGAAGGGAAAGGGGACCAAGTCCTGAAAATGTTGGCAAAGGATACGGGCGGCCATCCCTTTTTCCCCTTCGAGGCGGGTGATTTAGCCGCCAACTTCCAGGAGATTGCCCGCGAACTCCGCAGCCAGTACAGCTTGGCTTACGTCTCAACGAATACCGCCCACGACGGAACCTTCCGCAGAATCACTATCCAGCCGGTCAACAACTCCCTGCATATCCGCGCTAAGGACGGCTATTTCGCCTTATCTCAGTAGGGAACAGGGAACAAGTTACAGCGAAAAGGCACTAGCGAACCCAGAATCAGCTACGCGCCGCGCTTATTCGCTGTTCGCTATTCCCTGTAACCTGATCCCTACTCCGTGGGTGCGTAGTAACCCCGCCGCGCCTGCACCTTGTAGTCTGAGTTGTGAATTTGCACCCGAATCTTGCGGAAGGCTCCATTGTGCTTGGTGTTGGTGGGCGTATACCCGATCAGGTATTGAGTCCGCAGCTCGTTGGCGATTTCCTGAAACGCCGCCGCCGTATCCTTGGTTTTGTTCACTTGGAGGACGCGTCCACCGGTGTCGTCGGAGAGCTTTCTGAGAGCGGAATCCCCACTGAAGCCAATTGAGCGTATCCCGTAAAATGAACGATCAACGATATTGACGGCATAGTTGATCACATCCGACTTTTGCGCCGCCTCAAGGGCGGTCTCGATCTTGACCTTGCTGCCTTGGTCTTCGCCATCGGTCAGGAGAATGAGCACCTTGCGGCCGACTTCGTCCTTCAACAGTTCGTTCGATGCCAGGTAGACGGCGTCGTAAAGGTGGGTGGCGCCACCGGTGTCACTGGTGGGAAAGGGCCCCGGCATCACCCCATGGCCACCGCCATTAATCACGGTTTCATCGATGGCGTGAGCGAGCAGCTTTTGATCGGCCGTGAAATCCTGGAGAAGCTCCACGTCAACGTCGAAGTGCAGGACGAAGGCCAGGTCCTTGGGGCGCATCACCTGGTGCAGAAAAGCGTCGGCTTGCTCCTGCTCGATGCCCAACACCCTTCCCTGGCTTGGGCTGGTGTCCACCATGATTCCCATGGTCAGAGGTGTCTCCGTTTCACGTGAGAAATAGCGGATCTCCTGGGGCACGCCGTCTTCCTGAACTTCGAAGTCCTCTTTCTTCAAGTCCGCGATCAGGTGCTTCTTCTTATCCTCTACCACCGCGTACACGTTCACCACTTCCGTCGACACCTTTAAGGTCGCTGGAGGCGTCTGCTCGGGGTTCTGCTGGCTCGAACCAGGCACACTCGTCAGCGCCCAGAAGAGCATTCCGAGAAGGAAGTAGGTTCGCTTTCGGCTTGCAGTCGAGTACGGCGGGACGGGCTGAGGCTCGCTGACTGTCGATATTGTTGCCATGTCTCTTGGATGCAATTCTAAAGTTCCGCGTCGTTGCCTATTATATTCCCGTTTAGAACGTCCGTCATTCACAACCATGAGAGTCCGTGCCGTTCCGAGCGAACGAGGAATCTCGCCCTGATGTTTCGTTCCGGGTGCATCCGGCGCAGAGCGAGAGTCCTCGCTCCGCCGGGAATGACATTTCATGCTCTCCGGGCGCCGTTGGCGTCGCGCGCGACTGCGTGGAGGAGGTCAACGAAGCCCAGCTCAGACATCGATCACTCGAAAAACTCTCGGCCTATTTCTATTTTTCAATCAATCGAATCCCGTTTTTGTATTTTTTTTCACGCAAACTTCACTTTCCTCTTGACAAGATAATGCTGTGTCACTATACATGAGATTGAATACGCGCTCCGCCAGCAACGCTGGCGTGAATTTCAAAAAGTTTGGAGGAGAATAGAATGGCAACGAAAAAGAAAGCAAAAAAGAAGAGGTAAGTTCTTTCCAGAATCCGAAAGGAACTCTCGGGGATGCAGCGATGCATCCCCGAAGTTTTTTAGGGGCTTTTCCCAACCACTCCGAAAACTCCAACCACGAACACGCGCGAAGTGCCTTGGAGTGCGGCGGCTTGACGCCGCCTTCGCACGGCGCCGACCGAAACTTTTCATGACCAGAACTCTAACGGGTGGGACCGACGCGTTGTGTAACTCCTCCCCCATGATAATCCCAAGGCGGCGTCAAGCCGCCGCACTCCAAGGTGCCTTCGGCACAATGGTTTTAAAAGCAGCGGGGAATTGAGGGACTACTGGCTCTCGACGGTCTCCTGCGGACCGGGCTTCGGCGCGCTCTCATCCAGGTTCCCTTCGGCGGCGGTCAGGGTGCGGGGCGTCTCGTCCACTGGTTCAATGACAGGTAGCTCATCGCCTGTGGCGGCTCCAAGCTCTTTCAGTCTTCTGGCCGCAGGCAGCACGCGCCCTTCCAGTGAACCCACCGCCTTATTGTACGAATCAACCGCTTTCGTCAGAGCCGATTCGATCGCTTGGAAGTGAGCAAGGAAGGGCCGCAGCCGGTCGTGGAGTTCCTTGCCCAATTCGCTGATGACGCAAGCATTCTCCGCGATTTGCTCCTGCCTCCACCCATACGCTACTGCCCACAGCAAGGCAATAAGTGTCGTGGGAGTGGCCAACACTACGCGCTTTCGAAGTCCGTCCTCAATCAGGGTGCGGTCCTGCTCGAGCGCCGCACTAAAGAATGACTCCCCGGGAAGAAACAGCACCACAACCTCCGGCGCGGGCTCCAACTGTTCCCAATAACTGCGCGCGGCCAACTGATTCATATAGGCGCGCACGCTTTGGGCATGTTTTTCGAGCGCCTCCTTCCGCTCCTCTTCTTTGGTGGCGGCCGAGGCATCGAGAAAAGCCTGGAGCGGGACCTTGGCATCGACGGCGATACGCCGGTTGCCAGGCAGCCTTACGATCATGTCAGGGCGCAACCGCCCTGACTCGGCTGCAAAGGTTTCCTGCTCGGTGAAGTCGCAGTGCTCCGACATGCCCGCCAACTCGGCCACGTTCCGAAGGGTCATTTCACCCCCAGCGGCCCCGGGCCTGGCTTCCGCCCCTTAATACGATTGCCAGCGTGGAAGTCTTTTCCTGCAAGAGCTGGTTTGTGGCGGCCAGGTTCCGGAGTTGCTCATCGAGCGTGCCGTAAGCGCTTTGACGCGCTTTCTCCATCTCCAGGATCTGCGCTTCATACCGGCTGAGGGATTCCTTAAGCGGAGCCACCAGCGCGTCAATAGCCTGCTGGCGAGTCTCCAGGTCTCCTTTCGCCTGAGCTTGAATGGTCTCGAAGGTGCTTCTCGCCAAAGTAATGAAAGCCTCGTTGTTGCTCTTGAGCGCCTCCGCCGACAACGCCTGAAACGCATCCGACAGGTTCTTCTTGGCCTCTCCAACTAACTTCTTCTGTTCTTCCAGGCTCGCCTGCGCTTCCCGAAGCTTGGTCTCTGCGGCGACGCGCATTTCGCCCTCAGTCTTCATTCGCTCGCGCAAGACCGCCAGATCCTCCAACCGCTGCTGCAATTGCTCGAGTTCGGTTTGGGCTTTGACTTTTTGCTCGCTCTCGCCGCGCAATTGTTGCTGTAGGCTGGAAGTTTCTTTTTCTTTGGCTTCGAATAAACCGCGCTGCGCGGTCAGTTGTGCCCGCACTTCGGCGGTGGTAGCTTCCGCCGCCTTCACGCGGCCTTCCGCTTCGACTTGCACTTTTTGGACGACGGCTGCTGACCCGGCCTTAGCCCATAACCAGGCAATGACGAATCCTGAAACTATGCCGATGATGAGCAGGGCAATCGAGATCATTCAGTCTCTCCTGAAAATCGCACCCCGGGTGTCATTCCCGCGCAAGCGGGAACCCATTGGACCGACAGTGGGCCCCCGCTTGCTCAAGTGCGGCGACCCTGATTTTCGTTGCCTCGGGTGGGCCAAAGGCCCAGAGAAACACCTCGTTGGGTCGTTGGGAATCATAACCGAGATTCAAGCTTTTGAAATCTGGAATTTGCAATCTCAAATCGCCGCCCAAGGCGCGCCGCCCGGGTCCCGAAACCTCAATCCCGAATCCTGACTCCTGAATCCTGAATCCTAGTCTCACCAACTGTTGTACGGAGTGCCTTCGAGGGAAGTCTCCTCCGAACCGCTGTGTACGTTGACAATTCCCAGCGTCTTTTGGTTGGACGAAAGCGGCTGGTCTTCCTTGGTCTCCTGCCAGGTCTCGTTCGAGCCGGTGAAGGGGTCGGTGGGCAATCTCCCTAGATAGCCTTTCTCCACCAACTCCTCGAGGTGCATCGGGGCACGGCCATAATCCCGCGTGAACTCATCGATCAGAACCCGCATCGTGTAAAGGTGGTCGCGCAACACAGCTTCACGCGACCGCACGATGGCAGTACGGAAAATCGGGGTGGAGATGGTTGCCACCATCAGGATCAGCGTCACCACCATCATCAATCTCAAGAAGCGAGAAACCAGGAGGGCGGCGGCCGACGTTGGCGTTTCGCCGGCAGGTCACATCGCCGGTTGATGGGTTATTCATGGCGGGGCTCGGTCAACGGAGCGGGCCGCGTAGCGCAGAGTCCCTGGGGTTGGGACTCTGCGGCCTTTCCTTGGGCCACGTTCGTGCCCACATGTCAACAAGAGTGAGATTATTCAACACCAAAAGCCGCAGACCTTGGACCCCAGGTCTGCGCTTGCTCCATTGCGCTAATGGGGCACACGGATGTTTATGGACCACTCCGTTCCGATGCCATTGTACTCGACGCAAGTGGGCGGAGCCAGAGGCATGGCCGGATTTCTTGCATCGCCGCTGGATGTCGTCTCCGGTGGGGGAGGCTCAAGTATTAAGACATTAACCCATGGAACATCGCTACCCCGGGCGTCTGCGACGAATTTTCGTAGCCACATCGAGGTGCGCGGCGGCGGCACTAGTGCGCCCGGATGCATAGAAGCGGTCATGGCGCGCAGCAGCAACAAAGTGCGGGCACTTTCCCGACTGCCGCCCCCGCTGGCTGGGCGGAAGCGGAGGTGCGGGGCGAACTCCGAAAACCATGACAGTATTTGCGGCGATCGCGCCTCGACAACACGCGTCGCTTCTACCTGACCCGTTGCGTCAACATCCACCTCCGCAAGCAACAGGTCTACCAAGGGTTGACTTCCGACAATCCCCTCTTGCTCGAGGCATAATCTCTGCCAAGTGTCCGTCGCGTGTCGGCTCGTCGCTGCGACCGTCACTGGCAGGTAGCCGTCGAAGGTAGGCCTCTCACCCGAGGGCCGCAGCACGGAGCCTTCGGCCACCTGACGGATGCTCACGCCCTCGGGCGCGGAGCCCGGGAAAAGCCCGCCAGTATCCGCGAACAGCACCCTCGTCTCCCCGCTTCGCATCTCACCTCGCTGCCCTTGCAGATTTTCACTGAGATCGAACACAGCGGTGAGGCAGCGCCGATTTTTGGCGTCGTAGTACTCGGCGTAGAAACGTGCGCCTGCCACGTCCCCATCACTAGCGTTTCGAACCTGGAGACGCTCGCTTACGCCGAAGGTTCGCTCTGAAACCTCCGCCCGTGTGACTTGCCAGAAATCTGAAAGCCCCACTTCGGCGGCTATCCTCAGTGGCAGGACCTCGGCCTCTTGAGCAGGGCCCTGGCCGATGCTTGACGCCAGCGGGCAGACGTACAGCACTATCGCCCAGAGAACCCCTCCAACTCCCGTCCACATTTCAGTACGACCCCCTTCGATCTCGCCAGTTCTTGGCGCCAAAGGTCGCCTGTCAGTGGCGCCGTCCGGAATCGAAAATCATGGCCGCGGCTTGCCTGGGAGGCCCCGCCCGACAATCTCGTAGCCGACTGAGCGACGTGTCACAGCCGCGGGACAGGGCCTTCGCTATTACGGTTGACGCAAGACGCACAGTACGCACGAGTCGCGCCTTGAATCCGACCGCCCCAGGACTGCTCGATCAGTCGCAAATCCCCCTCACTAGGAGAGGCGCGCCCGGGCCTGCCCAAATGTTGAGGCCACTGAATTGACTGCGCACTGAGTCCCTCCGCCTCACACCGAGAATTCTAGTCCGTTATGGGCCCACCTTTCCGGTGTTCACACTGTACAGGTACATTGGCCGATTTACTTAGATAGTGTCCCGCCGCGTTGATGGGTGTGTTTGCCCAGGTGACTTTCATTTGCATGTTAATACTTCCGCCTTTCGTAGTGAAGAAATCAACCTGGCAAACGAGCTGTCCTGCAGCATCGACGTAGTCCTCGGCTGGCGTCTGATTGTCTATGGTCACATCGCCGCCTTCGGAGACGGTGCAATAAGAAGTGCCGCTCTCCGCTTCGCATGTAGCGTTCCCCGTAACTAACATGTGGGAAAAGAATCTCGCCACCTCAACCTGCCCGTCGCACAAGGCGCCGATGCTTCCCGGTCTGATTTCGAAATCGCATTTCCCGCGGCCGGGGGCACCACCACCCGGGGATGGGTTCGGGCATCCCATCACGTCCGGAGAGATGACGCCGCCGGCGCCTGCGATGGTCGAGCAGGGCCCGCCATTTCCGGGGGGGAAGCCGCCGCCGCCGGTGCCGATGCACTGACACTCTCCAGCCCCTTCGTTCTCCACAAAAGTGCAGCCTGGGGGGCTTTT
>CAWJHY010000054.1:0-27113 GCA_963842495.1 uncultured Acidobacteriota bacterium
ATCCGGCCTCGCAAAGCAGTCGAGCAATTGAAGAAGTACCGTCCCCCTATGGAGGGGCGGGCGGGGAAACTGCGCCTGGACTTCAACGAGAACACGGTGGGATGTGCCCCGGAAGTCGTTCGTGCCCTGCGGCGCGCGTTGACGCCGGAAATGCTCACGCGCTACCCGGAGTACGGAGAGAGTCGGCAGACCTTGGCCGATTATTTCGGCTTCAAGCCGGAAGAGATGCTTCTCACCAACGGCACCGATGACGCCATCAAGGCGATCTGCGACGCCTTTGTCGATCCTGGAGATGTACTTCTGGTGCCCGCTCCGACTTTTCCGGTTTACGAATTCTTTCACAAGGTGGCGGGCGGCGCCGTCGAGCGCGTTCGCTACGATGAACGGTTCCACCTGCCGGTCAGTACCGTCGTGGCAGCCATCAACAGGAAGACGCGGTGGATCGCTCTCGGCAGCCCCAATAATCCCACCGGGACGGAGATTTCCAAGCCTGAACTACGGACTCTCCTGGAATCCGCGCCGGATGTTCTGGTCTTAGTCGACGAGGCGTATTTCGACTATTCCCGCCACACGGTTCTGCCCTGGATTAGAAAGTACGAGAATCTACTAGTATCCAGGACGTTTTCGAAAGCGTTTGGATTGGCGGCGTTGCGTATGGGCTTTATCTTTGGCAACCCGGAGCTTGTGGAATTCCTGCATCGGGCTCAGAATCCTTTCCAGGTGAATTCGCTCGCGCTGGCCGCCGCCTCAGTTGCCATCCAGCACGAAGAATATGTGAAGAAATACGTGGCACAAGTTCACCTCAACCGCGCGCGCGTCTATCGGTGGCTCGAATCGCGGGGGATTCCTTACGTACCCAGTTCTGCGAATTTCATTCTGACCCGCGTGGGAGAGCGGGCGCCGGAGATCGCCCAGCGTCTGCGCGCGGAGGGGATTCTAGTGCGCGACTGGAGCTACGACCCGAATCTCCAGGGTTACTTGCGCTTCACCATCGGCTCCGGTGTTCAGACGCGCCGCTTGCTCCAAGGACTGGAAAAGCACGAGGAATTGATCGAGACCCGGAAAGGGGAAAAAGCCTGGCGGAAGTCTATTACCGACTCCCAGACAGGATGGTTCGCATGAGGGCGCGCCAAGCAAGCATTCGCCGCAAGACCGCAGAAACCGACATCCGCATCCGGCTGAACCTGGACGGGCGCGGGCGATACAAAGTTTCCACCGGCATCCGCTTTCTCGACCACATGCTGGAGCTGTTCGCCCGGCATGGCGGATTCGATCTCGAGGTTGCGGCGAGCGGCGATCTCGATGTTGACCAGCACCACACGGTCGAGGATATTGGCATCGTGTTGGGGCAGGCGCTGCGCGAGGCGCTGGGGACCAAGAAAGGCATCAACCGCGCCGGCTACTTTTTGATGCCGATGGACGAAACCTTGGCCATCGCCGCCATCGACTTGAGCGGGCGGCCTTATCTGGTGCTCAATGCACCGATCAAGGCAAAGTATGTCGGCGACCTGCAAGCGGAACTGTTGGAAGACTTCTTCCACGGATTTGCCACCAGCGCAGCCGCCAACGTGCACTTGAAGCTCGCGTACGGGCGCTCCAGCCATCATGGCGTCGAGGCTCTGTTCAAAGCCTGGGCGCGCGCACTGCGCTATGCGTGTGCGCGCGACGCGCGACTGAAGGCCCAACTTCCCAGCACCAAGGGGTTGCTGTGATCGCTCTACTCGACTATAGCGCCGGCAATGTGGGCTCCGTGCTCAAGGCCATCGACCACCTGGGACATTCAGCCGAGGTGGTGGACAAGCCTGAATCCTTGCGCGCCGCCGAGAGGATCATATTCCCGGGCCAAGGCCACTTCGGAACCATGATGCGCGCCCTCGAGGAACGCCGCCTTCTGGCGCCCTTGCGCGAAGCGCTGGCCGCCGGCACACCCTTCCTGGGCATCTGTCTGGGTCTCCAAGCGCTCTACGAAGCCAGTGAGGAGGCCCCCGAGGTCTCCGGGCTGGCCTTGCTCCCTGGCCGAGTGACTCGATTCCAAGGTGTCTTCAAAGTTCCGCACGTGGGCTGGAGCCAATTGGAGATTCGCAGCCAAGGCGGACTCTTTCAAGGAATTGCGGATGGCAGTTTCGTGTATTTCTGCCACTCGTATTACGGTCCGGCGACCCCAGAGAGTTCCGCGGTAACTCAATACGGCCAGACTTTCGCCGCGGGACTCGAGATGCGCAACATCTGGGCCGTGCAGTTTCACCCCGAAAAGTCGGGCGACGTGGGGCTGAAGGTCTTGGAAAATTTCCTGAGTTTGTGAAGGGGCTGTCCGTTGTCCGTGGTCAGTTGTCCGTTGCAAATAACGACGGACCACGGACGACGGACAACTGACAGGTTCTCATGTTCGCAAAACGCATCATTCCCTGCCTCGATTGCAAGAACGGCCGGGTGGTCAAAGGCATCCAGTTTTTGAATCTGCGAGATGCCGGAGACCCGGGCGACCTGGCCGAGGCCTATAACCGCGAGGGCGCGGATGAACTGGTGATGCTGGATATCTCGGCCTCTCGCGAAGGCCGTGCCACGCTGATGGAGACGGTGCATCGGGTGGCTCGACGCCTCTTCATCCCGTTAACGGTGGGTGGCGGTGTGCGGACTCTGGAAGCCGCGCAGCGCCTGCTCTCCGCCGGAGCCGATAAGGTGGCTGTGAACACCGCTGCGGTGGAATCTCCCGAAATTGTGAACCAGATTGCCAAGCACTTTGGACGACAGGCGCTTGTGGTTGCGATCGATGCGCGACGCCGTGAAGGGTCGCCCCTTAGGGATGCGCCTGCCTCACCTCGCTGGACGGTCTCAACCTACGGTGGAACCAAACAAATCGACCTGGATGCGGTAGCCTGGGCTCGCGAGGTCGAAGCGCGCGGGGCGGGCGAAATCCTCTTGACTTCGATGGACGCGGATGGCACGCAGGCAGGCTTCGACTGCGAGTTAACGAAGACCATTGCCGAAGCGCTCCATATTCCCGTGATCGCTTCCGGCGGCGCGGGCGGCCTCGAACATTTTGCGAAGGTTTTCTTGAAAGGCCATGCGGATGCCGCCCTGGCCGCTTCGATTTTCCACTTCGAGACACACACGATGCGCAGCCTCAAGGAGTACCTGCAAGCACAGGGCGTGCCCGTGCGGCTGTAGAAAAGTCGACAGTCAACAGTTGACGGTCGACAGCCAAAACTCTTCGACTGTTGACTTATTCAAACTATGGTAATTCCCTGCATCGATCTCATGGGCGGCAAGGTCGTCCAACTCATCCAGGGGCGGGAGAAGTTCCTGGAGTTGCCCGACGCGCTGGCGGTGCTCGCCAAGTTCGCCGACTATCCTCAAATCCAGGTCATCGACCTTGATGGAGCGCTCGGTCGAGGAGACCACAGCGAGATTATCCGCGAACTCTGCCGGCGAAAGCCCTGCCGCGTGGGGGGAGGAATCCGCACGGTGGAAAAGGCCGTGCATGTGGTCGCGGGTGGCGCGCTCAAGGTTATTGTCGGAAGCAGCGCGTTCACTTCCGACGGGATCAACTCCACATTCCTTGACAATCTTCTTGCCGCCCTCCCTCGCGAGAAGTTGATGATTGCGGTGGATTGCCTCGGCGATCGCGTTGCAATACGCGGCTGGCGGGAAACACTGCCGCTCAGTTCTGCTCAAGCGTTGGTGCAACTCGAGCCCTACTGCTCAGAATTCCTTTGCACTTACATTGATGCCGAGGGCAAACTTCAGGGAACCAATCTAGCGTGGTTTAGAAGCCTGCGCGGTGCTACTCAGTTGCCCGTTACCGCCGCCGGCGGCATCACCACGGATGAAGAAATCAACGCCCTGGAAGAAATCGGCATGAATGCCGCCCTCGGCATGGCCATCTATCGGAAAGTCTTCCCTGAATTGTTCGCCTAGGCGCTTCCGAACCAATCGGCGGCCCAAAAGCCGATGACCCAGAGAGCCAATCCGGCGACCGGCTGGTGTTCGAAAGTGACAGTGAAGGGGTTCGAGTCCGTCCAATGAGAGCCAGGAGCCCGTTTGAAAAGTATCGCGGCATTGGAAATCCGGGCATGCCCTCAGGTCGCAAGGCGGTCCGCCAGTGGGTTCGACAATTACGAGGCCAATGACCACCGCGATCGACACAAACGTCATCGTGTCTCTCTGGGACCGCGACCCCACGCTCAACTTGGCAGCCCAAAGCGCACTGGATGCAGCGCTGGCGCGCAGCGGCTTGGTTGTTGCCGCTCCAGTCTTCGCTGAGCTCATGGCGTGTTCAGGCAGAGACGAGGCTTTCGTTAACGCGTTCTTCCGGGAGGCCGGCATCGAAATTGACTGGAATCTAGATGAGGGAGTCTGGCGTACTGCGGGGGAAGCCTTGCAAACTTATGCCGCTCGCCGCAGAAGGCGCGGCGCAACAGGACCGCGCCGGATCCTCGCCGATTTCGTGATTGGCGCTCACGCCCTGCGGAAAGCCCATGCCCTCCTCACCCTTGACGACCGCCTCTATCGTGCGGCTTTCCCCGGCCTCGAAATCTGGAGCATCTGACAAGTAGGCCAGATGCCTCACACCGGCGGAGCATATTTGAGCATCACGTAGATCAGGACGGCCAACAGGATAAAAAGTGCTGCCACGGTTGTGGGTTTGACTCGCGCCTCGACGAATGGGCACGGCGCCTCAGGCCGACGCCTGCGAACCAGGTACCAGGGGAGAATGATCAACCAAGTTGGTAACATCGTACCCAGCCCCCACCTCAAGGGATGGGGTACTCGTTTCGCGTAGGCGTCGAATGAAACCCAGATAGCCAAAATAAGCTGAAGGGTTCCCACCAAGATCTGTGTCTTCGCGGGACCTACGAAGGACTCCGAAAGGATTCCCCCGGCCATCACGGCCAAGAGAAACGATAGGAACAGCGGCCAAGGGAACCGGACTGGCGCCTGGGTTCGCGGCGGCACGACCGCAACGACTCTGGCAGGCGCTTCCTTCCCGATCTCTGCGGGGTCGATCGCGTGATGGCACGCAACGCAGACTCGGCAAGAGGGGGCCAACAACTGCCCGCAGGCCGGACAAGGAAAAGGCTCGCTGGGAAAGTGTTCTTCTGGGCCTGGTTTTTCAGCGGCCACGCTCTCTACTTTATGCGACCCGTCGTTTTCAGTCATCCAAGTTCTCAAATTCAGTAGTCAGTCAGCAGTTATCAGTCGTCAGTTATCAGCTCTCAGCCCTCCGATACTCCTTCAGCGCATCGAAAAAAAGCGATGCGACGACGACTGACCACTGACAACTGACTACTGACGACTTTCATTGCTTCTCATTCCACCCTTCATGGTCCTTCCAATCCAAAATCTGCCAGTGGACTTCCTCGCGCCGCAACTTGTCGAAGGTGCGAAGTTGCCCCAGCGCGCGGTCACCGCCCTGCGATTGGTAGAACCACTGTGCTTCCTGGGCAAGAGCCATCGCTTCGCCGGAAACGCTCAGAACGTGTTTCTGGTACCGGTAAGGAGCATGGGCCTGCGGCCCCGGGCCGTACACCTGGTCAGTCAGCAATGTAAGGTCGGGCCGGACCACACCTTCCCGGAGCAATTCCTGTAGCGCCTTCACCACAAACCAATTGTTGGTGCGGTGGTCCACGTGGCGCTCGTCAGGATGTCCCGTATAAATGACCTCAGGATGGAACTCGCGGATGAATCGCTTGGCCGCCTCGACCACCGCCTGGCGCGTGAAGGGCAAATTCGGTTCGGCGACGCCTTCGTAAGGCGCATGTTCGCTGGCAAGCAGCACCGAAAGGTAAGGATTCGAGGCTTCCACATGGTCATACCAGATCTGGCCGGAACCGCCGTCAGGCAAACCCAGAAAGAAGATGCTCTCACGGGGCACTCCCAGGTGACCCACGGACCAGCGCGCCTCGTCCATGCGCAGCGCGCCGAAATTCATGGCCTCATCCGGCGCGCAGGAATGCTCGTAGTACCGGTCGCACGAACCCGCATCGCCGCTGGTGAAATAGACGATGTGAATCGGGATGTGATTCTCAACCGCTGCACGAATCATCCCCGCGTGCGCCCCCTCATCGTCCTGATGCGCGCAAAAGATCAAAATGGAATGCGGCAAAGGGTTAGCGGCCAGCTCGAGTCCGTTCGTTGCCAGGGTGTCGCCGGATGTGTCGTTCACTTCCACCTGCGCCCTGAAAAGCCCGCTTTGACCCGCCGGGAGTGTGAACGAGGGCTCCTCAAGAAGTGCCGCGCTCGTTGGGTCGAGGCTGACCCCTGTGGCAATTTGCCTAGTGGCAAGCTCCTTCCCTTTGGAGTCGAGCAAGCGAGCTCGAACGCTCACCCCGCGCCAGGGGTAGCTCGTGGGGTTGCGCAGAGAAAACCGCACTGTCGCCTCGCTCCCGGACGGGTACATCGTGTGCTCGTGGTCGATTTGAATGGCCCCGGTATCCAGGCCGGCAGGATAGAAGTGCCGGTAGCTCGTGACGTTCACGGCGTCCAGGGACGGATAAACGTATTGCAGGGGATACGGCTTCGGCTCGGTGATTCCGGCAGGTTGAATGAACACCTCGGAACTAAACGCGATGTCGTAGATGTTCCGGCGCGCCCCATCCCACACCACCACCGCATACTGCTGGACCGATGGCTCCTTCGCCCGCTTAGCAGCCGCTGCCTTGGCCTCCCGAGTCTGCTGCGACGGCTGCGACGGCTGGGGCAGCTTGGCAACCGCGGCTTGGGCGGACTCGAGATGTTGCTCTCCGCCCGCAGGCAACGATAAACCCTGCGCGATCGTTTCGACATCCACCCCCGCGCGTTCCGAGGTTTGCGCGGTCCAGGGCCAGTACCGGTCGGAGAACTCGACCCGCAGATCGCCTATCGCATGTCCCGAAAGATTCTTGAGATCAACCGCGCAGGAAACGGCATCCCCCGGGGTGTAAAAAGCTTTGCCAAGCCGGATTCTCTCGATTTTCACGAGCTTCCGATAAACGGAAAAAGAGGCGACGGGAACTGCTTGCGCATTGACAACTGACGGAGACCCGCTGAACGCAAGGACTACCTCGTAGCGCCCGGTTCTTGCATCCTCGGGAATCTTCCACAAGGGATAATACTCGGTCGCCGATTCCTTGGCGCCGAGCGTTATACCTCGGGCGATCTGTACGTTCTTGGGTTGCAAGTACTTCTGTTCGCCTGCGTAGCGGAGGTTGGCGGAAATATCAATAGGAGCCGAACCGACACTGTCCGCAGCAGGGAGAACCACCTTAACACGGACTTGGGAGCCCACATTGTAGCTCACATTATCGGTGACCGGTCTGAACAAGGTCGCCTGTGACCGGGCGTCCGTAGCCGCAAGCGCCCATCCCATCACCAGGACGACCGCCTGGAATGCCGACTTCGCCGCAATCGTGCCCACCCCTAATCGACTTGAGCCGAACCGCCTGCGCATAACCACCCCCCGAGAAGGTCCACCCGCGATTATAAATGGCAAAGAGTAAACAGTCGAGAAGTCGAGAGTCGAAGGTCGGAAGCCAAGGGCCGGGAACTTTCAGCCCGCTCCCGCGCGGGAGTTTGAGCCCCCGTTACCAGCGCGCAATCGCCGGCAGGGCGTTCATTGAAACTTCGGCTTGTCACGCGTTGCAATCCCGTCTGCACGATAGTATAAAGAGCCCATGAACGAAGCAATCACGACCATACCCGCTAGGCCAGAGGACGCCGTGGCGATCTCGTCTGTGCTGGCCGCTAACCGTGATGACCCCGGCCTGTTTCAGGAATCAGCAACTGCGGTCCTCAGCACCCTCGGGGACTTCCTCGTGGCCCTTGATGAGGCTGGCAAGGTAGTCGGGTGCGCCGGCGTGCATCGGGACTCAGCGGAATTAGCAGAGGTTTACGCAGTCGCGGCGGTGCCGCGATGCCAGGGACAGGGCATCGGACGACGGCTCATGCAAGCGTGTCAGGAACGTACGGGGGCAGGCGGTTCCCGCCATCTCTGGCTGGCAACCGTTAAACCGGGCTACTTCTCCCGCTACGGCTTTCAACCGGTTTCACGATGGGATTTGCCTGCCTCCGTGCTTTTGCGTAAGCTGCGCCAAACGTTTCAGCAGCCCGTGGGACGTTGGCTGCCCGCTCTATTCGGCAGGCACACGTTCATGCGGAAGACCTTGTGACCGGAGATGTAGACAACGCTGGGGCGATCTTAGGCATCGCAAAGCCGTGGAGGATGCCGATGAGAAGCGCGGTAGGGTTGCTAATTGTTGCTATTGTGGCGCTTGCATCAGCCTGCGCACAGGCCACCCCCGCGCAACTTCCTTCCACCGCACCGCCGCCTGACTCGCCCGTGCCCCCTTCAGCAAACCACGCGGCTGCACCAGTAAAGCCAGGCGGCCAGGCGGCCGACGCGATCCCTCCCTCAGTTTCTGAAAGCACGTCCAGAAACAGTGCGGGGGCGGCGGTGAAACAGTCGGAAACCCTTCCTCCGACTGCTCCCTCCTTCGAGAGTTTTGCCGCGGCGGGGGGGGGCGATAAATTCAGGCTCAAAGCGACTGTGGATTTGGTTCTGATCGAGGCCACCGTCCGCGACCAGAACGGCGGCATCGTAAACGATCTGACGCGCGAGAGTTTCGGTGTCCTCGAAAACGGCGTCGAGCAGCAGGTCACGTATTTTTCGCGCGACCAACTCCCCTTGGCCGTTGCCCTCGTCCTCGATTGCAGCGGAACCATGGGGCCGGTTCTAAGGCAACTGCATCATGTCGCCTTCGACACGCTCTCCGCTCTCAAGCCCGACGATCAAGTGGCCCTGTTCGACTTCGCCGCACGCGCGGAAATGCTCGTTGGCCTGACGAAGAATCGCCAACGCATCGCCGACGCCATTGCCACCATTCGCCCCGGCGGCGGTACGGTAATTCCAGACGCCCTTTACGAAGCGGCACTTTATCTCGCCCGCGCCGCTCCGGGCCGCCGTCACGCCATCATCCTCGTCTCCGATAATCAAAATACGGAAAAGGGATACTGCGATGAAAAGCGGGTCATTCACCAAGCGCTCGAATCCGAGGCGGTCATTTACAGTATTCGGGTTGAGGAAGGCTCCCACCCCCACTCGATGTATGTGATTCCTCCCCTCTATCAGGATGTTTCCTTTCGGGATGTTTCCGTCCCTAAGATGACCCACGAGACCGGAGGTGAAGTCATCGACGCCAGAAACCTCAACTCCATCCGCTCCGCCATGGACACGGCGATCTCCCGCTTGAAGCAGCGCTATAGCCTGGGCTACTACAGCACCAACCGGCGTCACGATGGCGCCTTCCGTGAAATCGAGATTCACGTCAAGGATGCCTCGAGTGACGACAAGTACACCGTCTATGCCCGCCGCGGCTATTACGCCCCGGGGGAGGAAGGCAGTGGGCAGTAGGCAGTGGGCAGTCGGCAGTAGGCAGTCGGCACTGGCAATTGGCTGGGCCTCAGGTTTTCGCGGTAGTCCCCTCTCCCCCTTGGGGGAGAGGGTGGTCCGCAGCCGGCGCTTTCTCCAGCCGGGGCGGGCCGGGTGAGGGGGTCGCCCTTTCCTGCGCTCAGCCGAACTCTCGCGCCGCGTGGGGGCCTGAACAAGCCAAGGTTCAATTCACGGTCTCTAATGTCGCCTTTACTTGTACTGCAAATGATGCTCCTCCAACCACTCAACGGCGATTTGCTTGATGGCCTCGCCGCGAAACTTGTACCAATCCTTTTCGACGCCGAGGCGTCGAATGGTGCTTTTGAACATGCGAAACGCTCCTGACCCATGGATCGCGTCCAATAGCGCCCCGCGCACGCGGTCATTTTCCTGCTCCTGAGAGAACTCTTCCATGATGGCCCACTCATGCACATCAAACTTGGTCGGCAGGGATAGGAAACGGCCGGATTCCAGCGCTTCGCGGACTTTTGGAAGGTCCTCGCGCATCCATTCCGGAGTGTGTTCGTCCTCTCCCTCCTCAGCCAAGTCCCGCATCTCATCGGTCACATAGACGATCTCGCCTGAATCCGGATCGAGGTAGGAGTCGGCCTCATCGGTCGCAGACTCGATGGCGTCGATGACTTCGCTCAGTGAAATAACGGCTGCCGTGGTTTGTGCACCTGCCTGACACGCATTATGTGAAGAAGTAATCTCAGAACCGGCTCGCCTCCGGGCGCCCGCTCTTTGCCAAGTAGTGGTGATCCAGCGCTTGCCGGAGAAATGTCTTGATTACTGCCTGACGGCTAACATTCAGTTCCTTGGCAGCGCTTTCGAGTTCTTCCAGCATCGCGGCTGTGAAATCCACATTCACCCTTTGAATGGGCTCCATCATTTTCCCGGAATTGGTGAAAAAGCGCGAAACGTCCTTGCCCTGCTCGGCCTGGCGAGCAATCGCCTCTGCTGAAGTATTCTTCCTTCCTTTACGAATTCTCTTCATAGAGTTGCTGCTCCTGTCGGGTCGCCTTCCACAAAGTCACCAGGTGGTAGTACTCACCCTCCTCGTCATCCCGCACCTCAAAGATGAGCGTGTACAGACGATTTCCCACTCAACCAATAGCCCGGTACTGTTCTGGAAGGTCTGATCGGTGGTCGAGGTAGTAAGGTCGGGAGAATATCTCTTGAGCCTCCTCCATGCCGATTCCGCGACTTGGGTTCTCCCTCAAGCGTTTACTCTTTTGCGCATCGTACCGGAATCGCATATAGGTATAACAGTTATACCACATTTCCAGGAAGGCCGAAAGGACGGGAGGCTGCAACTTGGCCCCTGAAACATAACCCGAATGTGGTACACTTTTGGTAAAGGGGTACTCACATGATAAACCTAAATGAGGTGGGGGCCTTCGGGTCTGTCGATGCTTCTGGGAATCTCAGCGTGCGCTTCGGCGTGTATCTGCCGGGCATTCGCGCCACGGATGGATTCGAATTAGTGGTGCGAGTCATTCACCGAGACGACCGTTTCGATCCGGCCATCCCCACCCAGGATTTTCCGCTGACTTGGGCAAGCGGCAGCGCCCTGGATCTCTGGTCCGCGACCGTGCCCCTGCGTCCCATCGCGAACAATCATTTCGGCCAGCAAGGCACTTACCTCTACCGTTATCAGCTTTGGTGGACGCCCTCCGGTGGAAGCCGCCAACTCGTCACGCTCTGGTTTACCGATCCGTTTGCTCGCTCGACCGATGTGGGCGAACTCTCGGCTGTTACGCTGAGCACTTCTGCCGCGCCTTTCAACTGGACTGACGCGTCTTACAAGACTCCGGAGCTAGATGACCTGGTGGTCTACGAACTCCAGGTGGAGGAGTTTAACGACACCTTCGATGGGGTAATTGGCCGGCTGGATTATTTCCAGGGCCTGGGCGTGAACTGCCTCGAGCTCATGCCGGTGACGAGCGTCAAGCTGGATTTCGACTGGGGCTACGGCCCTCTCCATTACTTTGCGCCCAACGCACGCTTCGGTGGCCCCACGGGTTTAATGCGGCTCGTGGATGCCTGCCACGCGGCGAACATGGCGGTCATTCTGGATGTCGTCTACCAGCACGTCGATCCGACCTTCGCCTACAAGCAGGTTTACGACGATGTGAACAACACCCCCGGAGCGCCCAAGGTCGCAAATCCGATGATTGGAGCCGACGGGCCGTTCGGCCCCCAGGCAGATTTCTCCCAGCCCTTCACCCAGGACTATTTTCAAATCTCCAACCAGATGTGGCTGGACGATTATCACGTCAACGGCTTTCGCTACGACGAGGTCACAGATCTATACAACGGCCCCACGGGCGACGCTTACGCCAAATTGGCTTACGACACCTACCAGTACTCCCTGGGTATCAGCCGCTTCCAGCAAGGCGCAGCCAGCTACAGCCGCATTATCCAATGCGCGGAAGCGCTTGGCATAGCGCGCACCGTGCTTCAAAACACCTACACGAGCTGCGCCTGGCAGGACGACTTGCTGAATAAAGCTGAGGACATGATGACGTGGAAGTATGTGGACGCCAACTTCGCCCACCTGCTCGACCCGACCTTCAGCGGTTATCCAAGCATCAAGACCGTAGACAACGCCGCGGGAAACCCGGTGGATATGCCCGTGGCGCCTTTTCAGTATCTCGAAACCCACGATCACAGCCAGTTGATCGTGTTTGGCGGCACCCAGTCCGACGGCGATTTCCCTCCCGGCGACCGCAGTCACTTCTATAAGCTGCAGCCCTTCGCCATCGCCCTCTACACACTTCAAGGCATTCCGATGCTTTGGCAGGGACAGGAGTTTGCGGATAACTACAACCTTCCGAGCAGCGGGTCGGCGCGCATCGAATTGCGCAGGGACACGCATTGGGAAGATTTTTACGACGAATTCGGCGCTCCCCTCATTCGCCTCTACCGCAGGCTGGGATTTCTTCGCCGCAATTACCCCGCGCTGCGAGGCCGCGATTCCTACTACTATTACCTGCAGTCCCTACAGGGTAATCAGATCATTGCCTACCACCGCCACGCCGCAGCCACCGCGTCTCAGCCTGAACAGTACGTTATGACGCTGCTGAACTTTTCCGATACGGATGGAACAATTAACGTTCCTTTTCCAAAGGCCGGCACGTGGCAAGAGATGATCGATGCGAACCTGCGCCTGCTGACGATCTCGGTCGCCGCCGATGGCGCAAACCAGACCATCACAGTCCCCTCAAACTATGGCCAGGTTTTCGTCTGGCCGGCGTGAAGGCGCCGGCCGTTTCTCTCTGTCTCAGCGGCGGTCCGATGAGATTTCGATTTCCTCATAGCTCCCAAGCAACTAGGCAAACAATGCCCGGTCCAAGGCGGAGGGCTTTGCAGCGTCCGTCTGTGTCAGCGCGGCCCAGCCCGATGCCGGCTAGCTAACCCTTGCCAAATGATGGTGTTCAGCAAACGCAGAGTCTGGTGCCGATTGGCATACCACATGCCCTATTCAGGACGGAGTCACGGAACTGAGGCCGAGAGGAGCCGCGCAGCGGGAGCATCTTGCAGGTACCAGGCTCGGGCTCCACACTTTACTTGTCGGCAGTTCCGGGAGGAGATAACCATGTCAGTTTTTGGCATAGCCAGCAACTTGATTAATTACGCCAATCAGAGTCTCCAGAGCAGCACCAAGCAGGCTCAGCAGGAATTCCAGCAACTCGGGCAAGATCTCCAATCGGGCGATTTGTCTGCCGCACAGTCGGACCTTGCCACCTTCGAGCAACTTGTGCCGCAGTCTGGCTCATCTGCTTTGGCGCAAACCAACAGCACCATTGCCAATGCTCGCAACCAGCTTTCGCAAGATCTCCAGACTGGAGACCTTTCGGCCGCTCAGAAGGACTACGCGGCGCTTCAGCTCAACCTCCAGAATCCAGCAGCGCTATCTGTGGGCCAGGGTCGTCGTGCTGCATTTGCGAGCCAAACACCGCAAACCACGGGTATCGGCTACCTCACCCCCCAACAGACAATCGGTGTCATCCAGCAGGAGTGGCAGCAGCTTCATTCGACTCCCGCCGGAAGCACCGGGACCGGCTACCTCACTCCTCAGCAGACATACACTATCATCCAGCAGGAGATGCAACGGCTTCAGGCGAATATCCAATCGAACGATGAGCAGAATTCAAGCCTGATGGGCTCGAACAGTATTTCTGTGCTCGGCTAAGTTGTGAGGGCCGCCCGAAAGCCCGCTCGCCCGCTCATCCTGGGGTCGTAGGCCTCGTCCACGCGTTCCAAAGAGAACGCTTGGTTCATGGACCGTACCGTGGCCAGCGCGCTGAAGCACATTGTATTCTCGTACGCCACCGAACTGGCTCCTTCCCTGGCCCGCTCAAATCCCCAGGGTCAGCGCTTACCGCCGTCGAAAGCCTGCCGAAATATCGGCACGAGCCGGTATTTCGGCTTAAATCGCCTCGTCATACCTGCTGATAGCGCCTTGGCTCTTGCGTAAGCCTCCTGATTATAAGCAGTTAACCATTGCCAGGCCCGGCCTGTGGTTTGGCCCTTGGACTGCCATATTCATGTAGAGCGAGGTGAATCGTAAATCATGCTTCGAGTCACAACTAACGCCGAAGAAGGACAAGGCAAGGTCACGTTAAAGCTCGAAGGCAAGCTCGCGGGCCCGTGGGTCGAGGAGTTCGAGCGTTGCTGGAGCTCGACCGTCGAGAAGTGGAAGCAGGTTGTCGTGGAACTTGCCGGCGTGACTTTCATCGATTCTAAAGGAAAATGTCTTTTAGCCAAAATCCATGGCCAAGGGGCAAAGCTGGTCGGAACTGGCCTTATGACCAGGTCCATCATCGAAGAAATCTCGAACTGTGACGAGGAGCATAAGCGGACCACAGAAGGACCGCAGGGGGCCAAACAAACCCTAGCCAAAATGCTCATCGTGTTGTTCGTTCCCATGCTCATCCCCCTTGGGCGCGCGCGAGCGCAAGACGCCAAGGCACTGAAACTGACGCTCCAGGAGGCAGTGCAGCTTGCCTTGAAGCAGAACCCGCAGGTCCTGATCGCCAACCTGAGTCTGGCTCAGAGCGTGCAGGATCAGAACATGGCGCGCGCCGGACTGTTGCCGCAGGCGGATTTTCAGACTGTGGACAGAGCCATGCGTTATAACATCTATGCGCTGTTTGGCAGCAAGTTCCCTGGCATCGCCGAGCACGGCGGGCCGTTTCAGTTTTTTCAGGCGGGTCCGAACTTTGGGATGCCGATATTCGATCTGACTCTGTGGCGCCGATTGCAGTCTGCCCGCCAAGGCATCCGGGCAAGTGCGGCCCAGGAAACAACTGTTCGAGAGCAGATGGCGCTATTGGTGGTGTCGCAGTATTTGGGGGGCATGCGGGCAGGTGCAGCAGTGGTGGCGGCGAAATCACGCGTCGATTTGGCGCAGGCCCTTTACGATCAAGCCTCCGACTTGCAGAAGAACGGGGTGGGCACCGGCCTGGACACCTTGCGCGCCAACGTCGAGCTACAGAACGAAAAGCAGCGCCTCATCGAAGCGCAAACGCAGGAAGAGATCGCACTCTATGGGCTCGTCCGGCTTCTCAATCTTGACCCGCACCAGAAAGTGGAGTTGGCGGATCAACCCAGCTTCTTCCAGACTCCGGAGTTTGCGGCGAGCGAGAGCATCGAACAGGCCCTCGCGACTCGCCCGGAGATGAAAACGCTCGAGGCGCGCGAGAGGGTGGCGAGGCTTGCCATCAGGGCCGCCAGCGAGTCACGGCTCCCAAGTATCAACCTCGGGGGAGACTGGGCCTACCAGGGTCTCTCCTTGGCGAGCTCAATTCCCTCTTATACTTTCCAAATCTCTTTTGACGTGCCGATCATCACCAGCGGCAGGATCCACGCCCAGATTACACGGTCGAACCTGGAATTGAAGAAAGTCATGCAGGAAAGATCGGATCTTCGCGACCAGATCGCCCTGGAAGTGAAGACCGGGGTCGCACAGCTCGAGTCCGCGCGGCACGAAGTTAACGTTGCCAATCTGGGAGTCCAACTGGCCCAGGAAGAAGTGAGTCAGGCGCGTGACCGTTTCCAGGCAGGAGTGGCCAACAACATTGAAGTGATTACCGCGCAGGACGCCTTGGCACGAGCCAACGATAATCAAATTGTGGCCCTGTACGGTTACAACCAGTCGCGCGCCGACTTGGCACATGCCATCGGCCAAACCGAAGGCCTTTACGCAAAGTGAGGTGGAAGAATCATGGATTCGAACGTCGCCGAACTGGAAAAAGCTGTGAACCAGGAGCCGTCTGCCTCACCGCAGCGGGAACCGGAGCGCCAGGGCACAACCAGCCGCTGGGCCGACCCAAAGTTTCGCCGGCTCTTTCTGGGAGCCATCGTGGTTCTGGCCGTCGTAACCGTCACCCTGATCCTCTACTACCACAACCGGATAAGCACCGACGACGCCGAGGTGGACGGTCACATCGTTCCGATGGCCGCCAAGATTTACGGTGATATCGCCGCGGTGGAGGTGGACGACAATCAAGCGGTCAAGGCGGGACAAGTTCTGGTGCGCATCGATCCTCGCGATTACCAGGCTAGGGTGGACCAGGCCAAGGCGGCCCTGGCGCTCGCCCAGAGCCAGGCGCAAGCAGCCCAGGTGGGAGTACCGCTGACTCAGGAGACCACTCGAAGCTATACCTCTTCCGCCGACGCGCAACTCGCCAATGCGCAGGCGGAATATGATCGATCCAAGTCAGCCTACGAAAAAGACTCCACCGCGGAACTTGCCTTCGCCCGCGCTAACGTGGACGCGCGGCAGGCCGATAACGACCGCGCCCAGGCTGACTTGGCACGCATGAAGACGCTGGTGCAAAAGGCCGAAATCTCACGGCAACAGTTCGATGCCTACCAGGCGGCAGCGCGCGTGGCGGAAAGCACTCTGGCGGCGGCCAAGGACCAATTGACCGCCGCAGAACGAGGGGCCGAAATCTCCAAGAACGCCATGCTGGCGGCCAAGGCCAAAGTCGACGTGGCGCGCGCCGGGGTTGACCAGGCTCGAGCCAACCACAGACAGGTTCCCATTAAGCAGGCTGATGCGGCGGCCGCAGTCGCCGCCGTGGCACAGGCCAAAGCCAACCTCGAGGCTGCCCAACTGCAATTGAGCTACACCACGGTGGTGGCCCCCGTGGATAGCGTGGTGACCAAGAAGTCGGCGGAGGTCGGACAGATCGTTCAGCCCGGACAAAGCCTCCTGGTGTTGATTCCTCTTCAGGATATCTGGGTGACGGCCAACTTCAAAGAGACTCAGTTGGCCAATGTCCGTCCCGGGCAGAAGGCCGAGATTCACGTGGATATGTACGGAGAGACTTTCCCGGGGCACGTGGATTCGATTGCAGGAGCCACGGGCGCCCGGCTCAGCCTCTTGCCCCCGGAAAACGCCACGGGCAACTTCGTCAAAGTCGTGGAAAGAATTCCAGTGAAGATACGCGTCGACCCCATTCCGCCGGACAAAGCCATCCTGCGCCCCGGCATGAATGTGGACGCGACGATCATCACGAAGTGAGTCGACAGTCAATTGATGCAGAGGGGCACTGTCGACTGTTGACTGTCAACTGTCGACTGATGTGCGAGGTGAGCCATGTTTCGGATAGTCACAGTGGCGAGGGAATACGGAAGCGGGGGCGCCGGGATCGCGCAACTCCTCGCGGACCACTTGGATTGGAAGCTGTTGGACCGGTGCCTGGTGGAGAAGATCGCGCAACTCGCGTGCGTCGATCCCAAGTTGGCTGAACAATACGATGAACGCCCCGATCCCTGGATTAACCGTATCGTCCGGGCGCTTTGGCAAGGTGGACTCATACGCGGCACCATGGCCGGTCCGATGCCTGAACTGTTCGATGCCGACACGATGGCTTCGCTCTCCCGGCAAGTGATCGAGGAGGCGGCGGCCATCGGAGATTGCGTCATCGTCGGGCGCGCCAGCCAATGCATCCTCCAGCAGCGAAGTGACGTATTTCACGTGTTCATTTACGCGCCCCGCGGCGAGCGCCTGGACCGGATTCGAAGCCGTCACGCCAGCCGGGCGGAAGCTGAAATTGCTTTGGAGGCGCGCGACCAGGAGCGCGCGGCGCTCATCCGCCGGTTCTTTAACCAGGACTGGGCCAACCGTCACCTGTACGACCTGATGATCTCCTCCAAACTGGGGGATGAAAAGGTGCTGGCCAGTGTCCTGTGCGCGATGGGGCTTGAGCACTGCGTATAGAAACCGCAAGTGGCCACCGCCACTAGTGTTGGCTTCGCAAAATGCGTTGACGCGGAGCGCCGATCTTTAGGCCGGGTTCGCGCTGCTGAATTTGCGATCCATTCCCGCCGGCGGATCATCCAAAGAAACTACAGTGATTCTCCGGCCCCGGGCACGGGCATTCAGAATGACAGAAAGCGGAAGAACCACTTGAAGGCATGAGAAGTTTATTCGCTCGCGCTCGGCAAAACGGAGAGACGAATCCGTGGGTGATTGCCCTGACGGTGATGCTGGCCACCTTCATGGAGGTGCTGGACACCAGTGTCGCCAACGTGGCCTTGCCGCACATCGCCGGCAACCTCTCGGCGGGCGTCGACGAAAGTACTTGGGTCCTGACCTCCTACCTGGTCTCGAACGCCATCGTTCTGCCGCTTACCGGCTGGCTCTCCTCACTGTTCGGGCGCAAGCGCTTTTACATGGCCTGCGTGGCCCTTTTCACCGTCAGCTCGTTCCTGTGCGGGCTGGCTCCCACCCTGCCGCTTCTGGTCTTCTTCCGCATTCTGCAAGGCGCCGGCGGAGGAGCTCTTCAACCCATCTCACAAGCCATCCTGGTGGAGAGTTTTCCCAAGCACAAGCAAGGAATGGCCATGGCCATCTACGGCATGGGCGTGGTCGTGGCGCCCATCCTTGGCCCCACCCTGGGTGGCTGGATCACCGACGATTACAGTTGGCGCTGGATATTCTTCATCAACATCCCGGTCGGCGTGCTCTCCCTGATTTTCACCTATCTGTTGATCTTCGATCCTCCCTATCTGGTCAGGAAGAACTGGCGCGAAGCCAAGATTGATTACATCGGGCTGGGTCTGCTCAGCGTGGGTCTCGGTTTCTTGCAGGTGGTTTTGGACAAAGGCGAGCGGGAAGACTGGTTCGGCTCGAATCTCATCATCGCATGCTCGGCGGTAGCGCTGGTCGGGCTGGTGGGTGCGCTCTTGTGGGAGCTATACAGCGACGATCCCATCGTGGATTTGCGCATGCTCAAAGACCGAAACTTCGCCCTCGCCACCTTCACCATGTTCATGCTGGGGTTCGTGCTCTACGGAAGCACGGTGCTGCTGCCGCTGCTCTTGCAAACCTTACTAGGCTATACAGCTTTGCTGAGCGGACTGGTGCTTTCGCCCGGCAGCTTGCTGGTCCTCATCGCGCTGCCCATCGTGGGCCGCCTGACCCAGGTGGTGGAGGCTCGATGGCTGGTGGCCATCGGGCTGGCCATCACCGGTCTCTCGCTCCTCCACATGGCCCACTTCAACCTCCAGATTAGTTTTGCTACCGCCGTCAGCGCCTGGGCCTATTCCCGGCTCGGCATGGCGTTCCTGTTTACACCCATCAACGTCATGGCGTTTTACTTTATTCCTAAAGAAAAGATGAACAATGCCACGGGCCTCATCAATCTTGCGCGGAATATCGGCGGCAGTGTGGGGATTGCCAACGTTGCCACCCTCCTTGCCCGCCGGGCGCAGGTGCACCAGTCCGTGCTGGTCAGCCACCTGACTCCCCTCGACCCCGCTTATTCGGCCTCTCTTTCGGGCGCCAGCCATTTCCTGATGTCACAGGGGTCAGATCCGGTGCAGGCGCTCAACCAGGCCCATGGCTTGATTTACGGCAACCTGCTCCGGCAAGCCAGCATGCTCGCTTATACCGACACGTTCTGGCTGCTCGGCCTTACCTTCCTCGCCATAATCCCGTTTATGTTTCTCATGAAGAAAATCCAACTTCGCGCCGCCCCCACCGCGCCCGTGCACTGAGGCAGTGGGCAGAAGGGCAGTGGAGGCTAATGACTCAATGGCCCAATGACTCAATGGCTCAATGAATCAATGACTCAATTCACCCCGAATCACCTCGACCAGGACAGCGGCGTTGGAGCGCTCCGCGTCGCGGGAACCAAAGACCAGGGTGAGCTGGCCCTGGCGGGCTTGCTCCACCAACTCCTCGAGCAGGGCTTTGCGCGGAGGTTTTAAAAGCTCCTGGCGGTACTTCTTCCTGAAGTCCTCCCACTTCTCCGGAATGTGACAGTACGATTTCCGCAGCGCGGCCGAAGGCGCGATTTCCTTCATCCAAGCGTCGAGCTTCAATTCCGCCTTGGTCACACCCCTGGGCCAGAGCCCATCCACAAGAACGCGGTGCCCGTCCTTAGTGGTGGGCGCCTCGTAAGCCCTCTTCATCTCGACTGACATGGTTAGTTCCCCCCTTCGCTTCAGATTATCTCACACCCCCTTTATGATGCAGCGCGGCCGTCTCGCCCGCCGTGGTGTGGGCATCTTGCCCGCGAGTTGTGGCACGGCCATCTTGGCCGTGACTCTGCACGGGCAGGATGCCCGTGCCACGCTTCATTCGCGCACCCCTTCTACGGCCGGTCCTTTGTTTTCAGAGACATTCTCGCTTTGTTCTGGCGATTTTGAGGTTTCGCCGCCGTTTTCCTCTGCCGGACTTTCTGTCCTAGCGTCCAGCCCCACGACCTTACTCAGTTCCTCGGCCGCACCGTCCTCCGGCTCACGCCTAGGGGCGGTTCGCGAACCGCCCCTACACAGGCGTGCATGTTCTTGGCGCATGGTCAGGATAATCCTCACCTTGCGGTCAATCGAGCGGTCGAGCGCTGCCTCCTGCCGCAGCAGCATCTCCCACGTCTCCCCCGCCGGAGCCAGGCAGGCGTCCCGCTCGATCGCGTCATTCTCTTCCTGCACCGCCACCTCCTCCTCGAACGCCGCTTTCACGGCCGCGACCTCCTCCTCCAGCAGGCGCAGTAGTTCCTGCCACAGGTTGTCCACGTTCGCCGCGCCGCCCATGTGTTCGTTGACGTATTCGTTTAACCCTTGCTGGTCCTTCTTTGCCTGGCAGTAGGCCCGATTGCTGAACATCAACATCAGTTGGTCAATCCGCGCCGGCCGCCAGCCGGGGACTGTCCCTAAAAAGTTCTGGATCACGCGCTGCTGCATCGACGTGATCACTCCCCGCCTGAGCTGCTCGTGGATCGCCCCCAGCCGCGAGAGTTGCTGGCGCAGGCGCGCGCACGGCTCGGTGGGCACGGCCAGTTTGGGGTCGGTGGCCAGAGAGCTCGAGGCATCGAACGTGGCGGCGGCGATCTGGTCGCGGCGGGTGCGTTTCCGCTCCTCGACCGCCTGGAGAGCGCGCCGCATCAGGCCCGTCTCCATGCGCTCGATGCGGTTGCGGCGCCAGTAGAGCCTGCCCAGGTCGGCGAGTTGCCGGTCCCAGAGCGCGTCGCCGGGACCGTAGGTGGTGGCGAGTTCCCGTTGCAAGGCGGCATACCGTTCGGGATCTTCGCCCAAGGCGCGCATGACGGCGGCGTCGTTTTCGGGCGCGGCATCACAGCCGTGCTTGAGAGCGTTCATCTTCATGCGCTCTTTTCCCGCCGGGGTGCGGGGTCCGGTAGAATGCTGCGAATTGCGCCGAGCGGCGTCGAGCCGCTGGGGAGTAAGACAAGTAGATTTGCGTAAAGACATAGTGACTCCATGAATTGGAAGATTGAGAGCAGGGGCGGCAGGGGAACCGTCCCCACGCGAGGTGAGATAGACGTTCACAGACCTTACACGCTAGCACGGTCCCAATAGTTTTGTCAATAGCACAGTAGTAACCATATACCACAAAGCCATCTTAGGAACGACATCGGGTAGCGCAGACTCGCTGTGGTTGCGAGTCTGCGGCTTTTGATGTCAAGCAACCCGATTGTCACTCAAATACACACCTGAACATGCCCCACGGAAGAACCGCAGAGTCCCAACACCAGGGACTCTGCATTGCAATACCGTAATTTCTTGTTTTTTTAGCAAGCTTTTTTCGGGCTTGTGCGCGACAGCCGCGTAAATAAAGGGTCTGGCCACATCGACATTCTATGTGACCGACTGCTTTCGGCCCTGTTTGGTTGCGGCTCTGCCGCGCTGCGCTACCCGCTTTCGAAGAGCTTCCTGCGGCGATAGACGCTGGAAGTGATAAACTGCAACTGGCCGGGCGCGAAATAGCGTCGGGAGACAGGCATGGCAGCGTCAGTAAAGCGCATCGGGACCCGAAACGCAGAGCTTCGCTCTGCGCCAGCCGCGCCCGCTGTCCGCCGTTGACTGTCATTCTGAGCGAAGCGAAGAATCTCGCCCTGCCCAGGCTACACGGTCAGGTGGTGCAGGTATTCGTAACTAACCTTGATGCTCTCCAGAGGCGGGATTTCGCAATAATCCTGCTCGACGAAGAAGTGCTTCATGCCCCCTGTGGGCGCTGCCGCAAAAATCCGCTTCCAGTCGATTACGCCCTTCCCGACCTCGGTGAACAATCCCATCCGGGCGTCAAACTCGGTTGAGGGCGCAATCCCCGCCTTCAGGTCCTTGATGTGCAATAAGGGGAATCGGCCCGGATGCTGCTTCATCAGAGCCACCGGATCTTGCCCCGCATGCGTGACCCAGAAGCAGTCCATCTCAAACTGTACAAGGTGCGGATCCAGGTTTTTCATAAGATAATCGAAGACCGTGACCCCGCCGAATTGCTGAAATTCAAAATCGTGATTGTGATAGCAGAACTGAATCCCGGCCTTATGCGATTGCTCAGCGTTTTTGTTGAACAATTCGACGTGCCGTTTATAGTCGTCAAGCGACTTGCGCTCCGGCGGGTCGAGTATGGCATGCACCATGTACTTGAGGCCTAATTCCTTGGCTTCCGCGACCTTCTTCTCCCATTGGGTCTGTTCAACGTCCAGCAGATAATGGCCGCTGATTGCGGTGAGGCCGTTGTCCTTCAACAGCTTTGAAAACGCGGCCGGTGACATTCCGTAGAGGTCGTAAATCTCGACCTCTTTGTAGCCGATGGCGGCTACTTTCTTGAGCGTCCCCGGCACGTCCTTCTCGAGTTGCTCGCGCACCGTGTAAAGCTGCAGTCCAATGGGTTTGCCGTAGGGATTAGCAAAAACACGCCGGGTTAAATCGGCAGCCGCCGCCATCGTGGCCGCACCTGCGGCGCCGACCTTTATAAAATCTCTTCGGTTGATCATCAACTTAGACGCCTCCTTCTGTATAATTTCATCCCCACCTGCGAATTTAACTGTAGGATGGCCAGTTTCCAGTTTCTGATTTCCGGTTTCCAGTTCGCTGCTTCGTTGCTACGATACTCCAATGACCCGTCGATTGTCATCTGAGACCTTCGCAACCGCGGACGCGGATTTCATGCGCCGCGCCTTGCGGGAAGCGCGAAAGGCCGAAATGCAAGGGGAAGTGCCCGTGGGAGCGGTGGTAGTCCAGGACGAAAAGATTATCGCGCGAGCCCACAATCGCCCCGTGGGGCTCTCGGACCCCTCCGCTCACGCGGAGATACTGGCCCTGCGACGCGCCGCCAAAAAGCTTGGGAACTACCGGCTGAAAGGCTGCGACCTCTATGTTACAATTGAACCGTGCGCCATGTGCGCCGGCGCCATCACGCAGGCCCGTTTGCGGCGTGTCGTATACGGGACCCCGGATTCAAAGGCGGGTGCGTGCGGGTCAGCCCTGGCAGTCCTCAACCACCCCAAAATGAATCATCAGGTTGAGGTCGTTTCCGCCGTCCTGTCGAATGAGTGCGCAGAAATTCTGCGCGAGTTTTTCCGCAAAAGGAGAAAACAGGTCTCAGGTACCGGGTAGCAGGTGTCAGGGAAAACTCCTGCCAGCAAGACCTGGCGCCCAGTCCCTGGCCCCGCTGCATTCGACTTTCGACTCTTGACTCTCGACTTTGCCGGAGAGGTACCGAAGCGGTCATAACGGGGGCGCCTCGAAAGCGTCTTGCCTGCCAAAAGCGGGCACGTGGGTTCGAATCCCACCCTCTCCGCCATATAACCTATTTTACATCAATGGCTTACAGTCGATTCCAGAAACGTGTGTGTGTTTTGTGTGTTTCTTGGCATCGTGGCCTGAGGTCGAGTCCTTCTTTGCTACTCAAAGGCGATGCAGTTGCAGGCGCTGGACGATGGCATGGGCAACCACAAGTGAACGCGACGATTCGTCCCTCAGTCAATGGCGCTAGTGGAAGCATCCACGTGTTCGTCACTGGTTTACCACCGTTCGCTGAGGTTTTGGGGTCTTGCCCGACCGCGGTGCTTCCCATGTACGTCGCACATCGGCTTCAAGCTGTTCCTGGCGTGCCTTGACCCATGGCGCATAGTGCTTCTCAGTGATCTTCACGCTGCCGTGCCCCAGGAGTATTGACACACGCTCGATTGGGACACCTTGCAAAAGAAGTTCGACAGCGAACGTATCCCGAAACCGGTGTGAATGTCCCTCGGGAATTCCAGCTGAGTTGAAGATGGTCTTTAGGCTTTTCTGCCAGTTCTTGGTTGCACCTTCCTTAGTGGATTCACCCGTCCAGAAGTAATAGTGGCCACGCACTACAGGTATTTTGTTGAGCGCCTCAAGCACGATTGGCGCAAGCGGACACCACACGGGAGTCCCGGTCTTCTGGGTGTACAGGAAGAGCTTGCCGTCTATGATCCGCTCACTACCGATTGTGACCGCGTCCTGAATGCGAAGGCCACTGTACCGCATCAGCAGCACCAGGGCGCGGATTCTAAATGGGTTCACGTTGCCGCGTTCGCCCTGGCAGTGTGTTCCCCAGTTCTGGCAAGCAGCGAGTATGCGCGCCATCTCTTCCTTGGTGAATGGCAGAGTCGGCACGCGGCGCACCTGGGGATTGCTGAGTTGCTTGGCGAAGTTCTTTTCAATCCAGCCACGCTCATGCCAGAACTGAAAAAGCTGGCGAAGACGCTCAAGCTTCTTCACGGCTCCGAGATTCAGTTCATTCCAGGAGTTTCTGAACTCGGCGGCGCGTTCGAGGTTCCAGAACTTGACCGTTTCCCAACCCCTGGCCGCAGCGAAGGCCTTGAGTTGTTCACAGAGGTAGCGGTGCTTGCGCAGCGTGGAGGGCTGAAGCTTGCGCCCTTTTTCGGCATCATCAAGATATTTCTCGCATGCTGACTTGACAGTGATCGACACATCCGGGAGTACGCCATCCGTGACGCCTCGTCTTTCCCACTCTTCAACGATTTCCTGTGCGCGCTCCCAGCGGTTGGTTCCAAGAGTCCGGCGAATACTCTGCCCTTCTAAGGATCCCTCAACTGATATCGGGCATGTACACTTCCACCAGGCCCTCCCCTTCTTGTAGCCCTTGCAGCGCTTCCTATGGCGTCGAAAGACGTGCAGCTTGGTGCGGATCATATGCGGCCTTGATCCATGAGTCGATGATGTACTCGGCGCAGGACACTTTCTGGAATGCGGATCGTGATATGCCTTCGCTTGCGGACCGTGAGCCGCTTACCGATGCCGATCACCCCGGGTTCGTTCTCGAACGTTCGGCGGATCGTGTCGGTGCTGTAACCCCACATCTCCGCAATTTGGGCCACCGTATAGTGACGTTCGATGCAAATTGTTTCAGTCGGATTCATACGCGATGGACTGGGAAAAATATTTGACATGTTTCGACTGCTCTCACAGAGTATCTGCGTTGCCAACCGCCAAAGTTACCTGTGGGGAGAGTTGCGGGCCTGGCTAGGCATGCAAACGGATGAGAAGTTCGATTGCGTTATCGCTGTAAGATAAGAGCGGCGAAAGCGCAAACTCATCCCAAGATCGCCCCATTTTCACGTATAATTTTCGCTACTAACAATAGATCCAAGTCATTCCCTTCATCCTCTACCCGGCACGAGTGGCTTCCACAACAGGCGCGCAACCTCCCTTGAGACGCCCACGACCCTTCTCCTTAGCGTGTTGGACTGGGTAAGTGTGTGGCTCGCGCCTGATAAGGCGTACCGCGCGGAATCCCCTGCCATCTACATAAAACAAATTGTTTTTCGTGTCAAACGACCCGGCCTAGAACCCGTCCACGCAAGTGGGTTTTTGTGGAAGTAGTTGAAAAGGTGAGGCGTTTGGGTCCATTTCAGGAAAGGCACAGAGATGGTCGGCTGTTTCGCCCGCGGGCATGTTGAAACGAATTCGGACGCAACCCCAAAGTTGCTGCCGGAGACGACCGAAACTAGTAGACCTGATGCTCTGGACGACACCGTGAATGCGAAACCACCGCGGCGGCACTGTGTTAGTCGTGTGGCATGGTAAGAGACTGCGAAGTAAAGGCTTCGCAAGGAGATCCGCCAGTTTAGAAACGCTTCACCGTTGCCAGCGAACGCGCCACATCCAATAAGTCCCGGCCCCTTTCCTCTTGCCCATGGGTCCAGAGGTAGCTGTTGTTAGCCGTGTGCAGCTTCGGGGCGTCGGGCACGCACGCGAGTCTAGACGCGGTTCTCACAAACGTCGACCCGTGAAAAAAAAGTGGCAACTGACACGGTCTCTCTCTGGTCACGGACATGGGCGCATCGACGGCTGCGCCGCCCAATGGCGATCTACGCTCTTGGGACGCACTGACGAACCTGCGTTAGGCCCCAGTTCCCCGCTCGACAGAGTGCCGGCTTCTGAGGTTTCTGCTTGGCCGGGGCGTAGCAGGGTATCCACGTGCGCCTTCAATCGGTCCAAGGCCACCGCATGAAGTTGCGAAACTCGGGATTCATCAACTCTCATAAGCTCGGCAATCTGTCTCATCGTTAGGCCTCGCCGATGATAAAGCGCGACGATTTGACGGTCACGCTCCTGAAGCCGTGAAACGGCACGATCCAGAATTGCCAGTTGTTCGTTCCGGAAACCGAGATCGAAGGGATTGGGGTCATCCCTGGCCAGGAACGCGGATTCGATGGACGCCCGTGGGGAGGTTGGCGCCGCTGAGAGGGTGCGCGCACCACAATCAAGCCCCGCACTCTGAAGCTCATTTAGCTCACGGTGCCACTGGGCTAGATTCATTCCCTGCACGGCGGCCATCTCCTCGTCCGTGACGGGGCGACCGAACTTGCCCTCCAGTTCGTGATAGAGCTTTTGGACTTCTTTGCTCTTGCGCCTTATATCACGGGAGGCTGAATCGGCTTCTCGGAGGCCATCTAAGATGCTTCCACAAATCCGGCGCCGCGCGTAGGTCTCCAGCTTTACCCTCTTGCTTGGGTCGAATTTGGTAACGGCATCGATCAGTCCCAGCACGCCATCGGAGCACAGGTCATCCATTTCCACGTGGGCAGGCAGGCGTTTGCGAATCCTCAGAGCCACGCGCTTTACCAGGGGAAGCATATCTACCAACAGCTTCTGTCTGTCCTGGACGGTTTTCCCCTTACGCCGCCTCCTCGGAGGCACGACTGGAGCAGACGGGGCCGACTCCGTGATCACATAACCGGAAGGGCCGAGAGTAGCCGCCGCAGTGCTTAATGCATGAGAAGCCGGAGCAAATTGCGTAGCCATAAAAACCTCTCTCACTCTCAGTCGAAGGCTTAAGCGACAAATCTCTTGGGACCTTGGGCTTCGTTCCTGGCGCTTGAAGGCAACAGTTCACCGTCAGCGCGAACCCTACGGCTCTGCGTTCCGTACACGGACTGGACTTGGTTAC
>CAWJHY010000055.1:0-43836 GCA_963842495.1 uncultured Acidobacteriota bacterium
ATGTCAGCACCCGCGTCTTCACACGGAATGGTCACGCGGACCAGTGTTGACCCCTGGGCTGCGGCAGCTTGCTGGCTCCTCACTGCCCCGGGCCCGGCCGCAGGCCCATCTCTGCTCGGCGAAGCTGGTCCCTTTGCTCGTCACTCGTCACTTGTCACTCATCACTGCTTTAAGAGTTTTTCGATTGCCGCCGTAACTTCAGGAGAGTCCGGCTTGACGGGCGATTCGAAGCGCGCCGTGACGTTCCCGTTACGATCGACCAGGAACTTGGTGAAATTCCATTTGATATCACCAATTAGGCTGGGGTTCGCCTGCTTGGTCAGGTACTGATAGAGCGGAGTGCAATCATCGCCTTTCACGGAGACCTTGGCGAACATGGGAAACGAGACGCTGTACTTGGTCGAGCAGAAGTTCTTGATTTCGGCATTCGTGCCCGGTTCCTGGCCGCCGAAATTGTTGGCGGGGAAACCCAGGATCACGAAGCCCCGGTCCTTGTATTTTTCATAGATCGATTCCAGCGCCGAATATTGCGGCGTGAAACCGCATCGGCTGGCGACGTTCACCAAGAGAACGACCTTGCCCTTGTAATTCGCGAGCGAAGTGGGCTCGCCATCGATGGACGGGAGGGTGAAATTGTAGACGCTTTCAGCCGCAAACAAAGCTGCCGAGAACGACATCATCGCCACCAGAAGTGTGAGAAGCGGGCGTACACGTAGACGCCGGATGTCCATGCTTTTTCTCCTTATGTTGTATTCTGCCCTGACCCCGGGCCCATCATGCGGCCGGGGTGAACCTACATGGTAACTCACGACGCGGATCAGCCGCAACGGTTCCCTCGGGCCGGGTAGTGTCCTAATTTGGCTAGTTTCCCGATGTCATTCCGAGCGGAGCGAGGAATCTCGCTCTGGCCTTGCAATTGGGGCACGATCGAGCGAACTAGAGCGAGATTCCTCGCTCCGCTCGGAATGACAATTGCCAGAGACTTCCGCTGCCTGCTAAAGCAGCAGGGGAAAGTTGCCCGTAGCCTTGTGATCCAAGCTTCGACACTGGCAACCGCAACAGTGCTACTTCAAGAACGATACGGTACAATCGGATTTATGAAGACTTGGTTCGCTTTTGGCAAAAGGGTGTAGCGCGGGCCCCGGTTTTGATGGAGTTCTGAAAGCGAAACCCGAGGCCAGGAAGCGCGGCGGAGGAAATAAACTACATGGGTAATCTCCTACGGCGGTTGACGCTATTGGCCATCATTATCAGCCCTGTGGTTTGCGGTCTTTTAAACGCCCCGCAAATGCGCGCGCAGTCGACACCAACCCCTCGTGCGCCTTTGCCATCCTTCGAGGTTGCGTCAATTAAACCCAATCCCGGACCCTGGCACGTCCTGCTTGGTTATTCATCCTCCGGCCCGAGGCTCACGTTGGAAGCTTATACCGTGTCTGACCTCATTGGAGAGGCATACGGCCTGAAGAACTATCAGGTAATTTTGGCGGCATCGCGTGCGCGGCCGGTCGTGTACGAAACGTACTACAACATTGTGGCAAAGGCCGAGGGGGATGGGACTCCCACGAAGGGTGAATTTAGGCGGATGCTGCAAAGGCTGTTGGAAGAACGATTCAATCTCAAATCCCATCGCGAGATGAAGGAGTTGCCGGTTTATGCGCTCGTCGTTGGCAAGAACGGACCGAAATTCAAGGAAAGCGCTCCCGATGCGGTATTAGTTTCCAGACACAGCGTAAATGGGCGGAATCAGACCATGACGCTGGCGAAGGCCACCATGGAATCCCTTGCTGACGATATCAGCAACGATTTCGGGATCGATCGGCCCATCCTCGACAAGACGGGGCTTACCGGAACCTACGATATCAAATTCGAGGCGACTCCCGAGTACAGGATCGACCACAGCTCGGCCTCGGACGACATCAACGTGTTCACTGCTGTTCGGGAACAACTCGGTTTGAAATTGGAGCCCGAAAAAGGCCCGGTGGAAGTCCTCGTCATCGATCATGTCGAGAGGCCTTCGGAGGATTAACGGTATCCGCACCTTGTCATCCAACCGCGGTACAATCGGAATATGACAACCTGGTTTGCTTTTGGCAAAAGCGGGCTGAACTTGGAACTGCCTGACGGATTTCACTATCAGGTACTCGAGGCGCGCTCGGCTGTCCCGCTGGCGGATTCTGCGGCGGCGATCGAGAGTGCCCTCGACCATCCTGTTGCGGGCCCTCCTCTCAAAGAACTCGCAGCGGGGAAAAAGTCAGCAGCGATTTCGGTTTGTGACATCACACGTCCCGCGCCGAACCGGGAAGTCTTGCCACCTCTCCTGGCCAGGTTGGAGGCGGCAGGAATTGCGCGCGAGCGCGTAACAATCTTGATTGCCACGGGCCTGCACCGTCCGGCCACTGAGGCGGAGATCAGGGAGATTTGCGGGGCGCCGCTGGCGGGGAAGTATCGCATCGCCAGCCACCGGGCGCGCCAGCTCGAGGAGCACGGTTTCCTGGGCGAAACCGCATCGGGAACGCCTGTTTATATCGACCAGCGGTTCCTTTCTGCCGGCCTCCACATCACGTTGGGGTTTATCGAACCTCACTTGATGCTGGGTTATTCGGGGGGAAGGAAGCTGGTGGCACCGGGCCTCGCCGGCGAAAGGACCATCAAGGTTCTGCATAGCCCGAAATTCATGCGGGACGCGCGCGCCGTGGAAGGTTCGATTGAAGTCAACCCTTTGCACCGCGAGCTTCTGGAAATCGCACGCATGGCACGGCACGACTTCCTCGTGGATGTGGCATTGGCGCGCGGGAATGGGCAGCGCCCCATTGCGGCAGTGTTTGCAGGAGAGCCGGTAGCGGCCCATCGCCAGGGAGTGAGATTCGTCTCGCAAGTGATGCTTGAGACTCTGGATGAGCCGGCAGACGCAGTCATTACCACCTCCGCCGGCTACCCGCTGGATCTTACGTTTTACCAAGCCATCAAAGGAATCACCGCTGCCTCGCACATCGTCAAGCCGGGGGGCAAAATACTGCTGCTGGCGGAATGCGCGGAAGGGGTCGGCGGCGCTGAATTTGCTCAGATGTTGGCCAGCCACCCCTCCGACCTCGCCTTCATGGCTGAGATTGCCGGCGCGGCGGTGGTTGTGGACCAGTGGCAGCTCGAAAAGCTCGGGCTCGTGACCGCCAAGGCAGAAGTGCTTTTCTACGTCCCTGGACTGCCTGGGCATTATCATACTTCGCTGTGGGGGAAAGCCTACGACACGGCCGAGGCTTCCATTGGCGCACTCACTTCATCCCTCCCGCGCGGCGCGCACATCGCGGTGATTCCGGAAGGGCCGTACGTCCTTGCGCGGGCAGTGGGCAGGTGGGCAGATCGGCAGGTGGGCAGGTAGGCAGATCGGCAGATCGGCAGTTGGCATCGGCCAGTATCAGGTCCGAACCAGGCGACGGTGGTGACAACACAATGCTCAGCGAAGGCAGAATCGCTACGGTTGTTCGTCGTGGAGGGAAGGGAGAACGGACGATACCGGATTTATCCAGAAGTGCGCCGAGTTCTAGCTGCTGCTGACTACTTAGTACCCACCTGCCAACTGTCCATCTGCCGATCTGCCTACCTGCCCATCTGCCGACCTGCCCACTGCCTAGTTCATCTTCACGATCTTTGCTCCTGCGGAAGGTGGAATCTCGAAAGTGGAAGGGGGAAACTTCAGGTTCACCTTAATTGAGGTGTAACGGGCAATCATATAGTCGCCGCCCGGCTCGAAGAATTGCTGCTGTGCCGGCATCCAGGAATCTTCGCTGACCCACATCTGGATTTTGGTAAGTTGAGCGGCGATGCTTTGCTTGCGTGGTATCAGTTCGAGCACGGCGGTAGTGTCGCCACCGAGTTCCTCTTCCTTCAAGTACTTCACGTTGTAGCTTTTCGTCAAATCTCCTGATTCCGCTCCGAAGCCCAGCAGCAAGAACTCCTCGACCAGTCCTGTCTTCTGTTCAAGGTTGTATTCCTGAATCTGATTGATTTTCGGAAGGTAGATCTGCGCCTTATTCTTCTTGAACAGGACGACCTTGGACTCGGGTTGCTGCATCTCGATCCGGATCTCCTCCCCCTTCCCCTTGCTGCCTTTACGGAAAAAAAGGCGGCCTTGTTCCGTAGACTTGTCATTGACGAGCACTGTCACCTTGGTGTACTCGAGATTGGCGGTAAGGCTCCTCAAGCGTTTGCCGGCATCGTCCATGCGCGACAGGATCTCGGAGAGATCGGGAGCGAGTTTTCCCTTGCGCGGAAGAGGCGCGGCGATGCCGCTGCGCAGTGGCGCCGCAAGCACTGCGACGAAGATGAGCAACACGAGAGTGAGTTTGAGACGCAAGGGCATCCTCCCGCTTCCATTGTAGAGGGAGCGGCGCGAAAAGGCTAGGAGGAAGCAGTGACGAGTGACAAGTGACGAGTGACGAGCCTGAGCTGGAAAACTGGCAAAGCGCTGAGGAGACACAGAATACTGGATTTCTACCTATCTTACCGGCCTTTTCCCCGCCGTCCTGCCGCATCCTGCCATCCGTTTCCTATTTTCCCTCAGTCTCGACAAGCTAGCCGTTTCTCTTCTGGCTGATGCTCGTCACTCGTCACTCATCACTTGTCACTTCTGTTGACCAGCACCGTGTAGCCGAGCACGACTTTGTTCTTATCGCTGATGGGAACGATCGATAGGACGGTGAAAGGTCGGGGCAATTGCCGGCTTAGGATATTCTGGATGGCGTTCTCAGGCGTCGTATCCGCATACGATTCCACAAGTCGCGCGTCGATCATGTAGCGCCAGCCTTGTTTTCCATGTCCCATTTCGACAAACCCTTGCTGGTGCCGAAGGTCGGTCAACTCCAGAGTGGGACGATCATTAAACCAGGTGCGCGGCGAGATGAAAATAAACGCCAGGATGGCCAGCACCATCAGGTCGTACTGCCAGGTCCCCCGCTCGTAAGCCCAGAAGAGGGTACGTTTGATGCCGAGCTTAATCTTCTCCCAAGTCGTTCCGATGCCATTACCGAGCGCATTGTCCGGAGATTGCGGCAAGGAGGGATTCCGGATTTCCGTGCTGTGATCCATAGATGAAGCGTCAATCGGAAACAATGCGGCCGTCCCGCATGTGAATGGTCCGGTCCGCCACCGCGGCGGCCTCGGGGTTATGGGTAATCATCAAAACGGTTTGGCCAAAGGTCTTATTGAGGCCGCGAAGCATATTAAGAACCGTCTGCGAGTTCTCCGTGTCCAAATTCCCGGTGGGCTCGTCCGCCAGGAGCAGCTTAGGATCACAGATGACGGCACGGGCGATGGCCACGCGCTGTTGTTCACCGCCCGAAAGCGCATAGGGGCGATGATCGAGCTTGTTCTGAATGCCGAGCATCTCCACCACCGTCTGAAAACGGTGGGGATTAAAGCCGTTTCCCTGGATGTGCTGGGCGATGGCGATGTTGTTGCGCGCTGACAACGTGGGCAGCAGATTGAAACGTTGGAATACAAAACCGATTTTATGCCGCCGAAAACGTGTACGGTCGGCATCCGTCATGTTTTTGAAATCGTTGCCATCCACCAGCACCTGCCCGCTCGTGGGGTTCGTCAAGCCGCCCAGGATATGAAGAAAGGTGGACTTCCCGCATCCAGACGGCCCCACCACTGCCACAAACTCACCTTCATGGACAATGCAATCCACTCCCCGCAACGCTTCCACCGCGACTTTGCCGATGCGGTAGACTTTCTTCAGGTCGTGAGTCTCGATGATAGGTTCCATTTACTCGTACGCCAGAGCGTCCACAGGGTCAAGCTGAGCCGCGCGCATCGCGGGGTAGAACGCCCCCAGCATGCTTCCAGCTATCGCCAGAACCGCAGCGTACACTGCCCACAGCACGGTCAGTTCGATCACCAGGGTAGGGAAGTTTGCCAGAATGATCTTGCGGATTATGACCGCCACTCCGTACCCGGCCAAGATCCCGACCGCGCTGAGGAGGCTTGCCTCTCGCAGAATCACTGCAATGATATACCCTTTTGATGCTCCAAGCGATTTCAAAATCCCGATCTCCCGGGTTCGCTCCGTGATGGTTGTATACATCGACAGGAAGATGACCAGAAATCCGATCCCCACCGCGATGATAATGATGACCGTAGTAAAGACATTCAGGCCGGGCAGGTTATTGGATGTCATCAATGACATCCATTCCTTCACAGCAGTGACTTGGCACTGCGGGAGGAGTTGACGAATGGCCTCGACAACCTTGCCGGCATAGGCGGGCTCGGTGCACTTGACCCAGAAGATAGTGGCTTTATCCTGGACTTGAAGAAGGTCCTCTGCGGTTTGCAGGGGAATAAAAAGGCGCGCGCCTTTGCCGTGTTCGACGATCCCGCACACCTTGAACTGGTGGTTCAGCAAGCTCACCATTTGCCCGACTTTGATATGGTTCGACTTGGCATACAGGTCGTCTACAAGCAGCTCGTTAGGTTTTGTGAACGGTCCACCGTCATGGTAAGCGAAGCCGCCCGAAACGCGGTTAAAGCTGTCCATGTCTATGCCGTAGACCATGCTCAACGCTCCCGTGTTGAACAGGATCAGCGTCGGAGCTACGGCCAGCACATGGGGGACTTGCTCAAGCCGGTCGCCTATCTTGAGAGGCATTGGGGATTGAGAAAAAGCAAGCAGGAACGACGAACTGGAGGGCTGCACCATGATGTCAGCGCCCACCCCTTCCTGCCGCCGGGCTGAGTCATTCACCAAGCCATGAGCCAGCCCCACGAAGAGCATCACCATGGCTACTTCCATCGCCACTGCCAAGGCGCTCAGCGCCGTGCGGACGGGGCGGTACAGGATGTTGGAGACGATGAGCTTATTGACCACTTGCCTTTTCCTCCTTCGCGGCAAGGTCAATCAGTTGTGTGCCCGGAGGTTGTGTGAGGATGAATTTCTCAGGATCAATAGGTTGGTTGAAAGTGGCTTTCAAAATGGTAATCGCCAGGCGATAATCTTCGATCGGCCTGACCACCTCGATGTGGGAAGGATAGGTAACACCTTGAAAATCCTGATAATCGGAGTAGCGCACGTCCTCAACATAAAGGCCTTGCGCCTCATAGAATTGCATGCGCGCTAACTGAAGATCGGCCCGGTCAAACCAAGCCTTGCGTTTCAGGTGTAACTCTCCGCCTTCCGCGTCCTCTACGATCTCAACCACATAATATCGATGCCCGGCCTCTTGCGCCTCCTCCAGCAACCGCTTTTCAGTGGAGGGATCAACGGGCGGGACCAGCAAAGCTTCCAGAATGTGCTGCGGTCGCAGGTTCTCCAGTGAGTTCTTCGCGGGACGGCGGAAGGCCGTCTTCCCTACGAAGAACTTGCCGACGGGCGGGATGTACAAGCGGAACTCCTCGCCGTTGGAGACCATGTCGAAAATGTCGGTACGCACCACCGGGGCCTGACCCAGCACTCGAATCATGGCCGGACGTTGAATCAGTATGAACCCCCTGACGTCGTGGTACTCCTTGATAACGCCGGAGTAAATGGACCCGGTTGTCGGCTCGAGGTCCACCGTCGCGGTCATACTCCGAACGTTTTGACTTAAGGCATTAAGCTTGGAGACGAGTTCAGCCAGCGACGCTTCGCGCGGCGGCGGGGCAACCTGCGACCGTGGAATATGCCTCACCCGCCGGTATAGGCATCCTGGAGTCAGCAAAAGTGCTGCGGCGGCCGCCAGGAGGACCAAGAACTTACTGGTTGTAATCAGATCTACACTCCGTAAAGCCGGACCCGGTCAATCTAACAAACGGCTTATTGCCTGTCAATGTTCCGGACTCTTTGCACTGTCTCAATTTGGCGTGGCAGGGGCAACCTGCCCATGCACAGTCACGGCCAGGATGGCCGTGCCACCAGCACATCACCGCACCTTCAGCGAGCCGACAAGGTCGGGAAGGTGAAGCCGCTTCCTCTGGCAATAGTCGCGCAGGCCTTGCACAATGCGAATCGAAGCGCCCGGATCGTAGAAATTCGCCGTGCCCACTTGCACAGCCCGAGCGCCGGCAATAAAAAACTCGAGGGCGTCCTCGCTGGTGGAGATACCTCCCAGTCCAATGATGGGGATTTTCACGGCCCGCGCGGCCTGATAAACCATGCGCAAGGCCACCGGTTTGATAGACGGGCCGGATAACCCCCCGGTTACATTCCAGAGCCGAGGTGTGCGCGTCTCGATATCGATAGCCATTCCGACCAGGGTGTTGACCAGGGACAGGGCGTCGGCCCCGGCCGCCTCGGCGGCCCGCGCAAACACCGTAATATCAGTAACATTGGGGGACAGTTTCACGATGAGGGGAAAACGAGCCGCCTTCTTGCACGCCGCCACCACTTCTTCCGTCAGCTTCGGGTCGCTGCCGTAGACGATGCCGCCGCAGCGCGTATTCGGGCACGAGATATTGAGTTCGTAAGCGGAGACGCCATCGCCTTCATTGAGGATTTCGACACAACGAACATAATCCTCAGTCGAGTAGGCGAAGACGTTGACGATGCAGCGGGCTTTCAAAGTTCGCAGGAACGGGAGCTTCTCGATCAGGAAGCGCTTTGCTCCAACGTTCTGAAGACCGATGGCGTTGAGCATACCGGATTCGCTCTCGTAGATGCGCGGCGAGGGGTTTCCTTCCATCGGCTCCGGCGATATTCCCTTTACGACGATGGCCCCTAACTCGTTCAAATCAATGAGCGAGGCGAATTCCTTGCCGTATCCGAAAGTTCCGCTCGCCGTCCAGACCGGATTCTGGAACCGTATTCCGGCAATTTCGGTTTCGATTTGAGGCGTGAATTCCTCGACGACCCCTGCAGATGCTTGGCCGTCTTTTGCCGACAATTCGCGCCGTGAGCTTCTCTGCGACATAAGAACCATTCCGTGCCTACTGCCTACTGCCTACTGCCTACTGCCTACTGCCCCACCGCTACCGGGCTCGTCCCATACGACCTTATCCGCCCAGAAGACCGGGCCCTCGGTGCAGACGCGTTGATAGGCCTCGTGTCCGGAGCCATGGACGCGGATGCAGCAGCCCAGGCACACCCCGAGCCCACACCCCATGCGGTTCTCCATCGAGACCAGGCACGGATGGCCATATTTCCCAGCCAGTTGCACGGCGGCGCGTAACATCGCCCAAGGCCCACAGAGCATCAGCAGGCACTTTTTGTCCGAGTGGTGCCCCAGGTAATCCTCCAGCGGCCTAGTGACGTAGCCGCGGTAGCCCGCCGACCCGTCCTCGGTGGCGAGCAGGCTCCCACGCACCAAGGGCTTGAAATCCTCGACCCCGACCAGGTCCGCTTTGCTACGCCCGCCCATAAAAAGGCGTTGGCGAAAACCGGCCTCCGCCAATCGCTTCGCCGGCAGGAGCAGGGCGGCAATCCCAATTCCTCCCGCCACATGAAGAATCTCGTCCGACTCGTGGGCGCGGGGCAGGTACTCCTCCTCGAAGAACCCATGGCCGAGCGGCGCCAGCAGTCCCACCTTGTCCCCCGGCTCGAGTTCGGCCATAAGGCGGGTGCCGTGGCCCACAACCTTGTAGAGGAATTGCAGAATCCGCGGCGAACCGCCGTGGCGGGCGCCCTTTCCATCGGAGTTCGCGCCCTTCAAATCATAGATGCTCATCGGCCGCCGCAGGAGTACATCCGACCGGCCAAGAATTCGCAGCATGGCAAACTGGCCGGGACGGGCGCTCTCAGCCTGGCGGGGAGATTCAACACTCAACAGAAAATGGCTGCCGCTGAGGGGCCGGTTTTCAGTGACGGGCACAACTTCGTCGTACATCGTTTTCATTTTAACAAAACTCTCTCGAACTCGTAAGGCCGCCGCTGCTCCGAACCTTGCAAATGCGGGGGGTGGATATAAACCGCCGGACATGCGGGGCTGCTTTGAAAATTGTGGTGCGGGCGTCCCGCCCGCTGTCGCGCGGGCATTCCTTCGCTGCGCTCAGGACAGGCTCTGCCCGCGCGCGGGAGCGAGACGCTCCTGCGACCGCGGGCGAGACGCCCGCGCCACATCCGTCCACTGTCCGGCCCATTTTCATGGTTTCTGGGTGCCCGTCAGCCGACGGGCATGAGCGACTACCATGGAAGTCCGGTGCTCGCCTAGCCGGCTTGTTGTCGCGTTCCCCGACACCCCGGAAGCTTCGCTGCGTTTTGAGCTTAACGGGGCATTTTTGCTTGTTTTGAGGCGAATTTGCGTCTTTCCGTGCGCAAAGGACCACCAAGTTGGCAACCTTCATGAATGATATCTCGTTTGATTTCAAGTACTTCTCAGCTTTCGCGTCGCTCGTATCGAATAACTCCTTTATTTTCAAATACTTCTTAGCTTCGTTTCGATTGGCTTCCTGTGTTTTCAATAATATATTGGCTTCGATCGTACTTTTTTTGTATTTTCTGCAAGTCCCTGCCTGCCCGTTTCGCTGCCACCGTTCCGCACTCCTTTCACGCCCGCACATCGAACTCTCCCTCTGCGACGAATTGTCCCGATTGACCATCACAATAGGCTATCAAATGCGGATCGGTTTGTCAAGTGAAAAATGCACGCAAGCGCGCAGGGTTGGGTTGCAGCGGGGATTGGGATTGGCTAGAGTGGGTGCATAGACTTTATGTCATTGACGAAGGCACGGACCTCTTGCCATTCCACGTCAATTCTCCTGTCAGAGTCTCCCGATCCACTGCCGCCGCATCTCCAGTGCTGCCTCATAGCAACTTACCGGATCGAGTACGCCGCCAGCCCCACAACCCTCGGCGGTATTCTTCATCTGGGCGATTATCTCTTTCGGCGTGATGGTCGGCATGATGAGAATCATCTTCGCCGCGACGTTGGCCACCATCGGGATGCCGAAGGAGACTCCTGAATCGGCGATGATTTGGCCCCGCTCGTTTAACGGGTAGACCGCTGCGCTCGCTGGAACCTGCGGTAACTGTTGTTCACCACGCGCAAGCCTCTGCTCCTCCCGGCGCAGGGCCGTCGCCAGCTTCTGGTTCGTCGGGTCCAGTGCCAACTGATCCTTGAGGCTTTGGATTTTCTGACGGTCCGGGTCGAGTTTTCTGTCCTGGCGGTTCCTTTCCTCGAGATCGCGCTTGTGATAAACCTCCTGAGCGTACCTTTTCGCGATGAGCCCGGGGACATTCATAGACGGCACGAAGATATCGATGCCGGCACCGAAGCCGCGTTGGTCCTGTCTATCTCCATTGTTTTTACAACCTCCGACCAGGATCACATTGCCGCTGTCGAACCCGTTCTGCGTTCGGTACGCGGCGGTGAACTCCGTGTTCGCGTTGCCGCTGGTCGCAAGGAACAGCGTTCCGGTGTGGTTCTCCACGATGCCGCGGACGGCCGGTTCGCTCCACGGGCAGACGATGCTGACATTGACAATTCGAGCGCGCTGTTCAGTCGCCCACTTGAATGCGGTGGTCCAGACGGAGAGTTCGACCTTCCCGCCCTCCTGGGTGCAACCGACCTGCACGTCGATGACCTTGATCATCGAAGTACCGGACGCCGCTATGGAGGCGACGTGGGCGCCGTGCTGCCCTTGCGTCGAAGGCCGGCCGTGCGTCAACTGCACGCCGACTCCGCTCTGGGCATTGAAGCTGCCCCCCATGCGCCCCCCGAAATAGTCGTCTTCATGTGAAACGACGCCGCTGTCCAGAACGGCGACGCTCACTGAGGCATCAGGAGGCGGCGCCAAGGTGCCGTTTTTCCGTTTGAGGCCGCGCGCCTGCTCGTATATGCTGGCAAAGTCGGTATCATTTGTTCGGACGCCACCGTCTAAAATGCTGTAAACGCCGCCGGATCCAGGCATGATGCACCCCTTTTCTCTATGAACCAGAATTTCCGTTTTCAGTTTTCGCCCTACCCGAAATGTACACCCGTCAGCCTCTCGTGGCAAGGTCCAATGGGGCTTTCAGGGCCTGGTGCTTCCACGGGCCCTAGAACGTAGTCAAGGGCCCACCTGCCACAGATGACACGACGAGGTAATATCCTGCCCTGAGAATCGTGGCGCGAGCATTCCTTCGCTCCGCTCTGGGCAGGCTCTGCCCGCGAAGGGGTGAATTGCGGGAGCGAGAAGCTCCCGCGACAGCGGGCGAGACGCTCGCACCACATCGGACAGCGGGCGGGACCCCGACAGGTCGGGGCGGGACGCCCGCGCCACATTTCGTGCGCCCTTCACTTCTCCCCGTTTTGCGAAACTGGTCGATTTTATCCTACAATGCTTCGACGGTAGGTACTCTTGACGTGTTATTGCTGCGCGGACTCATCATTTTCGGGCTGATCGGGCTGAACGCGTTTTTCGCCGCCACCGAATATGCGCTCCTCAGCGTGCGACGGACGCGCATCGAGCAACTGGCGCGAGAAGGTGATCCACGAGCGCGTCTGGTTCAGAAGTTGCTGGCGGACATCGGCTCGCTGATTTCGGGGACACAGCTTGGTGTGACCGTCGTCAGCCTGCTGATGGGCTGGCTGGGCGAGGGGTTAATTGCCAGAACCCTCCAGCCATTGCTGGATCTGGGACTGCACGGGCACGCCTCCGCAGTGCTGGTCCACTCGCTGGCGGGTGCCGTCGCCTTTGTGCTCATCACGGTTCTTCTCATGGTGCTGGGAGAGTTGGTCCCGAAGGCAGTGGCGTACGATCATGCGGAGATGGTTTCCCTGGCGGTGGCGCGGCCGATGTTGGCGTTCTTGAGGCTCAGCCGCTACGCGGTGGGCGCTCTGGTGGGAATGGCGAACGGTGTTTTGGGCGTCTTTGGCCGTTCTCCCTTGCAGGGCTACAGGCCGCTGCACACGCCGGAAGAAGTGAAACTGATTGTGTCGTCGATCCGCAAGCACGGCCTGCTCCGGGAAGAGCAAGAAGATATCATCCACACGGTCTTCGACCTGGATTTCATCCTGGTGAAGGAGATCATGGTGCCCTGGACCAGGATCACCTGCCTGCCGTATACGCAGGACCTGCGGAGCCTGCTGGAGCGCATCGTCAAAGACCAGCACTCGCGCCTGCCGATTTACGAAGGGTCGCAGGATCACGTGGTGGGCATTCTTTACACGAAGGACCTGCTGAGGGTTGTGTCCGAGCGGCTGAAGAGCGGCGTGCCGCTTCAGTCGCCGATGGACTTGCGCCCGATTCTTCGCCAGCCCATGATCGTCCCGGAGTCGAAGCCGCTAAGCCAGGTCCTCGAGGATGCGCGGCAGCAGCATTCTCACCTGGCCCTGGTGGTGGATGAATTCGGCACTTATGTGGGCTTGGTGACGGTGGAGGATGTTCTCGAGCAACTGGTGGGCGAAATCCGGGATGAATACGACCAGGATGAGCAGGCGATCCACCAGGTGAGCGGCAACGTTCTCCTCATGGACGCTTCGATTAACCTCCGTGACCTGGCGAATGATTACGAGATTGTGCTGCCGCGCGGGGCCGGATATGAAACCTTGGCGGGATTTGTTTTGTCCTTCCTGGGCACGGTCCCCAAGGGCGGAGAGAGCATCGTTTTTGAAGACCGGCGCTTCACGGTGACGGAGATGGACGGCCGGCGGATTGCGAAGGTCAAAATCGAGAAGCTGCCCGTCGCCGCGACACAAGCGAAGCCCGCCACCGCAGCGAAAGAGTCTGTGTGAAAACTCGATCGTTCTGTCATTCTGAGGTGCCGCAGGCGACGAAGAATCTAGCACTGCGTCGAAAACACTCAGAGCCAGATTCTTCGCTTCGCTCAGAATGACAGGCGAGGGGCGTAGGATGGCAACTTGCCAGTTCTTTGCATGTCAGCATGAGGGATATCCTATCCGCGGAGGTTCTTATGACGTTGAACATCGGAGATACAGCGCCTGACTTCAAGCTCAGCTCGACCACTGGCGCCACGCAGGGTGAGTTTCAGCTTTCCGCCCATCGGGGCAAGTATGTGGTGATCGCTTATTACGCGCTCGACTTTACCCCGGTTTGACAGAACGAGTTGTCAGCAATCCAGGCGGACCTCGCCCGCTTTGCTGACTTGAACGCCCAGGTCGTGGGCGTCTGCACGGACACCGTTTTCTGCCATATCGCTTTTCAGAAGCACTTGGGCGGCCTCAAATACCCTCTGGCCACGGATCGCTGGCCTTATGCCAAGACGGCCGCGGATTACGGCATCTTTCCCCCCACGAAACATCAAGTGCCTTTCATCAACGATCGGGCGGTGTTTATCGTGGACAAGGAAGGCAAGATCGCCTGGGTGAAAATCTACGAGCTGAGGGAACAGCCGGGTAACCGCGAGATCCTCGAGGCGCTCAAGAAGTTGCCGTGATCTCCGGAAGGGCGGGGCTTCAGCCCCGCCGGCGCGCGGCAAGTTCTTGACGGGCCTTTAGGCCCTGAAGCCATGCCGCTTCAGGGGCTAAAGCCCCCAGGTTCTCTTCCATTTCCTACGGCGGGGCTGAAGCCCCGCCCTTCCGTGCCGTCCATGATGTGACACGGAATTTCGTCAGCAAGCATTACGGCCTCAGCCCGCATCTTGACGGAACTTCACCCTTTGTCGTCGCGTACATGGGATAAAGGGGAGGCGAAAATGGAAACCAGGCGAGAGAATCGTGTGGCCGGCCGGCATACTGGGCTCAGGCCTTTTGGAGTCGTGATACTTGGACTGATTTTTCTGGCTGCGTTGCCCTTGGGGGCGCAAGACAAAAAAGGTTCGGGCAAAACCGATTCCGACATGGACCAGGAAGGTTTCGGAATTGTCGCCAGCAAGCGGGCTGGTGCGAAGGACGTGGGCTTGCCGTTGTACCCGGGAGCGCGCGAACACAAGGACAAGTCCGAAGACAGTCCGGCAGTCAAGTTTGGTTTGTGGGGCGGGAACTCGGGGTTCAAGCTGGCCGTGCTGAAGCTCGAGTCGAACGACGGTCCCGAAAAAGTCGCCGCGTTCTATCGTAAGGCGCTGGCGAAGTACGGGAAGGTGTTGGATTGCAGGGGCTCATCGAAAGTAACCACTGGAGACAATAAAGGGAGTTCCTCCGATGAGCTTGGCTGCGACGAGGACCAGCCTGAAAACGGGGAACTCGTCCTGAAGGCCGGCACAAAGCAGGAACAGCATGTGGTGGGAATCAAGAGCGGCGGCGGCCTCACGCTTTTTCAATTGGTGTACGTCATGACGCGAAGGTCTGATACCCGGTAGTAATCCACACCGCGGGCGATTTGGAGTGCGGCAGCTTGCTGCCGCTTTTGCTCAGGCCAGCTTGCTGGCCGGGATTTGGGACCCGAACGAAGGGGCGCGAGCAAGCTCGCGCCGGGGAAAGCGGCAGCAAGCTGCCGCACTCCAAAGCCTCGGCCTTCCCGGGCATGGCGAGAAATCCCAACTAGTGGAGAAAAATGATGATCGCCGGTGTGCCCACCGGGGTGTAGTGGCCAGTGAACTTCAGGTTGCCGCTCTCCCGATCGACGCGGAAGGTCGTGATGGCGTCACTCCTCTGATTGCAGACATAGAGGAAATTTCCTGTGGGGTCGATGTTGAAGCTGCGGGGATAATCGCCCCGAGTCCAGACTTCACTCACCCAGGTCAGAGCACCTTCCGGTCCAATGGAAAAGACTGCGATGGTGTCGTGAAGCCGGTTGGCGGCGTAAACGAACTTGCCGTCGGCCGAGACCAGGAGTTCCGAGGTGAAATTGGTTCCCGCAAAGCCTTTGGGCAAGGTCGAGAGGGTTTGCTTCGCGGTCAACGTGCCGCGTGTGGCGTCGAAGTCATACACCACCATTGTGGAGGCCTCTTCTTGCAGCGAATACATCCAGCGATGATTGGAGTGGAAGGCGAAATGGCGAGGCCCGTCCCCGGGCGGCAGTGAAACCGACGCGGGATCATTGGCGGTGAGCGTGCCTTTCTCGGCATCGAACTTCCAAATCAAGATCTGGTCCAATCCCAGATCGTTCACCAGAACGAATCGGCCTGAGGGGTCGGCCTCGATCATGTGCGCGTGAGGAGCCTCGTGGCCGCTGATGGCAAAGCTCCCGGGCGGGGCGCTGGCGGCATGCTCGGGTCCCACCTTCCCTTCGTCTTTCTTCACATCGGTGGCAGCGCCCAACTCGCCATTCGGCAGGATGGGTAACACCGCTACCGTTCCTCCCGCATAATTGGCTACCAGGACGTGTTTGCCCGAAGGGTGGACGCTCAGATGGGCAGGGCCGGCGCCCTGTGAGCTGACGGTGTTAAGGCGGGTGAGATGGCCATTCGTCCGATCGATGGAGAAGGCGCTTACCGAGCCTGAATTCGCGCCTTCGAAATTGCCCGTTTCATTCGCAGCGTACAGGTGCGTGCGGGAGGGATCGAACGCCAGCCAGGAGGGATTCGAGTCGTCCGCAAAGAGCGCGGATTGCGAAAGCGCTCCCGTGGCGGGATTCGTGCGAAATAGATAAATGCCTTGCCCGTACCCCTTGCTCCCCTCGGGGCCTTGCGGCGAGCTGTAAGTACCAACATAAGCCAGGATTGAGCTGTGCATCGAATTCTCCTGCCCCTGCGCGGCGAGCGATGAATTCATCAGGGCCATAGCTGTAGCGCCACCCAGGAAATGACGGCGCGAAATTCTGCCTGGAAGATCGCGCGGGCGTGACAAGTTATGGCTCGACATCGGAACTGTCCTTGGGTGACCTGATTTACACATTGGCACGGTCAGATTATGGGACCGATTCGTTTCGCAAAGCAAGGGCCTGCACAAATCAGCAGCCGGAGTTAATCGTGCGAGCGGTTCCGACGCTAGGCATCTCCCCTCATTCGGGCAGTGTCCTAAATGTGTGTTGCCCGGTGTCTTAAGCTCGAAGCCGGTCTTCGCCTGCAACTCACAGCCCCGAAGGGGCGGCCCAGCAAAGCCCAGGCCAACGGCCTGGGAGGGGATGCGGTTTTCCGGGTCGAGCCCTGAAGGGGCGACCTACGGACTGCGCAGCTATCGCGCCCCTTCAGGGCTTGAGGCAGGAAATGGAATATTCTCCTACCGCTTCCACCCAGGCCGTTGGCCTGGGCTTTGTTGGGCCGCCCTTTCAGGGCTGAGAGATCACAGGCAACGACCAACCCACATTTGGGACACTACCGGCATTCGACGCTGGTTGCTCCGGCATGCCAGCCATGGTAAAGTTGGAGCATCAGGTTTGCGGTTCGGGCTGATTTGCTTAAGGAAAATAGGCGGCGAAAGTTGCTTTAAATAAGCTCGTTTGGAGGTACTTCCATGAGGCGAAGAGATTTCCTGGCCAGGTCGGTAGCGGGTGTTGCAGGAACGTGGCTGAGTTCGAAATCGTGGGCGGAGGCCTTGCCGCCGCCGGCAGGCAAGTTCAGCGCCTCTGACATCGTCACCCTTGGCCAGACTGGCCTCAAGACGTCGCGGTTGGCCTGTGGAACGGGGACGGTGGGTATCAATCACCATTCCAACCAATCAGCCTTGGGCGTCCAGGGCCTCGGCGATCTGCTCATGCAGGGATACGATCATGGGCTGCGTTTCTTTGACACGGCGGATTCCTATGGGACGCATGCGCACGTGGCGGCGGCCTTGAAGAAACTGCCCAGGGAAAAGATCACCGTCATGTCAAAATCCTGGGCGCGCGATGCCGCCGGAATGCGGGCGGACATTGACCGCTTCCGTAAAGAACTGGGAACCGACTACATCGACATCCTCATGATGCACTGCCTGACGGACGACGACTGGACCGAGAAGAGCCGGGGCGCCATGGACGCCATCTCGGAAGCGCAGGAGAAGGGAATTGTCCGCGCCCACGGCTGCTCCTGCCATACCCTCGGGGCCCTTCGCGCCGCGGCCAAGTCTCCCTGGGTCCAGGTCATGCTTTCGCGCGTGAACCCCATCGGGTCGCATATGGACGCAGACCCCGCCACCGTCGTCGACACGCTTTGGGCGGGGCGCGCGGCGGGCAAAGCGATTATCGGTATGAAGATTCTCGGCCAGGGTGACATGCGAACGCGCGTGGACGAGGCGTTGAGATACGCCCTCTCGCTCCGCCTGCTGGATGCGTTTACCATCGGCGCCGAGAGTCGCAAAGAGCAGCTTGGCTTGATTGACCGCATCGGCGCTGCTCACGCTTAGTGCTTAGTTGTGTTAATAAGCGCAATGGTTCTGAGTCCTGGAAGGGCGGGGCTTTAGCCCCGCCGGTACGCAGAGCACGGTTGAAGGGGCCTTTAGGCCCTGAAGCGACGCGGCTTCAGGGGCTAAAGCCCCAAGGAGTGGCCCTTTCTCTGCGGCGGGGCTGAAGCCCCGCCCTTCCGACGCGGCTGTCGCAGAGCGAAGCTCTGCGACTTTCCATAATCCAAAAACAAACCGCAGAGCTTTGCTCTGCGCCAGCCAGTCGGGGGTTGCCCCAAACCAGTACAGGTGCTAACCAGACTTTACCAATCCAACCCACGGAGCTGAACATGAAAAAGTACATCGGACTTCTCGTAGCGTTGTTAGTGATTTCGCTCGCAGCTTTTGGTCAGCGAGGTGAGGAACATGCAGCATCACACGCCGCCCACGCCGCTCCTCCCACCCGGGGGCCGGCCCCTGTCCGCGGCAATCCGCATCCCGTTCAGGAAAACCGGAATTATAGTGACAAGGCCGGCCACCCGAACGTTCCGCACGTCGATAAGGGCAATAAGTGGGTCGGGCACGACACGGGCAAGAATGATCCTCATTACCATCTCGATCATCCCTGGGAGCACGGACACTTCACGGGCGGCTTCGGCCCTCACCACGTCTGGCACCTTGGGGGAGGCGGTCCGAACCGTTTCGGGTTTGGCGGGTTCTTTTTTAGCGTTGCCCCGTACGATATTGGCTTCTGCAATGGCTGGCTCTGGGATTCCGACGAAATCGTCATCTACGAGGATCCCGATCACATCGGCTGGTACCTTGCCTATAACGTGAGGCTGGGGACGTACGTGCACATCATGTTCCTGGGAACCTAAAGCGTCGCGGCGGCTAACTTTGTGGTGCGGGCGTCTCGCCCGCTGTCGCGCGGGCGTTCCTTCGCGCTGCTCAGGATAGGCTCTGCCCGCGAAGGAGTGAATTGCGGGAGCGGGACGCTCCCGCGACAGCGGGCGGGACGCCCGCACCACATGCGACAGCGGGCAAGACGCCCGCACCACATCGATCGACTGGCGTGCCATCGACCATCGGCAATCGAAAATCGTCAATCACTCGTGCCGCAGCGCCACCAACGGATCGACCTTGGTAGCGCGACGGGCGGGGATGTAGCAAGCGAGCAGCGCCACGGCCAACATCAGCCCGCAAACGGTGACGAGTGTGAGAGGATCGGAAGAAGTCACGCCCACCAGCAGGCTCAGCAGCAGGCGATTGACGCCCAGCGCTGCGAGTACTCCGATGCCGATCCCGGCTCCGACCAGGATCACGGCCTGCCGAATGATCAGCGCCAGGACGCCACTCGGCCGCGCACCCAGCGCCATGCGAATGCCAATTTCGTGTTGGCGCTGTGTGGCGCCATAGGAAACCACGCCATAGACACCCACCACGGCCAGGATCAAGCCCAGAAGGCCGAGGCATCCGGCTAAGCCCGCGGCCATCTTAAAGATAAAATAACCGTTACCGCCAGCGACGGCCTGCTCCATGGTCATCACGTCGAAGACCGGCAGATTCGGGTCGAGTTCGCGCACCAGGGCCTCGGTGGGAGCGATCAACGATTGCGGCGGGCCCCACGTGCGCAATTGCAGGACGTGGGTTGATTTGTAGTTCTGCGTTTGAGGCACATAGAAATAACTTCCAGGCGGGGCAAGGAAACCCTGCACCCTTGCGTCCCGCACCACGCCGACCACGGTCACCCATGGGTACGAGCCGCCTTGAGACCGCGACTTAACCGCTCCCGGAGGACCTTCGAGGCCAAACCGCTGCCCAATCGCGTCCCGGTGTGGCCAGAACTGCTTGGCCATGGTCTCATTCACGATAGCGACCAGTTGGGAAGTGCTGGTGTCGCTATCGGTAAATGCGCGCCCGCGAAGTATCTTCATTCGCATGGTGGAGAAATAATCGGGGGTCACGCAGTTGTAGCCCGCGTCGGGCAACCGCTGATCCGCCGATTGATTGGCTTGCCCCTCGACGTACACGCTGCCGCCATCGTTGTAATAGCCCAGGGGAACTGAGTAAGCTAGGCTGGCTGACTCGACGCCGGGGAGGGCTTTCGCCCGCCTCAGCAGTTCCCGGAAGAATGCCTCCGTGTGGGCTTGGTCGTAGCCCTGGAGCTTGGGGTCGAGGCTTACGTTCAGGACGTGGTGCGTATCGTATCCGAGGTCGACGGCTTCCGCGTTGGTGAGACTGCGCGTGAACAGGCCGGCGGCGACGAGCACGATCAACGACCCAGCCACCTGCGCTATCACTAGCCCATTGCGCAGCCCGTGGCGGCGAGTGTCGCCGATCAGGCCGCGGCCTCCTTCGCGCAACGTCTCGTTGAGGTTGGTGCGAGAGGTGCGCAGAGCCGGCGCCAGCCCGGCTACGATTCCCGCCAGCAACGTGGCGCCCGTAACGTAAGCGAAGACGCGCCAGTCAAACCTGAAGTCAAGCCGCAGCGCGAAATCGCCCAGCGGCCGCAACTTTTCCAGCCCCTTGATAGCCCAGTTTCCCAGCAGCGCCCCGCCCGCCGCGCCGGCTACCGCCAATACGAAGCTCTCGGTCAACATCTGCCGAATCAAACGCGTGCGGCCGGCGCCTATAGCAGCGCGAATGGCGATCTCCTTTTCGCGCGCCGCGGCACGCGCCAGGAGCAGGTTGGCAACGTTGAAGCAAGCCACCAGCAGAACCAGTCCGACCATGACCAGAAAGATCGTGGTCACGAGCGGCATATAATTCTCCACCGCGGGTTCGGGGCGGGCGAGACGCTCTGGAATCACGCGCACGATTTGTCCCTGATTGGTCGCGGGATACTCTTGCGCCAGCCGGTGCGCAATGACGCTGAGAGCAGTTTCAGCCTGCTTGGCGCTCACCCCGGGCTTCAAGCTGGCCAGGACGCGCGAGTCGGAATCACGCCGGTTGGTGAACAAACCGGTGTCTCCAGACATCCCGATGGGGGCATAGGCATCCAGCTCAACAATGGTGTAAGGCCCGATAAACTCCTTCGGCACCACGCCGATCACCGTCACCAATTGCCCGTCCAAAGTGACGCTGCGTCCGACCACGCCCGGGTCGCCGCCGAATCGTTTTATCCAATAACTGTGGCCGAGCACTACGACCGGTCCGGTCTTTGGCTCGTCGCCTTCACCGGGAGCGATCAGCCGCCCCAGCGCCGGACGAAGCCCGAGCATGGTGAAAAAATTGCTCGGCACATAAGCCATGATGACGCGGTCGGCGTGCCCTCGATAACCGATTCCCGAGAGATCGAGCTTGTAGAAAGTCATCTCTGTGAAAACGTTGGACTGCTTACGGTAATCCTGGAAATCAAGATAAGAGAGTTGGCCGGGATCGTCGTCGGCGTGATATTGCACCGCAACCACCGCCAACCGCTCGGCGTTTTTCACCGGCAGCGGGCGAAACATGAAGACATTGCCCAGGCTGAAGATTGCCGTGTTGGCGCCAATCCCGAGCGCCAGCGTGAGCACGGCAACCGCCGTGAATCCGAGATCCTTGCGCAGCATGCGCACGCCATAGCGAAAGTCCTGCCCAAGCGTCTCCAGCGAAGTCCATGTCCACATCTCCCGGCTCCTCTCCTGAGTCAGCGGCACGTTGCCGAACCGCCGCAACGCCGCATAATAAGCTTCCTCCGGCGGCATGCCGGCTTCCAGGTTCTCCCGTTCTTCCATTTCCAGGTGCGCGCGAATTTCCTCCTCGATATCGTCCACCGGCTTCGACCGGCGAAATAAAGCGCCGAGTTTGGAAAGTTCACGCCGCAAGCTCATGCGAAGTTCTCAGTCCTCAGTTATCAGTTCTCAGTTTTCAGTCACCAGTCAGTTCCAATGCCGTTCTTACTGACGACTGACGACTGACAACTGCCCTACTCGTATCTCAGCGCCACCATCGGATCCACCTTCGTGGCTCGCCGCGCGGGGATGTAGCTGGCCAGCAGCGCCACGCCGCCCAGCAACACTGCGACGGCGATGAAGGTCAGCGGGTCGGTGGGTTTGACGTCAAAGAGCAGGCTGGACAAGAAACGAGTCAATCCCAGCGCCGCCACAATCCCGACGGCCACTCCGGCCAATGCCAGCTTGGAGCCATTCCCCAGGACCAGCCGCAGCACATTGCCGCGCCGCGCCCCCAACGCCATGCGAATACCAATCTCGTTGGTCCGCCGCGCCACGGCGTAAGACATCACGCCGTAAAGGCCGATGGAAGCCAGCAGCAGCGCCAGGGCGCCGAAGCAACCCGCGAGGGTCGTAATCAAACGATCAGTTCCCATGGACCGGTCCACGAGCCCAGACATGGTCTGAAATTCGATTTGAGGGAAGGACGAATTGGTTTCCTGCACGATCTTGCGCAGCGGCTTGCTTATGCTCTCCGCATCCGCGGCGGTGCGGATTTCGAAGAAGACCGCTGCATGTTCCCAAAGAGGATTGAAGATGGGTATGAAGAGCCGTGGGCGAACTTCCTCGCGCAAGCTGTGAAATCTGGCGTCCGCAACAATACCCACGATTTCGGTGTCCCCTGGATTACCTGGGAAGGTATCGCGCACGTGCTTTCCGATGGGGTTAGTGTTGGGAAAGTATTTCCGCGCAAATGCCAGATTAATGTCTGCGGCGCGCAGTCCGGCGACGGTGTCCTGAGGGCCAATCTCACGCCCGCGCAGCAGCGGAATCCCCACCGTGGAAAAGTAGCCGGGTCCCACATGGTCCATTCGCGAGTGCATCTCCTGCTCAGATTTAGGCGTGAAACCCTCGACTGCGATGGGATCGCCCGAATCCGAGCCTTCGAACAGGCCATTACTGGAAAGTGTTGCCGACCGCACTCCCGGTATAGCAGAGAATTTGGCCAGCAGGGTCTGTTCCAGTTGAACGATGGCGGGCCCTTTGTAACCGGCCGGGGCGGCATCTAGGCGAAACAGCAGCAGCCTGTCGCGGTTATAACCGAGGCTGACTTCGCTCAGCCTTTCCAGGCTGTGAACGAAAAGACCCGCTGCCACCAGGAGGATCATGGAGATGGCCACTTGCGCGATCACGAGAATCCTGCCGGTGGATAAGAACTGGTGCGACGCCCCGCCGGTTCTCGCGCCCGGAGCGGACTTCAACACCGGCGAAACCTCCAGGGAGGTCGAGCGCAGGGCGGGTATTACTCCGAAAAGCAGCGTCGTGAGAAGCGCGACCAGCGCCGTGAATCCCAGCGCGCGCGTATCCACTCTCAAGCTGAGTCGAAACGCATCAGGGCCTAGCGAGTTTCCGACAACCACCCTCATCAGCAACCCATCGAGCCACTGAGCCAGCACAGCCCCCATCGCCGCGCCCAGGATGGCCAAAAGCAGGCTCTCCAGCAGCAGTTGGCGGACCAGGCGGAAGCGCCCGGCGCCCACCGCCTGACGCACGGCGAACTCCTTTTGTCGCGCCGCCCCGCGCGCCAGCAGCAGGTTGGCCACATTGGCGCAGGCGATCAGGAGGACGAGGGCCACGATACCCATCAAAACCTTAAGCGGATTGCCAAATGTTTCGTGAAGGGTGGACGCCCCGCGGCTGCCAGGCTGCACGTTGAGTTGCTGATCAAGATAGCCGCGCCTCTGTTTCTCATCGCCGCTCGATCCCAGGGTGTTGAGCAACAGTCCCTTGAAGACGGCGTTTATCGCCGCCTTGGATTGCTGGAGGGTGACATTCGGTTTCAGGCGTGCCATCGCTTGCAGCCAGATGTATTGATTATCAAAAGGCCCCGCCGGCGCCAGCAGGTCGCGTCCAGGATACACGGCGTCCTGCATCATCAGCGGAATCCACACGTCGGGCGCCTCGCCTACGGTCGTGCCGAAAAATCCGGGGGCGGCAACCCCGACGATATCGAACGCCGTCTGATGAATCCGGATGGTTTGCGCCAGGGCGGAAGGATCAAGCCCGAAGCGTTCCTTCCAGAACGGGTAGCTGATCACCGCAACCGGCGCAGCCCCACGCGCCCGGTCAACTTCCTGGGCAAAAGTCCGGCCGGCCGCTGCCCTCACTCCCAATACGGAAAAGTAGTTCCCGCTCACGAGTTGCACACGGGCGGTTTCCGGCACTTCAGCCGGGCCGGAGGATGAAGTCCCAATGCTCACTTGCAGTTTGGGCGCCTCGCTGTCGGTTGCGAAAAGGCCCGAGAAGACATCATTGTGGTCACGCAGGTATTGGAACTCCGTGAACGTCAGCAGCGAGCGGTTTCCACCCTCCTGCCCATAATCCCTTCCGTGGGAGTCTGGATCCGTCAGCACCACAAGCCGGTCCGGCGCCTTCACCGGCAGGGTGCGGAGCAACACGGCGTCGAGCACGTTGAAGATCGCGGAGTTGGCCCCAATCCCCAGCGCCAGCGTAATCACGGCGACGATTGTAAAGGCCGGACTCTTGAGGAGCATTCGAAGGCCATAGCGCACGTCCTGCCAAAACGTCTCGAGCGAATTCCAGCTCCACATTTCCCCGCTCCTCTCCTGAGTCAAAGGCACATTTCCAAAACGGCGCAGCGCGGCATAGTAAGCTTCCTCGGCAGACATGCCGGATTCCAGGTTCTCCCGTTCTTCCATTTCGAGATGCGAGCGAATCTCTTCTTCGAGATCGTCCACCGGCCTCCGCCGGCGAAACAGCGCACCGAGTTTGGAAAATCTGCGCCTTAAGCTTAACTTAAGATTTCCTCACGTAAAGAATTCGCGCGATCATAAAATCAAAGGTGAAGAACGGCAGCGCCCTGGCGTACAATACTCTTTGAAGAACTGCATCCGGAGGAAGGATTGTGAACCCCATCCTCGAAAAAAAGGCACTGGAGCTTCGAGAAATCTGCCGTTGACGGCAAGTGCAGCGATTGTTGCTGTTCGGCTCGGCTGCCCGAGGCTCCTTCGATCCGACCTCCAGTGACCTCGACTTTCTTGTCCAGATTCCAAAGCTGAGCCCCGCCCAACACGCGGAATGTTATTTCAGCCTGCAAGAGGACTGGGAGCGGCTCTTCGGGCGCTCCGTGGATCTGGTTGAGCCCGACCCCATCCGCAATCCTTATTTCCGCCAGGCCGTCGAGCAAAGCCAAGAGCTTATCTATGCCGCACCTTGAAGTCCGCAAATACCTTTTTGATATCGAAACAAACCTTCCCACTCTTCGTCACGAAGTGGAAACCTTGCTGGATGAGCACCGCCCCTGAATGACTCGGCTCTGAATCTTTGTGAGCGAAGAGTGACGGGGGATTGCTGCCAGCGACTGACCGCTCTCCACTAGATACTCCTTTAGCCAACTTCATTTCTTGGCAATCGACAATCGTCCATCGAAAATCGCCAATCACTCGTTCCGCAGCGCCACCATGGGATCGACCTTCGTCGCCCGCCGGGCGGGGAGGTAGCTGGCGCCGAGTGCCACGAGAGCGATGAGCAGCGCTGCGCCCAGGAAGGACGCTGGATCCGTAGGGCTCACATGAAACAGCAACCCTCTCATCACTCGGGTGAGCGCGAACGCCATACCGATTCCTATCACGATGCCGGCCAATGTCAGTCCAAGGCCCTGGCCCATGACAAGCCGAAGGATATCTGCTGGATGAGCGCCCAACGCCCGCCGAATGCCTACTTCATGAGTCCGTCGCGCCGTCGAATACGCAATGACTCCGTAAATCCCAATCACAACCAGCAGCAGCGCCAGGCCGGCGAATGACCCCAGCAGCATTAGGATCAATCGCCGCTGGCCTAGCTCATCCTCTACCAAGTCGTCCATCGTTTTGACTGCCGAGACCGGTTGGTCGCGGTCGATCCCCAGGACCTCGCCGCGGACCGCATGCACAAACCGGAGAGGGTTGCTCTCGGTACGCACCGCGAACATTGCAGCCTGTAAAGGGTTTTGGGCAAAGGGGCAGTAGACTCCCGGCTTGGAGTCGATTTCAAGGGCTTGGTGCACGTCCGCCACGATGCCTACAATCTCCGCGGGCCGAGGATTGGCGCCGATGAGGATTGATTGGCCGATGGGGTTCTGACCCGACGGATAAGCGGGCCAGAAGAGGCGGGAAAACTTCTCGTCGATTATTGCGACCCGCTCACTGCCTAGGTTATCGTGTGCTGTAAATTCCCGCCCGCGCCTCAGCGGAATTCCCAGCGTCCGGAAATACGCCGGCGTGACGTTTTGGATTATCGCCAATGGCCTCTTGTCGAGGGGATTCGGCGGCTGGCTTGCGAGCTGCACGGGAGTCCTGGCAAATCCCGTCAGGGGGAGTGTCAGTGTCGCTGCAGCGCAGCGAACGCCGGGCAACGACTGTACGCGGCGTGCCAGTTCGTCAAAAAACGCCGCTTTCTTCCAGTCCGTGTCATAGCGCGAGGGAGGGAGGGAGATTTGCATGGTGAGCAGGTTTGAGGGCTGAAATCCTGGGTCAACGCGCTGTAGGCGAGCCAGGCTCTTCATCAAAAGCGTTGCTCCGATCAGCAACACCATCGATAGCGCAACCTGTCCGGCCACCAGGAGGCCGCGAGGAGTTAAGCCGGGGACGCTGAACCAAAGCGTCCTGCGCCTCGGACTGTCCAAGGGCGCCTCTTCGCCGCTGGCCTTCAGCACACTGGCAAGATCCGGACGAGATACGCCGAGCGACGGGACCAGCCCGAAGAGCACCCCCGTGACGATGGAAAGCCCGACGGCGAATACAAGCACCATGCCATCCAGCCGGATCTCTCCCATCCTTGGCAGGTCTAAGGCAGCCACCCGCGTGATTCCGCTCAAGCTCCACTTGGCAAGCAGGACTCCCAGGGCGCCCCCCGCGACTGCCAGGAGTAAACTCTCAGCCAACAGTTGTGTGATAAGCCGGCCGCGCCCAGCTCCGAGCGCCGCCCTAACAGCAAGCTCCCGCGTGCGGAAGATTGCGCGTGCCAGCAACAGGCTGGCGACGTTGGCGCACGCGATCAGTAGCACGAAGCCCACCACTCCGAAGAGCATCCAAAGCATCGAACGAGCATCTGCTACAAGGGAATCTTTCAGGGGGGTTACTCGTTCGTCTGAGGCCGCGTTGGAATCAAGCATTCCGGGATGTGCCAAGTTGTATTGCCTATTGAGCACCGCCAGCTCGGCGTTTGCCTGTCCGATATCCACTTGCGGCTTCAACCGGCCAAACACTTCCAAGTAGGGAGTGAGGGCGGACATCATAAAATATGGCATGGTTACCCACACGTCCACGCCCGGGAAGGGAAACTGGAACTTCGGCGAGAGAACTCCAATGATCGTGTGCGGCGTCGCATCGAGGGTGACTGTCTTGCCGACCACTTGCGGGTCGCCGCCAAACCGCCGCTGCCACAACTCAGCACTGATCATCGCTACGGCTGGCCCGCTGGGTGTGTCTTCGGCAGCCAGAAAGCTACGCCCCAGCGCTGGCTCGACCCCCAAAACACGCAGGAAATTGGCGGAGACGCGCGCCTCATTCAGTACCTCGGGACCGGCTCCGCCGGACAGTGTGGCGTTTTCCATGCCGCCACGAAAAGCCCCAACCCCGCTATAGGAGCGGAACGCACTTCTCATTTCCTCGAACCGGATCGACGTGGCGCCGCCCGATATTTCCACAAGCTGGTTCGGATTGGGATAATCTAGTGGTTTTAGCAACACTGATCGGATCACCGTGAAGATACCGGCGTTTGCGCCGATCCCGAGGGCCAGCGTCAGAACTGCCACGGTCGTGAAGCCAGGATTTTTGGCCAGCATACGCAGGGCGAAACGGGCGTCCTGCCAGAGGGTTTCAAGAGAATTCCATCCCCACATTTCGCGGCTCCTCTCTTGCGCTCGCGTCACGTTGCCGAAGCGGCGCAGCGCGGCATAGTGAGCCTCTTCAGGCGGCATGCCGGATTCCAGGTTCTCCTGCTCTTCCATCTCGAGATGAGCGCGAATTTCTTCCTCGATGTCATCCACCGGCTTCCGCCGGCGAAACAGCGCACCGAGTTTGGAAACTACACGCTGAAAGCTCATGCTAAGTTCTCAGTCCTCAGTTCTCAGTCATCAGTCGGTTCCATTGCCGTTCTTACTGACACCTGACGACTAGTCACTAGCCGCTGCTATCAACCGGTCGCAGAACGCCGGTGATGGCCCGTACGTAGCGCTCCCAGCGCGACGTCTCGGCCGTAAGCTGGCGCCGGCCCGACTCGGTCAGGCGGTAGTATTTCGCCCGCTGATTGTTCTTCGAGACGCCCCATTCGGCGGTAATCCAGCCTTCCTGCTGAAGGCGTTGAAGGGCAGGGTAGAGCGAGCCGTGTTCCACTTTGAGACTCTCTTCCGACATGCGCTCAATGGATTTGGCAATTCCGTGTCCATGGGTTGGACCCCACTGCAAGGTGCGCAGAATGAGCATGTCGAGCGAGCCGTAAACAAGTTCAAGCCGATCTTCCGAAGATTGCCTGGTCATAGTGGAAGGTAATCTACCACATCGGGTGGTAGATTGTCTACTAAAAAGTTCAGGAGCCGGGAGTGGTGCGGGCGTCCCGCCCGCGGTCGCGGGAGCGTCCCGCTCCCGCGCGCGGGCAAGATGCCCGCGCCACGGCGGGCGAGACGCCCGCACCACGCACCGTGGCTTTCGGACATCGTGTCTCTTGACAAATCAAAATCATAGGCTACAATTGTTGGGTGATGCCGGAATGGCTCATTCGCCGGTTTGCGGGGCGGACTTCGTGTCCTTGGGGCCGGCAAGGTGGGGAAGAGGAATGCCGTGGATCTCGCCGGCGCGTGGCTGCGATGCTGAATTTCAACGACCGATCCGGGAATGTCTATGAAAACAAAGGACAAGGTCAAAAAGTCAAGAAGTCGAGGAGTTGAAAAGTCGAACGACGGAAAGCCACAATCCACTCCAAGCCACGGCCACACCCCGGGTCACGGCGATTGGCCTTCCGACTTCTCGACTTTCGAGAACAAAGCGAGAATGTCCTTGAAAACAAACGACCCGGCCGTTACTTGTATTGAAAAACGAACCCAGAAGGAACACAGTTTTGAGCGCGAGAGCTGCAAATTCATGGACAAAGACGGCAAATCCTGCGAGGTGCGCCGATGAGGTTAACAGTCTTGTCAGTGGTTTTGACGTTGCTGGTTTCCACTTCAGTCTTGGGGCAAAATGTCCCCTTATCCGGTTCACCCGTCTGGGTGGAAATATTGCCTTCCGCGTCTTTCGCCAACTGGACGCGCGTCGCCATCCCTCCGGACAAAGCCTTGGATCCTGTCTCGCAGTGGAGTGTCGATGTGCCCCACCGGGTTGTGATCTGCGAGGGCAACCACGGCCACGAATGGCTGCGCTACAATCGTGTGCTCGGTGACTTTATTCTTCACGTCGAATGGCGCTTCACCAAGCGGGAAGGGCTCAAAGGGTATAACAGCGGGGTCTTCGTCCGGAACGACGCCGACGGGCGCGTCTGGCACCAGGCGCAGGTGGGGGCAGGGAACGACGGGTACATTTTCGGGCAGACACTGATCGGCGGCAAACTCTCTGAGATGAAGTTCAGCCCCAAGCCCTCTGTGAACCACATTAAGCCACCCGGCGAATGGAACACTTACGAGATTCGCTGCCAAGGGCCGAATATCGCTTTGTCCGTCAATGGCGAGGCGAGCGCCGAGTTTACCGCTCCTGAGGTGCCCAAAGGCTACCTGGGCCTTGAAGCCGAGGGATTTCGGATCGAATTCCGCAATATCCGGTATAAGCTCTTACCTTAGCAGGGTGCAGAAGAAGGGATGTTGACAGGAGGAGAATATGAAACGCACTTCATGGCTGATGTATTCATTGCTGGCAGGGCTCTTGCTCCCTTCGGCCGCAATGGCTCAACTGGCTACTGAGTACAAGCCGCCCAAGGCCAATTGCTGCCTGCAATTCGCCGCGCAAAACTTCGCCGACCAGTTACAGGACTGGAACCAGTTAGGCCGCTACCACGAAGATGATGTGGAGCTTCAAGCGCAACCGGAGCAGCAGGGGCGCGTGGTCTTCCTCGGTGACTCGATCACCGACGGTTGGAAACTGGCGCAGTATTTTTCCGGCAAGCCCTACGTGAATCGCGGCATCAGCGGGCAAACCACTCCACAGATGTTAGTGCGGTTTTACCCTGACGTGCTCAAACTGCACCCAGCGGCAGTGATTATCCTGGCGGGGACTAACGATATTGCCCGCAACACTGGCCCGGAAACCGCGGAAATGATTGAGGACAATTTCCGAGCCATGTGTGACCTGGCCGAGAGGCATCAGGTCAAGGTAATCCTCTGCCTGTTGACTCCGGTTAGCGACTACACTGCACACCAGCAGACGGAGCGCAGGCCGCCCTCCGACATTCTCAGGCTTAATAACTGGCTGCGTGGCTACGCCACGGGACGAAAGTGGGAGCTTGCGGACTACTATTCTGTCCTCGTGGATGATAAGGGCATGCTGAAGGAAGGCTATTCGGATGATGGCTTGCATCCCAACGACCGCGGGTACGCGCTCATGGCTCCGGTGGCGGAGGCAGCCATCGCGCGGGCGATAGGGAAGTGAGAAGCCAAGAAGGTGGAAGGGACAGGAAAAAGGACAATTTGACCCAGGTGCAACAACGGACGACGGACCACCGACCACGGGCCACTGTCATGGACATTCTGTCTGTTGAAAACCTGCTCCCTACAGCTTAACATCTCTCCTCGCCTCGCTCCGCGAAGGCCTTGCCGCCCACGAGGTTCGCTGATGAATTATCCGGTCTGGGAACCGTTCATGCTAGGTGGGGGATTGGTCATTGGGATCATCGCCATCTTCCACGTTTTCGTCTCGCACTTCGCCGTGGGCGGCGGTCTGTTTCTGGCACTCACCGAACGCAAGGCTTATCGCGAGAACAATCCCGCCCTGCTGGGATACGTCAAGTCCCATTCGAAGTTCTTCGTGCTTGTGGTCCTGGTCTTTGGAGCGGTGAGCGGCGTCGGCGTCTGGTGGAGCATCAGCCTGGTGAATCCTGAGGCCACAGCGACCCTCATTCACGTCTTTGTTTGGGGATGGGCCATCGAATGGGTTTTCTTCATTGTCGAGATTGCCGCGGCCTTTATCTATTACTACGGCTGGGACCGGCTCGACGCTCAGACTCACCTGCGGGTGGGATGGATTTATTTCGGGTCAGCCTGGGCCAGCCTGCTGGTGATCAACGGCATTCTGACGTTCATGCTGACGCCGGGGAGGTGGCTCCAGACACAAACCTTCGCCTCCGCCTACTTCAATCCCGGTATGTTGCCTTCTCTAGTGGTTCGGACCTCCGTGTGCATCGCCCTGGCCGGTGTTTATGCTTTGATTACCTCCTCTGCGGTTCGCGACACAGCCCTGCGATGCGAGGTTGTCAGATACTCCGCCAAATGGCTGCTGGTAGGCGCTCTGATAATTCCTTTTGCAGGGATCTGGTACATCTCCACGCTGCCCAGCATGGCGCGCGAGATTTCGATGGGAGGAGCCCCGGCAGTCAGCATCTTTGCCGGTCTCTCGATCTTCTTTTCAGCCTTGGTCATGGCTTTCACCTACTTTGGTCCCCTCCGGCGCCCACGCCCTTTCAACCTGGTATTTGCTGTCCTGATTGCTGTCCTCGCCCTCTCCACCACTGCTGTTACCGAATGGGTCCGCGAAGCGGTGCGCAAACCGTACATCATTTACGGCTACATGTACTCGAACAGCCTTCGCTTGGCAGACGTGGAGCGCGTTCGCGCGCAAGGTGTGCTCAAGTCGGCGCGCTGGGTTCGCCATCGCGACCTTGATCCCCAGAACCTGAAACCCGCGGGTGAGGAGATTTACCGCGTTCAGTGTTCGAGTTGCCATACCGTGGACGGATACAACAGCATCCGCCTCGCCGTCAGAGGTTGGAGCTGGGCGATGGTTGACTACCAGTTGGACCACCTCAGCTCCTTGAAAGGCTTCATGCCACCCTTTGCGGGGACCGATGCGGAGCGTCAGGCGCTGGGCGCCTGGCTGGCGACTTTGAATCCGCTGCCCGCGAGCATTTCCATTGAGCCGGAAGCTGCGGCGGTGGAAATCCAGGCCCAGGACGCGATTGCCAAAGGAGCGCCGCAGCCATGAATCCCGTTATCCCAGGACCAGTGCCAGTACCGCTGCCGGCGCCGCCGGGGCTGCTGGAGTTTCTCCTGGTGTTCACATTCATCCTGCACCTTCTGGCAATGAACTTCCTGCTGGGTGGAGTGATAATCCTTGCCATCTCCGGTTTCCTTGGCAGGCGTGATTCCCGGCATCACGAACTGACGCAGCGAGTTTCCCGCGCCTTGCCCCCTGTGACGGCTTTCGCGATCACGCTGGGGGTGGCGCCGCTCCTGTTCTTGCAACTTGTTTACGGCCAGCTTTTTTATACGTCTTCCGTTCTCATGGCATGGTACTGGCTGGCCGTCGTGTTCTTGGTTCTGCTTGGGTATTATGGCGTTTATTGGCATCACATGCAGCACGACGCACTTGGGCCAAAGGGCGCCTGGGTAATATTGGGGACTGCCGTGCTCTTTCTACTCGTGGCCTTCATTTTTACGCAAAATTCCACGGCCATGCTGCATCCTCAGGATTTCTACTCCCGCTTCATGAACGGGAAGGTAGGTAAAATCTTCGGCCCGGTGCCTCTTCTGAACCTGGCGCGGCTGGCTCACTTCGTCGTGGCCGCGGTGGCCTTAGCCGGCTTGGGGATGGCGCTGCTTTCCAGCCGGTGGCGAACGGATTCGCGGGAGTTCGCGGATTGGGCGAGACGCTACGGCGTGACTTGGTTCATGGGTGGAACATCGGTGCAATTTCTGGTCGGGCTGTGGTTTTTGTTCAGCCTTCCTGCGGAAATCCGCCAGGCGCTGGTGGGCGATAAGCTAGCTGTGGGTCTGCTCGTCGCAGGCATTTTGCTGGCTTTGCTTGCGCTTCTGACGGCCCCTGCGAGTTTAGGAGTGGCGAGCGTTGCCATCCTGGGCACGGTCTGTGCGATGGCAGCGCTTCGACACCTCGTGCGCGTGGCTTATCTGCGCCCTTACTTCGATCCGCACTCGCTGCCGGTCCAGGGTCAGTGGGTGGTTTTTTCAATATTCGTGGTCCTGCTGCTGGCGGGGTTGGCTACGGTGGGTTGGATGCTCTACGTTTTTTATCGGCCCGCTGCCCATAGCCGCCGGATGTCCGTCTAACGTGAATCAGTACCTCGGTACGGGCCGAAGAATAAGGGGTTTTGATAGCGCGCTGATTCCGGGGCCTGTCATCCCGTGCGGCGCGGGAGCGGGACCCTCCCGCGACTGCGGGCGAGACGCCCGCACCACACGGAGGCAGATGCCCCGACCGGCCGGGGCGCTACGAGTTGAATTGGGACACGACCCAGAATCACCGGCAGTTGTCCTGCGAGCACTTTCCCGGTAAGATGCGACTGGGTAGCAAATCGGCGTGGTAGGGTACGGAGCCGAAAGCGGAGGTAGTATGCGAAAACTCTTTGCAGGCATGATGATTACATTTCTTCTGGGCTTTCCTGCGGCGCGATGGGCGGCGGGCCAGAACCGAGCCCAATTCAGGACGCAGAGTAAAACGCTCAAGGCCCGCCAGAAGCGGGAACGGAAGACGTTGAAGGCACAGCAGAAGATCCAAAGACATTCCTGGAAAAGCGCCCATATGTCGAAGGGGAACCGAGTGCAAGCCAAGCACCAGCTGAAGCGTGACAAGCAGACTCTTTACCGGCAACAAAAGAACGAACGTCAGGATCTGAAAGACAATCAGCGATTGTCCAAGGAACGGTCGAGGCAGGTTTGTTAGCGTTTGTCATGGGAGGTTGCCATGAGACGAATCGTTGTGTTATTGGCTCTAGCATTGTTGTTGGCGCCGCTGTTGAAAGCGCAGGAAGCGCAACCGCAGGGGGGAGATCAAGAACAAAAACCCACCCTCGGTCCAAAGCCTGGACCGGGTGAGTCTGGTCCCCGGACTGCCACTGTCAATGACTACAGGAAGCTGTTGCGAATCCGCGCACTTTACGTCGAGAGAATGGACAATGATCTGAGCGAAAGGCTGGTGGCAAGCCTTGGCAAACTAGGTCGCTTCAAAATGGCTTCCAACGCCAAGGAAGCAGACGCCATCGTGACGGGCTCGTGTCTGGAGTCGCGCCGGCTGAAACGACTGCACACTGAAGTGTCGATCACAGACCGCGGAGGCGGATCAATCTGGCAGGACATTGTCTTGCGGCCTTACAACCCGCCCTCCCTCGCCCAGGCCGTGAACGAAACCGCGCAAGCGATAGCCGAGCACTTGGGCGAAAGCATTAACCAAGCGGGTTTGAAGTAAGACCAGGATCCAGGATTCAGGGCTAAGTAACTCGGGTTGCCACTGGAGCAACGGGGTAAGGGGCTAGGCATCGGCGCCATCGCCAATTCCTAGCACCAGATTCGCAAGCGGGATTACTGCGGTGCTGGATCCTGACTCCTGAATCCTGACTCCTGCTCTTATGCACCTACGCGATGTCCGTTCCGAGGATCTCGAGACACTTTACGGAATCGATCAAGCTTGTTTTGCGCCAGGGATTTCTTATTCTCGGGAGGCGTTGAGTGAGTTCATCGGCAATCGGCGAAGCAGGACATGGGTGGCGGAAGAGAAGGGAGTCGTCGTCGGTTTCCTCATCGCCGAACGCCAGGCGCACAAGGCTGCGCACATCGTGACGATCGACGTGGTGGAAAGTTGGCGTCGGCGAAACGTGGGAAGCTTGCTGATGGACGCCGCCGAGGATTGGGCGAGGGAGCACAAACTGGTGTTGGTCTGCCTCGAAGCTGCAGAGAACAACCTCCCGGCACGAGGTTTCTATGAGGCTCGAGGTTACAAGAAAGTGGATCACGTCACGAACTATTATGCCGATGGCGCTTCGGCGTTGATTATGTTGAAGTGGTTGAAGGAGAAAGAACGTGGGTAGGGGCACGCCATGGCGTGCCCCTACGATGACTATTGAGCGCCTGCTGTTGTGTTAGGGTTCGAATCCTGAGGAGCCCATGCCCACCAAACTGCAATCCTCCGACAACAAAACCATCGTCATTGCAATCCTCGTCGTGGCTGCTTCGCTGACCATTGCCATCAAATACTTCTCGCGCGCCTTTCCCGAAGCGGCGATTGAATTTCGCGTCAACCGGGACGACTCAGCCCCCTTGGCGCAGAAGTTTCTTGCCGGCCGCGGCTTCAAACTGGACGGCTACCGACATGCCGCGAAGTTCGATTACAGCGACGAAGAAAGGGTCTACCTGGAGCGCACGCAAGGACTGGAACGGATGAATGGCCTGACCCGCGGGCCGATTCATCTCTGGCGTTGGTCGCACCGCTGGTTCAAGCCATTACAGGAGGAAGAATTCCGCGCGGCCGTCACCCCCGCCGGCGAGGTGGTCGGGTTTAATCACGAAATCGCCGAAGCCGCGCCTGGCGCCTCACTCGATCAGGCTGCTGCCCGCACCCTTGCGGAGACATTCCTCACGCAGGTGATGCAGCGGAATCTTGCCGACCTCGAGTTCGTTGAAACTGAGACGGAAAAGCGTCCGGCGCGCATCGACCACGACTTTACCTGGAAGCAGAAGAGCGTGGAACTGGGCGATGGGAGCCTGCGCGTGGAAGTGCTGGTGGATGGCGACCAGGTGGCGGGGTACCGGGAGTTCCTCAAGGTTCCGGAGCAGTGGACGCGCGACTACGAGAAGCTGCGCTCGCGGAACGATGCGGCGCAAGTCGTGGACGAGGTTTTCTGGATTTTGTTGAGCGTGGCCATGCTGGTGATCTTGATTCGCCGCCTGCGCGATCGTGATGTGCCGGTTTGGATGGCGCTGGCGTTCGGCGGGGTCGCTGCGGCCCTCTACTTCCTTGGCGAGCTCAACAGCTTCTCACTGGCTCAATTCGGCTACCTGACCACGGATTCGTATACGAGCTTTATCGCCAAGTCCTTGGGGGGCGCCCTGCTTGAGGCCGTGGGCACGGGCGCAGCGATATTCCTGCTCGTCGCCGCTTCCGAGCCCATGTATCGGGAGAGCTATCCGAACCAGATCGCCCTGCGCAGATACTTCACCTGGCAGGGTCTGCGCAGCCACTCGTTTTTTATTGCCAACGTGGTTGGGATCACCCTCACGTTCTTCTTCTTTGCTTACCAGACCGTTTTCTATCTTGCTGCCAACAAAATGGGGGCGTGGGCGCCCGCCGACCTTCCGTTCACGGACTTGCTGAATACAAAGTTTCCCTGGATTTTCGTGCTCTCCTTCGGCTTCTTCGCGGCCGTGTCTGAAGAATTGCAGTTCCGGGCGTTCTCAATTCCATTCCTGAAGAAACTGCTGCACTGGGGGCCGCTGGCGGTGGTGCTTTCGGCCTTCATGTGGGGATTCCTGCACGCGGCCTACCCTAATCAACCTTTCTTCATTCGCGGGCTCGAGGTCGGAATGGGCGGAGTGGTGATGGGCGTGATCATGCTGCGCTATGGCATCATGGCCACATTAATCTGGCACTATTCCGTGGATGCGCTTTACACAGCTTTCCTGTTGATTCGTTCTCCCAATCACTACCTGGCGATCTCGGGCGCGGTCGCCGCGGGCATCATGCTGATCCCGCTGTTGGTGGCCGGGCTGGCCTACTGGCGGAACGGCACGTTCAGTGATAGTGAAGTCCTGACTAACGCCCACGAGGGCATCCGCAGGGCCGCGCGCGAAGAGGCCGCCGGACCCGAGGCCACGCTCGTTTATCGTCCCCTGTCGCCGACTCGATTGACTGCGGCGGGGGTGCTCACCCTCGCTTTTGTTTTGCTGGCGCTGATTCCTGCTTACCGGTTCGGGCAGGGCTTCTCGTTGCGGATCACCCGCGACCAGGCTGTGAGCGTCGCTGATACCTACCTTCGTCAGCAGCATCTGGACCCCTCGCGTTACCGTCGTGCGGCGTGGGTTCGCGATAACGTTGACACGTTGGCCCTCCGCTATTTGCTTGAGCACAAATCCATCAAGGAGTCTGACCGCATTTACCGGAAGGCGACCCTCCTGGCAGTCTACGAGGTGCGTTATTTCCGTCCGTTGGAGAAGGAAGAACACCTCGTCTTTTTGGATCCCGCCACAGGGCAGGTGTTCGGCTCTCGGACCTTGTTGGACGATAACGCACCCGGCGCTTCGCTATCTCCTGAGCAGGCACAAAAGCTGGCAGCGGACTGCGTGCAAGAGCATGGCTACCACCTTTCGGATTTCGACCTGCAGAGTTCGGAGGCAGAGAAACGGAAGGCGCGGCAGGACTATACCTTGGTTTGGCAGGCGAAGGCCGGCGATGCGCGCAATGTGGCGGAAGCGCATTTCCGTCTCGAGGTTGACGTGGCGGGTGACCAAGTGGTCGGATTTTCGCACTTGTTTAAATTGCCGGAGGCGTGGGAAAGGGAGCAACGCTCCTCGCTCCTGGTCAATACGGTGCTCTCCTTTACGGGTGTGGCGGTGGCTTTGGCTTTGGTTGGAGCCGGCGTAGTTTTGTTGGTCCTGCAAATCAGGTCCGGTCAGATGCCTTGGCGCCCCGCCGCCAAGGTAGGAGTTCTTGATCATGGCGTTGACGCTCCTTGCCGAGATCAACCAGTGGCCGGCTCTGGACGCTCAGTATCCGACTTCCCTTCCGCTGCCCACGTGGCGGTTGTTTGAGGTGGTTAGCATCGTAGTTGTTCCTTTGCTGGCGGGTCTGCTTTCCTGGCTGCTGGTTGGCCTTGTCGCGAGTCTCTATCCGCAGGCATGGCAGGTCCTGAAAGGGAGTGCGCGGCGCCTCTGGCGGCGGGATGCGCTGGTCTGCATTGTATTGGTTTTGGCCGCTGGCGCGACTTTGAACAAGCTGGGAGAGCTTTTCGCAGGCCACTTTCATGCCTTTGCCCCCGTGGACACCGAAATCTTTCCGGCCATGTTCAACGCCTTTTCCCCCGGCGCCGGCTATTTCCTGAGAGCGCTCGGATTCAGCATCGTGGACACTTGCGGGTTGGGTTTGGCGATTTATGTTATTCGTCTGGGATGGAGAAAGCGGGCTTGGTGGCTGTGGGTTGGAATTCTGTTGCTCCTGTCGGGACTGGGGCCGGCGGATGCGCACTTCCTGCGTGAGTTCTTTGCGGGCTGGCTCATGGCGTTCGTACCGCTTGCCGCCGGGGCGGCGATGGCCTTCTGGTTCTTCCGCGATAACCTCTTGGCCTACCTCGGCGCCATCTTCTGCCTGCAAATAGCTGCGCCCTTGATTTCGCTGCTCTCGCAACAAGCGCGCGTCTACCGCTCGAGCGGATTGCTGCTGGCAGTGATAGCGTTTCTGGTTGTGGCCTGGATGTTTCTCGGCGGCAGGGAAGGCGAGGCCCGGAGCGAGACATGACAACGCTGGATGCAGTCGAAGTACGAGTCCTCGGCGCGCTTCTCGAAAAGGAGATCACAACCCCGGAATACTATCCGCTCTCGCTGAACGCCCTCATTAATGCCTGCAACCAGAAATCGAATCGCGATCCGGTGATGACGCTGGACGAGAGCGCTGTAAGGACGGCGCTCGAAAGCCTGAACGAGAAGAACCTTGCAGGCCAGGCCTCGAGCGCCGACAGCCGAGTTCCGAAGTCTATGCATCACTTGCAGGAAGTCTTTAACTTTGATCGAAGAGAATCGGCGGTGCTCTGCGTGCTGCTGCTGCGCGGCCCGCAGACTCCGGGGGAATTGAGGGGACGTACCGAAAGGATGTACAGGTTCGATGATCTCAGCGTGGTGGAGTCCTCGCTCCATCGCTTGATGGAGCGGGAGCATCCTTTGGTGATGAAACTGCCGCGCCAGCCAGGTACAAAGGAATCGCGCTATGCTCACTTGCTCTCCGGCGAACTGGAAGAGTGGAGCGCGCCGGCAGAAAGCCCCCTGGTTGCGGCAGCAGGCCCTCAAGACGATCAGCGGATCACACGGCTGGAAACAGAACTGGTAGCCCTTAGGAAGGAAGTCGCGGATCTCAGGCAACAACTCGGCGACTTCCGCAAACAATTTGAATGAGCTGTGCTTCGTCGACTCGGACCCTTCGGCCAGCGATTTGATACGCAATTTGCCGTCTTGTGGCCACGCCAGGGCAATGGCGTATAGGCTCTCGCCCTTGGCAGTAAAGCGGATATCCTCGGCTGTATATCCGCTGGTGGCAGTGTCTTTGAAGGAACCGGTCAACACTTTAGTCGGACCCTCGCCGTAGATTTTCCGAGGCCGCGTCGCGTAGATCACCTCGCCGTTGACGGAAAGCCACTTGCCCATGTTCAGCAGGATCTTCTGGACTTCGTCAGGAATAGTGCCGTCAGGTTTCGGTCCGATGTTCAGCAACAGGCAGCCGTTCTTGCTCACAATACCCACCAGCTCATCGAGCAGCGATTCGGGGGTGCGAAACTTCTCGTCCTTGATGTATCCCGATTCTTGACCACGTCTCCAACACTTTTATCGGCTGCTATAGCTGAATATAGTATCATCGAAAATAGCAACATTGAGAAGATGACGGCTGTTGTCCAATGACCGAAGCGGGGGTTCGGCGCCTCCGATAAGACCCGTGTAGCGGGTGCCTGTTGACCGTTTATCATATTAGCCTGCCTCGAGATGTGGTTTCGTTTCGACTCAAACATGCAAACTTTCTGCGCTAAGCGAACTTTCTAGGGGCGGCCATCGCGGACGGGTGGAGGCAACCGCAAGCGCCCCACAGCAAAATGCTGAGGATGTTTGTCTTCTGCGTCTTACCCCGCAGGTTTCTGCCATAAGGTAGTACTAACGGCTACTCCCATTCTGCAAATTGGGAATCGAATTCAAAGCTATAATTTTGATTCTAAATGACTTAGACAAATTCCAGGGAGTTGTCAGAAAAAAGTATTCGAAGGCGAAAAAGACCTTGACAAGAAATGGGCGAAAACGTACGCTTGTGGAGCAGAGTAGTCAGCAGTGGAAAAAAGTGGTGTTCAGGGGTCGGGCCCCCTTCGCCCAGTGGCTTTTCGGGATTCCGCATGTTCCGTGGCAATTATCCCGCGACCGTCGATGGCAAAGGCCGATTGAAAATCCCGGCCGCCATCAAGGCCGTTCTGGACGACATTCACGCCACCGATTTCTACGTTACGAGTCATGATGGTCAATCGGTACGGATCTATCCCTTTCAGGAGTGGCTGAAGCTCGAGGAGAAGTTAAAGCAGCAGCCTTCCATGAATAAGTCAGTGAAAAAGTTCCTCGACAGAACCAACTACTATGGTCAGGCCGCTCACACCGATAGTCAAGGGAGAATTCTCATCCCGTCTTTACTGCGGGAATCGGCCACCATGCAAGGTGAAGTCGCGGTGCTCGGTTATTTGAACTATCTCGAGGTTTGGAACAAGCAGCGCTATATCGAGCACATGGAGAAGGAGCCCTTCACCGACGAGGACATGAAGGCCTTAAGCGATTTAGGGATCTAGCCCGATGCGCGCGCATGTGCCGGTGCTATGGCGAGAGGCGATCGAGATTCTGAATGTGCAGCCTGACGGATATTACATTGACGCGACCCTGGGGGCAGGGGGACATGCCGAAGAGATTCTTCGGCGTCTGGACAAGGGGAAACTGATTGGAATCGACCGCGACCCGGCGGCGCTTGCTTTCGCCGGGGAGCGGCTGAAGCACTTTGGGGAAAAGCTGATCACGATGCCTGGGAACTTCGCACAAATCAGCGGCCTGTACGCGGCGAGCGGGTTTCCGCCTGCTGACGGCCTTCTGGCCGACCTGGGCATGAGCACGATGCAACTCGAAGACGCATCGCGAGGGTTCTCCTTCAGCACGCCAGGGCCTCTCGACATGCAGATGGGTCCGAATTCAGGACCCAATGCGGCAGACCTGGTGAACGAGATGAGCGAGCAGGAGTTGGCCAATGTAATCTTCAAGCTTGGGGAAGAGCGCCACTCGCGCCGAGTCGCGCGAGCCATTGTGAAGGGCCGTCCGTATCGATTAACCACCGAACTGGCGCAGGTGGTGACGCGAGCGATCCCCTCCCGGACGGCCCTCCGCCACATTCATCCGGCGACCCGCACTTTCCAGGCGCTGCGGATGGCGGTGAACCGGGAACTGGAGTGCTTGGAGTCGCTGCTCGCCCAGGCGCTTGACGTGCTCGAGCCGGGCGGGCGAGTGGTGATCCTGAGTTTTCATTCTCTTGAAGATAGGCTAGTAAAATGGGCATTTAAAGCCTGGCAGCGAGAAGGGCGGGCCAGGATCCTGACGCGGCGAGTGGTGCGTCCGAGTGAAGAAGAAATAGCCGCTAACCCGCGCTCGCGCAGCGCGAAGTTGCGCGCGGCGGAACGGTGTGCAGGGTAATTCCAGGGGTTGGGAATTACCCGGAACCGCTTTTAGGGGCCACAGCGAGCGACCGGAGAAACGGGCATTCATCGGAAAGGAGGAAGGGGGGAAGATGCGGCAGGGGCTTTAGCTTTAGCTTCCGCCTCCTGCTCATGAGCCCCCTGGGTCTGGAATATGGCGACAGCGGCAGTCACCTTACCGAAGTTAAGGCGGCGTCCGATAAGCGGATTGGCGGCAGGCCGTGCGAGTTTCCCCGAGATCTACTACACCAAGCACATTGACAACTCCCGTCTGGTGCGGGAGGCGGCTTTGGGGAAGTGGCGTGAGTACTGCAAGCTGGTCGTGTTGGTGGCGCTGGCCTTTGTCCTCGGTTTGCTTTTCTCGTGGCAGCATTTGCAGTGTGTGCAGGACGGGTACGAAATTCAAGGGCTGAAGAAGGAGTACGCCAAGCAGCAGGAATGGAATCATCAATTGAGGCTTTCACAGGCCAAGCTGGCTGATCCGCAAAGAATCGCAGCCTTGGCCGGGAGTCTCGGCATGGTCTCGCCCAGCCCGAAACAAGTCATCCAGTGGAGCGGGGCGAGCGAGCCGGCACAGTAGACTCCGGAAAGCGCGCAGGTTGCTTGCATCTCCCCATCGTCGCCGACGGTATTCCGAGCGGGCTATAGTCTCATGGCGCTTCGCATAAGCCACTCGCAGCCGAAAAAAAAGTATAAGTCCCACCCCGCGAAACGCGATCTGATATTGGGTGGCTTGCTGGTTTTCTGGATGCTCGGCCTGAGTGCCCGACTTTACCACCTACAAGTTATTGATTATGCCGATCTCCTGGCGAAAGCACAGCACCAGCAACAACACGTGATTGAAATCGCGCCCCGCCGCGGCGAAATCTACGATCGCCAGATGAATCCATTGGCCATGAGCCTGGCAGTGGATTCCATCTTTGCGGATCCTAGTGAAATGACGGAGCCCAAGACGGCGGCCGATTTACTCGCGCCGGCCTTGGGCCTCGATGCGCATGAACTCCTGGGGCGGCTCACAAACTCTCGTTCGTTTTGCTGGGTGAAAAGGAAAGTCACCCCCGAGGAAGCCAATCGTGTCCGCGAGCTGAACCTGAAAGGAATCTACTTCCAGCCGGAGAGCAAACGCTTTTACCCCAAAGACGATTTGGCCTCCCACATCGTGGGCTACGTGGGTTTGGATGACAAAGGCCTGGCGGGCCTCGAGTACGGCATGGACAAAACCATTCGGGGGCGCCCGGGCCGCGTGCTGGTGGCCACGGATGCCAGGCGCAAGTCGTTTCAATCCACGGAGTGGGCAGGGGCGCCGGGCAAGAATGTGGTTCTGACCTTGGACGAAAAAATCCAGTATTTCGCGGAGAAAGGCTTAGCGGAGGCGGTGGAGAAATGGCAGGCTGCGGGCGGCGTGGTCGTGGTCCAGAATCCCAATACCGGCGAAATCCTGGCCATGGCGAGCCGGCCCACCTTCGATCCCAACCAATTCTCCAAGAGTCCTACCGGCGCGCTGGAAAACCGCGGCGTGGCGTGGGTGTACGAGCCCGGCTCTACCTTTAAGCTGGTTACGCTATCAGCCGTTTTGGAGGAAAGACTGGCGAGGCCCGAGGAAATCATCGACTGCCAGATGGGCAGCATCGTACTTGCGGGCCATGTCATTCACGATCATAAACGGTTCGGGGCGCTCACAGTGCAGGATGTATTGGTGAATTCCAGCGACGTGGGGGCCATCAAGCTGGGGATGCGGCTAGGTGAAGATCGACTTTACAAGTATATCCGCAGTTTCGGTTTTGGCGAGAAGACCGATATCGAACTGCCGGGGGAGGAACGCGGACTGCTCAAGCCCCCGAGCCGCTGGTCTGGAATCTCAATCGGCGAAATCTCCATGGGGCAGGAAATTGCCGTGACGGCCGTTCAACTCGTCACGGCCTACTCCGCGGTAGCCAACGGGGGTGTATTGTTCGAACCGCGTTTGGTCCGCGACCTCTTTCTTAGCCAGGTCCACGACCCCATGCCTCCGGTTCCGGGTCACCGCGTGATCAGCGAACGGACAGCAAACCTCATGAAAGAGTTTCTCACGGCCGTAGTGCAGAGGGGAACAGGCAAGCCAGCACGACTTGCCGGCTATACGTCAGCCGGCAAGACGGGCACGGCACAGAAGATCGATCCCTCCGGCGCCTACTCCAAGTCACACTATGTGGCCTCGTTTATCGGCTTCGCTCCTGTCGGGAAACCGGCGGTAACCATTCTGGTGGTTATCGACACGCCGGTGGGAGCAATATACGGGACGGATGTGGCAGCCCCGGTGTTCAAGTCCATCGCAGAGCAGACTCTAGGATACCTGAACGTTCCGCAAGACAGTCCCGCCCCAAGGCCGCAATTCATAGCCTCAACGCCCGCTGGGATTCCGGGCCAGCAACTCGGAAGCCTTAACGGGAGCCTTCCCCTGGACACTGAGCACCGACAAGCTGCCACTTCACCCGTTCAGACCGCATCATTCTCGACGCCTGAGCCGGCCAGAGTTTCGATCGACCAAGAGCCGGACGCGGCTGCCA
>CAWJHY010000056.1:0-25981 GCA_963842495.1 uncultured Acidobacteriota bacterium
CGAGGATGCGGCGCAAGGCGGCGATGACTTCGTTGCGTTCGACGCTGTTTTTACGGAACTGGAGTACGAGCTTAAACTCTTTGGCAGGCGGGACAAAGCGGAAGACGGCCGGGCGCGGTCTTTTATCGGGATTACGTTCGGCGCGAGCCTGTTCGCGATTCACGATTCCCAGGGCAAAGCGGTGCGCCAGGTCCTTCATCTTGCCTTCGTTGGGCTGCCGGGCCACTTGCAGCAGTTGCGATTTGGAAAGCACGCCTTTTTCGATGCAGAAAGCCTTAATCTCATCGGGAATCATCCGAAGGCTGAGCAGCTCAGTAATCGAAGAGCGGGATTTCGAGAGTTTCCTGGCAATTTCCTCATGGGTCAGGCCGAAGCGGCCGGTCAGCGCCTGCACGCCGTCCGCCTCTTCGAAGGGGGTCAAATCTTTGCGCTGGAGGTTTTCGATGAGCGCCATTTCGAGCGTTTCGGCGTCATCAACGTCCTTCTCGATACAGGGAAGCTCGAAAAGCCCGGCAGCGCGCGCCGCCAGGTAACGGCGCTCGCCGGAGATGATCATATACTTGCCCGACTCGGGCAGAAACCGCACCAGGAGCGGCTCCAGCACGCCCTTCTCGCGCACCGAGTCCGTAAGCCCCTGCAAATCGCCGACATCCTTGCGAGGCTGGCCGGCGTTGGGCTGCACCTCCTCGATGGGAATCATTCTGCCAATGGCGGCGCCGGTCCGGGAGATGATTTCCTCGACGTAATGGGCGTTGTGCCGCATCTTGACGGTCACGGGCAATCCACCGCGTCTAGCTGACACGTTGCATGACCTCCTTGGCAAGCTGGCTATATTCCTTGGCTCCCGTCGAGTCGGGGGCAAACGTGAAAATGGTCTCTTTATAAGCCGGGCTTTCCTCCAGGCGCACGTTCTTGCCGATGATGGTCTTGAAGACCTTATCCCCGAAAACTTCGCGCACTTGTTTGTAAATGTCGCGCGCCAGATTGGTCCGCCGGTCAAACAGCGTGACGATCACGCCGAGCAGCTCGAGTTCCGGGTTGGGCCGGGCGCGAATGCGCTGGAGCGTCTCGAGCAGGTCGTCCGTACCCTCGAGCGCATAATAGGACGCCTGGATGGGCACCAGCAGGTATTGCGCGGCCACCAGGGCATTCACGGTGAGCAGGCCGAGCGCCGGAGGAGTATCGATCACCAGGAGGTCAAAGTCGTTGCGCACGGCCGGCAAGGCATCCTTGAGGCGATAGGGGGCGTCGAACTGGCCCACCAGTTGAGTTTCCAGCTTGGCCAGCGAGATGCGCGACGGCACCAGGCACAAATTCGCCATGCGCGTGGGCCGCATCACCTGCGAAAGGGCCATGCTGTGATCGGCCAGCACCTCGTAAGTCGAGTGCTCGACTTCGTCGGGATTGAAAAAGGAAAGAGTGCAGTTGGCCTGGGGATCCAGGTCGATCAGTAGGGTTCGCTGGTCGTGCAGCGCCAGGGCAGCGGCTAGATTTATAGCCGTCGTGGTTTTGCCGACGCCGCCTTTCTGGTTCGCGATCGCGATGACCGTGCTCACTCGCAACTCCCGCCGGCTAGGGTAGGAGCGGCCCGTCCGGCCGCCCGGGGCACCCGATGGGGGCGCCCGTACACGTTGTGCCTTGTGAACACCCGGGGCGCTCGACCTCGAGCGCACCCTGCGTAACCGTTAAGATAAGCCTTTTAGATGAACTGAGCAAGGGCCAAGGTGGTTTGGGATCTCAAATTTCAGATCTCAAATTTCAGATCAAGGCGACGAAGCCTTACATCTTATAGCGGCCCATGTCCTCGTCGCCCAATCCCTCCAGCCATTTTCGAAGCTCTTCGTTGCTGGCCTTTTCGCTGGCTCCGCCGGCCACCTTGGAATTCTTCAGGACTTCCTCTTCCACATAGATCGGGCAATCCATGCGCAGGGCCAGCGCCAGGGCGTCGCTGGGCCGCGAATCGATGGACATCACCTGTCCGTCGCGTTCCAGCCAGATCAGGGCGTAGAAGGTGTCTTCCTTCAACTCGTTCACCACCACTTTCTGGACGCGCGTTTCGAGCCCGAGCAGGAGATTCTTCAGCAGGTCATGGGTCATGGGACGGGGAGTGGTGACCTTTTCAATTTCCAGGGCGATGGCGTTGGCTTCGTAAATGCCCACCCAGATGGGAAGCACGGAGGCCCCGTTGGGGTCCTTGAGGATCACAATGGGCATGTTCGTGACCGGATCCATCACCAATCCGCGGATTCTCATCTCAATTTCCATGCGACCCTCCCAACCCCTGCGCGGCCGGTTCGTGCGTTGTGCGGGCAACCTTTCTGTTTGCTCCTGGCCGCCTTCGGAAGCAAGCCGCCTGTCATGCTGAGCGCCGCGAAGCATCTGCAGTCTTGCTCAAAGAACAAATGCAGATTCTTCGCTTCGCTCAGAATGACAGAATGGCGGCGCCGTTCGCGCCCACCCACAAGGGGTGCACCTAGGCTCGTACCCCAACCAGGCTGTTCGGCCCGGCCCCGGTCACTTTCACGCTCAAGTAGCGTCCAACATCCGACGGACTACCCGGAAAGTTTATGACGCGATTCGTGGTGCTGCGCCCCACTGCCTGCCCCAAGCGCGGCTGGTGTGCTTCCACAAGGACTTCGAAGGTCGCGCCCAGCAGGGCCTGGTTACGCCGCAACTGAATCTGCCGCTGAAGTTCCTGAAGTTCGGCCAGCCGGCGTCCCTTCTCGTCCTCTGCCAGCGCATCCCCCTGCGTCTCCGCCAGCGTATTGGGGCGCGGTGAATACTTGAAGGAGAAGACCTGATCGTACTCCACTTCCTGCATTAACGAAAGCGTCTGTTCAAAGTCCTGCCGCGTTTCACCGCAAAAGCCGACAATGATGTCCGTGGACAGGCTGATGGAGCGGCGTGCCTGGCGAATGTAAGCGATTCGTTCGAGATACTCTTCGCGGGAGTAACCCCTCAGCATGCGCGCCAGGACTGGCGTGGAGCCTGACTGCACCGGGAGGTGAACCTGGTCGCACAGGGCGGGATGGGCGTCGATGGCCCGGACGATGTCAGGCGTGAAGAATCTCGGGTGTGAGGTCGTGAACCGAACGCGGCGAACGCCTGGAATCTCGGCGACGCACTCGAGCAACTCCGCAAAACTCCGGCGGGCGGAAGAGGGATCCTCCCAGGCATTGACGATCTGGCCTAGAAGCTGGATTTCAGTGTAACCTTCGTTCACCAACCGGCCGGCCTCGGCCAGGATCTTCTCGCTGGGACGGCTGCGCTGCGGGCCGCGCGTCATGGGCACAACACAGAATGCGCAGCGTTGGTCGCACCCCTCGATGATGGTGAGATAGGCCCGGAACGGATTATCGCGCCGGGTCAATTCCGTTTCAAAGCACTCCTCGGTGTCAAGCGAAAGACCGGTCACTCGCCGATCGCCGGCTTCCAGCCAGTCAAGCAACTCGGGCAGCTTGGAGTAGCTCGCGGACCCGCACACAAAACTGACCTGCGGAGCGCGCTCAAAGAACCGCTCGCCTTCCTGCTGCGCCACGCAGCCGAGCACGCCAATCACCTTCCCCGCCCCGCCGTTTCCCTTTCGGAAGGCGCCCAGGCGTGAAAAGACCTTCTGCGCAGCCTTTTCCCGAATGCTGCAGGTGTTGTAGAGAATAAGGTCAGCCTGGGCGTGGCCGTTGACAGGCGTCATCCCTCGCGCCAGCAACACGCCTTGCACCTTCTCCGAATCGTGCACATTCATCTGGCAGCCAAAGGTTTCAATGTAGAACGTCCTCAGCCTGCCCGGCGCGGACACCTGGGTTGCGCGTTGCGGCGCTAGCGCAGGCGCCAGCGCTCCCGCGGATTCGAAGACCGTGAGTTGAACCAGTTCGTTTCCCATTCAGCGGCGTAGACCCGAACTCAGTATAGCCTGAAATGGGGGCTGGGGACTAGGAATTACGGGCGGTGGTGCGGGCGCCTCGCCCGCAGTCCCGCGGGCATTCCTTCGCTCCACTCAGGACAGGCTCTGCTCACGCGCGGGAGTGAGACGCTCCCCCGACAGCGGGTGAGACGCCCGCACCACAACTCCGGACAGCCTGGCGGCTTTAACGAAATTTTTCGCAAATCCTTATGCCTTCTTTATGCCCAGTCGGGCACACTATGATGGAGATCACTTCCTAACCGCCTAGGGTGTAGGTGTGCATATGCTGGATCTGTTTTATGTTGTCGTTGGGCTAGTGTTGTTTGTCGCTTGCTGGGCTTCTGCCAAAGGCTGTGACCGGCTCTAAGAAGGAGGCATTCGGTGGACTATATCATCTCCGGAGTGACTGCGCTGTTTCTTTTGGTTTACCTGCTTTACGCCTTGCTTCGGCCGGAGCGCTTTTGACACCACCCCTTGGTCCCCTCCTCAAAGAGGAGGGGAATGTGGACCAGCACTTGGTCCCAGCGAGGCTGCAATATAAAGAAGAGGAACAAACATGAGCGCGCTTGGAATTCTGCACATCGCCGTTTACTTCGTCCTGATCCTCGCGATCACGAAACCCCTGGGGGCCTACATGGCCAAGGTATTCCAGGGGCAGCGGACTTTTCTACACCCGTTGCTCCGGCCGGTGGAGCACCTGATCTACCGCCTGATTGGTGTGCGCGAGGACACCGAGCAGCGCTGGACGCAATACGCGGCATCCGTGATTGCTTTCAGCGTGGCGAGCTTCCTGTTTGTTTATCTCATCCAGCGCTTGCAAGGCTACCTGCCCTTCAACCCCATGCACTTTGGCACTAAGGCCGCGCCCTCGGGAGCCACCCCTGTCACGCCGGACCTGGCCTTCAACACGGCAGTGAGCTTTCTTACCAACACCAATTGGCAGGCCTACAGCGGCGAGATGACGTTCAGTTACTTCGTGCAAATGGCGGCTCTGGCTGTCCAAAACTTCGCTTCGGCAGCGGTGGGCATCTCTGTTGCCGTGGCGCTGATTCGCGGCTTTGCCCGCCAGGAGGCCAACAGCATCGGCAACCTCTGGGTAGACCTCACCCGAGCTACCGTTTATGTCCTGCTGCCCATCGCCTTTGTCGCCGCGTTGTTTCTGTGCTCGCAGGGCGCTATCCAGAACTTCCAACCCTATTCGACGGTCAAGACGCTGGAGGGAGCTACCCAGACCATTCCGCAAGGTCCGGTGGCCTCCCAAGAAGTCATTAAGATGCTGGGAACCAATGGCGGGGGGTTCTTCAACGCCAACTCCTCGCACCCGTACGAGAACCCCACCCCCTTGACTGACCTTCTCCAGGTGGTTCTGATCTTTATGATCCCGGCCGGACTCACCTATACGTTCGGCCGCATGGTGGGCGACACGCGTCAGGGTTGGGCCTTATTCGCCGCCATGGCGGTAATGTTTCTGGTCGGGGTCTTCGTCTGCTACCACTACGAACAAGCGGGCAATCCCATCCTGGCGAAACTCGGCATTGAGAGCCGCCACACCAATACGCAGCCGGGCGGCAACATGGAAGGCAAGGAAACTCGCTTTGGCATTGCCAGTTCAGCATTGTTTGCGACCGTTACCACCGACGCAAGCTGCGGCGCCATCAATAACGTTCACGACAGCCTTACTCCGCTTGGCGGCCTCGTTCCGTTATTCAACATCGAAAGTGACGAGGTGATTTTTGGAGGAGTCGGGTCCGGCTTATACGGCATGCTGTTGTACGCCATTATCGGGGTATTCATTGCGGGCTTGATGGTGGGGAGAACGCCGGAGTACCTGGGAAAGAAGATCCAGCAGAAGGAAGTCAAGATGGCGATGGTGGCCATCCTTGCCACCGCCTTCGTGATTCTGGTGTTTACCGCTGTCAGCCTTGTCGCTCCATTCGCCAAGAATGGTTACTGGAATCCTCCCGGCCCGGCCATCGCCAACCTCACCAATTCCGGGCCGCACGGATTCACCGAGATGCTCTATGCCTATTCGAGCGCCCCGGAAAACAATGGCAGCGCTTTCGCCGGGCTTAATCCGGACACTCCCTGGTACAACCTCACCTTGGGTCTGGCGATGGTCCTCGGACGCTTCGCGTTCATCATCCCCACTTTGGCCATCGCGGGAAGCCTGATCGCCAAGAAGCGGGTGCCGTCGTCCAGCGGCACGTTCCCAACCCACGGCCCGCTTTTCGTTGGGCTCCTGGTGGGGACGGTGATCGTCATCGGCGCTTTGACGTTCTTCCCCGCCCTCTCGCTGGGCCCTCTGGTCGAACACTACCTTATGCACCAGGGGAAACTGTTTTCTTCGCTGAGGTTTTCGATCTGGAGCTGATTCATGGCCACGACATTAAATTCTGCCCCTCCTTTGCTTGACGACCTGACCACGCTGATTCCGAAGCGGTTGGTGCGGGCGCGTCCCCTGTTCGATCGCGAACTCGTGGGGCGGGCACTGAAGGACTCGTTTACCAAGCTGAATCCCGCCACGCTGTTCAAGAACCCGGTGATTTTTGTGGTGGAAGTGGGCGCGGCGCTGACCGGAGTGTTCATGATTCGTGACGCTTTGATCGGCGCGCCGAGCTTGGGTTTTGAGATTCAGATCGATTTGTGGCTCTGGTTCACGGTGCTCTTTGCCAACTTCGCTGAGGCTATGGCGGAAGCGCGCGGCAAAGCGCAAGCCGACACCTTGCGGAAGACCAGATCCGAATCCATCGCCAAGCGCTTCCTTGATAAAGGCAAAATGGAATTGGTTCCGGCCTCGAAGCTGCGCGCCGGGGACACCGTGCTGTGCGAAGTAGGAGACATTATCCCCGGCGATGGAGAAGTCATCGAAGGCATTGCCACCGTGGATGAATCCGTCATCACCGGCGAAAGCGCGCCGGTGATTCGCGAGTCGGGCGGCGACCGAAGCGCGGTTACCGGTGGAACGAAAGTTCTTTCGGATCAGATCAAAGTCAAGATTACCTCCAACCCGGGTGAAACTTTCCTGGACCGGATGATCGCTCTGGTGGAGGGAGCGGAACGGCAGAAGACTCCCAACGAGATCGCCTTAAACATTCTCATTGCCGGGATGACGTTGATCTTCCTGTTTGCGGTGGCGACGCTGCAGCCGTTTGCAATCTACAGCATCGCCTCCGCCGGATCCGGAAGCGTGCCCACGGTGGCGGTGCTGGTTTCCCTGCTGGTCTGCCTTATTCCAACGACCATCGGCGGATTGCTGTCCGCGATCGGGATCGCAGGGATGGACCGCGTCATGCAGCACAACGTCCTGGCCATGAGCGGGAAAGCCGTGGAAGCCTCGGGCGACGTCGATACGCTCCTGCTGGACAAGACGGGCACTATCACGCTGGGCAATCGGCAGGCGGTGGAGTTCATTCCGGTGCAAGGAGTGAGCGAGGCGGAACTTGCGGATGCCGCGCAATTGTCGAGCCTCGCCGACGAGACACCGGAAGGACGCTCGATCGCCGTTTTAGCGAAACAGCGGTTTCAGTTGCGCGGCCGGGAAGTTGCCGAACCGGGGGCGCACTTCATTCCCTTCTCCGCCTATACGCGCATGAGCGGCGTGAATCTGGATGGGCGCTGCCTGCGGAAGGGCGCAACGGACGCCATCGTCAACTTCGTCAAAGAGCAGGGTGGACAAATACCGGGCGACTTCATGGGGATTTCAGACCGAATCTCTCGCGCGGGCGGAACACCTCTGGCCGTGGCCGACGGCTCGCGCATGCTGGGAGTTGTGCACCTCAAGGACATCGTGAAGGGCGGGATGAAGAGCCGCCTCAGCCAACTCCGCACCATGGGCATCCGGTCTGTGATGATAACCGGTGATAATCCTCTCACCGCCGCAGCCATTGCCGCGGAGGCGGGCGTGGATGATTTCCTAGCCCAAGCCACTCCCGAAGATAAGCTGAAGTATATCCGCAAAGAGCAGGGCGGCGGCCGCATGGTGGCCATGACGGGAGACGGCACCAATGACGCGCCAGCGCTGGCGCAGGCGGATGTCGGGGTAGCCATGAATACGGGCACCATGGCGGCCAAAGAGGCCGGCAACATGGTGGATCTCGACAGCAACCCGACCAAGCTCATTGAGGTCGTGGCCATCGGCAAACAACTGCTGATCACGCGCGGCGCCTTGACCACGTTTTCCATCCTCAATGATGTGTCGAAGTACTTCGCGATTATCCCGGCTATGTTCATGACCACATATCCGGCGCTGGCGAAGCTGAACATCATGCACCTCCGCACCCCGCACAGCGCGGTGTTGGCGGCCGTGATTTTCAACGCCCTGATCATTGTCGCCCTCGTGCCGCTGGCGCTGCGAGGCGTGAAGTACCGGCCGCAGAGCGCCGCCGCCATGCTGCGACGCAATCTCTGGATCTACGGAATGGGCGGTTTCATTGCGCCTTTTCCTTGCATTTTCCTGATCGATCGGCTGCTGGGATTATTGCACCTGGCTTAACGGTTGGCAGTGGGCAGGTAGGCAGATGGGCAGGTAGGTAGATCGCAAGTAGCATGAGGAATAGCGTCAGGCGGGAATGGAGATCGGCTGTTCCCTGTTCCCTATTCCCTGTTCCCTCAAGGAGTTTTTATGCGTCATCAAATTGTGCCGGCGTTTCGATTAATGCTTGTGCTGACGGTGCTTACAGGGTTGATTTATCCCGGCGTCGTCACAGGCCTCTGCCAGGTCCTCTTCCGTTGGCAGTCCAACGGAAGCATGTTAAGCGTGGGAGGAAAAGAGATCGGATCGGCCCGCATTGGGCAGAACTTCACGAAGCCGGAGTATTTCCATCCGCGCCCTTCGGCGGCAGGCAACGATGGCTACGACGCGACCGCTTCCACAGGGTCCAATTACGGCCCCACCAACCAGAAGCTCATCGATCGAGTAAAAAGCTCGGTGGAGCAGTTCCGCAAGGAAAACCCTGACTACACGGGGCCCATTCCCGCGGATCTGTTGACTGCATCCGCCAGCGGACTCGATCCGGAAATCAGCCCCGCTTCCGCGGAAGCGCAGGCGCCGCGAGTGGCCAAGGCGCGAGGCATCGATCTTCACCAGTTGGAGGGGCTTATCAGCCAGAATACGAAGGTCGCAGATTTGGGTTTCCTGGGTGAGCCTCGGGTGAATGTGCTGGAGCTCAATCTCAAGTTAGACGAAGCGTTTCCGGAAAAGGGAAAATAGCGGGGCCTACGGGTCAGGGGAGAAGTTTAGAAGGTAGCAAGCCGTCATTCCGAGCGAAGCGAGGAATCGTGCCCCGATCGTTTTTTCTCGACCCGCCCGGCGCAAGGCGAGATTCCTCGCGGAGTTTACCCTGAGCACCCAGAGCGAGATCCTTCGCTTCGCTCAGGATGACAGCGAAGGGCTCACAATGACACAGTCCAGGGGACCGGCAGCCTGTCAGGCGTCAATGGGCACAGGTGCGTGGACGACCCACGCACTCCAGGGGTTCTGCTTGCGGCAATCAAGACACATGGTCAAGGGAAACTCGACTCCACAGTTTGGGCAGGTAGCTCGGTTTTGGAAGGTGTCAAAGGCCTTCCCACAGCGGCCGCATTTCCAATAATTCCCAACCGGTGGCGCAGCCTTGCAGGAGGGGCAGGCGAAGCCCTCGCGACGCGGCAACTCACCCAAGCGTTTCAAAATCTGCGCTTCACGCCATCCCCCCCAGCAACTCGCGAGGACAAATAAGGCGAGAACACCAATCCAGAAGGAACGAAAGTGCACGGCCAGAAACAGCAACCCTGCCACCCCGGCAAATCCAATCACCACCGCTGCCAAAAGGCTGCGGGCCCGTCCCACCGCAAACCAGAGCAAGCATCGGACAATCTGGCCGCCATCCAGCGGATAGATGGGCAACAAATTGAATGCGAGCACGAGCACGTTAATGCCGATCAGCGCCATCAAGAACGACTGGATATTGGGCGCCCTGCGGACCAGAATGGAAAACCGGTCCAGCAGTAGTGCCGCCGGGGCAAGAACGATCAGCAGCGCGATATTCACCAAGGGTCCGGCGGCGTTGCTCCAGAGAGTAGGACCCGGCCGAAGCGGCGGAATCACATACGCCATTCCACCCAGAGGCCAGAGCATGATCTCGGTGGCCGATCCTCCAACTTGCCGGCAGGCCAGCGCATGGCCGTACTCGTGCAGCAGCACAATGAAAAACAGCGCCAGGTACTCCACCGCATTCCATGCCAGGGACGAATAGCTGTTGGCGCGATTGGTTATTTCGAACGCTGCAAATAGAAACCAATACCAGTGCAAGAACACATCCACCCCCGCGAAGCGGAACAGATGGATTCCTCGGCGTCTGCTTATCATTACATGGCATTATAAGAGGGCAAAGGCTGAACGGTAAAGGATAAAGGCTAAAGGGTGAAGGATAAAGGGTAAACGATAAGTGCTGAAGGATAAACTTTGACCGGGCCCATATGGCGAACCGGCTCGTCTTTAGCCTTTAACCTTTACCCTTTAGCCTTTACGCTTTAACCTTTACCCTTTAGACTCGATTGATTGCTGCCATGAACAAAAGCAGAACGCTGCCCTTACTGTTCCGTCATGTCACGTACAACCTGCGTGGCGGCTTCCTGGTTCGCCCGCTGACCATTGCACTGGCGCTGGGTTGCGCGGGCGCATTCCTTTCGTGGTGGGAAGAGGCCGTTCCCGCCGTCGGTGCGTGGGTGCCGAAGGCGCTTTTCCCTTCCCATGCCGACCCTCAGGTGGCCCAGGTAATTCTCGCCGCCATCGCTGCTTCGATCATGACGGTGGTGTCGATTGTCTTCGCCATTCTGCTTATGACCCTCACGCTCGCCTCGATGCAGTTCTCGCCGCGCATCATCGTGAGCTTCGCCCGGGACCGCGTGACGCAGTGGACACTGGGCATATTCCTGGGCACCTTCTGTTATTGCATGGCGGCGCTTCCTACGGCGCGCTCTCTGCCTCATCCCTTCGCGCCCGTAGCCACCGTGCTGGGCGCGATGCTGCTGGCCCTGGCTTGCGTCGCATGGCTGCTCTACTTCATTCACCACATTTCGCAGGCCATCAGCGTCAACCAGATCGTCGATCGGATCGCCTCCGAGACCGAAGCCATGATCGACGAAATGATGCCGCAGCCGCGCCGGCCTACCCGCATGGCGGACAACGACCCGGCTAAGCCCGAGACTTGGGAAACGCCTGTCTTCAGCGACACCTCCGGCTACATCCGGTTTATCGACACGGAGCAGCTTGTAGCCCGGGCGAAGGCTTACCGCGTCAAAGTCCACGTCCTGCGCCGCGTCGGACAATTCGTGCCCGCCGGCATCCCACTTCTGCTGGTGTACAAAGGCGAGCGCCTCTCTGCTGAGGGAGTCACGGAGCTCCGCGCCGCGTTTGATTTCGGCCCCTCGCGGACCCTGCAACAAGACCTTGAATTCGGAGCCTTGCAAATCGTTGACATCGCGCTCAAAGCCATCTCTCCTGCCGTTAACGACCCGAGCACGGCCATAAGCTGCGTTGACCAATTAAGCCGCATACTGATCCGTTTCGCGTCCAGGGAACTGCCGGAGTCCGTGCTCTACGATCCGCCCGGAGTGGTTCGAGTCAGCATTCAGTGGACCGACTTCGACCGGATGGTGGACGCGGCGTTCGAGCAAGTCCGCCTCTACTCGCAGACGGACATGGCGGTCAGCCTGCGCCTGCTGCGCGCCCTAGGCGATATCGCCGTCAGCACACCGGACGAACAGTACCGTGGCACACTCGCTGAACGCGGCAGGAGAATTGTCTCAGGCTGCGCACAGAGGCTTGGAGAGTTGGAGCTACGAGAGATGCGCGTCAGGCTGGCGTCGCTGGAGAGCTTTGTCACGCCAGCGGCGTTGTAGTGCGGGCGTCTCGCCCGCTGTCGCGGGAGCGTCTCGCTCCCGCGCTCCGGCAGAGCCTGTCCTGAGCGGAGCGAAGGAATGCCCGCGCGAGTGCGGGCGGGACGCCCACACCGCACCGGGGCAACCTCATTGCTCAGGCCGGCAATTTATCCGGGAAAAAGGTACTCACCACCAACAGCAGAGTCAGCACGATCATCACCACGCAGGTCACCCAGGCGATGTAATTGAACAGGCGGGAATTCTTGTACTTTCCCATCAGGTCCTCGCGGTTCACGAGGTGAAGCATAAAGATCAGGACAAAAGGGAGAAGAATGCCGTTGGCCACTTGCGAGAACAGGATGATGGGAATCTGTTTTGCCTCACTTAGCAGCATCACGGCCAGCGCCCCGACCGCGATGAGCGAAGTATAGAGCCAGTAGAAAGTCGGGGCTTCGTCAAAGCGCTTGTTGATGCCCGCTTCCAGGCCGAGTCCTTCGCAAACATAATAAGCGGTGGCCAGCGGCAGAATACAAGCGGAGAAGAGAGAAGCATTGCAGAGTCCGAACGCAAACAGGGCGCTGGCCGCATGCCCTGCCAGCGGGCGCAGCGCCAACGCCGCATCCCCTGCGTCGTTGATCTGGCGATGACCGGTAAGATAAATCGTGGCGGCGCAGGCAACGATGATGAAAAATGCCACCACATCCGTGATGATGCAGCCCACAATCACATCCCAACGCGAATAAATGTACTCCTTCACCTTGATGCCCTTTTCCACCACCGCCGCTTGAAGATAGAACTGCATCCAGGGCGCAATGGTCGTGCCCACCACGCCGATGAGCATGTATAAGTAGCCGCCACTAAACTCGAAAGAGGGTTTCAGGGTGCTGATTACAGCGTCCGGCCACTTCGGGTGGGCAAGGAAACAAGAGACCGGGTAAGCAACGTAAAACACGCAAGCTGCCAGAAAGACTTTCTCTACAATCCGGTAAGTGCCTTTGACGACCAATGCCCACACCAGCACGGCGCCGAGCGGAACTGCCACGTAACGCGTCACGCCGAACACGGACATGCCGGAGGCGAGCCCCGCAAACTCCGCCACGGTGTTACCCAGGTCGGCAGCGAGCAGCAGCATCATGAGGATGAACGTGGTGCGAAAGCCATACTCCTCGCGAATCAGGTCCGCCAGACCCTTCCCGGTGACCACGCCCATGCGCGCCACGATCTCCTGAACCACCACTAGCGCCACGGTGATCGGAATCAACGTCCAAAGCAACGTAAACCCGAACTTCGCTCCGGCAAGGGAGTAGGTGTAAATGCCTCCCGCGTCGTTGTCCACGTTGGCGGTGATGATCCCCGGGCCGAGAACGGCCAGGAAAATCAGCAAGCTTGTACGATAGCGGCGAAGCCGTTCGCGATTCACGAGAGATCATCCTCTGGTGCGGAATTGCCTTCTAGTGATGGCCAACTCCAGTACATCGTCCGCTGTGACCACCCCGATCAAGTGGCGTTTGTCATCCACCACGGGCAGCGTGGTCAAATTGTATTTGTGAAAAAGATCAACCACGGAAACCGCCGAGGCGTGCGAGGGCACGGAGATCAGCGAGTCCGTCGCCAACTCCTTGAGCGGCGTCGCGGCATGAGAAAGAAGTATGCGTCCCATGGGGACTGCCCCAGTCAGGACGGCGTCGTTGTCCACGAGGTAAATCATATGGATCGACTCCACAGGTCCCTCGAAATTCCTCAGAGCCTCGACGGCGCCTTCCACCGACGCGGATTCATGCACGAAAACATATTCCGTGGTCATGAGCGCGCCGGCCGTATTCTCCTCAAAGCCCAACAGTTCGCGAACTTCGTTGGCCTCCTCTTTCCCCATATCCGCCAGGACTTCAGCCGAGGTTTCCGGCGACAACTCCTGCAACACGTCTGCGGCTTCGTCGGGAGGCATTTCCTCGACGATATCTGCCGCCTTTTCGGCCGAAATGCTCTCCAACAAGTCGGCCTGCATTCGGGTGGGAATTTCGGAGAGTGCCTGGGCAGCCGTCTCGTCGTCGAGACCTTCGAGGACGGATTTCTGCTCATCGCGACTCAGTTCCTCAAGAATATCGGCGATGTCAGCAGGGTGAAGTTGCGCCACACGATCGTAAGAAAGACGGAGCTTGAGGCGCCGCTGCGGGTCTGACTCGATCAGATTGACGAACTCCCAGGGAATGGTCTTGGTCGGGAAAGAGCTGGTGAGCATGCGGATGGTATGCTTGGCCAGTAAGCCCTGCAGCAGCCTGCGCAGGGCCGCCGCCATGCCGACATTGACCGCCACAATTCGCAGTTCCGCGTGATGATCGGCAGGCTGAATATCAAAGTCCACATCATTGACGCGCACCACTTTGCGGTTGTTCACATCAATGATCTGCTGGTCCAGGATGTCCTTTTTGACTTTCAGCAACCCCTCGTCGGGAGCGTAGCAACGCACTTCGTCACGCGGCACGCTGGTCTGCCCGGCGCGGACGGAAAGTGACTGCATCTGCTCGTGCGTGATGCAAATCAGGACCTTCTTGGGACTCTTGACAAGATAGGAAGCCACGCGAAGCGAGTTCTGAGCGGGCGCGACGCAAACGTCCTCCAGCCGGCCCAGGTATTCTCCCTTCACTCCATAGACGGGAAGGTGATCGAGTTCAGTAAAGTAAATCATGTTTCTGCCTTCTTAGAGTTCGGTATGGAACCGCAACGCAAAGATATCAACCGGCCCGCGCAGGTGGTTGTACGCCGGGTTCTGCGCGAACTGGTAGTCAAAGGTCAACTGGAAATGCTTCGCGATCTGCCAGTTGTAATACGTTTCGGCGACCCGCTCGGCTCGGTAGTCGAGGGCTCCGTCGCCGACCGTGATTCCGAGCCCGCCGGCCGCAAGGTATTGGCGATGGACAGCGCTTATGCCGTTGACCACAACCGCCAGGCCGACGGTGTCCTGCGGCCGGCGCCACGACGCGCCCTTCAAGCTGATCCCCGCGGTGGCGGTGCGGTCCACATCGGTGAACTCGTAGGTCTGATTCTTGCCGTCGCTCCAACCCAGTCGCGCGAAAGCCCCCAAGTCCTTGCGGATTTCCTGCTCCATATTGATGCCGAAGCCGTACTTGTACCGGTACGCCGCGGTCAGGTAAATATCCTCGCTGATCGCTGGATCGTCGATTGTGGCTTGATAGCTTCCCATGTGCGCGCGTGTGTCGTAGCCCATCAATCGTATGGCGCCCGGACGGCCCCGAGGCGAATATCGCCTTTCAAATTCCAGAGCTGTTGACCAAGCCTTGGATAAGTTCCAGTCCATTCGCAAGCCGTTGGCGAATTTCGACACCTGGAAGACGCCCAGTCGCGCGCTCCATGCGCGGGTATTAAATTCCGCCGTAGCTCCGTTCGTAAATCCCAGCGTGTTCGCGGGGTAGTCCCAGGCATCATTCGCGTAAAGGGACCAGTTCATGAACTGGGTTCGCGGATCGTTGGCGTAGGCGTTGTTGTCGAAGATATCCTTGGCGTTGAAATGGCCGATCGTGAACGTCAGCCTCCGAATGTCCTTTCTGCCTCTCAAATCGTCCGGTGCGTCCTCGGTTGACTCCTTTTCGACGCCCAACCCCACAGTCTCACGAAGGTAAGCCCGACAAACGTTGAGGTCGGGGTAGGTCTTCCCCACCCGGAACGCCTCAGCGTTGGGAAACGCGGCCACGCCGAGCGTGTTGCTGAGTCCGTATCCCTGCCACATCAGGAGGTCCACAAAGAACTCTCCCCCTTGCCATATCCGCACGCCACCGAACGCGTCCACAGAGATGGTGTCCCGAACCTGTGCTCCCGGCGTGAGACTGTTCGTCCCCGTATATTCAGCAGGAAATGACGGGTGGCCTTGGCCGACAACCGTGGATTGAAGGTGCCAGTTCCAAGCCTGCGGCGTCGGGTCGGCCGAGTTCTGGCCCTGCTCCGGCGTGGGAGTTTCTTGGCCGCGCGCCCCCAGTGTGGCCAGCAAAAACAAAAGCAGCATCCACCCAAGCGCGGAGTTCCACACCCGGCGCCCCACGTGCCCGAGTTTTAGCACCCTCCGTAGATTCACAGCCCAATCCGTCCATCAGATCATCAGCCCAAAACCAAAACGCCCCTGGGAGCCTCAACTCCGCAGGGGCGATACAAGAAACCGAGGTTCCGCAAACCCGGTTTCAAACCTCCTGGTGAGAGCTTTGGCTCCACACAACGTAGTATCGTGCAACCTGCGACAGCCACTTTAGGCAGAGCCTTACGCCGGCCATGCCTGCTCCACCCGTTGGCTCGTCTCCGAGTTTCCGGGCAGTGGCTTTTGTTTGTGTGGTAACCTCGCCTAACGAGGTTGAATCCTTTTCCAACGGCCTCCGGCAGCACCTAGTGTGCCCGAAGCCGCTATTCCCCTTATAAAAGGCCCCCAATCCTGATGTCAAGAAAAAAGCGCAACCCCAGGGCGGAAAATCGAAATTCGAAACTGGAAATTCGTTCCGAGCGTCTGCCGGGCGCCGTGGGGAACCGCTGCACATGTGCCAGAGCGCACCGAGTCGGTGGCCGGCACCAATTCCGACTTTCGAGTTTCCAGTTTCTATTTTCCGCTTTAGTTGGTTTGCCGCATAACCCAACGGATGCCGTTCAGGAGCATCTCTTGGTATCGTGGGTCGTTCCACACCGCGTCCTCGTGGCCCAGGCTGTTGTAATAGACCCGGCCCTTTCCAAACATGCGCGTCCAGGCCACCGGCCAGCCGTAATACCGGATGCGCACGCCCTCTTTCTGCATAGCGACGGACTTCGGATCAAGCTTCAAGAGAACGTGCGAGGTCTCCGCCTTGAAGTCGCTGATCTGATAAATCTCATCGTTAATCTGGAAGGAGTTCCCGAGAAAACTCACCAATGGGCTCTTCGGGTCCACCACTTCAATCGTCACCATTTGATGCCAGGGATGATGATTGAACCAACCGCCAATAATGTCCCCGTAAGTGCTCCACATGTAGAAGGTGTCCGTGGCGCTGTGAACACCCACAAAGCCGTGCCCGGAGCGGAGGAAATCCACCAAGGCGCTCTTCTCCTCGTCCGTCATGGGCAACTCACCGGTGGTGTTGAACATCACGGCGTCATAGTTCTTCAGATTCTCTTTGGTAAAGGCGCCCACGTCTTCCGTCACAGTCGTGTCGTAGTCCCCGGACTTCTCTCCCATCTCCTTCACAATCTGTTTGGAGAGCTCCACGCTTTCGTGGTGGAACCCTTTGGTCAGGGTCATGTACAGCAATTTGCCTTTCTTGGCGGGCCGGGAATGTCCGGCTTGCGGCAGACACACCGCCAAGCCAATCAAAATTAGCATGGCAAGAAGCAGTTTATGTTTCAGCATTGTTACTCCTTGGTTAAACATGATTGTGGGACCGAGCGGCATTCGTGGCTCATTTTACCACTCCGCCGGCAGCGGCCACGCATAGAATGTTCCTACTTCAAATGGCCGAAGTTCAGAATCGCATTGAAAACCAGCGCGTACGAACCGATGGTCTCGCCTCGATACAAGGGATTATTGGCGAAGAGCACCACATCTCCCTTGCCGAAATGAGCCACCACCACGGCCGGATGCTCGGCCACGGAATCACCCTTCGCGAGCAAGCCCGAGAGTAGAAGGTCTTTCATCTCTGCATAGCGCAGGATAACTTGGGGCCGATATTCAGCCGGAATCAAATAGGGATTATTACGTTGCTGTTCTTCATTCAGGGGAGTGGCCTCCCAAGCCTTCGGAGCCGGCAGCGGCGGCGCCTTTTCAAACGCCCGGCCTTGGGGGACGTCCTCATCATCGGCACTCCCTCGTCCCGTCGGGCGTTTGTAATCCTTGGCCGTAAGGATATGGCGGTTTACGGTGAGGTTGCTCACCGTAAAAGCCATCCCGTCCGCACTATAGAGAGGCGCCGCGCCATCATAGCCATAGGCCAGCGGATGCTTGCCGTTCACCACCGCCGAATTCAGAACGCTGCCCACCACCCTGGCCTCTTTCCGCGGCGCCACAAACACTCCCGGCGCCAAACCCTCCGCGATGGCGAACTCCGCGGTGTCCTCTGCGGTGATCAGCAATCCGCCCTGTTGCACGAAATCCTTGAGATGGGCAACGCCCGCTTCGCCTAAGCCAGGGCGGATGTCTTCAGTCGAATCCAGTTTTCCCAGATTCGGGGTGAGCGAAGTGGTCTGCCATGGCAAAGCATTTCCCCACATCGGCAGGCCATCGACCATCTCCTGACCAGATGCGTAGCCGACTGGCGCGAACACCATCACATCGTATCGGGCGCGCAAATCGGACTCTTTCGAGACGGTCTGCGTGTTGATATAAGCGAACGGCACATGCAACTTGTCGAACGCCAGGCGCCACCAGCCCTCGCTCTGGGTGCCGAGCCAGGTGTGCATAAAAGCAATGCGGGGAGCTTCGGCAGAGTGAAGCTTAACAGCCGGCCGGCTGGCGATACTGACGGCAGTTAAATCGTATTGCTTCAACAAGCTCGTCAGTTTTGAAGCCTCCACGCCGCCGATAATGAGCGAGCCTGCGGCGAACTTCTGTCCATCGCTCTCGAAGTTCCCGTCGCAGATCGACACGTCCGCGGCGCCGCGCAGAGCATACACCAGCGACGCCAAGCTGACCTGCGCGGAGTTATTCACAACGTAGAAAGGCCCCGCACCAGCGTCTCCCTGGCCAACTTGGGTGAGGTCAGTCACCGGCGACATCGGCGCCCCGAGGATGTGGCTATCCGTCACGCGCGATACTTTGGCGTTGAAGAGGTCTCCGAACGACCAGCCGGTGTCGTCGAAAGGTTCTTTCTGCGGGTCTTCCGGCGACCAGTACTGGCGATCCAGCAGTGCATCGGCGATACGCGAGAAGGGCTGGTCCATGCGAATGACAAAGCTGCCGGCTGGAAACGTCTGAGAGGTTGGCGGTGGCGGCGTTTCCGGCTTGGGTTCTTCCCCTTCCTTGTGGGAAGGCGGAGGCAGGGCCACCGTTGCCGCCTGCGTGAGACGTTGTATCTCGACGTGCTGCAACTCGAGCACCTTCAGCAACTGGATCTGGCGGTTCAGGAATCTCGCGTCCTGCGCCAGCACGTAAGCAGCAGGCCCGCCGTTGGCAGGCTTCTCAACCGAGCGCTTGCTTTTCAAGTAGAAATTGTTCAGAAAGAGCTTCGAATTGTGCGCAAAGTAGGAGAGCGAAGTCAGCAGCGCAGTTTGCTCATAATTGTTGTTGTCGCGTTGGGACCACACCACCGTGGGATAGGGCGGATTGGGTTTGTACCAGGTGCGCGCATATTCATCGGGCGAAAGCACGCGCTTCTCCGTGTCGGCTCCGCCGTTACCGAAAGTTTCGTAAAGGCGGCTGATGCCGTTATGGAAAGCAGCCATGAACATCAGGTAGCCGGGGCTCCAGGTGTCGAAGTTGCCGTGCGTGAACGCGCCCGGCATGCCAAAAGCCTGCAGGCGCGCCATGTTGTCGGAAGCGATCATTGACCATTCGTTGGTCAGGATGGGATCGATCCAGGAATTGTAAGGGCCGTCGCCCACCGTGTTGTCATAAAGAAACGGCACCGACTCGTGCAGGTCGTGCAGAACCTGGGCGTGCCACTCGAGATAAGTGTTCAAGACGTCCTTGGAGAGCTCGAGCGTCATGGCCATGGCATCGCGATTGTTGTCGTGCCCGACGTAGTGGCCCCAGTAAACCAGGTGTGGCCAGTTCTCCCCCGGATGCGCTTTATGCCATTTGTAGACGTCCACCATTCGGTCGCGTCCATCCACTTCCACCACCGGCGTGATCAACGTGATCAGGTGGGTCCGGATGTACTGCACGTATGGGGCATTGTCCACAGCCAGCCGATACGCTAACTCCATCAGCGTCGTGGGCGCCCCGGTCTCGGGCGAATGAATCGTGCCCGTGATGTAGTAGACCGGAAATGAGCGGTCAACCAGCGCCTGCGCCTTGGAGTCATCCAACTTCAGACTCCTGGGATCGCCAAGCTGCGCCAGGCGCGAGCTGTTTTCTTTGGCGTGATCGAGCAGGGCTGCATCGGCAACCGCCACGGCGATCATCTCGCGCCCTTCTTCGCTATGGCCGATTGTGAACACTCTCACCCGAGGTGAGGCAGCGGCCAGCAAGCGAAAATACCGGTACACGTCTTCCGCGTAGGGCAACACGTCGGGCGCCCCCGCTACATCCCCCAACACCTTCGCGGGAGTAGGGACCGTGCTGGACGCCGGCAGGTAATCGGTAAGCGGCGAATTCAAGGCCGGCGCGGTGGTGTATTTCCTGATGTGCTCTGTGTACGCTTCATCAATCGCTTGCTTGGAATCTCGTTGAAATGTTTTGGCCTCGCCGGATTGCGCTCTGACTCGAGTGGGGAGCAGGGTTACGATGGCCAATGCCATCAGGGTGCAGAGCGCCCAAACCGCAAGGGCAAAACAGGGGCGAAGAATTTTCCAGGGCATATAAGGTCTCCGTGCTTAACTCTTCCTCTCGATCACAGCCGCAAAAAAGCCGTCCATGTTATGCAAATCGGGGCAGGTACGCAAGTAACCTTCCGGGTCGAATAGCGAACTAAGCGTGGGGTGCGCAGACTCGAGCTCTGTCCGTGAAACGAGGCGATATTGCGGCGATTCTGCAAGCACACGTTCCACCACGCCTTCGTTTTCCTCGCATTCCAGCGAGCATGTGGCGTAAACCAGCCGGCCGCCCTGGTCAAGATTCTCCAGCGCCCCCTTCAGCATCTTGCCCTGAGCCTTTGCCAGGCGTTCCAGGTCCGCCTCGCGAAGCCGCCATTTAATCTCGGGGTTGCGCGCCAGGGTTCCCGTCCCCGAACAGGGCGCGTCCAGGAGAATGCGCTCGAACCGGCAGCCAAAGGGCAGAACCTGGGTGGCATCCAGGCGAACCGCCAGCCGCTGCACCTGCTTGGGGACCCATTGAGGAAGCAGGCTCGCCATGGTGCGAAGGCGCGAGGCGCTCCGGTCGCAGGTGACGAGTGTTCCGCGCCCCAACCTCTGCGCGATCTGCCCGCCCTTCACGCCGGGCGCCGCGCACAAATCCAGAACGCGCTGCCCCTCTTGCGCCATCAAAAGGTCTGCCACAAGCTGCGAAGCCTCGTCCTGAATCACCACGCGGCCCTGCCGCAGCGCCCGGGAGGCTTGCACATTCCCTGAAGTGACCACCAGGGCGCGCGGTGAGAATTTCCCCGGCTGGGTCTTCACCCCGTCCCACGCCAACTCGTCGCGCAACCCGGCGATGTCTTCGTCAAGGTTGACCACACGCAGCACGGTGGGAGGAACTTGCGTGCTTGCCCAAGCCAGCCGCAAGGCCACGTCATCGCCGCCAGAATGGATTCCCGCTTGCCCGGGAATGTTTCGAGGACTGAGTGCGGCCCAACGCTTGAGCAGCCAGCCGGGAATGGTGCGGCGCACGCTCGCCTGCCCCGCTTCGTCGAGATCCTCGAACCGCAGTTGAGTTCCTGCGCCGCTCCGTGTGACTTTGCGCAAGAGCGCATTGACGAATCCCGCCGCCGATCGTTTGCGCGCCGCTTTCGTCATCTCCACGGCTTCGTTGACCACCGCCGGCTTCGGAACCTTGGCGAGAAACTGAATCTGGTAGACGCCCAGGCGCAGTATCGTCGCCACTTCGGGGTCAAGGCGCTCGACCGGCTTGCCGGAAACCTCGGCAATCCGAAAGTCCAGTTCCCCGCGCCAACGTAGAACGCCCATCACGATCTCGGTCGCCAATCGCCGGTCTGCATCCTTCAGCGCGGAGACTTCCGGGGTTTGCAGGAGATCGACGGCGAACCCGCGCCCCGCTTCGACGCGCCGGAGGATTCGATAGGCGGTTGACCGCGCCGGTGAAATAGGCAAGGACTGACTCCTTCCGAGGAAGAACACATAGACCCTGTCATTCTGAGCGAAAAGCGCTTCACCGTTACAATCCGCCTAGCCTTTCTCCTGCAACAGGGCGCATCCCGTTCAGGAAATCCCGGACCGGCAAGCGTTTGCGTCCTTCAAGCTGCAGTTCGAGGAGTTCCAGAAGCGTTCCCTGGCCGCACACGACACGCAAACGCCCACGCTCAGGGAGAAGCGAGCCAGGCTGGTGTTCAGCCCCGGCCTGACCGGCCGCGGGAGCGGCCGACCAGATGTGGAGGTTCTTTGCGCGAAAACTTGTATAAGCTCCCGGCCAGGGCCTTAATCCACGCACGCGCCACCCGATCTCTTCGGCGCTGAGCGTCCAGGCGATGCGGCCATCTTCCTTCTTCAGGATTGGGGCAAGAGTAGCTTCGGAATGATTCTGCGGCTGCGGCTGAATCTCGCCTCGGCCCAATTTCCCCAGAGTTTCCGCCATCAACTCCGCGCCCGCGCCGCTCAGCCGTTCCGAAAGGGTCTCCGTGGTGTCCGAGGATCCAATCGGCACTTCCTGCTTCAGCAGAATATCCCCGGTGTCGAGTCCTTCGTCGATTTCCATCGTGGTGACGCCGGTTACGGATTCGCCGCGCGCAATCGCCCATTGAATCGGCGCCGCGCCGCGATATTTGGGCAGGAGCGAGGCGTGCAGGTTGATGCACCCCAGTTTGGGAAGGTCGATCATCCAGCGCGGGATAATATGGCCGTAAGCAACGACCACAATGCAATCAGGCTGGAATCTTGAAAGGAACATGGCCGTGGATTCGTCCTTCAACTTCGCCGGTTGAAAAACCTCCAGCCCCGCACGCACCGCCGCTTGCTTCACCGGCGACGGCTTGGTCTCGTAACCCCGGCCGCTCGGTTCGTCGGGATTGGTCATCACCAACTTTATCGCATGCTTATCCTCGATCAGCCTTTCCAGCGTAGGAACAGCGAATTGGGGGGTGCCACAGAAAATCAGTTTCATGGAAATGACGCCCGTGGTCAGTTGTCCGTGGTCCGTTATGCGTCGCGTATTGACTGCATCCTCGTACTCGAAGTTCCGCAGAGAAGTGTTGGAGTGTGGAGGGCGTTCTCAGGTTGCGCAACTCATATCGCAGTACCAACAACGGACCACGGACAACTGACAACTGACGAACTCCTCACCACTCTCCCGCTTTAATCATCCTGCGAATCTGGCGCTTAATGGAGTCACGCTTGAGCCGGCTCAGATGCGAGATGAACAGCCTTCCGCCCAAGTGATCGGACTCGTGGCAGAAGGCCCTCGCCAGCAAGCCTTCGCCGGAGAGTGTGATTTCATTTCCGGCAATGTCCTGAGCGCGAAGCGTGGCGCGCAAGGGGCGAGCGGTTTTGGCGCGGAAATCAGGAAGGCTCAGGCAGCCCTCCTCTTCCGCCTGTTCGCCCTCGGTGGCAATGACCTGGGGATTGGCAAGCACCAATTTTGAATTCGCATCCTTGCCGCAGGAAACATCGATCACGCAAAGCTTCAGGGAAATGCCAATCTGCGGCGCGGCAAGCCCTACGCCGTTGGCGGCATACATCGTCTCGAACATATCCGCCACCAGCTTTGCCAAATTTCCATTAAACAAGGTCACTGGCGCGCCAGGCTTCTCCAGGACCTCCTGACCATACTTAACGATTGGATAAATCATCGCGTGTCTCTTGTAGCGCCGACCTTTAGTCCGACAGGTGGTCGCTACGTCGAACTTAGAACTGTCTCACTTGCTCCATATATGCGGAGTAATTCCGCTTCGTCTCGCCGATCGAGTCTCCGCCGAATTTCTCCAGGAACGACCGGCCGACGGCGAGCGCCACCATGGCTTCACCCACCACGCCCGCGGCCGGCACCACGCAGACATCGGAGCGCTCATAGGCCGCCGTCGCCGTCTCCTTGGTCGTGAAGTCGACCGACTCGAGTGGGCGGCGCAAAGTCGATATGGGTTTCACGTATCCGCGCACGACGACGTCTTCGCCGTTCGAGATTCCGCCTTCCAGGCCCCCAGCGCGGTTCGATTTACGAGTGAAGCGGGAGTTCTCACGGTCGTACCCGATTTCGTCGTGGACTTGGGAGCCGGGACGGCCCGCGGCTTGGATTCCGCCGCCGATTTCCACCGCTTTGACCGCCTGGATGGACATCAGCGCTTGCGCCAATTGTCCGTCCAGCCGCTCGTCCCACTGCGCGCAGGAGCCCAAACCCGGCGGCACGCCGTGGGCAATGACTTCGAAAGTCCCTCCCACCGTGTCGCGCGCCTCGAGCGCCTTGTCCACCTCTTCCTTCATGCGCGCTTCCACAGCCGTATCCACGCATCCCAGCACGATTTCCTCGGCCGCTCGCAGCGCCAGCACCTTTTCGAACCCAACGGGTTCAGCTTCCAGAACGACGCTTCCCACTGCCACCACGTGGCTCGCGACTTCGATGTTAAATTCCTTTAGGAAAAGCTTGGCCACCGCCCCGGCGGCCACTCGGGCCGCAGTTTCGCGGGCGCTGGCTCGTTCGAGCACGTATCGAGCCTCCGGGAAATTGTACTTAAGACATCCCGCCAGGTCGGCATGTCCAGGGCGAGGCCGCGTCAGCGCTTTGTGCTTGGCTCGCGTTTCGGGACTGTCCGCGACCGCCAGCGCCTCTTTCCAGTTTTCCCAGTCGTGATTTGAAATCAGTAAGGTGATGGGTGAGCCGATGGTCTGCCCATGGCGAACGCCGGAGAGAAACTGGGCGGCATCCGACTCGATCTTCATCCGACCCCCGCGCCCGTAGCCGCCTTGGCGCCGCTTCAGTTCCCGGTTCACGTACTCGAAATCGATTTTCAAGCCTGCCGGTATTCCTGAGAGGATCGCTACCAAAGCTTGTCCGTGCGATTCGCCCGCAGTTTGAAAACGTAACATCACCGCCCCTGATCGTTCCGGAAACCAGTCTCCAAATTGTTAATATTAGCGGAATTGCGCAAGAGGGTCAAAATTTGGGTAGTGGTTCATTTTGAAAATAACGGCGCTTGCTTACATCGCTCGCGTCGTGGCAAAATCACGTCATGAAGACCTGTATTAAGTGTGGCAGAAGCGAAATGGACGAAAAGATGGAGTGGTGTCCAGGTTGCGGAAGTCGCTTGATCCATGCCCATTACCCTCCTCACAAACCAGAGCGCGTCGTCTTTTGTGAGGTGATGATACACCAAGTAATACGTGGGACCAGTACAGTACGCTTATTGGCCGAGCGCAAACCTGCCAAGAAGCGCCAACCCCGCGAGGATATCAATCAGGCCGCATTCCGATCGGTTCGGGAACCCACCAAGGGAAAACATGAAGCCTGACCATACCACCATTAAGATTTGGGCTAAATCTGGCAGTGACTAAGTTTCCGGCGCCTCGGGCATCCTGCCCGCGCATGGTCACGGCCAAGATGGCCGTGCCACATCAGCCCTTTGGCGCGCCTTGACCGGCCGTCGGCGGGATCTTTCGCGTCAATTCCGGGATTCTGTGCGCAAAGCTCAAAAAGGGACTTGTTGTCTCTTGACAAACCCAAAATCATAGGCTACAACGCTAAATGGGTGGTGTGTCGCGCCGGGCATTCGCGCGCGCCAAATTCGCCCACCTGATGTGGCGCCCACCCCAGGGTCGGCGTTACGAGAATGGACAGAACAAAGCGAGAATGTCTATGAAAACAAAGGGAGAGGTCAAAAAAGTCCAGGAGGCTCCGTCCTCCCCACATAGAGTCTCGCCTGTGGTAAAGTAAACCCTTTTAGCATGCCGGAGGAAGCATTTGCGAAAGAAGACAGTCGACGTCGTCGGACTCGGCTTGAACGCCACAGACACGGTGCTGATGGTGCGTGACTTCCCTGCCCTGGGCGGCAAGGAGCGCGTGTTGTCTTCAACCACGCATGCGGGGGGACAGGTGGCCACGGCCCTGGTCACTTGCCAGCGGCTGGGTTTGCGTACCCGCTACATCGGCAAGGTCGGCGACGACGAAGGCGGCAAAGTGCAGCTTCGCAGCCTGGAGCGCGAAGGCGTGGACGTACAATACGCGACCGTCGTTCCCGGGACCGCCAATCAATTCGGCATCATCCTGGTGGATCAGGCGACGGGCGAGCGCACGGTCTTCTGGGATCGCGATGCTTCACGGGGATCACGCGGTAGCCGTGCCGCCTGAGGTAGTAGCCGACGAAGTAGCTGGCCCGCAGCTCGTTGTTCGACAGGCCCACGATCGCGATCGTCCTGGCGGTGTGGAGCACCCGCTGGATCGTCAGCGGGTCCTGGTACCGGGCGAGGTCGGTCATGCTTTCGTCTCCCGCTCGCCTCGCT
>CAWJHY010000057.1:0-187487 GCA_963842495.1 uncultured Acidobacteriota bacterium
CGGAGACCGCCCGTCCGCCGGTGCAACCGGGGAAGCCCGTTCCCAACACCTTCCGAGGCGTTTGCGGAACCGTTTACGGAAACTTTCCCCGAGGTATTTCCTGAGCCGGCGGTCGTTCCCGAGGGTGAACCCGCCGCGCCGGAGAACGGCATGTTTCTTTTCTGGCAGAGCCGTGGAGAGTCCGGTCGAAATTATCGTGTTCGAGCCAACCGAGGCTGCGCCAACCGCCGCCGAACCGCCTGCCGAACCCGCGGGGAGCAGTTCCGAGAAGAAGCCTCGCAAAGCGCATGGTGCGAAACGCGCGGCCAGAAAGACTCCGCGCAGGGCGGCGTCGCGACGTAAGCCGAAGGAGCCTAAGGAGGTCCCCTTCTAGGGATGAGGTTAAAGCGAACGGTCTGGAGGTTGCGATGCGAAAACTCGCACTGATCTTACTGTGCCTGGGCTTATGTGCTTCGGCCCTGGCTGCGGAAGCTGGGCGGGAAGCCGAGCGTCTGGCAAGGGCCGCGGAAGTGATCAACGAGGTCATGGGAACCCCGGAAAAGGGAATTCCCAGGGACTTGCTCAACAAGGCCGTTTGTGTGGGCGTGATTCCGTCCGAAAAGAAGGGCGGCTCTCGGAGTGGGTGGCAGCTTCGGCCGGGGAGCCTTGGTCTGTCGTCAGGGAGGAACCGGCGCCTGGGGTGCGCCATCGATGTTTACGGTGGGGGGCGCAAGTTTCGGCTTCCAACTGGGGGAGGACAGGCCACCGACTTCGTTCTGGTCGTCATGAACGCCAAAGGAGCGGAAAAACTGTTGCGAGAGCAAAGCAAAGCTAGGCGCGGACGCTTCCGCGCGGGCGGCCCGGTGGGCCGAACTGCGGAAGGGGCCACCGACGTTCAACTGCAGGCGGAGATCCTCACCTACTCACGCTCGCGGGGGCTCTTCGCCGGCCTGTCGCTCGAAGGGCAGATTGTGAAGCAGGACAACGAAGCCAATCAACGCCTTTATGGCCAGAAAGTCGATCCGAAAGAACATCCTGTTCAAGGATACCGTCACAGCCCCCGCCGCAGCCCACGCGCTGGACGCTACGTTGACCAAGTACTCGCCTCACGGTGGCGAGAAGATTTCGAGGTGATGAGCAGCGGCCCTTCGGACGCAAGCCCGAAAGTGCCATGCTTAGTGATCGTAAGACTGTCGGCCCTCTGCCCGCCGCGCTCCCGTCGATTGGGCCGGTATACGAGTCGTAGCCGCCTAACTGATCTCCCCAGCGTAAATCTTCATAACGGTCTGGAGAAATCGGAGGGCTTGTTCCTTCGGGCGCTGGAAAGAGTTGCGGCCGATGATGGATCCGAAGCCGCCCCCGTCGCGGATGGCGCGAGCCTCGTTGTAGAAGGCTTCGTCATCGTCCTTTTTTGCCCCGCCGGAGAAGATCACAATCCGGCGCCCGTCAAAGGCGCTCTGAACGACGTGGCGGACGCGCTCGGCCTGCGTCCCGATCGGGATGCCCACCTTTTCGTAAACCTTCTTTGCTTCCGGCTGTTCCAGGTGCGCGCTGGGCAGTTTCACTTTGATGATATGCGCGCCCAATTGCGCCGCAATCTGCGCCGCGTAAGCTGACACGTCGATGGCGGTCTCGCCTTCCTTACTCAGACTCGAGCCGCGCGGGTACGACCAGACCACCACGGCCAGCCCGTTGGCCTTCGCTTCCTCCGCCGCTTCGCGCAGTTGCTGGTACATGGTTTGGGCGGCCGCCGAGCCCGGGTAAATGGTGAACCCGATGGCCACGCAGCCCAGGCGCAGGGCATCCTTAACGCTTGCGGTCACGGCGGGCAGCGGATCTTTTTCGTCATGCAGCAGGTCATGGTTGTTCATTTTCAGAATGAGCGGGATTTCACCCGCGTGCCGGTTCGCGCCGGATTCGATGAATCCCAGCGGCGCCGCATAGGCATTGCAGCCCGCCGTCAGGGCCAGTTCAAAGTGATAATTGGGATCGTAAGCCGGCGGGTTGACCGCGAAGCTCCGGGCGGGACCGTGCTCGAAGCCCTGGTCCACGGGCAGAATTACGAACTTGCCGGTTCCTGCCAACCGGCCGGAGTTCAGTATGCGCGCGAGATTCGTCTTAGTCCCCGGATTGTCACTTTCGTACCAGCTTAGGATTTCCTTCACCCGGGCGGTGTTTCCAACTCGCTCGGGCGCTCGAACCATGGTTTCTGTAGCAGCCATAACCAAGCCTCCTGCCGAATAACAGACATTTAGTCATGCTCTCAGGTTACATGCCTCTCGGACGCCAAAGCAAGCGGATTGTTCCGGCGGCCGTAGCCGCGGCCGCCCTTGAAATGAAAGTCGGGTCTCGTCATCCCCCCGGAAGCGGGGGTCCATCGTCGGTACAGAAGCCAATGGATTCCCGCTTTCGCGGGAATGACTCGACTTCTCAAAGCGAAGGACGACAGTGAAAGGCGTAGAATGACACTGAAGCGCTTTGGCGCGGAAGGGTTATAATGGAGGCTCGTTATTAGATACGCAGTTGAGGAGGCAGCATGCCGGATGAGATTAACCGCAGAGAATTCTTGAAGACCAGCGCCCGAACCGGAGCAGGAATGGCGGCACTGGGCGGTGTTACTTTCCTGGCCCATCCGGAGCGAGTGTTTGGCGCGAGCGACCGCGTGCGCATTGCGGTGGTTGGCCTACACGGGCAAGGCTGGTCGCACGTAGAAGAGTACTGCCACATGAAGGACGTGGAACTCGCCGCCTTCTGCGACGTGGATGAGAAGGTCTTGGACGGGCGCTTAAAGGAAGTTGAAGGGATGGGCGTCAAGCGGCCGGCGCGGTTCATCGACCTGCGCAAGCTGCTCGAGGACAAATCCATTGACGCGATTTCCATTGCCACGCCCAACCACTGGCATTCTCTGCAAGCCATCTGGGGCTGCCAGGCGGGCAAAGACGTCTACGTCGAAAAGCCTCTTTCCCACAACTGGTGGGAAGGCCGGCAATTGCTGCGCGCCGTCCAGAAGTACGACCGGATTGTGCAGCACGGCACGAACAGCCGCTCCGGCCAGGCGATTATCGAAGGAATGCAGAAGATGCGGGACGGCTTGATTGGAGTCGTTTACCTCTCGCGCGGGCTTTGCTACAAGTGGCGGAACACCATCGGTCACGCCGATGAGCAGCCCGTGCCGGCGGGCGTCCACTACGACCTCTGGACAGGCCCCGCCCCCATGAAGCCTTTCACCAAGAACCGCTTCCACTATAACTGGCATTGGATTTGGGATACCGGCAACGGAGACATCGGAAACCAGGGCATCCACGAGCTCGACGTGGCGCGCTGGGGGTTGGGAGTCAAGCTTCCCAACAAGGTCACGGCCCTCGGCGGGCACTTCATGTTCGAGGACGACCAGCAGACGCCCAACACCCTCAACGTGGCCTGGCAATTCGATATGCCGGACGGCAAGCGGCGCATGATGGAGTTCGAAGTCCGCCACTGGATCTCGAATCACGAGGCGGAAATCGGCACGCCCGCATTTGGCGGTGGCGAGGTGCCTGCCGTCCTCGGCAACGCCGCCGAAACGCGCTCCCGGCGCAAGGGACCGCAGAACACCATCGGCAACATCTTCTACGGGTCGAAGGGCTACGTGGCGATGAATGGCTACGATTCCTACAAGTCCTGGCTGGGCGAGGAACAGGAACCCGGGCCACACGCCCAGGCGGGCGGCAACAACTGGAGGAACTTCATCGACTGCGTCAAGAGCCGCAAGAAGCAAGAGCTGAACGCGCCCGTCGAGGAGGGCTACCTTTCCGCCACGCTACTGCACCTGGCCAACGCTTCCTACCGCGTCGGCCGCACTCTTGACTTTGATCCTGAGAAGCAGCAGGTGATCGGCGACGAGGAGGCTGCGCGCATCCTGCGCGACGCCGACCGAGGCTACCGCAAGCCCTACGTGGTACCGGAAGAAGTCTAATCGCGCGATCGGATGATCGGGTGATCGGGTGAACGGGCAGAACGAAGAGTGAGACGAGAGCGCGCCGAAGCGGCTTCTTGTTCGCCCGATCTCCCGATCAACCGATCACCAGATCACCTGATATTCGGACACTGCCTTGACTTGCCGAATCCGGCAAGGCTATTCTTAACTCACCGGGCAAACCAGGGTTTCAGAGTTCAATTCCAAGGAGGCAGTGATGAGTCTCCTCAAGATAGCGCAGGTTCCTCCACCGGTCGTGGGACCGGCTGCGTCCGTGCTGGAGGCAGTGGAAGTGATGGCCGAGCGTGGTGTGGGCGCGGTCGGCGTCGTGGACGCGGGCGCGCTGCACGGCATCTTCACGGAACGCGACGTGATGCTTCGCGTGGTCCTCAAGCAACGCGACCCCACGACAACCAAGGTCAGTGACGTCATGACCTCGCCAGCCGAGACGATCGACGATGACACGACTGAGGAGGATGCCCTCGTTCACATGCTCGAGCGGCACGTTCGGCACTTCCCGATCGTGGCCAAAGACGGCAGCCTCAAGGCCATGCTCTCCATCCGCAATGTTCTCGAGCATCGCGTGGACGAACTGGCGCGCGAACTCCACTCCCTCGATCAATACCTCTCCAACGACGGGCCGGGCGGGTGAAGTCAATGAACAGCCCCCTCACCTCACGCTACTTCACCTTCGTCGCGGTCACTTCAATTTCATAACGCCGGTTGCTTTCCACATCGTCCAGGCTGGTGACGAGTGTGGGCTTGCCGAATGCCACGACGGTCTGAACTTCGCTCCTATTCGATCGAAATACAGGATTATAGCTCGGGGCTGTCTCCGACGGTGGCGCTACGCTCGAGAAGTCCACAGTGATATCAAGTGCTACGCCCTCCCGCTGTTCGTGGGGACGGCAATCGATGTTCATGCCGACGTGGTTGTACTGATATTGGTCTTTGCTGGTCTGGAACGGAACTCTATTTCCAACTCGAATTCTGGCATAACTACCTTCTTCTGCCATCATCATGTAGCTTCGCGAATTCAGGCGCTTCCCATTTTCAAGTTCTCGCACGTTAAACTCGAAGCGGTAAGCCGTGACCGGCTTCGGGACTTTGGTTTCCTGCTGGGCAGTTGCAGAGCTCGGAATCAGCGCCAGGCAGAAAGCCACCAATGCGATTGCCCATCGTATTGACAGATGGTTTCTCATTACCTTCTCCTCACTTTCCTTGTCCTGATTCAGATTTATCGAGCGGCTCGATTTCCAATGGGGCCACCTCGATAGTCGATATCTCGGCCGCCCCGTCTGCTTTGCCGGTTTCCGCAAACAAGTCGGGCTTGGTTGCATGGGCGAAGTACGTCAGCAAGAGCTTCTCCTGCTCCGTCAGCGGCATGGGAGTGGGAAACTGCTCGGGACGCGAGGGCTCGGTAGCGCGGACCCCCGGTTTTGGGGTCCGCGGTTTTTCCCTAGGCCCTTGGACATGCCGCGGACTCCAATTGCGGGAGGCCGCGCTACCAGGGCTCGCCGCAGTCTTCGCAGCTTGCCGCGGCGCTGAAGCGCTGATCACAGGCTCTCGACGTGGAGCACGCGCGGAATGCAACGCCAGAACGATGGCAGCCAGCATTCCCGCGCCAGCCGCCAGGGCCCACACCAACCGGCGGCGCCGTGCCGCGCCCTGCCGGCTTTGGACGCCCGCCAGGACTCGCATCTCGAGCCCGGCGCGCGGCTCTTCGCCGCCGTAGCGCTTCAACGAGGCCTCGAGCAATTCATCCACGAATTGATCCGGCTTGTCATCGTGCATGTCTTGTCTCCAACACGGCCGCGAGCTTCTGGCGCAGGATTTCCCGAGCCCGGAACAAACGGTTGCGGACAGCGCCTTCCTGGATCCCAAGCACCCGGGCGATTTCCGCCGAGGTGAGCTCCTGCGTCGTGGAGAGTGTTAACGCCTCACGCAGCTCGCTCGGAAGTGAACCGACCAGTCGCTCGACCAGCGACATCATCTGGCGGCTGGCAGCGATTTCATCCGCCCCGGCGCCATCCGCGCGCAGCTTGCTCACCGCCTCCGCCTCGTCCTCGAGGGCGACGCCGGCCGGCGACCTTTTCCGGTCCACAGCCGCTCGCCACGCAACTCTCGCCAGCCAGGCTCGCCGGTCGCGGATTTCCGCCCAGTGTTTGCGCTGCCGCAGGAAACGCAGGAAGGTCTCTTGCGCCACATCCTCGGCGTCGTGATGATTCCGCAACACCGAGTAAGCGACTTTGTAGACGAGCCGCCCCTCTTCCCGAACCGCGTCTTCGAGCTCGTCCCGTCCGCTTTCGGTTGTCGCAACGGACTCGCTCAAAATCACCTGCCCGGCGTCGATCATCGCGGCCCTCATAGGGAAAGACGAGCGAACGCACAAAAGCGTTCAAATAAATTCATTATTCCAGCCCCGAAGGGGCGACCTAGCCCAGCCCAGGGCAACTGGAGTGAACCCCAAAAGTGAGACATTCGTTAACCCAGGGTGGATACAGCGAATGGAGGGAAACGGATGTCGGAGAAGAAGAGAAGACGGCGGCACAGTGAGGAGTTCAAGCGGGAAGTGGTGAAGCGGATGCGCGAGTGCAAGAACGTCGAAGGGCTGGGGCGGGAATTGGGTTTAGACGTGAAGATGATGTACCAATGGAAGTGGAAGCAGGAGGGGCGGCCGACGCGCAAGCCGGCGGTGCTGACGACGCAGGCGGCGAAATTCGGCGATCTGGAGACGCTCCGGCGGGAGAACGCGCAGCTGAAGCGGTTGTTAGCGGAGAAGGCGCTGGAGGTGGATTTTTTCAAAGGTGCCTTGCAGCAAGTCGAGGCTCGACGCCCGGGTCGTGGAGACTCTGGCGAGACGCCGTCTACGAGCACCTGGGAAAGCGGACGGAGTCAGGGCAAGGCGGATTGAGTGTCGAGCAGATGTGTCAGTTAGCGGAAGTAAGCCGGGCGGGATATTACCGGCGGTTACAGCAGCAAGCGCCGGAGGAAGAAGCGATGGCGGTGCGGGCCGCAGTGCAGCAGATCGTGCTCGAACACCGGCGGCGGTATGGCTACCGGCGGGTGACGGCGGAGTTGCGGCGACGCGGTATGGCGGTGAATCACAAGCGGGTGGCGCGACTGATGCAGGAGGACCAACTGCTGGCCCTGCGGCGGCGTCCCTGGGTGACCACCACGAGCTCCGGACATGCCCTGCCGGTCTATGTCAACCTGGCGCGGCGCATGGTGCTGAGCGCGCCGGATCAGCTCTGGGTGGCGGATCTCACCTACATCCGGCTGGCGCAGGAGTTCGTCTATCTGGCGGTGGTGGTGGACGGGTTCTCCCGGCGGGCAGTGGGATGGGCGCTGGAAGGCAGCCTGCAAACCCGCCTGACGGTGGCGGCGCTGGAGATGGCCATTGCCGAGCGTCGGCCCGCTCCCGGATTGGTGCATCACTCCGATCGCGGCATTCAGTATGCCGCCGCGGAGTACGCCAGCCTGCTGGCTCAGCACGGCATGACCGCCAGCATGAGCCGGCCGGCATACCCCTATGACAACGCCCAGTGCGAGAGTTTTATCAAGACGCTGAAGCAGGAGGAAATCTACTGTCACCGTTATCGCGATCGGGAGGACTTGCGGGGCCATCTGCGCGAGTTCCTGGAGGAGTATTACAATCGCTGCCGTTTGCATTCCGCGCTGGGCTATCGGACGCCGGCCGAATTCGAAGTGGCGGCCAGCAAGGCGTCGAAAACTTCCCTCGCCGCGAGCGTCACCTTGAGTTTTCCAGGCATGGGGAAATCTATCTCTCCGATGAACGAAACTATACTGGCCGACAATAGTAGGCTCAGCACAAGGAAAGCAGGGGGCCCTGTGGACCCCCCGCCCCATCGGATCGATGAGTCTCCAGCTGACTATTCCTCGGCGAGTTGCTCTCCAGCAGAGCTCGCTTCCGCTTCATCAGCCAAGCGCGAGTCTGCCAGAAAGGGGCGGCGAGAGTGAACCGAAAAACATTGAACGGTAACCCTGGGTTATTTTCTGTGTCTCACGATAGGGGTTCATGCTAGTTGGCCTGGGCTGAGATGGATCGCCCCTTCGGGGCTAACAACGTTCGTTGGGTTCACTCCAGTCTCCAGCAGGAGATGCGTGTGACCATCAAGCTCCACAGGCGGGCTCTTCACTCACTCCGTCGCCGGGCTTTGGCGAGTGACTCGGAATCTCGGTAGGCCTTCAGGATTCCATTCAGTGACAGGACACCCTCGAGCTTTGTCAGGTCGGCGCGATTCACGACAGGGATAAAGGGCGCGTCGCGGATGCGGCTCAGCGCCACGTCCAGGGCGTGGTCAGGATGGACGTGGGGAAGCGGCGGGCCGCGCAGTACGCTTCCCACCGCTACATCGGAGTCCCAGGCGAGGACGGCGCCCCGCAGCATATCCTTGTTGACGCCGTACCATTTTCCTCTCCCATTGTCAACGAAGAAAAAATCACCCGAGACGCCTTCCAGACTTCTCAGCGCCTCGGTCACTGAATCCTGGCTGCTCAGGATGGGGTCGTGGAACGGCTGCATGGCATCCTCGACCAGCAAAGTCCTTTCCTCGCGGCGTTCCTCCATGGAAGGAAGGTCCACTTTGTCCTGCCTGGAAAGCAGATCAAAAAGGGGCACGTGTTGATAGCGTCTCGAAATCAGGTAGGCAATCGTGTTGGAGATCATGACCGGCAGGATGATCGAGTAGTTTCCGCTCACCTCGAGCACCATGAACACGGAGGTCATGGGGGCACGCAGAAAGCCGGCAAACAACGTGCCCATCCCCACCAGTGCATAAGCGCCCACGGAGCCCGTGATCCAGGGAAAGAAGTGGCGCTCGATGCCGCCCACCCCGGCCCCCAACATGGCCCCGATAAAAAGCGTTGGGGCAAACATGCCGCCCGGCGTCCCGCTCACGAAAGACAAAGTCGTGGCAATAATTTTGACCACTCCCAGAAGGAGCAGCAAGCGCCAGGTAAACTGGTCGTGCATGGCCTGGTCGATGGATTGATAACCCGCTCCCATGACCTGCGGGAGCCAGAGCCCGATGATACCGATCGCGAGGCCCGCGACGGCCGGCTGAAAATAGTGCGTCCAACGCGGCAGAGCCTTGAGCCGCGGACGCAAATAGGCTACGAGTTTTACGAAGAACAGCGAGGCAGCCCCACCGATCACCCCCAGCGCGGCGTATGCCAGCAACTCCGCAGGATGAACAAGGTGGTAGACAGGTATGCCGAACAGAGCCTGGTCGCCCAGGAACCACCGCGCCACGACCACGCCCGAGACGGCGGAAAGAACGATAGCCCCCAGCACGCCCGCGCTCCACGTCCCGATGACCTCCTCAATCACGAACAGAACGGCCGAAATCGGAGCATTAAACGCCGCCGCCAGCCCCGCCGCCGCCCCCACGGGAGCGATCAACCGCACTTTGTCCCGTGAAAAACGCATCCGCCGGCCCAGGGCAGATGCAATCCCCGCGCCCATTTGCAGCGAAGGGTCTTCGGGACCCAGGGACTGTCCGCTGCCGATGGCCAACGCGCAGGTCACAAACTTTCCAATGACCGTCCGGAAGGGCACAAATCCATCGTAAATGTAGACGGCGGCTTTGGTCTGGTTCACCCCGCTGCCACGTGTGCGCGGGAACACTCTCATCACCAGCAGAGCCACGATCAATCCCACGGCAGCAGGCGCCAGGAGGGCTCGATGCGGCGCGATAGACAAGCCGGACCCGAAAAGGATCAGGCGTGTATACTCAATCGCAATGCGGAATAGGACCACCGCCAGCCCTGAGAAAAGGCCGATGATCACAGCCAGGAGGAGGAAAACCTGCTGCTCGCCCAGCGTCAGCCCGCCGCTTCCGAGTCGCAATAGTCTTCGAATCTCTGCCAGAATCCCGGCTTGCTGAGGAGGACTTCCCTGCGTGGGCGTGGCTGCCGGCGGAGTGGAGAGGCTGCTCACTCGTTCGCTCCTTCCTGGATACGTGAAAGAAGCAACAGCGCAAGGTCAAGGCCCTGCGGCTCGCCGCAGACGCGCTCGGTGACCTGCTCGATTTGGTAAGCCATGTCCGTCGCCTCGAGCAATAAGTCAGAATCGCGGGCCAGCTTGCGTGCGTTCACTTGCGGTTGGAGGGCCGCAGCCCTCGCGTGCAACTGCTGAAGGTCGGACTGCTGAGGGCCATTATCGAATGATATGCCGCGCGCCGCGGCGCACTGGTTGAGCCGTTCCAGGCCCTGGTTAAACGCCGCGAGAGAGCGCGCGGCGCGCTCCTGTGCCCTCAGGCGAGGCGCCAGAGCATCGCTGTCCCGAATCAGGGTGGCTGTGTCCAGGAGCCGTTGGGACTGCGGCGAGAGCGCGCCCAGGCGTTTCGCTCGGGAAAGATAGCGCCGGACAGCCGAGTAATCGCGCATCTGGAAGCTTGCCTCCCCCACGGCCTCCAGCGCCGGAAGGTAATTGGGGCTAAGCCGCAGTGCCTGGCGGAACAAGGGTGCGGCATGTTCGTACTCTCCGGTTTGCATTAAGAGCAAGCCGACCCGAGTCTGGAGCGGGGGATCGTTCGGCAAGCCCCCGGCCAGCGCGATGAGTTCAGCCTGCGCCTGCGCCTTCTGCCCAACTTTGATAAGGAACTCCGCCAGGTCCAACCCGGCCGTGCGACGATGTTCGGCAGGGTTTTCATCCCACTGCCCGTACAGGGCGTCGTGGTAATACTGAATGGCCTCCTGCACCGAGCCCGAGCGGGCGGCCAGTTGCGCTAACTCCAGGTTAACCGTGCCATTGCCAGGCTCTCTGTCCCACAAGGCCAGCAGGTAGGCACGCGCCTGGCGGAGATGGCCGGCCACGGTCAGCGCGTGCGCCAGCTTAAATTCAATCAACGGGTCGTTATGCGAGTAGATCAGCGCGGTCTGGAAATCCGCGATGGCCGCGTCCGCATGGCCTGCCGTGAGGTCCCCCTCGCCCCGGACGTACCACCGTTGGGCCAAAGAGTGTTCCTTCGCATGATAGGCCGTCACCGAAAAGCCCGTGGCGATGAAGAGGACGAGCAGAGCGGCGAGACTCGCGAGCAGAAGTTCGTTACGCGACAGCGACCAGAGAAGCCTCTGGTCGTCGCCGCAGGCAGGGCACTTCCGTTCCCCCCAGGGTATCATCTGGCCGCATTTTTCGCACCTGCGCTCCGCTTCCATTGATTCCCTGTTTCCACCTGGCTCGCGGCTTCAACGGCGGGACCTGTCTCAGATCGAAGTAGAGGCGGGTTTACGCCGCCACGCGGCGAGGTAAACTCGCCGCTACAACACCCCGCCGGCCCACTCCTCGGCTTAACAAATCCCCTACTTAGAATATATAACAAGATGGCGTCGCTACGTCACTTGAGTCTGCTCCCGGCTACCGCTGCAGCCGGGCTTTTCCCTGTGTTAAACTACCTGCTCTGAAAATCGTGGCGCGGGCGTCCCGCCCGCTGTCCCGCGGGCATCCTGCCCGCGCGCGGGAGCGGGACGCTCCCGCGACCGCGGGCGAGACGCCCGCGCCACATCCGTCCACTGGACGAAGCGTTTTGCTCATCACTCGTCACTGCTCTTATGCCTCGCAACTTCGGATTGACAGGTGGGATCGCCTCCGGGAAAAGCACCGTGGCGCGCATCCTGGAGGAGTTGGGAGCCAAAGTGATCGACGCGGACCGAGTGGGCCACGAGTTGCTCCGGCGCTCCCACCCCGTCCACCAGCAAGTTGTGGCCCGCTTTGGGCAGGGGGTCCTGAGACCGGACGGCGAGATCGACCGCAAGCTCCTGGGCTCGATGGTCTTTGCTGACCCGCAAAGGCTCCGCGAACTCTCTGCGATCGTGCACCCCAGCCTGATCGCGCGCGTCGATGAACTCGCCGCGGAGTTGCGCGCCGGGCGCCCCGGAGCCGTGATCGTTGTCGACGCCGCGGTAATCTATGAGGCCGGGGTCGCGGATCGCTTCGCAAAAATCCTGGTGGCATGGTGCCGTCCGGAACAGCAAATCGAACGGCTGATGGCGAAAACCGGTCTTTCGCGTGAAGAGGCCCTGCGGCGAGTGGCATCCCAGATTCCCTCCGAGGAGAAGCGCCGCCGCGCCGACTATGTGATTGATTGCTCAGGAAACCTCGCGCAGACGCGAGCCCAGGCGGAAGCCCTTTACCCCGAAATCAAGCGCCTGGCAGAAGCAGAAACTGGAAATTAGAAAATGGAAAATGGAAACCGGAAAATGGAAATTGGAGAATGAAGTCCCAGTTCCGCATTCCATTTTCAACCTTCTATTTTCCAGTTTCCATTTTCCATTTTCCATTTTCCATTTTCGAGTTTCCATTTTCTATTTTCCCTTTTCCGCTTTCGCTCCTCGCGATCCCCACGCTTCCCCCTGCCGCCGCAATTCATCGAGAGCGGCCTGCACTTGCTGGAGCCTGGAGGCCTGCTCCTCCTCGCCGGCCTGCGGCGCCACCACGATGGGCGGCGCGATAAATACCGCCGCTTGCGAAAAGGGATAAGGGAACTGCGTCAAGTCCCAGGTGCGGCGGAAAACATAGGCTCGACGCAGGGCGACATGAAAACAGAGAATGGCGGCGCCGGTCGCCTTGGAAAGCATCACCGAGCCACGCTTGGCAACCCATCGCGGCCCGCGTGGTCCGTCGATGGTGAAAGCCGCATCTTGTCCCTTCTCTAAGCACTCGATCATTTCCGTCAGGGCCTGCGACGCTCCGCGAGTGCTGGAGCCACGCGCCGCTCCGTAGCCGTGCTTCTGGATAATCCTGGCGATGTACTCGCCGTCAAAATTCCGGCTGGTCATCACCACGATTCCGCGTTTTCTCCAGAACCAGCAAGCGGAAAAGATCTCGCGATGCCAGAAGGTGTAAATAAGTCCTTTGCCCAGCTTCCTGGCGGCTTCCCAGTTTTCCCAACCGTGAACTTCCCAGCGCAGGCTGCGCCCGACGAGCAGTACGGCAAGATAACCTGCCCAACTGGCCAGGAGAATTTGAACACGCTGCCAGAAACCAAAGGATTGCGGGTTCTTGGGCAGGCGCACCTCGGGTTTTTGGCAATCTCCACCCACGCTGCCGGCTGCGGAGGTCCTGAAAGGCATGTCGGGCATGGCGGCTGAAGTCCGTCCTAGTTGGGTTGAAGGCTATGCAGCTTCAGTCCAGGGATGCGGCTGAAGTCACGGTCGAGGGTAAACAGTGAACAGTTCTCGCGGAGGACTATCGCCGCAAGTAGAGAATCGCCAAGCTCGAGCTTGTAACCGCGCGCGCCTGCCTCTGCCGCGATCTCCCCCGCCTTAAGCCAGGTCGTTCGATCACTTTCCAGGTAGGTGAGGGGTTCCAGGGCCTCCAGCATCAGCTTGAGCTGATTCGTCGTCCGGCAGCCGCGCCGAAGTTCGGATAGCACCAAGCCCGCGGTCGCCACCTCCTCGCTCCGAAGCAACCCGTCCATCTCCTTTTCAATCAATGGATTGTTTCGCCGGAAATACTCAATCCACACTGACGTGTCAACGAGGACCAGCAACGGTTCGAGTCCACCCTTTCCGGAGCGTCTTCCAGTCCACATCAAAACTGACCTTCCCCTTCAGCGCAATCAGCTTCTCGATCTTCCGCCTCCGAACGTAATCCTGAAGCGCTTGGCGCACGGCTTCAGTCTTCGTGGGGGCTCCGGTCTCCTTCATCACCAAGTCCAGAGTCCGGTCGTCAATGTTAATCGTGGTTCGCATGCCTCGTCCTGTACATATTCGCAGGGTTCCGGATATGCTGGTCCTCGCATACGATATGACAAGAATCGTATGTTGAACAAATCATATCGCGATGCGGTTCCGGTTGTCAATATGGATCAGCCCGATGTGCGCCTCGACCCTTCCTGATCTTTGCCTACTGCCCGCCGCCGCCCTGCGGCAGGTCCGCCATCTCTTCCTTCAGGATTTGCGCCACGGCGGGTTCCCAGCCGAATTCCTTCCGGATTTGATCGTAAAGCTGCCGCGCCCGCGCCGGCTGGGAACTCTTCATCGAATCCGCCAACGCCATCAGCGCCGTCGCCCTGGGCACCGTCAAAGTGGAATGGTCGGCAAGGTTCTGATAGATTCTGTCGGCTTCTTGCGTCTTGCCGGTCTTGAGAAACTCATCAGCCAGCGCCAACTGAGCCAATGCGGCGATGTCGCGGTCTCCATCCCGGCTGGCCTCTTGCAGGGTATTAATGGCCACGGTGGTGTTTCCAAGCAGGGATTCGCAGAGTCCCGCGTGATAAAGCGCAATACCCACGGCTTTCGGCCGGGGGAACAGGCGGTACTTGGCTACAATGGCGTTGAATTTCAACAGCGCTGCCTTGTACCTGTCGGCGGTGGTCGGATAGCTTTCCGTACCGGCAGGCATGCTTCCCGGCGCGAAGCTCCCCACATAGGCCTGGAAAGTCCTCAGGGCGCCAGCCAGATCGAGATTCGCATTGGCTTCCTGCTGGCTGAGGTAGTACTTCATGCCCACCGCCGAGCCCACCACCACAATCGCCAGAATCGCCACCGTCACGATTTCCTTGAGATGCGTCGTCACATACTGCTCGAGTTGGTCCAGCGATTCCTTGAATTCGTCCTGCTTCAATTCATGGCGGGTCAAACGGTCCATAAGAGACTCTCCTCAATACCGCGAAATCAACTCATCTTAACAACCTCGCGGGAAGGCGTCAATGCTCAAAGACGGCTCACTTTGGCCAAGAAATGCCACACCGCCGGCGTTTTCCGCGGATCGAAGGCTGAAGCTGCCGGAAACTCACTGACATCGGCGGCCATGCCGTGGCCTGTTGTTTCTTGACAAAAAGGTCCTGCCGAGGATACCGCGGCGGCGGGGGCCGGACACTCTGATGGTGTCGCCCAACCCACTTCAGCAGCAGCCACCAGAGCTCGCGGCGCAAGGTCGGGATATCCCAGTGTTGCGGTTCCGGCCGCAGGCAAAACTCCGGGAACGCCTAAACCAACTCCCCAGGCGCGAGCGAGGAGTGGGCGGCTCCCGGCCTCAGTTCCACTCCCCGCGGGGAACCGGGCTAGAGTGGGCGCCGGACGCCAGCTACCAGCGGCCACCATGAGCGACAGCACGGTTAGGCATAATCTGGCACGCAGCATCTGCCTGGGGGCCGATACCGTTCCCCTTGTGGCCCCAGCGAGCCATCGGACGGCCGCTCGGCACGCTTCCCATGTGCTCGCAGCCTGCACCTTCGTAGCTCGCATCTCTTGCTCCATGATAGTAGCCTACCACATGGAAATGAGAAAATGGGAAATGATGCAAAAACTGATAAGATTTTTCCTATCTGCTTGCATCTAAATGCAATAAAGTTCTGTAAGACTTTCACAATGTGAAAAAAGGCCCTTGCTCTGCCCCTTTTTGACACAGATATGCAGAAATCTGCATATTCGGGCCCGCAAGGACTTTTTGTCTAATGCGCATCCTGCTCCTCAGCCAGTATTTTCATCCTGACGTGGCTTCTACCGCCCATTCTCCTGAATCTGGAATCCGGAATGCTGAATTTCGCACCTGCCGCGCTGTGGGTTCTCCCGCCTGGGGCCAGCCGCCTGCGTCTTTCCCGTGAGGCGAACTGTTACGATGTAAGCTTATATTTGTAGGCTCTTAACTTGTCGCGGAGAGAGCACGCAATGGCTCAACCGCAGCAGAACGAGCCATCGGCAATTATCAAACCTGTGACAAATCTTGAAAACGGCGGTTGAGTTTGTGTTACACTGAAGGCGTCGCAATTATGGGACGCGCCGCGGCGGAAGGGTTTTGGATTGCCCGGTTAAGGGCGCAATCTAACTTCACGATCCTGCGTCGTTACGTCGAGTCCACACCGGAAGCGTAGCGCTAGCGGCGGAACCTCTTGCACGAGCGTACCGAAACCCGCGAGAGGCTCTGGCGCAGAGTTCGCCGGAAAGCAGTCGCTCTGTTTGCCGCTGCACCGTCCTACGAAGCTCCCGTAAATCATTTGTTGGGCCGTTAGCTCAATTGGTAGAGCAACTGACTCTTAATCAGTAGGTTGGGGGTTCGATTCCCTCACGGCTCACCATCTAACCTCTTCGTTTTCAACACCTCCCGTTTTTCATAGCCTGCCTAAAGTCAGAAAGTGTTCCAAAAGTGTTCCAAAAGTCGTCAGTTGGGCCTCAGTGTTCCAAAAGTCTTCTTGTGCTCGTTCGCCCTTCGGTCCAATTGTGCAAGAGCTTCTCTCATCATGTTCAGCTTGGCTTGGCTGTAACGTTTGAAGACTTGGGCATCGCCCTGCCGCAACATGAGAGTCACGAAATGCTCCGAGACTTCGCCTGCACTCAGCCGGCTGGCAAAGGTGGGGTTGAAGCCGTCGTACGCCAGCGTGATCGTCTGGGCGTTCTTGAGCTCCGTGAAGGTCTTCGTGTCGAAGCGGTCTCGTCGCCATTGGGATCGTTTTGCCCCGCCGCGGCGAATTCGTGGTACTCGTCGCAGATGAAGAACACCTGCCGCCAGTAGCGGTCGGGGTCCTTCTTGATCTTGGGAATCCGGTTCAGCACGGCCGGCTTACGCCTAATCCGGTTCAGCACGGCTTACGCCTGTCATTCTGAACGCAGTGAAGAATCTCCGCAGTTCATCGCAAGTGCCGGAAAAAACCAACTGCAGTGATCCTTCGCGGAGTTTACCCTGAGCGCAGCGAACGGGCTCAGGATGACAGTGGAATGGATTTCGAGCAACGCGCCAGCGGACGCCCATATCGCCCATCGGCATTGAGCTTCGGGTCGTAGCAGTCCTTGGGCGGGCAGAACGTGCGCTTCACCAGCGGATTGTCGTCGAAGCAAGAAAGGAAAACCGAGATGCCCTCAAAGTCTCGTCATTCCCCAAACCTCGTCATTCCCGCGAAAGCGGGAATCCACCGAACGTGGGGCCCCGCTTCCGCGGGTTCGACGGTAAGCCGAAGCCCGACGGCTTTGGTGACCGCGAACAAGCTGGACAGGCGGGGATTCCCACGTTCCGAGAGGGCGCGGTAAAGGCTCTCCCGCTCGATGCCGGCGGCTTTAGCGACTTTGGCGACGCCCTGCGCCTGGGCAAGATGGCGCAAGGCGATGAGCAGCACGCGCGGTTCGTCCTCGTCCTCGAGTGCCGCTTTGAGGTATTCGGCGGCAAATTCCGGGTCCTTGCGAAGCCGCCGGACCATCGCCTCATCATGGGAAACGCCGGCCTTTCGTATCATAAGCGTTCGGTCCTTTCTTTGTAATCGTTGAAGTAGATTGGCGATTGCTCCCGAGTGACGGCGCAGACTCCAGACAATGCGCCAGCCACGTGTCCGACCCCGAGGGCTTTTCAATCTCGCACTCGATCTTTCCAATACCCCGGCCTTCGGTGCTGATGCATGACAGCCGCGACGTAGATCTTGTTTTCCTCTATTTTGTATAAAACGGCGAAGGGAAAGCCGAGGACTAGCCTTTTCCGAATGCTTCCCTTTAGGACGGGACCGGCCTTTGGAAATCGCTGGATCTGTCGCGTCGTCTCCCGAACTGCCGCGAGAAAGTCTTTGCCCAGACCCGAAGATGTTTCCTCATAATACCGGGCTGACTCCCGCATCTCCTCGTAGGCTTCGGGGTGGAATTCGGTTTTCACCCTTCGAGAGCTTCGTGCGCCTCTCGGAAGGCCTCTGGAGCATCGATACCGGTGGCGTCGCCCCTGCGCAGTTCTTCCAGTCGCCGTTCCGCCTCCACCAGCCACAGCCCTTCAACGTCCTTCTCAACAGCAGGGTCGAGGCTGGAAACCAGACGCTGCGCAAGTTTCACCCGATCCCTCGGATGAAGTCTCATGGCGTCAGCTTCAATTTCTTCAAAGGTCGTATTCATAACCGGGCTCTCCTGACGATGACCTAAGCACAGTGTAACAAAGGCAAGCAAGTGGCTCAAGCGAATAGCGCGACTTGCAGCGCCGATATTTGAGGTGAAGCGCGGTCAACCGCTGAAGGCGCGGTGGAGGAGGGAGGCGAAGAGGTGCTCGGCCTGACGCAACGCCTCCCGCTGCACCGCACGCAGGCGCTCTACTCGCTCAACCAAGGCGGCGAACTTCTGCTGGAGGGGAAGCGGGGGAATCGGAACACGAATCGAGTCCAGTTCGGGCGGATTGATATATGGCTGGTCAGAGCCGGTCAGTCGCTTCTTTAGTTCTTGGAAAAAGTAGTCGGTGAGCATGAACCCACAAAGAAATGGCTGAATAACCGACTCACCATTAAGAGTGAGTTTCCCGACGCGCTGGTAAAGAATCGATGGACAATCATCTTCCTCTAGGACTGCGAACTTTACCTTTCTGCCGAGGATTGGGCGGTTTAGCGCCATTACCAAATCTCCAGGCCGGAGCGCGAGTCTCGGGTAGTTCTCAAGATAGGTTTCCGGTAAGAATGCAATGACGGACCAATCAATTTCTCGAAACGCCACATAGTAACGTCGCAGGCGGAACATTCGTCGGTGCTGAACTACTGCATGGCGCTGGAAAAGCAAAGCCAAGATTCACCGCAGAGCACCCAGAGGTCACAGCGAACACCTCCCCAGTCTGCCTCCGTGTTCTCCGTGCCCTCTGTGGTGGATGGCTCTTCGGGTGGCTACCGCGTCACCTGCCTGCCGGTTGACCGCGAGGGCTCGTTGAAGTTGGCCGCCTGCGCGAGACGGTATTACAGGGCTGTCGGATTGATGGCCTCGACAGTCTTATACCGAGCAAAGTCCTGCGTGTTAAAGGTGAGGATCCGACCGACGTGATAGAGGGTCATCGCTGCCACCAGCCGCGCGTCATGAACCTTTGCTCCGGACACCTCATAGGTCAAAACCAACTCGCGTCACTTGAGGAAGAGTTCAGGCGTCTCTGGCAGCACGGTAGCAAATGACTCGACCAGGCGCAGATAACGATGGGTTACGGCAATCGTCTTTCCGAGCCCGTTGTACTTCTCAGGCCGCGTGCACACGTTCCATAGCTCGATCAGGTTTTGTGGAGCGACCGAGAGCCCTGCCCCCGCTTCCAGTAACGCCTTGATGGCTTTGCGCGCGACCGGACTGAGGGGATTTTACAACGCGAGGGCGCGCAGTAGCACGTTGGTATCGATGAGGTAGTCCATGCGGTCTAGGCGCCGTCCGGGTACCAGTTCTCACGCTGGAAGGTCGCTTCGGGCAGAACTGCATCGGATTCCAGGCCGGCGACGAACTCTTCGAACGCCTTCGCTCGTTCCTGGGCCGTGCCCTTCGGGGTATCAGTCTTGACGAGCGCCTCCAGGACCCGCTCGGCAAACTGATCGAGTGACAGGCCCTCCGCCCGCGCCCGCGCCCGCAGCGCCTCGCCAATGTCCGGTTTCAGTTCGACTTCGAGTTTCATTGCCACCTCGCTACCTATGCATTCCATGCCCCACAACAAGGGCAGTCGGCGCCTGACCACAGTGTAGCACGGCCGCCGGTTCGGAATGGTCTTCTTCCAGCCCCAGGGAAAAGCCGCGGAGTCTCCGAACCCGAGACGCGCTACCCGCTGCAACCATCACAGACCACCGATCCTTCGCTGCCCTCCCTCGAATCTCACGTCATTCCCGCGCAAGCGGGAATCCACCCACCGTGGGTCCTCGCCTTCGCGGGGCGACGATATATTTGTTCTCGATGGCAAGCCAGTCATACTGATACCAACGCTCGACGGCGTCGAGAATCTCGCGCCTCATCGGATCGGCGGTGTTGGAGGAGTTCTCGCTGTGGCGTCCGTACTCAATTGCCGCGCCTGTCGGAGCGCGGTGTGGAGCTCCTCTCGAGCGATATCCGCGCACCCTGGAGAGCGCAAACGTCGTCCCTCCGATGCGCGTCAACCGCAGCGCCTAACCGGAGGCCGAGGAAATCGCCCCACCTACATCCGAGGGCTTCTTCACGAGGGCGTATTTCCATAGCCCATAGGTCCCGTCCGCATTTACCGCGTTGACCCATCGTTCCGCCGCTTCCCATTTAACCCCTTCTAGCGGGTCGAAGCCTTTGGTTTCCAAAATGAGATGTCTTGGCTTGTCGGCCTTCAGACGGATGATGAAGTCCGGCATGTAATCGTGCATCTGCCCGTTATGAAGATAGGGGATGGCGAACCCAAGCCCGGCGTTTTTGACAAACGCATCCACCGCCGCATGAGTGTCAATGTAGTAGGCCGCCGATTGTTCCCACTTTTGGGTGTCGGGGACAACATAGTTGACGTGGCAATGTATCGCTTCTCGCGGCTCGCGGCTTGTCCAGAAGTCCACTTCAGCCGTCGAACCCGCACCGCGACTCGACTCATAGCGCGGAATCTCCGGGGCTTCCCCTTCGGAAGTATCCGGTCTAATAGCTTCTACCAGCTTCTCCACAAGCCAGCCGTAGTAAGGGGCAAGAAACAAGTCTTTCTTCTCGGCGGGTGGTTCTGCAAAGACCTTTTCTTTCACGTACCTCTGGACAATTGCCAACATCTGGGGGAAAAGCACTTGTGCCGGGACTTCGCACTTTGCCTGCTTGAGGTAGTCACGCGTGAGCGCCCCCGAAAGCTCGAACACAAGCTCCTGTAAGCGCCGCTTGGCCCGCCAATCTGCCAGCGTCGCTTCGCTGATCTTCCCCGGCCCGCTGAGTGACATTCTCCCTTCTTTGTTGACACTCAAACCTTTCATTTCGACTTCGGGTGGGATGCGCCCCGGCTGGAGGAGCATCCCAGCGATTTCAGACCAGTCCACTTTCACCCTGTTTCTGATTGCCTGGGTGTACCCCTCGACACGCGGAAAGCGAATCTCGTATCGGGCCTTGGCAGGGATCGCGTGAACATGATAACGCTTCTCCGGCGGTGTACCCGCACCCTGTGGACTCGCCTTGAAAGGTATGACCTCGAAGGGCACTCCAAATACCTGTGCCAACTCTTCGGAGAATTTTCCGCCTTCCCCCAGTGCATAGCTTGTCCTGCGCAAACCGCGTCCCACTACTTGCTCACAGAGCAATTGCGACATGAAGGGCCTCAGCCCGATGATGTGGGTTACAGTATTGCAGTCCCAGCCTTCCGTGAGCATTCCAACGCTGACGATGCACCTCACATCGCGTCCAGGGGGGTGAAGCGGACGGGCCAGCTTCTTCGCCAGTTCCTCAAACCCTTCAGGGTAAATGGGCCGTCCCTGCTTGTCCGCGGTCCACTGCGTCTTTCCAACCGTGTCGAGCGTGAAGCGCATCCAGCGGGACTCGTCGCTCTTGGCCTCCCCCGTATCCGTCTCATGGACAACTTTGGAGTCCACGCGAATCGTGTTAAGTGTCCCATTGCGATTCCTGAATCCTTCGATGTTGGCAGGCGGGATGCCAAGAGGCCCCTTGCCTTCCGCCAGCCATTCGTAGATCGCCTTGGCGATCCTCGTATTCTTACAGACCAGAATGAAAACAGGTGGGCGGGGGTCAGTCCCGTGCTTCTGCCATTCCGCACGGAGTGTTTCCCACAAGCCGCCAAGCATGGCGATGGGAGTGTGGGCATATTTCAGGATAGCTTCGGGCTTCGGGCTTCCCTTTTTCGCGCCACGCTCCGCCGGTGTCAATTGTGGAATTATCCAATGCCAAATGTTGAAGTAGCCCGGAATTTGCGCTCCGGTAGTGTCGCGCACGGCTAATTGCGGTATTTTCACTAGGCCCGATTCAATCGCGTCAATCAAGCCGAAGTCACTCACGACCCAGGGAAACGGTTTGTTGGTTTCCTGCCCCACTCTTCCCAGGAAGTAGGGCGTTGCGGAAAGGTCAACGCAGAAGTTAATCCCCCGTAATTTGCTGATGCGGTCCAGCCCGTCGATCCAGACCGTAGCCTCCTGGAAAAACTCTTCTGCATCTTCTTCCTCTTCTTCCTCACCCTCGGATGCCTCGCGTTTGATGCGGTAGGCGTGATGGCTTTCATCGTTGAAAACCAGAATATTCTGTTTTCCGCCAACTTCGCGGCCCAGCACTCGGGCAATCAGCGACGTGTCGCTCTCCACATACCGCTCGGACTCAACCGTCACCTTCTTGAGGGTTCCGTCTTTTTCGCGATCCTCCTCCAGAACCTTCAGCATTCCCGCCGCGACTTGGCGCTCGTAGTCCCTCAGCGTCAAATATCGGGACCCTCGCGCCGTCGTGGTTTTCGGGCCGATATTGATGGTTTCCTTCACCCGGACCTTGACCCCGGCTTTGGTCACTTTCGCGCTCACTCCGCCTGTTTGTACGCCTTGCGGCTCGAAAACATGCCAGTTGGTCACGATCACCTTGCCCTGGGTCAACAAGGGCATGAGGTGTGAAGGTACAAGGTCCCTTGTGCGATAGATACTCGCTTCTCCTCTCTCAGGGTAAAGCTCGTTCAGCCGATTCTTGATTGTCACGTTCGGGCAAACCACCAGCACCACGTCTGAGAATCGGCCGTCGCTCCGGTCATTCACTTTGTTTAGGATGCTCCACGCGATGAGCATGCCCATGACGGTTGTCTTGCCCCCGCCTGTCGCCACCTTGCAGGCGTAGCGAAGGAAGCCCGTTACGCCTTCCTTCTTGCGGTCCTCGCTCGGTTCGTCACGCGGGACTGAGATGCCTTGCAGGAAATCGCTTCGGGCCTCGGTCAGAAAGATTACGGTGAGCGCCGCTTCCAGTTGTGCAAAGAAAAGCCTTTTGTCGCGTCCGTCCCGTGTCCACCATTGAATCAGGTCGAGAGTAGTACGGCTCGCCCCCGGATAGACCGCCTTCTGCCAAGCCTCAAGCCGCTCTCGAATCAGGCTGACGAGCGCCAGTTCGTAACCGGCGGGGTACTCTTGCGAGGCGCGCAAAACTCCGGCGTCCAGCGTCCAAGGTTCTTTCTGGTCACGCGGAGGGAAGATTACGGGTTGGCGTCGGCCCTTGCGGCGTTGCGGCTGCTCGCCTTCCTGGATGTACCAATACTCGGCAGGCTTCTCGAACGGCGAATTTAGGATGGGTTCGGATACCTCGAAGCTCACTTTGCCTCCAGCGCCTTCGGCGAGTCCGCATTCCGAATTCCGGATTCCGAACCGGATTCCGAATGGCCGCCTCTGCGGATTTCCTCCAATTTTCTCAGGAAGTCTTCCCGTTCCTGCGCTCGTTCGGCGGCTCGCCGCGTCTTTTCCGTGACGTAGCGTCGGCCCTTGAGGTCGGAATTTTGCAGCGAGCGCGCCCAGGCCCCCAGTTGCTTCGAAATGCTGTCCGTCTGGGTCTTCAGATTCCCGATTTCGAATTCTAAATTCCGGAATGGGGCGATGACCTGGAACAAGTGGAGCATGGAACGCACTTCCCCCGCGGACCCTCGAGCGATGTACAGGAAGGTCAGGATCTCCTGGCTGGTTCCTCGCTCAAAACCCTCCGCAATGTTATTGGAAATAGAAACCGCGGCGCGCTCGATCTGGTCGCGGAGGCTATGGCGCTTTTGGAATTCCGGCTTTTCCGTCAGCCCGTAAACTGCGGCGGCAAGCTGGATTGCCGATTTCCACACCGGCAGTTCTTCGAATTGCTGGTACTTCATCGTGAGTTCCTTTCCCACATCGAGCCCAGAACGCGCCGCATGACTCGGCTCTTCGAGACTCGATCCGCTTCAATATCCGGATCTCAGATTCGGAATCCAGACTCGGAATCCGGAATTCAGTTTCGGAATCCGGAATTCATAATTCGAAATCATGGCAGCTTCTGCACCACCAACAGTTCGTTCCCGCGCTCGTCAATCACCTTCACGGCGACTTGTCCGTTCTCCCCAGCCTCAAACGGCGCACTGACCGTGCCCGCCAGATGTTCCCACACGCTTTCCTCATACTCTGCCTTAAGAGCCTTCTTCAAGTTCTCCCACGCGCCCGTTCGCGGAAAGAATGCCTGGCTCACGTGGAAGCAAAGGCCGTTGTAGTCCGTATCGAGAAACCACGCGGGGACTTCTTCGCCCCTTCGGTGGTAAGGTTCCATCGTCGCGGGGTCGAATACGTCCAGGCCCAGCAATTCCACTTCGTACCGTTGTGGATCGGCCTTCGTCTTGCCCTTCACGGGGCGCAAGTCAATCTCCGGCAAACCGCACACGCTGAAGATCTGGCTGGAACGCATGTTCTTCAAAAGGTCGCCCATCATGATGTCGGGTGTGGCTTGGACGTAGGTCGCCGGAATGCCCACGACTTCCGCGCATTTGCTCACCAGATCGCGCGCATGGGGTTGGATGGCGAAGCCGATCACGTAAAGGTGCGTGTAGCCTTTGGCGTGGGCTTCCCGCGCGGCCTCATAAACCAGTTTTTCACTCACCGCGCCGTTTTCCGGGCCAAAGACAAAAGCCACGAGCTTGGCGGAAAGTGGTAGAACCTTCCCATTTTTTTCGGCGGCCTCTTGCACCGCTTCTGCCAGAGTCGGAGTCTGCCCGTTTGCCGTGGCGTCAACCAATGCTTCCGCAGAAAGCGAAAGTGTCTTGGCAGGGGGACGGACGTTGCGAAGCGTGACCGTGCGGTTCCCCTCCAGGCGCAGCACCGGACTCTTACGCAGAACCTCCAGCATTCGGTCCACAAACGAGCCGTGCTCTTCGGCTGACACAGCGCCGGAATCTTCAACACCAGCGGCCTCCCAATCAACCGGAGTGGGGATTGTGGCCTCGACGCAGAACGGCCCGGTCACGCGGGTAATCTTGTTATCCACTTCGGGCCTGTCCACCAGCACTTCTTCCTTGGGCGGCTCATTGTTGGCAATGCTTTCGAGCGTGACGTGCGGCACAATGCCGCCCACCTCTTCGCCCTTCTTGTTCTGCTTCGGCTGATAGACGAAGCCCCCCGCAGGTCCGCGAGAGTCTTGACTGAGTTCGTACCAGGGGAATGTACCCGTCAGCAGGCGTTGCCGCGCCAGCGCCAGCGGCACACGGCTACAGTCAGCCGTAATCCAGCGCCGCCCCCACTGCTCGGCCACATACGCTGTCGTGCCGCTGCCAGACGTGGGATCAAGTACAAGGTCGCCGGGGTCGGTTGTCATCAAAGTACACCGTTCGATTACGCCGGTCGGGGTCTGGACAACATACAGATTCTCGGGATCACGCCCCGTGTCTTCCCAAATACTTCTAACCTCGACGAAGGGGAAATCTCTGAGGTACTGCTTATAGCGAATTGTGTTTTTTGCTACATAGATTCGGTTCGCCTCGTAGAGCCGGTTCAGGCCTTCAACCGTCGTTCTCCACGCCTTGTTTGGCCCTGGTCTAAATTCGCATCCATTTATTGAGAATGGTTCCTTACCCGTGGCTCCCAACCCGTAGGTCTGAAGGCTTACCAACTGAAACGGCTTCCAGCCTTCAGGGACGTTACCACGTTCCTCTTTGGTCATCGGCCGGGTGCTCGTCGCGTTCGTGTCCTCTAGTTGGTTGTAATGATCGCCAGTTCCGAGGCCCGCAACTTGCTCCTCAAAGACCTTTCGATACTTCACCCTTCCGATGTCCCTCGCGTACCACAAGAGAAAGTGGGCCGAAGACTTGAGAATTTCTCCTACCATCATTCCGAGCCTCTTGTAGCAGATCACAACTACAAAGTTTTCAGCGCCGAACACCTCATCCATGATCTCTCGGACGTGATGAACATTCTCATCGCTGATTTGCACAAAAATACTCCCGCTGAGCGCAAGCAATTCTCGGCAGAGTACAAGCCGGTCGCGCAAATACGTCAGATAAGAATGGAGCCCCAGTTCCCACGTGTCGCGGTAAGCCTGCACCATCTCAGGCTCGCGGGTCATGTCGTCATCATCGTTGTGGCCAACTTCTCGCTTCCGCACAAAGGGCTGAAAGTTCGAACCAAACCTGACACCATAGGGCGGGTCCATGTAAATCATCTGGACCTGCCCGCCCAGGCCCTCGTAATGCAAGAGCGAATTCATCACCACCAGCGAATCGCCCAGAATCATCCGGTTCACCCACTTATCCCGGTGCTCGTAGGCGCGCAAAACCTGGTCGGTGATGGAATGCTGAGGGTCGCCGAACAACTCGAACATGCCAAGTTGCTTGTCGCGCTTGTGGCTCACCAGTGTTTCAATAATCGCCTTGGTGGAAAGCCGCTCGTGGACAAACAGCGGCAGCGTGGGAACGTCGAACGAAAGCCGCTCCGCCTTCCCTGCCCAATTCAAAAAGGGCTTGCTGATTGCCTTGAGTTGCCGGATCGCATCCTGAAGCCCCGCAACCGAAGCCACGATTTTTCCGCCGGCGTTCTTGAACTCCTGCGGCTTCTCAAACTCGTGTGGAGCGGGAAGCGCCGCCGCTTCCTCCGCCTCGGCGAGCAGCCATTCGCCCAATTCTCGCGCTGAATTCTGGCCGTCCCAGTCGAGCGCCGGAGAAAGCGAAGAGTCGTAACGGTACGTGGACGGCGGCTTCTTCTTTTTGAATTGCGCCTGCGTCCCCACATCCGGGCGCATGGGGCTTTCCGACTCCGGATGCCGGTAGCTTTCTGCGTCTCGTTTTCCCGGCGAATTCTTTATGCGCGCCATGTCTATCCTCCGCCTGCACAACATGGAATCAGGCGGAAAGTATACCTCCATTGTCAACGCGATTCAGTGAGTACACCACTTCAAGGTGGGCCTGCGCTGCCGATGAAGTAGACTTTCTGATCCTTGCGCATTTTTCTCTTGACAAACGGGACGACATAGGCTAGGATTGTTCTATGGGGTTGGGCAGGGGGTCAGGCCCTGCCGGATAAGTTATGAGTCCTCTTCTGTTTTCGTCCGTGGTCCGTGCCTGTGGTTCCTGCCTCCAAGTGCAGTCGAGAAGTCGAGGAGCCAAAGAGTCGAGGAGTTGGGAAGCCAACCGGCGATCCCATCTTTCGGGTCGCAGCTTGGGGAGACGGTGGGCCATTCCTGGACTTCCCGACTCGTCAATTTCCCGAGCCGGGAACCTGGCGAGCGAGCCGGGAGATGCGGCTCCGAAGAAACACAAAAATAATACGATCGATCCCAATATGTTATTGAAAACACACGAAGTCACTTTGCAAACGAAGCTAAAACGGACCCAAAACGAAGCCAATTTCGATCATCAAACGCGCGAATCGAGCACAAAAACAGAGCTTGCCGGTCGCTTCCTCATCTCGGCGGCAGGACTGTGCCCTCGGAATGCGGCAGGCTTCGGAATTGGCCCACTAGGGGGACTAGAGAGACGCGAGAGAATACAAAAATTGGCGAAACAAAGCCAGCAAGGTGTTGAAAACAAAGGAAGTCACTTGAGAACCTGCCAACGAAGCGGGAATCTCTATGAAAACACAGGTACTTACTTTAAGTAATGGGAATGTCGTTGAAAACACAGGTGGTTACCTCAAGACGCGATCGTTGAGCTAGCCGGCACGGCGATAAGCTTCGAGGGCGCGGTCGAGTCTAAACACGTCGGATCCTCCGTACGGTGACCGGCGTGAATTTGGAAGGATCGTAAAGGGCATGGAGCCGGGCGGAGTTCAGGACAAACCGGAGAATCTGCGGGTCAGTCGGAGTGGCCCAGCGGGCGAGCCAGTAAAGGACGAGGAACATGAGGATTCCGCCAAGGAAGGTGGGGAGGAGGTTAAAGACCGCCGCGCCCATCAGGAGGGCCAGGAAGAAAAGCTTCCTCTCCACGCCCATGAGTGTCAGGGGACGGTTGAAAGATCGAAAGACGGGATTGATTCTGCGTTGCATCCGTTTATTCCATGGGGGAAGTAAGTAGTCACAGGGCAAAGCTCACGGGAAAAGCCAAGCCATGAAGTTGACTGCACCCATGGCCATGCCGACGCCAAAGATCACGCCGGCCATGGTCCGCTTCGCCCCGCCTTCACCAAAGGCGAACATTAGGCCTCCGACCACGATGGCGACGAGTGCGAGGCCCGTCGCGATGGGGCCGGTGAAAGCCGCTTCGAGTACTTGCACTGCTTGCGTCCAGGGTGACATCCGGTGACCTCCAAGTGACGATATAAAGCCCTAAACAACGCGCCCGAGCTTGGCGCGGAAGGGCGGCAATCGAAGTCTGCTCGGTATAGTGCGACTTCCTTCGCAGTTCGAGAAGTCAGAGGGACGGGCGAGGGGTACTTCGCCGTTGGGCAGGCTCGGCACCCACTCGCCGTGCTCTCAGTTTTTGCCCTCTACTGTTATAGGGAACGCCGGGAAGGAAAAAAGTAAGAAAGGATCGAAAGAATATTTCTGGTGACAAGACGCTGGCTAGACCCCAACCACGTTTAATGACTGAGCAACCTGTCGTTTTCCGACAAACCCGTTGTGCGGCCAAGTAGTTGTTTTTCATGTGTTTCATAAAGAGTAAGTTTTGAAACAAAGGCGGAAGCCGCAGCTACCCGCCGAGCGGATTGACCACCCCCGAAAACTGATCAATGAGGGCGAATCCCGCCAGTGCGTGGCGCCCCTCTCGAATGTGGGTCGCGTGACTCTCCACAGGGCGGCCGTTTCGTAGAGTGCGACATACTTTATCCTCTACAAGAAGAGGGCGAGGAGAATCCAGCAAGGATCAATATGTCACAAGTCCGCCAGTTCATGGAACTCCCTCAGGGAGCAGAGCTTGGAGAAGGAGCCGCGAAGCGACTTGGCTCTGTTACAATTGAAGGGAGACGGTAAACCAACATGGCGATTGACCACGACACGGAGAAAAGTTGTGCAATCTGCAAGCGGCCGCCAGCAGACTCATTGAGCGACCGCGTAGACACGCACGTAGTCCACCAGAGTCTGGGACGGGAACGGCGTGCTGCTGGTGGGATTGCCCGGCCAACTTCCGCCCACCGCCAAGTTCACGATCAAGTACTGGGCGTTGCCTGAGTCAAAGGGCCAAGCGGCGCCCGGAGCGGTGGCGATGGCATGGATGGTCAGGTTGGTAGAGATGAGCATCGGCGCCTGATAGGCGGGCGAGGAAGCCGTCGGCGTTGACCCGTCGAAGGTGTAATGCACCGCCGCTCCGCTGCCGGTCGATATGGCCAGAATCACCGCCCCGTTCTGCGCCGCAGTGGTCGAGAACACCGGAGCCGCCAAAGCCGCGTTCGAGGGCGACGGATTGCCGCTCCCGCTGCACGAGCTGGCAGAAAGTGCCAAGATCAGCGCAATCAGAAGAATAACTGCTTTAGTTTCAACATCATCGCGGCTATAGCTAGATAAGTTATGTGTTTTCAACAACATACGAGAATAGCCCTGTGTCTTTCGTGCCGCTCCTTTGTTTTCATAAACATTCTCGCTTTGTTCCGTCGAAATCAAGTCGAGAAGTCGAGAGTTGAGAGTCGAAGAGAGACAAACCGTCACCGTCCGGCCCGACCTGTTGAATTGGCCCCACAACTCCTCGACTTCTTGACTTCCGAACTTCTCGACTGTTTGTTTTCATAAACATTCTCGCTTTGTTCCGTCGAAATCAAGTCGAGAAGTCGAGAGTTGAGAGTCGAAGAGAGACAAACCGTCACCGTCCGGCCCGACCTGTTGAATTGGCCCCACAACTCCTCGACTTCTTGACTTCTGAACTTCTCGACTGTTTGTTGTCCTCTGTAGCCGACTTCGTGTCACTTGCCCGGCCTCGCCTTGTTCCTCGGAAGCCTTGACTTCGTTTTCGCAAAATGTGCTGTTTTTGCTCCTTTCAGGCGCTGATTTGTGCTAATTTGCGCGCAAAACGCGCATAAGTTGCAGCATTGAAAAAAGTGATGCCCTTTGTTTTCAGGTACTTCTTAGCTTCGTTCCCACTATTTTTCATTTTTTGTAGTTCCCTACATTCCCCCATAGCGGGACCCTTCCGCTTCCTCTTGCGCCTGGGCGCGGGCGGGCGCTCGCCTACGACATTGTGTCCAGAACACGACCACCATGGTAGGCTATCACAAGTCCGTGAGCTTGTCAAGCGGAAAATGCAAGAAAAGTGAGCGGTAGGTAACAGGCAGAAGCTGCGCGGACCCCAGAATCGAGGTCCATGCTATCGAACAAGCTTGATATTTGTCCGTCAGTGCCGTATAGTGAAACAATGAGCGCGGCGATTGCCTACACGAGCGTTTATGCGAAGCGGGCAGCCAAAATCCTCCGCGTTGAGGAGCGGGATGCCATGGAAACCCACATCGCGGCAAACCCGGAAATACACCCGGTCGTGCCAAGCACAGGCGGGGTTCGCAAAGCCCGCTGGGGCCGCCAAGGAAAGGGAAAGCGCGGGGGCGTTCGAGTGATCTACTTCTACCGGTCAGCAGCCGATGTCGTCTATCTTCTCGACATCTACGCCAAAGCGGTGAAGGAAGACTTGACCCAATCGGACAGACAACAATTGAAAGAGATGGTAAATCGTTTGAAGGGTGTCGAATGACAAAGAACAAGCATTCAAGAATGGGTAAGCGCCTGATTGCCGCCATGCAGGAGGTCGTTGACCACGTCGAAGGGAGGACGGCGCTTCCCATGCGATACGTCGAGGTTCCTGAGGACGTAGATGTCAGGGCGATCCGCTCCAAGTTGGGCTTGTCGCAAGCGGAATTCTCACGCCGCTACGCCGTGAGCCCGCGCTCGCTCCAGGAATGGGAGCAAGGGCGGCGGCGTCCGGAAAGCGCCGTGCGCGCCTACTTGACCGTGATCGACAGAAACCCGGAAGCGGTGGAAAAAGCGCTCACCACCAAGACGTGAAATGGGAAGCTCGTCAAGCGGAAAATGCAATAAGGTGAGCGGACTTTCGCGATGGACCCCGCGCCGAGCCGGGCGAGCACCTGGAGTGTGGCGGGAATTATGGCGGGGGCGGCGGCGCAATCAGGGTTGGAAATCACGATGAGGAACCGAGGACGTCCTGGGAAAACCGAGGACGTCCTGGAAAGGGTACCTGACACCATTTTCGCCCTCATCAAATCCGCAACCTCGCCCGGTGCGAGATAATCGCGAAATGCTCGCACCTATCGTTTAACGCTCCCTTCATTATCACTTTCCAATTGCTTTGCGCCCGAGGCTTGCGCTTTGTGCTCCGTTGTGGTACCTATCTTCTCCCGAATCTCCATCAACTGGAAACTCTTGCATGACCGAACTCATTTGGGACGGGAAGTACAAGGACGGGAAGAAGCAGGGGCCGGTGCGGATTGCCCTGCCGTTTCAGACCATCGAAACGGTCAACGAGAGTGCGCAGGACCGCCAGCGGAATTTGGAGCTTTTCTCCTCGGGCCGTGAGACCGAATGGCGGAACCGGCTCATCTGGGGCGACAAGAAATATGTCCTCCCATCGCTCCTGCCGGAATTCGCTGGCAAAGTGAACCTGATTTATATCGACCCTCCCTTCGATACAGGGGCTGATTTCTCGTTTATTGCGAGTCTGCCTCCTGACAATGACGATGACGACGAAGACGACGGCGTTAACTTCACAAAGAGACCGTCCATCTTGGAACAGAAAGCCTACCGGGATACGTGGGGTCGGGGGCTGGACTCGTACATCGAGTGGTTCTATGAAACTGTTGTGCTGCTCGATGAGTTGTTGTACGAGCGGGGAAGTATTTATGTCCATTTGGATTGGCGCATGGTCCACTATGCGAAAGCTGTTCTGGACGAGGTCCTTGGCTGCGACAAGTTCAAGAACGAAATCGTCTGGAGACGAGCGAATACCCACAATGACCCTAAGTGTTTTGGGAAAGTCCACGACACGATTCTCTATTATTCAAGAGAGGGCGCACCGTTCAACGTGGTCTACGGGGAGTATGGCGATGAATATGTAGAGACTGCTTACAGACACGTTGAAAAGACCGGAAGGCGCTACCAAACACTTCCACTCCATTCTACTCACGTGTTTAGCACCAAGGACGACAACACACGTCGTTTCGGAGACAAGGTGCTTAAGCCGCCTTCTGGAAAGTATTGGCGGTGGAGTCAGAAAAAAGTGGATGAGGCTTGGGCCGCCGGTCTGATTGTCATGTCAGAGAACGACGTGCCCCGGTACAAGAAATACTTGGACGAAGCGAAGGGAGTGCCAGCCCAGTCATTGTGGGACGATATGAAGCTTCTTCATCGCAACGAGATGGTCGGCTATCCAACCCAGAAGCCTGAGGTTCTTCTTGAGCGCATAGTGAAATCTTCTTCGGACGAAAATGATTTGGTACTCGATTGCTTCGTGGGAAGCGGGACGACAGCGGCAGTGGCGGACAAGTTGCATCGTCGCTGGATTGCGTGTGACCTCGGACGATTTGCCATTCACACTACCCGCAAGCGGCTCCTCGGCATTCCCGGCGTCAAGCCGTTCGTTGTCCAGAATCTTGGGAAATACGAGCGCCAAGCTTGGCAGGCGGCGGAGTTTCCTGCCAGCGGAGAAGACCAACTTGAAGAGCAGCGGCAACGGGAAGCAGCCTACAGGAGATTCGTTCTCGACCTCTATCACGCAACGCCCACAACCGGCCACTCTTGGCTTCATGGGTCGAAGGCGGGGCGAGCGGTTCATGTTGGAGCAGTTGACGCCCCTGTCACGCTTTCCGACGTGAAGGCCATAGCCAAGGAAACATGGAAAGCTGTGGGCAGTGGCAAGGACGCCCCTACGAAGGCGGGTGTGGACATACTGGGTTGGGAATTCGCCTTCGAGATGAACGAGCTGGCCAAGAATGTGGCGGCTGAATCGAGGGTGGATGTTTCCTTCAAGAAAATTCCCCGTGAGGTCCTGGACAAGAAAGCTGTAGAACAAGGCGACGTGAAGTTCTTCGAGCTTGGTGCGCTTTCCGTGCAGACGAAGCAGAAGGGCCGTGAAGTGACGCTCCAGCTAACGGAGTTCGTTATTCCTACTGACGACATCCCTGAGGAAGTGCGGAAGGCTATCAAGCACTGGAGCCAGCTTATCGACTACTGGGCCGTGGATTGGGACTACCGGAACGATACCTTTCACAACCAGTGGCAGACCTACCGCACGCGCAAGGACCCGAAAATCGAATTGGAGGCAAAGTACAAGTACTCCGAACCCGGGGAGTATGCGGTGGTGGTGAAGGTAATCGACATCCTGGGGAATGATACGACAAAGACGATCCAGATTGAGGTTAGGGGATGATGGGTGGTCACGAATTGTGACCACCCCGTGACTGGCGTGCCGGAAACCAACCCAGCGCGACCGCGCCTCCCCTCCTGATTCAGGAGGGGAGTTCCTAGAAGCTCCCCTCCTCAGATGAGGAGGGGAGGCGCCGTTTTGGCACCTCAAATTTGAGGTCGCAATTTGCGAGGCCAAACAAAAGGAAGAGGCGGTATAAAGGAAGACTAAGCCGTGAAGAATTTGAAGTCACAAATTGTGACCTCAAAACTCGCCATCCCCCCGGAACGGGTCGAGAGCCGAATTCTGCTCATTCGCGGGCAGAGGGTCATGCTCGACGCCGACCTCGCGGAGCTATACGGCGTCACGACCAAACGCCTCAACGAGCAGGTCAAACGCAACCGAGAGCGGTTTCCGGTTGATTTCATGTTCCGCCTGAAGGACGCTGAGAAGCAGGAGGTGGTCGCAAATTGCGACCACCTCCAGAAGCTGAAATTTTCGCCTGCATTGCCTTCAGCCTTCACGGAGCACGGAGCCCTCATGCTGGCAAGCGTCTTGAATTCGCGGCGGGCTGTTGAGGTAAGCGTCTTCGTCGTACGTGCCTTCGTCAAGCTCAGGGAAATGCTTGCTTCGCACCGCGACCTGGCCCGTCGCCTGGACGAGATGGAAAAGAAATACGACGCGCAGTTCAGAGTGGTGTTCGATGCGATTCGGGGGATGATGAAGCCGAACGAAAAGCCTCGGCGCAGGATCGGCTTCCGCTCCCCCGAAACCGCGTAACAGCGCCGCTTTCGTTTGTGCACTGAAGGCCTATGCCACGTCGGAAAACAAAATCCGCGGACGCGAGCCAAACCGAACTCCTGGACGTAACCTCGCGCCTGCGAACCGGCCCCTGCGTTCCTGCGCTCCGCGAAGCTGTGAAGGCATGGCGAGCAGGAGGCTATAAGGGAATAACCGACACAACTCGAATTCTCCTCAACCACTGGTTCTACACCGACCACAAATCGCCTTCTGGCTTGCCCTTCAAGTACCATCCCTCGCAGCAAGAGGCCGTCGAGACCCTGGTTTTCGTGTGGGAGTTTGAAAAGGTACGAACACGGAAGGCCCTCCTGGAACGTTACGCCCAGGACCTCCGAAACCTGCGCCTGCCTCCCAACGATGACTTTGCCCGATACTGCATCAAGATGGCGACGGGGAGCGGCAAGACCAAAGTGATGGCCCTGGCAGTTGCATGGCAATTCCTAAATGCCGCCCGAGAGCCGGACGAAATCGCCAAGGACTACGCCAAGACGTTTCTTATCCTGGCCCCCAATGTCATTGTGTTCGAGCGCCTGAAGATAGATTTTGCGGGAGGCCGAATCTTCCGGTCGGACCCGGTCATTCCCAAGGAACTCGAAATCTTTTGGGACTTTGATTGTGTCGTGCGGGGCGAGGGTGAGAAGGCCCACGCAGAAGGGACGCTGTTTCTAACAAATATCCAACAGTTCTACGAGCGGGCTGACCGGTCTTTGGAGGACGAGCCGGAAGAAATGAGCGCGATGCTCGGTCCGAAACCTCCGACCCAGAAACTGGAGTTGACTGATTTTGGGGACCGTATCTCGCTTCGGGCCGGGAAGCTGCTGGTGGTCAACGATGAGGCCCACCACACCCACGAAGAAGACAACGAATGGAACAAGGTCATTCGGAGGCTTCACGCAAAAACCGCAGTGACAGCCCAGCTTGACTTCTCTGCCACGCCCCGGTTCGAAAAGGGAGCCATCTTCCCATGGACGGTCGTGGATTATCCGCTCAAGCAGGCCATCATCGACGGCATTGTGAAACGCCCCATGAAAGGCATCGCCAAAATTAACGAGGCGAAGTCCGAACTCGCAAGTGTCCGCTACAGGCCCTTCCTGACCGCAGGCGTGGAGCGGTGGCGGGAGTACCGGGACCAACTGCGTCCTCTACGGAAGAAGCCGGTTCTGTTCGTCATGATGAATGACACCGACGATGCCGACGATGTGGCCGACTGGCTGCAGACGAAGTACCCGGAGGAGTTCGGCGAAAAGAAGACACAGGTCATCCACACCGACAAGTCGGGGGAAGTCAGCAAAAAGCAACTTGACGAGGCTCGCGAAGCCGTGCGGAAGGTGGATCTGGAAGACAGTCCTATTCACGCGATCGTAAGCGTGCTGATGCTGCGCGAGGGCTGGGACGTTCAGAATGTGACGGTGGTAGTAGGTTTGCGGCCGTACACTGCAAAGGCTAATATCCTGCCTGAGCAGACCATCGGACGCGGCCTGCGCCTCATGTTTCGTGAACTCCCGACCAGCTATACGGAGCGAGTCGATATCATCGGCAACAACGCGTTTCTGGAGTTTGTGGATGACCTCGAGAAGCTCGAAGAGCTGACGCTCGACACTTTCGAACTTGGCAAGGACAAGCTGCGGATTGTCACCATCATGCCCTTGGAGGAGCGAAAGGAATTCGACGTCGGCCTGCCGGTGCTCACGCCGTCGCTTGTGCGCAAGAAATCCTTGGCAGAAGAGATTGCAACGCTCAACGTGATGGGGCTGAAGAGCATTGTCCTCCCTATGAGCGAGGATGACCCCACCGCCAAGACGTTCCGCTATGAAGGGTATGACATCATCACGCTCAAGAAGGAAGTGGAGCGGGACTACACCATCCCCGACCCGCAGACCGCCCAAGAGGTCATCGGCTATTACGCCCGCCGTATCGCGGAGGCCGTGAAGCTGCCGGCGCAGTTTGCGGCGCTTGCGCCGAAAGTGCGGGAGTTCTTCGAAGGCAAGGCGTTTGGGCATCTCGTTGACCTGAACGACGCGGCCACCGTCAAGGCGATGGGCACGGCAGTGGCTCATTACGTTTGCGTCGATGTTTTCAAAAAGGCTCTGCTTGAACTGACCATTGAAGAACAAACACCGCACTTGTTGGAACCCGCCCGGATGCTTTCAAGTTGCCAGCCCTTCCCGTGGTCGCGCCCGGTATGGGAAGGTCGAAAGTGTGTGTTCAACCTTGTGGCGTGTGATAACGACTTCGAACGGGAATTCGCCAAGTTTCTTGATCACGCCAGCGATGTGACGGCATTCTCGAAACTCCCCCAGGCCTTCGGCTTTTGCATTGAGTACACCGACTCGGCGATGAACTTGAGGTCTTATTACCCCGATTTTGTGGCCGTGGACAAAGGCGGGGGCTATTGGCTTCTGGAAACGAAAGGGCAGGAGGGCACCGACGTTCTGCGAAAGGATGCCGCTGCCACCGGCTGGTGCGAGACTGCGTCCCAGCTTACGAAGGAAACTTGGAAGTACATCAAGATTCCCCAAAAGGAATTTCAGGCGCTGCACCCAAGCCGCCTTGCGGACCTTGCTGCTCTGGAACCGCAGACACTATGGGAGCAGGGACCGGGAGGTTAGTCTGTGGAAAAGGCGTACCTGACACCATTTTCGCCCTATCTGACAAGTGTACCCCCAGAGGGCTTGCGTTGTTTCGAGTGAAAATCACGGGGCAGCAGGCGGAGCGATTAATCGAGATGGCGGGCGGGGGCCTTTGGGTTCCGCTGGGACTCGCTCCGGATGACTCTCCTCTGGTCGCTCGTCACGTCAGCAGTGATGAGATTTACGCTTTGCAATGCCAGTTTCCGAAGTGACACAGCGCGGAGGCGGGATTCAGAATCTAAGATTTCAGATTCGAGATTGCAGATTCAGGAGAACGGAACGTACCCGCGGAGGGGCGATTCAAGGTTCCCGATTCAAGAGAAAGCTAGCGCCGCAGGTAGTCGTCTTTGCCGGTCAGCCAATCGATGCGGATGGGGCTGAAGACGTCGAGCGCCTGAGAATCCTCCAGGGCCGTCACGCGGTGCGGAACGTTGGACGGGATGAAGAGGACGTCGCCGGCGCGGAGCACGATCTCTTTGCCCTCGATCTCAAATCTCATGGCGCCGGTCACAATTGAACTGATCTGCTCGTTTTCGTGCTGGTGAAGCGGCACGACGCCGTCCTTGGCGAGGAAGATCTGGGCCATGGTGATTTTCTCGCCCGAGATAACCTTGCGGGCCAGCTTCTCATTGAGCACTTCCTTCTTCACAGTTTCCCAGGAAAAAAGTTCCATGCTTCTCCCTTCGTAGAACGTCGATATTTTCTCCTATTCTACAGCAGGATTCAGGCATTGACGATTTTCGATTGGCGATTGCCGATTGCTGAAATTTTTCGCTGGCAATTCTCCGCGTCTTGATGTATCAAGTTCTAGCACACACCGGGATACTGCATTCGACTGGAGGATTCCATGCGCAAGACATCTGTTTCCCTGTTTATTCTGGGCCTGCTGGTTTTTGCCGGTCTACTTCAAGCCCAACAAGTCTGTCCTGGTCTGCCCTATGTGGCGAACACGCCGGAAGACGAACTCATGCAGGCGGTCAATGGCGCGGAGAAGCCGGAAGAACAGATCGCGGCCCTGGACAAGTACGCCCAGGCGCACGCGGATGCGAAGTTCATGCCATGCGCTGATGAATATTATACGATGGTGTATTTGAAACTCAACAACTATGACAAAGTTGTTGAATACGGCGAAAAGGGACTGGCCTCAAATTACAAAGACGTGATGCTGGCGCTCAATACGTTGAAGGGCTACGTGGGTTCCGGCAAGGTCACCGATTCGGCTTTTAACATCATCAGTATGGCTCCCGGGCTGATCACCGAGGAGAGCAAGCCTTCCCGGCCCCCCAACGTCAGCGACGCAGACTGGCAAAAAGCCCTCGACGAGAACGCCACACAGGCCAAGGACGAGCTCGCCTATGTGGTCTACGCGGATCTCCAGCTCATCCCGCGGGTGACCGATCCCAGCAAGCGCATCGAGCTATTGGACCAGTTCGCGAAAACCTTCCCCGACGACGCCGCCAAGAGTGCGGGGCAGATCAACTTCGATTACTTCACGGCCTACCGGATGGCGAATAAGCCGGACAAGGCCATCGAGTACGGTGAAAAGACGGTCGCGGCAGATCCTAACAACCTGGATGCTTACAATTTTCTCGCTTACGCCTACTCCATCGGCCGCACCAACCCCGATAAGGCGGTCGAGGATGCGAAGAAATCCATTGAGCTGGCGCAGCAATTGAAGAAGCCGGACTCCCTTACCGACGCTCAGTTCAAGCAAGCGCAGAATAACGAACTTGGCATGGCCCACCTTTCGCTGGGATATGTTGAATTCACGCGCGCGGCCACGGCGAAGTCAAAGAAGCTGGGGCCGGCGATCGAAGAACTCAAGACGGCGGCGGATTTGCTGGACGCGAATCCCGAATTGCAGGCACAGGCCTTGTATTACCTGGGGTACGCCTATGAGTCCGGTTACCCGGCCAACCACCACGGCGCCATCGAAGCGCTGAGCAAAGCGGTGGCCTTGCAAAGTTCGTGGAAATCGCAAGCGGACGAACTCCTGGGGAAGGTGAAGAAAGCCGCCAAGGAAGCGAGTGAGTGAGGCATCTGTAGCGCGGGCGTCTCGGCCGCGGCGCCGCTGCGATTAGAACTCCTGCGCTTCAACTTTCAACGTTTGGGGTCGCATATCTCTGCAATTATCGGGGTTTGCTGTTGACTAGGGCAGAGCCGCAGGTGGCAGAAGACCAAGTACAGAAATCCCCAGCGCGGGCATGATGCCCGCGCGACAGCGGGCGAGACGCCCGCACCACAACTGAAGCCGCACGTCGGGCCGCTTCACTCCGCAAGTGGTATTCGTAGCGCTGACCTTTAGGTCGGCGCTACTTTTTTCCCTTTCTCCAAATCAGGTAGGCCGGAACCCCCAGAGCTACAATGCCGGCGCCGATGCCAGACTCGAGCGGGCGGGCGAGAATGGTGTTCAAGATAAAAACGGCAGCGGCCAGCACGAAAATCGCAGGAACCAAGGGATAGCCGGAGACGCGGTAGGGGCGCGGCAGGTTGGGCCGGGTGTGGCGCAGGATGATCACCCCCAGCGCTGCCAGGGCGTAGAAGATCCAACCTGCAAAGATTACGAAGGTGAAGAGCTGCTCGTAAGTTCCCAGCAGCACGAGGAGGATTGCCCAGGCAGCCTGGAAGAGCAAAGAGAGATGCGGAGTGTGAAATCTCGGGTGAACGTTGCCGCACCAGCGGAAAAAGAGGCCGTCGCGCGCCATGGCATAATAAACTCGAGCGCCTGCCAAGATCATTCCATTCACACAGCCCAGCATCGCCACGATGATGGCGAGCGATACCCAATGGGCGCCGCTTCGCCCGAAAAGGCGCGTTCCGGCCTCCGCGGCGACGCGCGGCGATTGAGCCACGGTCACGAGCGGCAGCACGTGGTAGTAAACGAGGTTCACGAGAATGTAAATCACCACGACGGCGCCGGTGCCCAGGATAAGGCCCAAGGGGATGTTGCGTTCGGGGTTCTTGACTTCGTCAGCGGCAAACGTGCCATTGTTCCAGCCGTCGTAAGCCCAGAGGGCTGCGACCATGGCGACTCCGAAGGAAGAGAGAAACCCCCAACCGGCCGGGGTGGGCAGTTTCACGGCGCCGCCCACGGGACCGTGCACCAGCGCGAAGCCCAGCGCCACCAGGGCCACCATCGCACCGACCTTGGCCCCGGTCAGAACGGACTGGAGCCAACCCGCCTCGCGCACCCCGCGATAGTTAATGGCGGTCAGAACCACGATGGCGAGGCTTCCCGCGAGCTTCTGCTGCAGGGGATTGATCGGAAAGAAGTCGGCAAGATATTGCGCGAATCCCACGGCGACGGTCGATATGCCGCCCGACTGCACCGCCAGGAAAAACGTCCAGCCGCAAAGGAAGCTCACCAGATGCCCGTAAGCCTCGCGAAGATAGACGTACTGGCCACCCGCCTGGGGAAACATCGAGGCCAGTTCCGCGAACGAGAGCGCCCCGAATAGGCTGAGGATTCCGGAGATGATCCACACGCCCAGGGCAGCGCGTTCGCTGCCGACTTCACGAGTCACTTCCGCCGGAACGATAAAGATGGCGGACCCAATCATGATCCCCATGACAATCGCCGTGGTTTCCCATAACCCCAGGGCACGAAGCAATTGAGGCTGCTCCGCGGCGGCGACGGGCGGCGCTGTGCCAGGTTTGACGAGGTTCATAGAGGCATTCCCACGTGGGCGGGAATCCCTAACATGTTGCCTGATTTTGCGCTTGCCAGGCAACAGAGGAATTGTGCGGTCCTGGTCAACTGCGATCTTAGCGGGGTAGTGTCTCAGTTTGACGTAGAGGCGGCTTTACGCCGCCAGTTGGCGAGGTAAACTCGCCGCTACGAATTCAAACTGAGACACTACCCTTAGCGGCTGATGTAGGGGCGGTTCGCGGACCGCCCCTACCGGAGCGCGAACATGTATAATTGAGAGTTGAATAGAAGTGCTGATGAGGAGCTACTGTGCCTAAAGACCTAAGCCCGCAAGACGTTCTGAACGCCTTGAAGGCGGTTGACGATCCGCACTTGCAGAAGGATGTCGTGTCGCTCGGGTACATCAAGGACATCGAAGTGGGGGATCGACAAGTAAGCATATTAATGCAGACTGCCAGCCCCGCCAGGAGCCAACTGCTGGCCAGGATGAAGGAAATCGTTCACGGGCTGGGCGTGCCGGACGTGGAAGTGCGCGTGATCGATCCGGCCCCGTCCGTGCAGCCGGGGAAGTCGAACCTGATCCCGATGGTTAAAAGCACGGTGGCGGTGGCGAGCGGCAAAGGCGGGGTGGGCAAGTCGACGGTAGCGGCCAACCTGGCAGTGGCGCTGGAGCGCGCCGGGGCGCGGGTGGGCCTGATGGACACGGACGTTTACGGGCCGAGTGTCCCCGCCTTGATGGGCGGCGGAGAGCAGCCGCACGTGGTGGAAGGCAAGATCGAACCTCCTGTCGCCTATGGCGTCAAGCTCATCTCGATGGCGTATTTCCTGCCTAAGGATGAAGCCGTGATCTGGCGCGGCCCCATGCTCCACAAGACCATCCAACAATTCCTGGGCGACGTGCGCTGGGGTGAGCTGGACTATCTCCTCATGGACCTGCCGCCGGGGACGGGAGACATTCAGTTGAGCTTGTCGCAGACCATCCCGTTGACGGGAGCAGTGATTGTTTCCACGCCGCAGGATCTGGCGCTCACGGTGGCGTCGAAAGCCATCGCCATGTTTCAAAAGCTCAACGTGCCGGTGCTGGGGATTGTTGAGAACATGAGCTACTTTGCCTGCCCGCACTGCGGCCATCGAGAGGATATCTTTGGCCACGGCGGCGCCCGGGAAGCGGCTCACAAGCTTGGCTTGCCTTTTCTGGGTGAGATCCCTCTCGACCCTGTCATTCGAGTGCAAAGCGACAAGGGCAGACCTACCGCATTGGACGGAGAGACAGCGAATGGGAAAGCCTTCCAGCAGGTAGCGGCAGCCCTCGCGGAACAGGTGAGCTTGGCCCATCAGCAGGCGATTAGTATCGAGTAAACAGGAGTCAGTTGTCAGTTGTCAGTCGTCGGTTGTGAGTTAACCTTGCACGACAGAAAAGTGCAACGGACAACTGACAACGGACGAGAGATGTCTTACATTTATGGCCCACGTCCCAACCAAAATCAAACTCGACGCCGGAAACGACACGCTTTCGATTCTCTGGGCGGACGGTCACGCCAGTGTCTATTCGTACCGCTACCTCCGCGACCGTTGTCCATGCGCCACTTGCACCGAGGGAGGCGAGGCGCATGGCCAGCCGGCGGGCCTTCTACCCATGCTGGGCGTCAAGCCGTTGAAACCAGAGCGCGCTGAACTGGTCGGACGTTACGCCCTCCAGATCTATTGGAACGATGGCCACTCCACAGGAATCTATTCCTTCGATTACCTGCGCAACCTTTGCTCGTGCCCGCAGTGCGATCTTGCCCGGCAAGTTTCCCAAGCGGACCTTTAGCCTTTCGAGTGAAGTTCGAATTTGGCATCAAACGGCAACTTCGACCGTCGATAGGCTCAAAGAGACCTGGTGCGGAATCTCCTCGCCCCGGGCCAGGCGATCTTCGAGGTGTAACTGGATGGCGTCTTTGATGTTCGCGATTGCCTCTTCGTAGGTCACCCCTTGGCTGTAACAGCCCTGGAGCGTGGGGCAATCGACGAAATAGCCGTCTTCATCCTTTTCCACAATTATCGGAAGTATCAGGCGTTGCATGACTAAAGTATACCCGCATTACCGAGCAGACGACAAACGAAGTCATGGACTCGATTGGCGCAGCAGCTAAAGCAGCAGGTCCAACAGCAGGGTGTGGTACGATAGGAGTAGGGCTTGAGAGTAATTCAAAGAGCCGGAGGGTGCTATGGGCTGGCCTGTTTTGAAGGTGCTGGGCTTAGTTTGCTTGGGTCTTCTGGCGCCGTTGTTGGTTTCCTCGGAAACTGAAACGCCGCCCTCTCGCGGCCTTCTCTTGGTGGCCAACAAAGGCAATCAAACGCTGGGGATTATCGATCCAGAGACAGGCCGAGAATTGGTGGAAGTTCCGGAAGGAGGAATCACCGGCCATGAAGTGGCTGCTTCGCCCGATGGGCAGACGGCTTATGTCCCGATTTACGGCAACTCGGGCGTGGGCAAGCCCGGCACGGACGGCCGCACCCTGGCCGTGATCGACCTCGCCAGTCGCCGCGTGGTCAGGACGCTGGACTTCGACAAGCCTCTGCGTCCGCACTGCGCGGTCTTCGGTCCCAAGAACGGCCTGCTTTACATCACGACGGAGCTTGCCAATTCTATAACCGTCATCGACCCGAAGAGCCTGCGAATCGTTTCCTCCATTCCCACCGGGCAGCGCGAATCGCACATGCTGGCCATTACGCAGGATGGACAGCGCGGCTACACCGCCAACGTTGGACCGGGAACGGTTTCCGCCATTGACTTGGTGGACAGGAAAACCCTGGCCATTATTCCCATCTCGCCGCAGACCCAGCGGATTGCGCTATCCCCCGACGACCGCTGGGCCTTCACCGCGGACCAGACCGCGCCCCGCCTGGCAGTGATCGACACTTCGACAAACACGCTAAAGACGTGGGTGAGCCTTCCCACCGTGGCTTACGGCACGGCTGCAACCCCGGACGGGCGTTGGCTTCTCATCACACTTCCAGATGCCAACAAGATCGGCGTACTCGATATCGAGACGATGAAAATTGCCAGAACCGTTGCGGTGGGCAAGATGCCTCAGGAAATCCTGGTGAGACCTGATGGAGAGGTGGCTTACGTGTCCTGCCAGGCCGCCGGGAAGATCGCGGCCGTCAATCTAAAAACCTGGGCCGTGGATAAATTGATTGTCGCGGGACCGGATGCCGATGGACTTGCCTGGGCGGCGGAAAAACCATAGGTTGACTGGGAAGGTGGGAAGAAACCCCTCACCCGTCCCGCTCCGACTGATGAATGCGCCGGATCGGGACACCCTCTCCCCACGGGAGAGGGCTGAAAACAATTGTCGTTGACGGCCCTCTCCCTTGGGGAGAGGGTGGCGAGAGTAGCGAGCCGGGTGAGGGGTTCTTCCCTTCGAGCCTCGCAACTTCAGAATTCGGGTTAAATAATCTCCACTTGGCAGTTCTTCACCAGAGATTTGAATCGCTGGGCATCAGCGTCGCTGCCCACGATGGCCGCGTAATGCATGGGGACAGCGATTTTCGGCTGGATCGCCTTGGCCGCCTCGGCCGCTTCCTCTGCCGTCATCACATAGGTGCCGGAGACGGGGAGAAGTGCAATATCACAGCGAATGGATTTCATCTCCGGTATGAAGTCGGTATCGCCGGCGAAATAGACGCGCGTCCCGTCCATCACAATGATGAATCCCAGCTTCTTGTCGTCTTTGGGGTGGAAGGGTTTTCCCGGCTCCCGGAACTTATTCAGGTTGTAAGCGGGGACAGCTTCGATTTCGACCTTATCGACGCTGATCTTTCCTCCCGGCTCGAGAAATTTCGTTTCCTTCGCCTTCACCTGCTTCAGTCCACCTTTGCAACTTAAGCTGGCCACAAGAGTCGTTTTGGCGGAGGTCACCTTCTGAAGGTCTTCCAGACTGAGGTGGTCGAAATGCTCGTGGCTTAGCAAAACGATATCAGCCTCATCCCCTTTCGTCACCTTGAAGGGATCGGTATAGATAACCTTCGAGCCTTGGATGCGGAACGTATCATGCGCAATGCGGCTAAACTCGAGGTTCATCAGTTTCATCGCGAAGCCTCCAATCGTCGGATTAGATTATTCAAAGCGGCAGAGTCTGTGCGAGAACTTCCTTCACGCTGTCATTCCGAGCCCTTCGCTGTCATCCTGAGCGAAGCGAAGGATCTCGCTCTGGGTGCTCAGGGTAAACTCCGCGAGGAATCTCGCTCTGAGTCTTTTACAGGCAGTGCAAGATTCCTCGTCGTCCGTCAGTTGACGGACTCCTCGGAATGACAAGAATGCCGAGTTCTGAGACAGACACGGTTGCCGTCGCACGGCCCGCCACAAACAAGAATATCATTAACCACCATCCTGGTAGTGTGTGAAAAGTGCGTCGAGGTCTAGATTGCGATATTTCAGGCGATCGGGCCCGGTCCAGTCAATCTGGCTTGCAGGAGTAACAATACAGCAGTCAGCCAGAGCACCGCCGCCATAATCAGTCCCGCGCACAGCAGCCGCGTGCTAGCATCGTGGATCAGCGAACACCCGAGCATACCAAGGACGGAGAGCACTCCCGTCCAGTAGTAAAGCGGAACTTCGAATACGCGCGCCAAAGGAATGAAATGCACGCCCACGATAACGGCGACCGCAATCGGAATCCAAATGCTTAGACCAAGGCGCGCCAGCAGCGTCGCGCAGAGCCATATCAACCCGCTTTCGGTTGCAAATATGATTCCAAAGAGCATCCCAGCGCGCTTCCCTTTGGCCGCTGCAACCGGATCATCGATGCTCGGGATGTTTCTTAGAGCCGTAAGCCGCATGACGCACAGCGCGAGCAATACAATGGTAGCCACGGACTCTACCGGAATTGACCAGACGGGGTGCGCGGGCCAGAGGGCAAGCGCTATGATGCACCACGCGGAGCCGAAAAGCGTGAGGATGGCTGCCCCTGCAACGCAGCCACGGACACGCGCTACGGTCGACATGCCTTCACGGTACCCGATTGGACGAGACCGGCGCAATAGGCTAAGGTTTTGCACCAACGCACCTTTCAGACACTACCACCATCCTGGCAACCTTGTGCGATTTTCAGTATTCGTTATATATTGAAGGGTTCAGCTTATGCTCATGGACTGGCCGGAGCGGTGCTCCGGCAAAGGGTGGGCGTTGCGCCACCCCTACTTCAGGAAGGACCTCCTATGATTGAAGTCGAAAATCTGACGAAGCGTTACGGGCCGACTTTGGCCGTCTCCGACGTAACATTCCAAGCTCAGAAGGGTGAAGTTCTGGGCTTTCTGGGACCAAACGGAGCGGGGAAAACAACCACCATGCGCGTGATTACAGGCTACCTGCCACCCAGCGCGGGACGGGTGCGCGTGGCCGGATACGATGTGGCGGAAGAGCCGCTGGAGGCCAAGCGCCGCACGGGATACATGCCGGAAGCCCCTCCTGTTTATCCGGACATGACGGTGACCGAGTACCTCGCTTTTGTGGGGCGGATCAAAGGTATATCGCGCCGCGAGCTAAAACCCCGGTTGGACGAAATTCTGGTGAAATGCGCGATTGCCGACGTGAGCCACCGGCAGATCGGCAAGCTCTCGAAAGGGTACCGGCAGCGCGTGGGCCTCGCCCAGGCGCTCATCCACCACCCTGAAGTGCTGGTTCTCGACGAGCCCACCGCGGGCCTCGATCCCAAGCAGATCATCGAGACGCGCCAGCTCATCAAGGGCCTGGCGGGCCAGCACACGGTGATCCTCAGCACCCACATCCTGCCCGAGGTTTCGAAGACCTGCCAGCGCGTGGTGGTGATCAATGCCGGCAAGATTGTGGCGGTGGGAACTCCGGATGAACTTACGCGCCGCCTGCAGGGGTTTGAGACCATCCTGCTCAACGTCGAGGGGGCAGCGGCGGAAGTCACAGAAAAACTCCAACGCGTCGCAGGAGTGACTCTGGTGGAAGCGCACGAGGTTGCGGAGGGACGGGTGACCTACGAGGTTCATGCGGAGAAAGGCAAGGACGTGCGCGCGGAGTTGGCGCGAGCCGTGGTGGAATCCGGCTGGAAGCTTTTTGAACTGAAAGGCAGCGGGCTGAGCCTCGAGGACATCTTCCTGAAACTGACGACGAAGGATCTCAGCGAAGAACCGCCCGTCAGTGGTCAGTAGTCCGTTGTCAATAGTCCGTTGTCAGTGGTCCGTTGTCAGTTGTACTCCTTTGGTCAGTGTTGTCTTCGTCAGGAAACAGTTCACGGACGACTAACTACGGACAACGGACCACGGACTGCGGACCACGGACAACCAAGAGTCGAAAGGATGATTTGAAATGCGCAACATGCTAGCCGTTGCCGGCAAGGAATTGCGAGCTTATTTCCACTCGCCCATTGCTTACCTCGTCATGACCGTCTACGCGCTGATCTGCGGCTATGTTTTTTACAGCTCCACGGCGTTCTTCATGGTCCAGACGTTTCGCATGGAGTCGATGGGAGGCATGGGCGCGCCGCCCATGAGCCTGAACGAAAACATCATTCGTCCCATCCTGGCGGGCGTGATGACGGTGGTGCTGCTGTTCTTGATACCGCTCATCACCATGCGGCTGTACGCCGAGGAGAAGCGATCCGGCACCATCGAATTGCTGCTGACCTCCCCGCTCACCGACCTGGAAATCATCCTGGGGAAGTTCCTCGGGGCGCTGGCTCTCTTCGCCGTGCTGGAAGCCATCACTTTCCTTTATTTCACCGTGCTATTCATTTATGGGAACCCGAACGCCAAGCCGCTAATAGCCGGGGCTCTGGGATTTCTCCTTTACGGGGCCGCCTTGCTGGCGCTGGGCATGTGGTTCTCGACCTTTACGAAAAACCAGATCATCGCCGGGGCCGTCGGACTGGCGGTTTTCCTGCTGCTCTTTCTGCTCGATTGGGTCACGGCGTACTCGACTGGCCCGGTTGGCCGCGTGATGGGTTACTTGGCGCTGACCACACATTTTGACAATTTCTCGAAGGGCGTTATCAATCTGGGCGATTTGGTGTACTACGTCTCCGTGATCATTTTCGGAATCTTCATGACCGCCCGTTCCGTCGATGCCCTGAAAGGGAGGCCGTAACCATGGCTCTCAAAGATCAGATCACAGGACGCCGCGGGCGGAAGATCCTGGAAGGGGCAAACTTTGCCGTCTACACGGTGATCGTCATCGCCATCCTTGCCGTCGGCAACTGGTTTGTGACCAATCACGATCACAGTTGGGACCTGACACCGAACAAGAAATACAGCTTGTCGCCGCAGACCACGAAGTTGCTGAAGGATATGAACCAGGATGTAACGATTTACGTCTTCGACCGGGAGCGCAGCTTCGGGGAACGGCGCGACTTGCTGAACATGTTCACTTCGGCCTCGCGCCGCGTCACGGTGCGCTACGTGGATGTGGACCGGCAACCCTCCCTCGCCAAGGAATACGGCGTGCGCAGCTATGGGACCATCGTGGTGGCTGCGGGTGGCCGCCACTTCGAGGCCCAGAGCGATTCGGAGGAAGCGATCAGCAACGCCGTGATCCGGTTGTTCAAGGGACAGCGGACCGCCTGCTTCATCGGTGGCCACGGCGAGCACGAACTCGATAATACTGAGCGCATCGGCTATTCGAAAATCAAGAAGGAATTTGAGAACGAGAACTTCCTGACCAAATCCATCACCCTGTTGCAGAAGATGGAGATTCCTTCCGACTGTTCGATGGTGGTCGTGGCAGGGCCCAAGAATGATTATCTGCCTCAGGAAGTTGACACCATACGCAAATATGTAACCGGGGGGGGCAGGGCCATGTTCATGCTCGACCCGGGCGTGCAGTTGCCGGAACTGTCCAAGCTTTTGGCGGACTGGAACGTGACGGTCCGGAACGATCTGGTGATCGACGAAAACCCGGTGGCGCAGATTTTCGGGACGGAGCCCACCATGCCGCTCATCCTCAAGTATGGCTCCAGCCCGATCACACAGCCGCTTTCGGGTCGTGCCTCGTTATTTCCCTTCTCTCGCTCCTTCGCCATCGGCAAGGACTACAAAGCAGGCGTGAGCGATGCGTCCCTCTGTGACACTTCCGATGCAAGCTTTGGCGTGGCGGATTTCAACCCCAGCATGCACCAGGTTTCGTTCCGCGCGGGAAAGGACGTTAAGGGTCCTTTGACTGTGGCGCTCTCGGGCACGCTAAGCGGGGAGGGCGAGAAAAAGAACGAGGGCCGGTTCATCGCTCTGGGCACTTCCTTGCTGCCCGCCAATGCTTTTCTGACATTTCAGTCCAATCGCGACCTGTTTATGAACATGATCGACTGGTTGTCGGCGGATGTGGACCTGATTTCCGTTCGGCCCAAACCGCCCGAGTCTCAGCACCTGATGCTGAACGCCGCGCAAATGGGCAAGCTCCTCTGGCTGGGCGTAATTGGCTTGCCACTCCTGATCGTGTTGGCAGGTACTCTGGTCTGGTGGGAACGTCGATGAGAAAGAAATATATCAACACCCTGGTCGCACTGGTGATTCTGGGGGCACTCTGGGGAGCCTTCACTTACTACAACAAGCGCCAGAGCCGCGAAGCGCCCAAGATCGAAACTTCCAAAGAAGAGAAACTCTTCACCCTGGACGGCAAGCACATCACGGCCATCACCTTCCATCCTCGCTCGGGCGATGCGGTGGCCTGCGAACACGCGGGAGGCGCCTGGGCGATCGTCGAACCCAAGAAGCTTTCCGCCGACCAGGGCACGCTCTCGACGGTGCTGAATAACCTGACCACGGCAACGGTGGACGAGGTGGTTGAGCCGCACGCTTCCGACCTGAAGCAATTCGGCCTCGATCCTCCTGCCTACTCGTTGGAAATCGCGACGGACACTAACCCGCCCAAATTCACCCTGCTGCTCGGCGATGATACTCCGACCAGCAGCGGACTGTACGCGCAAGTGGCGGGCAATCCCCGCGTGGTTACCGTAGCGAGCTACTTGAAATCCAATCTCGAAAAATCTCTCTTCGATCTCCGCGACCGGCGCGCCCTGACGCTCGAGGCGGACCAGCTTCGCAAGATGGAAGTGGAATCCAAAGGGAAGAAGTACACGCTGGAAAAGAATCCCGAAGGGGTCTGGGACCTGGTTCTGCCGCCCTCCGTGCGCGCCGACAAATTCGCCGTGGATGGCCTCCTCAACCAGTTGCGCGGCCTCTCCATGCAATCCATCGCCGCCGAGGATAAGAAGAGCCAGGCAACGTACGGGTTGAGCTCTCCGGAGCTGCGGCTCGAGTTGACGGGGCCCAGCGGCGCGCAGACCTTGTTGCTCGGCAAGAAAGACAAGGAGGGCGATCGTTACTTCGCTGTGAACTCCGCGCTGGCGCCTGTTTTCACTCTCAATTCCTCCTTCCTGACCGACTTCCAGAAGGATCCGTCGGACTTTCGCGCTAAAGATCTTTTCTCCTTCTCGAGCTTCGATGTGAAACATGTCGAGATCACTTCTCCCAAAGGCCACAGCGTCTTCGAGCAGCAAAAAGACAATCAGTGGAAGCAAACGGAGGGTGGATCGAAGACCGTGCCGTCCGCCCAGATGGACACCTTGCTCTCCCGCCTGCGGGATCTTCGCGCCACCACCTTTCCCAAGAGTTCTGACCTGGCGCCATTGGGGCTGAACAAACCGCCCTATCAGTTCAAGGTGCGGTTCGGCGACAAAAACCAGGAGGAGACGCTGGAGATTTCAAAGGTCGGTGACCATGTTTACGCCCGGCTCTCCACCGACCCCTTGCCCTGTGAAGTGTCGAAATCCGCCTTTGATGACATGGGAAAAGCGCTGAACGACCTCGGGTCGTGATCTTCGCGTGGCGCGGTAAATTCCTCGTGGGTGCCCAGCCTTCTGTTCAGGGCTGACCGCTGCCTTTGTTTCCCGCTCGACACTGGTGATCCACGAGGCGCATGTTTCCAGACCCGAAGGGGCGATCTAACAAAGCCCAGGCCAACGGCCCATAAGCGCTAGACGCAACCCACAGCGCGGGATTGACTGAAGGCGGCTCTTACCTTAGCGCCTATGGGCCGTTGGCCTGGGCTGGGATAGCGCGCCCCTTTGGGGCTCCTCTTCTCTCAGCGTTTGCTGTACGCCGGAAAGGACATCAGGATGAGAGTCTTCCTCTGCAAGTCCCCTTTTTATCGGAGCACAATACTGCTTTGCCTTTTTGTGGCCGTTGCCGGACCGTGGCTGGAGGCTCCTCGTGGAATCTCTGCTATTGCGCTCGCACGTCCGCTCCAGGCAAGGACTCCCCCCGCCGGCTCGACTTCCTCCGAACAAGTTCAGGGCCTGCCGCCTAACCTGGAATCCCCAGAGATCCCGCTCTCGGATAAGCAGAAGCGTGAAATGCTAAAGGCTAATTTTAATAGGATGAAGCGCGATGCCAAGGAGCTGGCGGACCTTGCCAAGGACCTCCGGGACCAGCTCGACAAGTCCAACGAGAATGTTCTCTCCCTGGGTATTGTCGAGAAGGCGGACAAGATCGAAAAACTGGCCCGGAAGATCAAGAGCACGGCGCGAGGGTTCTAAAATGGTGAATAGTGAATGGTGAATTGACTATTCACCATTCACTATTCCTCTTTCTGCCCGCCAATGCGCATTCCGTAGAACGACCGATACACGAAAATATACGACACGACGAAGAATGCCGCCGCCAGACCGTGCGCGAGAGCCGCGCCGCTGGTGGCGGTGAGTTTCACCGCGAGTTCGACGGCCAGCAACCCGAACAGGGTGGTGAACTTGATGATGGGGTTCAAAGACACTGAAGAGGTGTCTTTGAACGGATCGCCCACCGTGTCGCCAATAACCGTCGCGTCGTGGAGGGCGGTGCCCTTCTGCTTCAACTCGACTTCGACAATCTTCTTGGCGTTGTCCCATGCCGCGCCCGCGTCGGCCATGAAAATAGCCTGATAGAGCCCGAAAATCGCGATTGAGATCAGGTAGCCGATAAAGAAGAACGGATCGACGAAAGCGAATGCCAGGGTGGCGAAGAAGACCGCGATGAAGATGTTCAACATGCCTTTCTGGGCATACTGCGTGCAGATTTCGACCACCTTCTTGCTGTCGGCAATCGACGCTTTTTCCGCGCTCTCCAGCTTGATATGCGCTTTGATGAACTCCACCGCACGGTACGCACCGGTGGTGACCGCCTGGGTCGAAGCCCCGGTAAACCAGTAAATAATGGCCCCGCCGGTGACCAAGCCCAGGACGAAAGGCGCGTGTAACAGCGATAGCTTGTCCACGTTGGCCGTGAGGCGGTCCGTGAGGGCCATGATAATCGAGAAGATCATAGTGGTGGCGCCGACCACCGCCGTGCCGATCAGCACCGGCTTGGCTGTGGCCTTGAACGTGTTGCCTCCGCCATCGGCGGCTTCCAGCGTTTCTTTGGCGTGCTCGAAGTCCACGTCCACGTTGTATTGCTTCTTGATTTCCGACACCACGGTTGGGTCCTGCTCGATGAGGGACAGCTCATAAATCGATTGGGCGTTGTCGGTCACCGGGCCGTAGGAATCCACCGCGATGGTCACCGGGCCCATGCCCAGAAATCCAAAGGCCACCAGACCAAAGGCGAATACCGGCGCCGCCAGCATGAAGTTTCCCAAACCCTGGAGGCTGACCCAGGAACCGATAGCCATGAGCACCATCATCGTCAGCCCCAAATAGTACGCGGAGAAGTTGCCGGCTACAAAGCCCGAGAGGATGTCCAGCGATGCACCGCCTTCCCTTGCCGAGACCACCACCTCTTTGACGTGCCTCGACTCGGTGGACGTGAACACTTTCACCAGTTCCGGAATGAGAGCGCCCGCCAGCGTGCCGCAGGAGACGATCGTCGAGAGTTTCCACCACATCGAGGCATCGCCGCCCAAGTTGGGAACGATCAGGTAAGAGGCGATGTAGGTCAGCCCGATCGAAACCGCAGAGGTAATCCACACCAGCGAGGTCAGTGGCGTCTCGAAATTAAACTTCTTCACATTTCCGTACCGGGCCTTGGTGATGGCGCCGTTAACGAAGTAGGCCACGGCGGCAGCCACCAGCATGATGACGCGGATGACGAAGATCCACACCAGCAACTGCACCTGGATGCTCGGATCCTTCACACCCAGCAGGATGAAGGTGATCAGCGCCACGCCTGTAACGCCGTAGGTCTCAAAACCGTCGGCGGTCGGTCCCACCGAATCGCCGGCGTTGTCGCCCGTGCAATCGGCGATCACGCCCGGGTTGCGCGCGTCGTCTTCCTTGATTTTGAAGACGATCTTCATCAAGTCAGAACCGATATCCGCAATCTTGGTGAAGATGCCCCCGGCGATACGCAGGGCGGCCGCTCCCAGCGACTCGCCGATCGCGAAGCCGATGAAGCACGGTCCCGCATAATCTCCCGGAACGTAGAGCAGGATGATGAGCATCATCAGAAGTTCCACCGAGATCAGCATCATGCCGACGCTCATTCCGGACATGAGAGGGATCTGAAGGACGGGATAGGGCTTGCCCCGCAAGCTGGCATACGCCGTGCGCGAATTAGCGAACGTGTTGACGCGAATGCCGAACCACGCGACCCCGTAGCTGCCGCAAATCCCGATCACGCTGAATGCCAGGATAACGACCACCCGCAGGGCTTCATATTTCAGCAGCACGCCGAAGTACAGCAGAATGATGACGGCGATGAAGGCCCAGAGCAGCAGCAGGAACTTACCCTGCTGGATGATGTAGGTCTTGCACGTTTCCCAAATCAACTCGGACATCTCTCCCATCGCCCGGTGCACGGGCAGGTTTTTCAAGCGGCTGTAACTGACCAAGCCAAAGAGCAGCCCGAAGATACAGAACAGAATTCCGATCATCAGCAGATTGTGGCCATTGACGCCCAGGAATTGGACCTGGTGCAGGTCCGGAAGCTTCAAACTAGCTTCGCCGGCGGGAGCCGCCTCCTGGGGGCCCGCCAAAGCCCCGACGGACCCGATCAGCATCAATGCCAAAGCGGCCGCGATTGTCTTGGCCTTTCGAATACTCATAAGTACGCCATGAAGCATCGATTTTCCTCCGTAGGTCTGCTTCCATTTTTTATCAAGTGCGAGGGTGGGACAGTATTTTCCCGTGGCATATCTTTAGGTGAACTTCAGGTAAGGGAAGCCTACAGTCCACTTGCAAGAGCCACCCATTGTACCATCGGCAGAAATAGGGTCAAGGAGAGAACCAGCGTCGAAATTCTTCGGAGGCCTTGCGGAGATCCAGCCAGTCAAGAAACAGGTCGGGGGTTTCGAGCCAGATGCGGAACCAGGTGGCTATCTCGGCCTTTTCCGCGCGCTTTTGCGGATTCACGCGCGGATTTGCCGCCAAGCTCGAGGCGCGAAGTTTCCCTGTCTGAAGCAGAGTGCGCACCCAGCGCGTGCCGGCGCGGTCCGAGGCGTCGCGGTATTCGCGATAAATCTCGTCGAGTTTTCTCAGCGAAGCCTCGGCGCTCGCAAGGTCGTGGAACTCGAGGAGGCCGCGAAGGCGGCTGGCGTAGGGCTCCTCGATCGGCGGGTCCGTGAAGCGATCGTAATACTCAACATTCTTCCCCGCCGCGCGCAGTACCCCGGCAATGTAGGAAGGAGAAGTCTTCACTCCCAGCCGTGCCCGCAGCTCATTCTCGAGGGCGCGAATTTCCTCGCGGCCGATCCGCTCCCACGCCTTCGCCCGGCAATACTCAAGGATGATTTGCTTTTTGGTTTCCGGCACGGTTCTTCGCCCCGGCTGCGCTGCGCTTTGTCCCCGGCGCGGGCTTCGAATTCTTACCCGCAGTCTCCGCTTCTTTGCGATGCGACGCCGCCACTTCGCGACGATATCGTGACACGTTGCGTTGATGTTCGGCAAGAGTTCGTGCGAAGACGTGCCCGCCCTGGTTGTTGGCGACAAAATAGAGCGCGTCCCCGGCGGCAGGATAAAGCGCCGCGCGGATGGAGGCTTCCCCCGGATTCGCAATGGGTCCGGGGGGCAGCCCCGCGTGGCGGTAGGTGTTGTAAGGGGAATCGAGTTGGAGATCGGTTTGGGTAATTGGGCCAATCGGGTGGTCCTGCAGTTGTGCCGCGTAGACTACGGTAGGATCGCACTGCAAAGGCATCCCCAGCTCGAGGCGCCTCTCGAAAACTCCCGCCACCAGGGGGCGTTCGGGAGCTTCCGGCGTCTCCTTCTCAACCAGCGAAGCCAGGGTGATGACGTCGTGCCAGCCGCGATTCTCCCCACCCCTTGGTCCCCTCCCCATGTGGGGCGGGGAATCACCAGATGAGGCGCCTGCTCCCCTCCCCGCCTGGGGAGGGGCAGGGGTGGGGGAAGGCCCTTGGTCTGCAAACCGCGTGGCAACAATGTGCCGGAACCGCGCCAGCATGGTCGTGACCACGGTTGCGGCGCTCACCCCACGCGGGAACCGGTACGTGTCTGGGAAGAGGTAGCCCTCGAGCGACGGCGCCTTGGGATCCAGATCATGGATCGGCATGGTCTGCCGCGTCATCCGCAGGAAAAGCTCGGGGTCAATGCCCAACCGCTGGTTGAGGATCCGCGCGATGTCAAACCGGTCTGAGCCTTCCGGGATGACCAAAGGACGAAGGTAGACCTCACCCAAGACCAGTTTCCGGTAAACGTCAATGGGGCGGAGCGGCCGGTCAAACATGTATTCGCCGGCCCGCAGAGTGTGGCGAGGACGCCCGATCAGGTAGCGCAGCAAAAACGGCAAGCGATGCCGCAGAACTCCGCGTGCCGCCAGTGAATCCGCGATCTGGGAGGCGCGTGATCCGGGTGCGATATCGAGTATTACGTTGCCGGCATATCCGCGATAGGGCAAGAGCAGATCGAAAACCACCCAGGCCAGCGCCAGTGCGGCTGCGGCCAGCAGCAAAACCAGCGCCCGTTTCTTCATGGCGCCGACCTGGCGTCACGGCTTCGCTCGTTTGAGAGGTAGTCGAGGTAACTTTGCAAGAGCAGGGTTGCGGCCACGCGATCCACGGCTTGTTGGCGTTTGCCCGGGCTGAGCCCGGTCTCACGCAAGGCGCGGTTGGCTTCCACGGAGGTCAAGCGTTCGTCCCAGAGCTGCACCGGGCAGGTTAGACGCCGGCGCAGCTTTTCTGCAAACTCCGCCGCCTTGCGTGACATGGCTGTTTCCCCTCCCCCATGACCGAGAGGATTGCCCACCAGCACACGCTCGGTTGCGTACTCTTCCGTCAATTGGCGGATCTTCTCGAGATCGTCATCCAGGCGGGTGCGTTCAAGTGTGCGAAGTCCCTGAGCGGTAATGCCCAGGGCATCCGATACCGCCAAGCCCATCCGCTTCATGCCAAAGTCGATTGCCAACACTCGCAACGGCGTTTCCAATCACCTCGGGGCCACTAAAGCGGTGCTTGGCGCAGTGGCTCAAGTCAGAAATGGATTCACGGCACGGACGGTGCCATAAAGCCGGTTATGCTCGAAGTCTTCGGAAAACAATTCGGACAGCCCGTAGTATTCGGCGTAAGCCCACAAATGAGCGTCGTACCAGGCTAACCGATACGCTGCGGCGCCACGCAGGGCGGTTCGAACCAGGGCTTCGTTGGGGTAGAGAACCTCGAACGTGGCCAGCAACTCCTCGGCTTCGCGGGTGGCTGCTTCCGGCGTCAGGAGCGGTAATCTCGGGCTGCGACCCCGCGCGCGAGGACGGGTGGTGGCAGCCACAAATTCCACGATTGCCTGGTGAGGGATTTTCACCGAGTCGTCCTGCAGGCCCCGGTCGAGAAGTTCCGCCGCAATCCGCTGTTTGCGCGGGTCTCCCGGGTCGAACACGTACACGAGAACATTCGTGTCAATCAGAGCGGCCACGTGCGTAAAGGTCCTCACGTCTCCAGCCGCGCGCGATTTCGTGAGGCTTAGTTGGACGCTTACGATAAGCCTCCGCCTTGGGCGGATGGGCCTCCCGCTGTCGCTGACGCTCCAGCATTTGCCGGAATAGTTTCAAGCGCTCTTCGACGCTCCGCAGCGGAGCTCGACTGCGCCGGGAATTCGCAGGAATCACCCGGATGGCATCCCCGGCGGGAACCCACTCGAGCTGATCCCCGGCTTTGATAGCATACTGGTCGGCGATGAGCTTGGGGACGGTGAGTTGCCGTTTGCTAGTAACTTTGGCCATTACCTTACTATAGCAAGGATGGAATCCTTGTCAAGCCATGGTACGGACAACTCATGACTCAATTCCCTGTGGCACGGGCATCCTGCCCGTGCTGCGTCACGGCCAAGATGGCCGTGCCACGTCAAAGTGAGTCACTACCTACGGGCACGGTATCGCGCTTCACAAGGCGCTGATGCGCACGCTTCCGCCGTTGGTGTGGACTCGCAGGGTTTCTCCGCCGGAACCCAGTGTGCCGTGGAGCCGCGACGAGGAAATCTCTCCCGTCACCGACAGATGGGGAAGATTCGAGGTCACTTCACCGCTCGAGGTCAACGCATCCAGGCTCAGGTTTATGGCCGGATCCAGCCGCAGTTCGATGTCGCCGCCGGAGGTCTCGATCTCTCCCCCTTTGGCATTCCCGCGCGCCAACGATGCCGTTACATCTCCACCCGAGGTGTGGGCCTCAACACGCCCGTGCACGTTTTCGAGGGTAATATCTCCCCCGGACGTTTTAATCGAGATGTCTCCCGTGAGGTCACGCAACTCCATGTCTCCGCCGGAAGTTCGTGCTGTCAGGTTACCCTTGAGCTCGGTCGCTTTGACATCTCCACCGGAAGTCTCGAGGTTGGTTTCGCCTTCCAGGTGATTGACCTTGACATCACCCCCGCCCGTACGAATATCCAGATTCGTCCGGGTTGGGACTTCCACCTCCATGCGCACTTGCAGGTGCTTGGGCCACAGTTCCAGGCTGTGCTTTCGTACCTCGATGCGGACCGCCCCCGGTTCCTCACTGAAATTGAAGCTGAACAGTTCTTCCAAGTCATCTCGATTGGAGGTCACCACCACATGGGCGCCCGAGGCTGACCGGCCGGTGACAAACACGTCGCTTGCCCCGGCATCAACCACTAATCTGCCGCCGGGTTCGAGCTTTAGATCCTTCTCGATGCGTGATGCTGAAAAGGCGAGAGTCCCTGCGGTGAGCAGGAATACCAGTGTGCATAAACCCAGACCAATCTTGCGGCTCATCTTGTCCTCCCTGAATTCGAGCGTGTTTTCTCTCCCTATTAGACGAGGATGGGGTAGTTTGGTAACAGCCCATTGCAGTGAAAAGACGTTAGGCGTATCTTGCCAGTTTACCGGAGAAGACGGCGAAAGCTTCCGGTCAACACAGATCAGGAATCGCGATTCTACAATTTCAGGAGCCCTTCGATGACGCGAATCAAACCCGCCGCTATGACGTTTTCGTTGCTGCTGTTGGCCTCGACCGCCACGGCGCAGTGGAATCCGCTGAACCCCGTCAAGAGTGACGAGAAGCAGACCGATGGCGTACTGCTCAGGATGCAGAGCGGTTTGCTGCGGCTGCGGGTCTGCTCCGATTCCATCCTCCGCATTCTCTACACGCCCACGTCCTCGTTCCCGGCGGTGAAGCATTACGCGGTCATCAAGACGAGTTGGCCCGCCACGCACTTCTCCCTGGAATCCACCGGTAAGGATGTGACGCTGAGCACCTCGCAGCTTAAGGTTACCGTGGCGCGCAAGGACGGAGCGATGGTCTTCATGGACTCGGCGGGAAACAAGCTGATGCAGTCGAGCGACCGGAGGATGAGCCCTGTCGTGGTGAATGGCGAGCGGACTTACCGCGCGGAAGAGTTCATCACCACCTGGGGCTCGCCGGAGGGCTTCTTCGGCCTCGGCCAGCATCAGGCAGGCGTCTGGAACTACCGGGGAGAGTCCGTGGACATCTCCCAGGACAACTCCAATATTTCCATCCCCATGCTGCTTTCGACCAACGGCTACGGCCTTTTCTGGGACAACCCTTCCCGCAGCCGTTTCAACAACCGCTTCATGCAGTCGCTTTACATCAGCTCGGAAGTGGCCGACCAGATTGATTACTACTTCATTTACGGCCCTGAATTCGACAAGATCATCGGCGCTTTCCGCGAGCTGACCGGCGCCGCTCCCCTGTTCGGCCGATGGGCCTACGGCTTCTGGCAATGCAAGAACCGCTACCAGTCGCAGCAGGAACTGCTGGAAGTGGCGCACCAATACCGCGAGCTGCACATCCCCGTTGACAACATCGTGCAGGACTGGTTCTGGTGGAAGATCATGGGAGATTTTGAATTCAACAGCCACTATCCCGACCCCAAAGGCATGATCGACGATCTGCACGACAATCATTTTCACCTCATGATCTCGGTGTGGCCCTACTTCGATCCCGGCTCGCAGGTCTACCGGGAGATGGACAAGCGCGGCTATTATATTGACCGCACGAAGACGGCCGCGTTTCATCCCGCGCGCATGGCTCTCTACGACGCTTTCAGCCCCGCCGCGCGCAAGTATTACTGGGGCTTGATGGAGAACGCGCTCTTCAACCTCGGCGCCGACGCCTGGTGGCTCGACACCACCGAACCGGAAACCGAGGGACGCGAAACCAACATTCTGGCCACGAGCAAGGTGGCCATCGGCAACGGCGCCCGCTACGCCAATCTCTTTCCCCTGATGACCACGCAGGCTGTTTACGACGGCCAGCGCGCCGCCACCAGCCACGCCCGCGTCTTCATCCTCTCCCGCTCGGCCTACGCGGGCATCCAGCGCCACGCCACGGCCGCCTGGTCCGGCGACATCAATTCCGATTGGGAAACCTTCAAGCGGCAGATTCCCGCCGGATTGAACCTGATGGTCTCCGGGGTCCCCTACTGGACGACCGATATCGGCGGGTTCACGGACGGCAATCCGGACGATCCCGCCTACCGCGAGCTGTTCATCCGCTGGTTCGAGTACGGGGCGTTCTGCCCCATCTTCCGTGTGCACGGCACCCGCGCCACCGGCCAGAACGAGTTGTGGTCTTACGGGGCCGAGGCGCAGGAGATCCTGACCCGCTACGACACGCTCCGCTACCGGCTGATGCCCTACATTTACTCGCTGGCGTGGCAGGTGACGAACGCCGGCTACACCTTGATGCGCCCCCTGGTGATGGATTATCGCGACGACGTGACCGCCCGGAACATCGGCGACCAGTTCATGTTCGGGCCGGCGCTGCTGGTCAGCCCCGTCACGGATCCCGGCGAGGTCCAGAGACGGGTCTACCTGCCGAATACCAACTGGACAAACTTCTGGACCGGCGAAAGGCAGCCCGGGGACCGGTTCGTTATAGCGGCGGCGCCGCTTGAATCCCTGCCGCTGTTCGTGCGCGCCGGTTCGATTTTGCCCATGGGGCCGGCGATGGAATACGCGAACCAAAGCGCCGCGAACCCCATCGAGTTGCGCGTCTACCCGGGTGCGGATGCGGACTTCACGCTCTACGAAGACGATGGGCTCACCTACGATTACGAGAAGGGAGCTTATTCGACCATTCCCATTCACTGGGACAATGCCGGACAGGCACTCACGTTCGGCGCGCGACGTGGCAGCTTTCCGGGAATGCTCGCGACCCGCACTTTTGATATCGTCTGGGTCGGCCCCGGCCACGGCGTGGGCGTGAATCCGTCTGGGACCGTCGATAAGACGGTGTCTTACGACGGCACCGCGGTCACCGTTCAGCGGTGAGCCTTCTGGTGGCTGAGGGTTACCAACCTGCCAGTTCCACGTTTTGCACTTGACAATTCCCGGCAGATGTGATAGCCTATAATTGTGGTCTTGTTACAGACATTCTGTCCTGGTTGAGCGCCCCAGCGCGCTGATACCCAGGGGAAACCGGACCGGCCCGGACGCGAGCCGAAAACCGTGACGCACGAAATACATAAAACAGTGGGAACGAAGCGAAGGAGTACTGAAAACAAAGGACATCACTTTATTGAATGCTGCAATTTGCGTGCGTTTTGCGCGCAATTTGGCATCAATTTGACGCAAATAAGACCAAAATACAGCGCACTTTGCGCAAAGAAGGAAGTTGAGACGACAACACCGCAATGCGAGGCCGCGACAGTGACAAGCAGTCGAGCTACATCGACTGTGGGACAGGCACTCCTGCCTGTCGAGTTGGCATGGTGGACATACTCGGACACAGGCAAGAGCGCCTGTGCTACACCGGAATTCAGGAAACAAAGCGAGAATGTCTATGAAAACAAAGGCCGGTGCAAAAATCAACCACCCCTGACCCCTCGCTTATCCAAGGAGAGGAATCAGCGGGCTCCCCTCCTCGGGTGAGGAGGGGTGGGGGGTGGTGGGACTTTGCGTCCTTGGCGTTCTTTGCGCCTTGGCGTGAAACCGGGTTTGTTGCCTTGATAAATCAGGGAACAAAGCGAGAATGTCTATGAAAACAAAGGACTGCGGTGAGAATGAAAGCATGTCGGGGCGGTTCGCGAACCGCCCCGACATGGCTTCCGCGGACACCTTGCCCATGAGTGACCTTTCGCTGATGATCGTAGCCGGTGAGCGCTCCGGGGACCTTCTGGGGGCCGAACTCGCCCGAGCCTTACACGAGCGGCTGACAGACGTTGAAACTGTTCGGCTGCGGGGGCGATGCGATGCGGCAAGCCGGGGTGGACACGGTCGTGGACGCCCACCGGCTGACCATGATGGGCATCACGGAAGTGATCAGCGGGCTGCCCAGAGCCTACCGAGCCCTTCAGAGGTTAGTGGCCGAAGTGGATCGGCGCCGGCCGCAGCTTGCGGTGCTCATCGATTTTCCCGACTTCAACCTTCGCCTGGCCAGGCGGCTCAAGCAGAGAGGCAGTCCGGGTCGTCTATTTTGTGAGCCCACAGGTCTGGGCATGGCGGAGGGGCCGGCTGCGCCAGCTCAAAGCTCGAATCGAAAAGATGCTCTGCATTTTCGATTTCGAGGAGGCTATTTATCGCCAGGCCGGGATCCCCGTCGAGTACGTTGGGCACCCTATGGTCAACCTGGTGCGGCCGAATCTGACACGGGAAGAGTTCCTTGACCCGGATCGGGCTGGACCGGGTCGAAACCACGGTGGCGCTGCTGCCGGGCAGCCGCGAGAAAGAAGTGAGCCGGATCTTGCCCACCATGCTTGCGGCTGCGGGCCGGATTTCGCTGAATCGCCCGGCGCAATTTGTAGTCGCGGTTGCGCCGACGCTCGAACGCGGTTGGGTGGAGAAGACGCTGCTCGAGCCGTTTGCCGGCAGGTTGACGGTTCGCGTGGCTACCGATGCTACCTATGACGCACTTCGGCACTGCGACGTAGCGATCGTAGCCAGCGGCACTGCCACCCTCGAGGCGGCACTCTGCGAGCGCCCGATGGTGGTGGTTTACCGGTTATCGCGGCTGACGTATCGGATCGGGCGACTGCTCGTGAAAGTTCCCTTTTACAGTATGGTCAATATCCTTGCAGGCAAACAGGTGGTCCCAGAGTTGATTCAGAGTGATTTCACGCCTGCTCGGGTTGCCGGAGAGGTAGAATACTTACTGGATCATTCCCAAGCACGTGAGGAGATGGCGGCGAACCTGCGAGCCCTGAAGGCGCGTCTGGGGCCTGGAGGCGCTGTCGGGCGGGCCGCCGAAGCGGTGGTAGAGGCTCGGATTCAGGATTCAGGATTCAGGATTCAGAACGGCCGGAACCTGAATTCTATCTGCTATGCAACTTGTTGCTTTCGGCGCAATCCAATGTAGTAGCCCTACTTGTGAGGCAGGGGTGACAACAAGGAGTAGGTCAGAACTCAGGAGTCGGAATGGTGAAGGCGCGCCCTCACGCGTGCGCATTGCGCGGTGCGCCATGCTGACTCCTGACTTCTGACTCCTGACTTCCGGTACCAGTCACGGGGAGCTGTTTATGAACTATCTACGTGCCGGGGGCGGGGCCGAATTTCGGCTGTCCCGACTCCGGACGCTGCTGGTGAATGCGCTGCCATGGTTTCTGACGCTGGGCCTCGTCCCGGCCGTCACTTTCGCCCAGTCAAATGCACCTCGATTTACGGTAACGAATTACGCTATCACCGCAGAGCTCTTTCCTTCCGAGCACCTGCTTTCGGCCTCGGTACGGATTGATTTTCTCCCTCAAGCCGACCTCACCACCATGAGCTTCGAGCTCCAAAACGGCTTGCGGGTTTCCAGCGTGAAGGACGCCACCGGCAGGGACTGCAATTTTCGACAGGAAGGGCTCATCTTTTCTATCGACTTCCTGAACCCCATGCCTCAGGATAAGCCCGCTTCCATCACGGTGAAGTACGGCGGTCTGCTTTCTTCGGCGGAAGGCAGTCCGGTGGAGAACCTGAAGTTGGCTTACGTGGGGAATGAGGGCAGTTACCTTCTCTACGTGGCACGCTGGTTCCCCGTGAGTCAATACGGCGTGAACCGCTTTGCAGCCAGCATGAGCATCACGGTGCCTTCCGATGAAATGGTCATTGCCTCGGGAAAGGCTTCCGCTCCCGTGCGCGAGGCGGGAAAAGTGACGTACGCGTTCCAGCATGACCAGTCCTCCTTCCCCGGCACAGTGATTGCCGGGCGATACGTGGTGCAGCCGGCAACCGCGGTGGGCGCAGACATCACCTTATACATGAAGCCGGGCCACGAAAGCTTCGCCGCCAATTACGGCGAGGCCGCGGCCAAGATCATGGCTTTTTATTCCGACAAGTTCGGGCCCTTGCCCAACGGCCATCTCGACATCGCGGAAATCGAGGACGGCACGGTGAACGGATATAGCGCCCCCGGCTTGGTCGCGCTCGCCTCGCGCCTCTTTTCCACACAAGTGAAGATCCAGCAACTGGCGCAGCAGATCGCCTATCAATGGTGGGGAGAATCAGTGAGTCCGGCCTCGCGCAACGACTTTTTCCTTGAAGACGGGCTCGCCACCTATTCCGCCGCGCTCTACCTGCAGGATGCCGAGGGTGAATCCTCCTTTGAGAACCTGATGCAGGAGACCGAAATCGGCGCGCTCACACACGAGGAAGTTGTGGCCATCGGCCAATCCGCACAGTTGCACGAGTACACGCCCGAGTACCAGTCGATTGTGTTTCAGAAGGGCGCCATGGTGCTCCACATGCTGCGCTGGGTGATCGGCGACGAGGCGTTCTTCAAAACCCTCCAGGCCATGTGCCAGCAATACGCCGGGAAGTCCATTTCCACGGACCAGTTTCAAAAGCTCGCGGAAACCGCTTCCAAGCAGGAGCTGACCTACTTTTTCGCGCAATGGGTGACCTCCACCGGTGTGCCCCAGTTTACGCGGGTGTGGTCGGTCTACAGAACCGCGAAAGGCTATGAAGTGGTGGGGAAGATCACCCAGGACTTGGACCTGTTTCGCATGCCCGTCGAGGTCCGGGTGATTACCGAGGGAAGCAGGCCGGTCACCGACCGTGTGCCGATGGTGGGTACCACGGCCAACTTCACCGTGAACGTGCGCACCAGGCCGACGCATGTGCTCGTTGATCCCGCCAGCCGCATCCTTAAACTCGACGATAAGATCAAATTCAAGGTCGAAATGGCGCGCGCCGACCAACTGGCCCAGGAACAGGCTTACCTGGAGGCGGTCAAGCAGTATAATGCGGTCCTGGAACTCAACAAGAACAACTCGCTGGCTCACTACCGGCTAGGCGATATCTACTTCAAGCTGCGGAATTACAACGCCGCGATGGAGGAGTTCCGGCGCGTCCTGGATGGGGACCTGGACCCGAAATGGACCGAGGTCTGGAGCCACGTGATGCTGGGAATGATCTTCGACACGACGGGGCAGCGCGATCGCGCCCTTAATGAGTACCAGCGCGCTCTGCAGACCAACGATAACACCCAGGGCGCCCTGGACAAGGCGAACGAGTACGTTAAGAAGCCGTACACGGCGGAGAACAAGCCGACAAGTTAGATAGCCTATTGCTTTCCGCCTGGGGTGCGGGCGTCCCGCCCGCGGTCGCGTGGGCATTCCTTCGCTGCGCTAAGGACAAGCTCTGCCCGCGCCCGGGAGCGGGACGCTCCCGTGACAGCGGGCGAGACGCCCCCGCCACACCGCCCATCACTTCCCGATACTCCCGAATTTAAGCGCTGTCAGCGTGGGCGAGTCAACCCCTCGATGCTGAATCAGCACCTTGAAAACGTTCCCCATTCCTTCCGGATGAATCAGCCGCTTTAGTTTCAGCCTGGCTTGGAGATTCTCGATCTCGTTAGCGCCCGGCTGGTAAAGGTCCGCGAACTGGTTGGCTTCACCCAGCGCCAGCAGGAATCGCTCCTGGCTGGTGAGGCCGGTCAGTCGCAGCCCCGCGTCCTCGCCTGCGTCGATCAAGGCGCTGAAGTTGACGTGCGCGGTAAGGTCGATCTGGCCGGGAGCGCTGAGGGCGTCTTCGAGCGGCAAGTGATGGTGGTAGGCAAGCAAGGTGCCTTGCGGCCGGTCCTCGGTGTAGAGACGCCGGGCGAGGTCGCCGTAGTCGATGGTGATGACAAAGCCCCGGTCGAGCTTCCCGGCCAGCGCGCGCATCCACTGGGTTGCCACCAGGCTAACCTCCACGCGGCAGCCTTCCTCGAGCCGATGGGCGTAACGGGCCACCGCCGCAGCCACCAGCGGGTTGCTGATGCGGCCGGTTTTCTGGCGAAGTTGGTCACCTTCTGCCGTAACGTAGATCTCTTTCAAATGCCCTCCGGCTCGGGTGACGACAGCCACCGGGAAAGCATCCACCAACTCGTTCGAGAAGAAGCAGCCGGTGAAGGGTGTGAGCTGTTCAAGGTTTTCGAGCAAGTGGACTTCTCCGGCCAGGCCCTTTTCCGCCAGCCGCTCTCTCAGGAACGCACATTGCTTGGGACTTGGCTCGATGGTTGCGTATTCGAGCGCACCCGCAAAATCCGGCAGGGCGCTCTTCACCCAGGAGAGCAAATCCTGCGCAAAGAGCCCGCTCCCGGCGCCCATCTCAACCCAGCCGAAAGGCGAGGGACGTCCGAGCAATTCCCACATCTCGACGGCCTGGCGCGCCACCAGGCGAGCGAATATGGGATGGAGGTCCGGACTGGTGAAGTAGTCGCCGCCAGCGCCGGTGCGGCGCCGCCCTTGGGTGTAATAGCCGTGCTCTGGATGATACAGGCACAACCCCATGTAGTGCTCAAACGTGATGGGCCCAGACCGCTTGATCGTTTCGAGCAGCAACGTCTTGAGGGGTATTTGATCCACGATGACTTGGCCGGCGCTACGCCGCGCTGGCCTGCGGGCGCGCCGTCAACTTTTGGAATGCCTCTTCGAACGCCTTGAGCGCCGCATCGTCGTAAAGCACGAAGTGGATTTTCTCCAGGCTGGTGCGAATCCTGATATGCTCCAGGACCGCCTTGAGCATAATCTGCGCGCAATCCTCGACCGGGAACCCCGCCGCGCCGGTCCCGAGGGCAGGCAGAGCGAGGCTTTTGATCGTCTTCTCTTCGGCGCGAAACAGGATCTGCCTGGTGGCAAGCTTGATCGATTCCGCCGTGGCCTTCTCGCCGGGCCGGATCGCGGCGGCGTGAATCACGAAGAGCGCTTTAAGGTTGCCGGCGGTGGTGACCGCCGTGGCGCCGAGCCGGAGGGGAGCCAGGCGTTCGCACTCCTCCTGGATCCGCTCGCCGCCCTTGCGCCGGATGGCTGCCGAGACTCCGGTATCCATGAGGAGATCCGTGTTGGCCGGATTGACGATCGCCTCCACCGGCATGTCCGTGATATCGCCTTTGGAGATGTAGATTTTTGTTGGCATATCAAGCCTTTCAGAAAGCCGCAGACGTTTAACCTCAGGTCAGTGTTACGAGAGGGATTCAGCGCCGCGCGGCCAGCTCGCGGCATTTGGCCACGAACTTCTCAAACAGCTTGCGCGCTTCGGGCCGGTCGACCATCTCTTCCGGATGCCACTGCACGCCCACCAGGAAAGGGTAGGCATCGGCGGATTCCACGGCCTCGACCAGCCCGTCTTCGGAATGTGCTGTCACCCTCAGTCCTCGGCCCAGGCGCTTGACGGCCTGGCGGTGCAGGCTATTGACCAGGCAACTGCCTTGGAACGTTTCCGCAAGCGCTGAATCCGGGTCTGTCAGCGTCACGGCGTGGGTTGGCTCGGGGCGCGCCGCGGACTGATTGTGTTCGGGCCTTACCGGAGGTTCCGCACTGAACTCCTGCTTTAAGTCTTGGTAGAGCGTTCCGCCGAATTTTACGTTGATCATCTGGACGCCCCGGCAGATGCCCAGAATCGCCACCCGGCAACGGTGCGCGCGCTCGAACAGCTCGAATTCAAAGGCGTCGCGTTGCTCGTCGACTTCAACGAGGCCGGGGTATTTGAGCGCTTCCTGATAATGCTTGGGGTTGATATCTTTGCCGCCGGTGAAGACCACGCCGTCGTAGTCTCGCATGTTGGGGATGGAATGCTGAGAGGGCGAGACCAGTTCGATTTCCTCGGATTTCACCCCAACGGCCAGAAGCGCCTTGTAATAGGGAGATTGATCGCCCTTGGTTTTTTCCTTGTCGGAAACAGAGAGCACAATCTTCATCGCGGCGCCTCCTTTCGGTCGCTGGGAGGATTCTGAAAAACCGCCTCGCAGCGGCCAGCCGAACTGGCTCCACTCGGCCTGTCTGAACAATGTACATCAGGATGCCCGCAGGTGGAAAGGACGTGATTGCGCTTGACTTTCGCTTTTTCTTCTCCTATGCTGGAAGCTGCTGGGTGGCTGCTCGGCCCGGCCCTTCTGCGCGCCGCGGGTAGGGCCAGCCAGACCCGAACGATTTTCGAGCGGCGGCTTGCGCTCCCAGAAGGGAGAGGCTCGAACCTGGAGGTTGCCAATGGCAGAGGGAGGATCGGTATCTTTGGAATCGCAGGGCGGCCTGTTCCGCCCGGGGCAGGGCTTCGCCGCCGCAGGGGCGCGGCCGGAAGGCGCCGGCGTTCGAGTTCTGCACTATGAGCCCGTCAAATTCAGCGACCGCGCAGTGAAGGCAAACCTGGCGCAGGGAGAAATAAAATCCCCGCCTCACAGTCCGTGGACTCTGCCGGTGCGCGGCCTGGCACTCTTCCACGGCGATCACGACGCGGCGCGGCTCAGCCACTATTTCTTTCCGCGCCTGCTGCGGGAGGGGAAGCGAATCCTGATGCTGGACGGCGCCAACTGTGCTGATCCGCGCCTCCTGGAACGCCTGGCTCGCCAGCGTCGCGTCTCCTTCGAGCAGTTCTGCCGGCAGATCCAGATTGCTCGCGCCTTCACCTGTTTCCAACTTAGCGAGTTGATTGCACGCCTGCCGCGTTTTTTGGCGGACTTTCCCGCCCGGGTCGTGGTCGTCACAGCATTTCCTGAACTCTACTATGACGAAGATGTGCGCGATTGGACCGCGCAGGTTGCGTTCGAGCAAGCGCTCGCGAATCTGCGGCGGTTAGCGGGCAGCGGCGAGGTCACCCGTACGGGCATGCCGGGGGGTTGTGCGGGCACGCCATGGCGTGCCCCTACCGTGGCGGTGTTTTCCTCGGCCAGCACATTCGTACCCTCTCCGGCGCGCAGACGATTTTTTGAAAAGCTCCGTGCGGCAGGATCGGAAGTCTGGCAGTTCATGCAGAACCCTGAGGGGAAGCTCGGGTTGGTGTGCAGAAAACGCATAGCCGACCTCACAATCCCCTCACCCGCCCTGGGCCCGCTGATGAAAGCGCCGTCGCGCTCCGCCCTCTCGCCGGAGGGGAGAGCGGAGGAGTCTGAAGGGCAGCCCAATTGCTAAGCCACCCGGCTGCGGTACACGTTGGGCTGGCAATCGGCAATCGTCAATCGGGTGGTGCTTTATGGGTCGAACGGTATCAACGTTTCGGGATTTGATCGAGCAGGAACTCGGGAATTGGGAGCGGGTGTTTGGCCGGGCGTTGCGGCGCGAGGAGCGCGTGCACTTCGAAGCGATGTTCAACCGCGTGCGCCTTTACATCCAAGCCTGCACTTACGAATTCCCGGTTCACGCCATGGATGCGATCCACGTGGCCGTAGGGCTTGACCATGAGATTCGACTGCGCGCGCTCGAAGCGCGCCTGGGGATTAACCTCGATGCTCAGTGGATGGATTCTCGATCTCTACCCTTGCCCGGAGGGGATGGTGTTGTGGCTGATCGGGGCGGAGGGAAGACGTCATCGGCTGGTTGACCTGTCGTTCGTGCCCTGTTTCTACGTGGATGGCCCCGAGTCGCGCCTCACCACTCTCGCCCGGGACTTGGCGGCGCGCGCTGCAGTGAAGTGCGCATGGGCGGCGAAGACCAACATCTGGGATGGCAGGGAACTGCGCGTGCTCGAAGTTGCCGTGCACCACCCCACGCAATTTGCGGCCCTGGTGCGCTTCGTGCATCGCTACGATTCCGGCCTGCGGCTTTACAACTCCGACTTGATGCTGGCGCCGATGTATTGCTGGCAGAAGGGCATCTTTCCGCTGGCCAGGGTGGAGGTGGAAGAACAAGGGGCTAGGGACTGGGGGCTAGGGGCTAGGGCGAGAATTGCCCCCTCCCCCCACCCCGTACTCCCCTCCCCAACCGGGGAGGGGAATCAGGGGCGGGGACTGGAAGGAGGTGGCGAAGTCTCCGTAGGGGCACGCCATGGTGTGCCCCTACAGGAAGTCCGCGCCATCACGTGTTGTGATGACGAATGGGCGGTCAACTATGCGCTGCCTCCGCTGCGCATCATGCGCGTGCGGATGGAAGGCCTTTCCAATGTGGACCCGCAGCACGGCCGGCGTGGCGCGCTGGAAGTGGAAATCGACGGCGAGTGGCAGGTACTGGATGATGCCGAGGAGCCGGTGGCGCTAGGTCTCGAGCGCCTGCTGCGCGTCCACGACCCGGACATGATCTTGAGCGAGTGGGGTGATGCGACGTTGTTTCCGGCGCTGCTTCGGCAGGCCCGGAAACTGGGCCTGACCCTCTCGCTCAACCGCGACGCGCATCCCGCGGAGCGCCGCCGCGCGCGCAGTTACATGAGCTATGGGCGCATCCTCTTCAAGGGCAGCACCACTACCTTGTTCGGGCGCCTGCACGTGGACACGCAAAATTCCTTCATTGCCGATCAGTGCGACCTGGAGGGTTTGTGGGAGCTCACGCGCGTCACCAAGCTGCCCGTGCAGTATTGCGCTCGCACCTCCACGGGAACCGGCATCTCCTACATGCAGATGGAACTCGCTTACGGCGACGGCGTGCTGATCCCCGAGCAGAAGGCGGAGCCCGAAACCCCCAAGCATCCGGATGAACTCCTCAAGGCGGATCGCGGCGGATTGGTCTTTCTGCCGCGCCTGGGATTTTTCACCAACGTGGGCGAACTCGATTTCGTCAGCGAGTTCCCCAGCATCATGGCGCGCTTCAACATTTCGCCGGAGACCGTCAATTGCGGCTGTTGCCCGGAAGCGCCCCGCATTCCGGAACTGGGTTATCGCGTCTGCCAGCGGCGGCGCGGCATTACCAGCCGCGTGGTCGAGCGCCTCATCCGGAAGCGGCAGGAATACAAGCGCCAGATGGCGGGTGATACGAAGGGAGAAATCGCAGACCCCCAAGAGCAGGGGTCTGCGCCAGCCGGCCCCCAAGCTGTCATTCTGAGCGAAGCGAAGAATCTCGCCCTGAATGTTTTCAAGACAGTGCAAGATCCTTCGTCGTCCCGCGGATGCGGGACTCCTCAGGATGACAGCTCGAGGAATTCCGCAGCCTGTAAAACCCCGCCCTGCCATGGCGTGGCAGATTCCCCCGCCGCGGTTCTTGAGCGCCGCCACGCCGCCAAAGAGCGCCGCGCCGCGCTGAAGTGGCTGCTGGTGTGTTGCTTCGGTTACACCGGCTATAAGAACGCCCGCTTCGGCAAGATCGAGGCCCACGAGGCCATCAATGCCGTGGCGCGGGAGAAGTTGCTGGTCGCCAAGGAGACGGCGGAGGCGCGGGGCTATCGCGTTTTGCACGCCCTGGTGGATTCACTCTACGCCCAGAAGGAAGATGCCACGCGAGGAGACTACGAAAACCTGTCGCGAGAGATCGAACAGCGCACGGGCTTGCCCATGGCGGTCGAGGCCGTTTATCGCTACGTCGTCTTTCTGCCCTCGAAGCAGTCGCCGGAGATTCCCGTGCCCAACCGTTTTTTCTGCGTGCCGGAGGAAGGCGAAGTCAAGGTGCGTGGCCTGGAATGCCGAAAGCACGATACTCCGCCCCTGGTGGCGCGCATGCAGCGCGAAGCGCTGGAGGTCCTAGCCGAGGCGCACGACTTCCAGAGTTATGGCGGCAAGCTGGAAGAGGCCCGCGAAGTGCTCGCGCGATATCTGGCGCAACTCGAGACCGGAAACGTCAACCTGGAAGAACTCGTCATCAACCGCCGCCTGACTCGTTCTCCCGGCGATTACAGGCAGGCCAGCGCCACGGCCATCGCGGCCAAACAACTCGAGCGGTCGGGCGTCAAGCTGCGGCCCGGAGAAACCCTGCAATATATCATCACGAACGCCGAAGCCGAATTGCCGGACGACCGCGTCCGAGCCTGGACGCTCTGGGAAGGATGGCACGGCTATGACTTGAAGAACTATCAGAAAGCGCTGCGGGATGCTTTCGAGGCCCTCGAGCACTTTGCCCTAGTACGTTAGTACAGTCACGGCGGCTTGACTTTCAATCATTCACTTCCTTACACTTGCCCCGTGAGCACAAGAATTCTCAGCGTTGCGATCGCAGGGTTTGTCCTTCCGGTGGCGTTGGCGCTGGGCCAACAAACGCCGGTGGCATCTCCTCTTCCTGCCGCCACGCAAAGCCAGGCCGATTGCACAGGGTTTATCAGGGCAAGTGACATGCCCGCGAATATTACCGTGCTCAGCGGCGAAAATAACGACTTGGAGTCGTCGATCCGGCAATACGCGGTGGGCGATTCACTCTATCTTCACAGCCGCGGCGATGCCCGATTCTCGGTGGGCCAGCAATTCTCACTGATCAGGCCGGCGAAGGAACTTTTCCGCACGACACGGTACAGCGGCGAACATCGGGCTCTCCGCAAACTCGGGAAACCGTTTGAGGACACTGGCAGAGTTCAGGTGACGCATGTAACGCCCCAGGGAGCAGTCGCCGAGGTGAGGTTCGCGTGCGGGCCCATTTATCCCGGCGATATCGCTGTGCCGTATCAACCCCGCATTGTCCCCGACTATGTACCCAGGGAGTTGGACCGCTTCGCCTTGGCCAACGGCAAAATACAGGGGGCCATCGTGGCGGCCCGCGACAACTTCGCATCGCTCGCGAACGGGGACATCGTCTATCTTGACCTCGGAGAAAGGAACGGCGCAAAGGCCGGTCAATTGTACCGGGTCTACTACCGCCCGCCACGTCCAGGACTCTGGACGATTACCGCTCATCCCCCCATGCCCCGCGAAACTGTGGCGGAGATTGTGGTCCTCTCCGCTCAGGAAAAGTCTACCGTAGGGATTATTGTGAACTCCCGGCGCGACATCTACATCGGCTACGGCGTAGAACTGGAATAAGTTCTTCGGCGGGAATTGTAGGGGCGGCCCTTTTGGCGCCCTGGGCGTCCGCAGCGCGCACGTGCAGGCGTCCGGGCACCCACAAGGGGTGCCCCTACTATTCGCTTTGACGCGGGGGTGCTGCCGTCTACGCGGCCGGCGATGAGGAACGAGCCAGCGTGGGCGGCTCTTTCAAGATTTGTGCTGTGAACGCTTGGATTCTTGCACCATGCTGCCAGGCGTCGGCGGGCAAGCCGGCTTTCAGGCAGGTCTCTTGCAGAAACTGTTCGCGGTTCCAGTTCCATTCCTCGGCCACCTGCGGCAGGAGGAGTCCGCGGCGTCCGCCGCGCGAAATCAGCAATCCATGCCGTCCCACTTCGACCTGCATCGGAGCAATATCCACCAGAGGGGAAAGTATGGAAATCTCGATATGCAGGGAGGAAAGTTCGGCGGGCCTAACGGGGTCGAAGCGGGGGTCGTCAAGAGCTGCGGCCCGGGCGCATTCGCGCACGGTAAAGTAGAGAGGTCTGACCGCTTCAATGTGACCGATGCACCCTCGCAAGCGCCCTCGCTCGGTGAGCGTGACGAAGGCCCCACGGGGAGTTTGCAGGGCCTCTGCGGACTCCGTCACCTCCGACACTTTCCCAAAGCGCACGGCCTCTTCGAGGGCTGTTCTCGCCAGCTCGAGCAGCCGGTCCTTCTGAGCGTCACTGAGCTGCAACATCTTTCTCTTCCTGTTCCTTTTCGCCTGTCCTGAGAACGGTCCGTTGAATTAAGACACGGCGCTTGATGCGAATGTCCAATCTCTTCCAAAAGGAAATGAAATACTGTCCCGCAGACGCCAGCGCGAAGAGAACCACCATCCATAACAGGACACTGCCCGGGAGGCGGAGCAGAGGCAGCCGCCGCTCCAGCACGATCACGGTGATCGCCACAACCTGAAAGACCATCTTTGTCTTTCCCAGTTCGGACACTTCCAGAGAGAAACCTTCCGCGGAGGCTATGGCTCGCAGACCCGACACGGCGAATTCCCTGCCGATAATTATCACTGCCATCCAAGCCGAGATTAAATGCAGATAGACGAGAGAAATGAAGGCGGCCGAGGTGAGCAGCTTGTCGGCAATCGGGTCCAGCAAGATGCCCAGCGAAGTCACCTGGCCGCGTTTCCGCGCCAGATAACCATCCAAAAGGTCAGTGGTCGCGGCGAGGAGAAACACCACCACCGCCCACAGGTCCATGTTCCGACCCGAAGTCAGTAATAGCACTACCACCAGGGGCACAAAAAAGATGCGGAGCAAGGTAAGCGAAATGGGGAGATTCATGCGCCTTTGAGATCTGCCCGAGCGGAGGAGCGAACAGGATGGACACCCTAACCGCAAGCGCCCTAATGCAACGTCAGGACAGCTACGCCGCCCCACCTAACTATATCGGACCTTCAGGGAGGTGTCAACGGATGGACGATTGCCGATTGTTGATTGTCGATTGGAAGCGCGCCCTACGAACCATTGATTTGAATATGCGGCTTCATTCCGAGCGGAGCGAGGAATCTCGCTTTGCTTCAAGGCGGATCGCTGACGAAAGGATCAGGGCAGGATTCCTCGGCCCGCTCGGAATCACAGCAGCGCTCATCACCTGGGGGTGCTGACAGCGTGAATCCCCCATCCCTCGACAATCGCCACTCGACCATCGTCCATCAATCACCCATCGAGCCTAGGTTCATATTAGCCTGATTTTATGCGGTTAAGCAGGAAGTTCGGGGCTAGGTAAATTCCCGGAGATTGCCTTATCTTTGTGCAAAACTCCCTCGTTTACAGGCGCTTTAAGTCCCGGACAAAATGCGAATGTTGGAGGTCCATTTACGGCCCAGGTGTTTCGTAAGTTATTGAAACAACGGCATTAAAAGGCCGCATCTGCACGGGGACCGCATTCTTGGCGGGTGCGCGCGGGCTGGAGAAGGGCCGAGTCTGAGCGGATTTTCCACAGTTTTTTCCACAACCTGTATGGGCTTGAAAATGCCTGCCTTTAGGAGCCGGAAGCCTCTCGCTCTTCGCGCCTTTTCAGCCGTTGCCAAAGCGAGGCGCGCAGTCGCGCCCGGACCTTGACTCGCTCGTCTTGGTAGTGGGTGGAGAGCACGACGCCCGAGCGATGAAGAAGCGCCAAACTCTCGCCGTCGGCAAATGAGAGGTCGAGTTCGACCTCGATCACGGGGTCTGCGGTCAACGCTTCATCGATTCGTTGGCGGAGGGTGTCAAGGCCCTCGCCGCTGCTCGCCGAAACCCTGACATCGTGCGGCCCTGAGGGAAGCCGCTTCCTGCCGGTTGCGTCCACAAGATCGATCTTGTTCCAGACATGAAGCCGCGGCGTGGTCCCCACGCGCAGGGTTTCCAGCAAGCCCTCGACGGCGCTGTCCTGGGATTCGTACCGCTGATCGGAGGCGTCGGTGACATGCAGCAGAAGGCTGGCATCCTCCAACTCTTCCAGGGTAGCGCGGAACGCGGCGACGAGGTGAGGCGGGAGTTTTTGAATGAAACCCACCGTATCCGATATCAAGACAGGCCTGCGCGATTCCAGCGGCAAGGCGCGCACCGTGGGGTCGAGAGTGGCGAAGAGGCGTGAAGAGGTGAGCACGGTTGAGGAAGTCAAGGCGTTGAAGAGAGTGGATTTCCCTGCATTGGTATAGCCCACCAGCGCGACCGTGAGGAATTGACGGTCCCGCCGCCGGGTGCGATGCAAAGCGCGTTGCGACCGGACCTTTTCGATCGCCTCGCGCAGCGAGCGAATGCGGGTGCGAATGCGCCGGCGGTCATATTCCAACTGCTGTTCGCCGGGGCCGCGGGTGCCGATGCCGCCGCCCAGCCGGGAGAGTTCAGTGCCGTGTCCCCCCAATCGTGGCAGCAGGTAGTTCAACTGGGCCAATTCGACTTGCAACTGGCCCTCACGGCTGCGAGCCCGGCCCGCAAAAATATCCAGAATCAGTTGAGTCCGGTCGATCACCCTCAGGTCCAACTCGCGCTCCAGGTTGCGCAGTTGAGAGGGGGTGAGGTCGTGATCGAGGATGACCAAGTCGGCGGCTGCGGCGTGGGCGGAACTGCGGACTTCGGTCAGCTTGCCTTTCCCCAGCAGGGTTGCGGGGTCAGGTTGGGGGGACCTCTGAAGGAGAGAGCCCACGATGCGCGCTCCGGCTCCCACCGCCAATTCGCGAAGTTCCAGAAGCGAATCCTCCGCCTCCGGCCTGCCTGGAATCCGTCCCGAATGATACGTTGGCTCCCAGCCGGCCAGGAAAACTCTCTCGGATGTTTGTGCGCGGCGAATCCTCTTAGCCCTCCGACGGCGCCGGTGCCGGAGCACCTCCGGCGCGCGGCAGCACCACGGTAGCAACGGCGTGCTTGAAAACCAACTGTTCCTGGCTGTTGCTCTCCAGGATCAAGGAATATTTATCAAAACTGCGGATGCGTCCGGTAAGTTTGACACCACTTAACAGATACACTGTGACCACAAGTTTTTCCTTGCGCACAGTATTCAAAAATCCGTCTTGGATATTTTGCGGTGGCTTCTCCATTTTTTCTCTCTTTTCTGGCACAGGTCCGCTCATCCCTTGTCCAGTTCTGGAAACAGAATGTTGAACGCCGGAGTCTGGCATACGATTCATCTCCTTGGTGCGGCCCACCGGACGGGTGCAAGAGCAACTCGTGTGGTTGCCCGAGGGCGGCCACGAGGGCCGCCCTCACACGGATCGTGTAAAGAACTTCCGTGTACGGGCACGCCATGGCATGCCCCTACGAATCGGCGGCGATGCTTGATTCACGCAAAGCGTCGATGACTTGGGCCTGGATTCGCGGGTCATCGCCGAACCCGCTAAACCAGGTGATTCCCGCCTCGTGTCTGAACCAGGTCATCTGCCGTTTGGCATATCGCCGGGTAGCCGCCTGAGTTTCAGAGATGGCGTCCGGCAAACTCATCTGCCCGTGAACGATTGCGCCGGCTTGGCGGTAGCCCAACGCGCCGAGGGCCTTCAGTTGGCTCGAGTCCTGGCGCGACAGCAGGGAACGAGTTTCCTCGAGCAAGCCGTGCGCGAACATCCACTCGACGCGCTTGTCGATCCGCCGGCACAGCTCCTTTCTTTCGGGATGCAATCCCACTTTCAGGACCCGATACCCTTCCAGTCCGCTCCGGCCGCGCGCCTGCATCGCGGAGATCGGGGTTCGGGCCAGGATGCACACCTCCAGGGCGCGCACGGCTTTCTGCGCATCCCGGGGCTGAATTCGAGCCGCTGCCGCCGGATCAAGCCGCTCGAGGAGCCGGTGGAGAAACTCGCGTCCTCTTCTCTCCACTAGGGCACGCAACCGGCTCCTCAATTCTTCCGAGCGGGGCGGGCCATCGAACAGCCCCATGAAGAGTGCGCGAAGATAGAGTCCGGTGCCGCCGACAAATACCGGTAATTTACCTCGCTCTTTGACTTCCGCCAACACGCGCAGTGCCTCCCGGCGGTAGTCTCCTGCCGTGAACTCGTCTTGGGCCTCGAGGCAGTCCAGGAGGTGGTGGGGAATGCCCTGGCGCTCCTGGGAGGCGAGTTTTCCCGACCCGATGTCGAATCCTCTGTAAAGCTGCACCGAGTCGTAGTTAATGATCTCCCCGTTCAGCGACGCAGCTACCGCAACCGCCAGGGCCGACTTTCCAGCCGCCGTTGGACCGACAATGGCAACCAGGGGAGCGCCCTGCTCTATCGGGACCACCATACCAGACGCAACGCGCGTAACAGGAGGATTGCTAGAACCACCGCGAGCAGAAGAAAACAACCCAGGAGTTGAGTTCGAGAAAGGCGAAGCATTACCAGCTTCCTCTATCAAGGGTTTCATGCCGGGGCCAAAGCTCGGTGAAAATGAAAGTGAAGTGTGTACACTCACCTCCCGTTGGTGCCGCTCCTCAAGCTGTGATTCTAACATACCGACCAGTGCTTTTCCGACACGCTTGAGGCACATCGAGTTGACGTGCTGCCCTGATCCGTCCATAACGTGCCGGTGCAGGGGCGAGGCGCCGCCTCGCCCCTACTGGAGAAACCGGATGCGGCGAAGGGGCCATGGCCGTGCGCCCCAGCCAGTCTCGCTCGTCGCTATCGACGGATTACTGGCCAGGCGAAAGGTTGTAGAGGAAAATAAACTGCAAAACCAGGTGGTTGCCGGTGAACTCTTCCGGCAAGGGCGGGAAGGGAACCGAGGCGTGGATGCCGGTCAGGGCCGCGCGGTCGAGCGGGTCGGAGCCGGAAGAGGCCACCAGCCGCACTTGCGGCACGGAGCCGTCCTTGAGGATCTCGAAGACAATGCCCACCCGTCCTTTTTCGCCCAAGCGCGCTGATTCCGGGATCACCGAATACCAATTCCGTCGCACGTCGTAAACCACCCGCGCCAAGTACGGGCCGAAATCCACGCCGCGTGTGTCGGAAAGGATGAGCGGCCCTTCCGTGGAGAAGTTCGGCTCGAGGTTCTGAAACTGCCCGTTGCCTTCTCCATACCCTGAGCTGTTGCCCACTCCGCCGCCGGTCGAACGCCCGTGCGCCGCGGATTGCAGTGACTGCTGGATAGCTTGGCCTGGGGTAAGGTTCGGGAGGTTCAGGCCCGCGCCGCCGCCCCCGGAAGGGGGCTTAGCGTCTTCCAGGCGCAAACCGTCGTTCTTGGCGACTTGGTTTTGGGGCTCGGGGTTGGGCTGCTGATTCGCCGGCGGGCCCGGAGCGGCAGGCGCGGCGTTACCGCCTGCCGCAGGAGGCGGAGTGGGAGGAGCGGCAGGAGGCTGCCCGCCGGCAATCTCCGGCAATGGCGTGTTGCCGCGAGAGTAGGGCATGGAAAGTCCCCTGGGGTTGATAGTGGGTGAACGGCCTTGCGCCCTGCGGTCTCGATCTGAGAGTGGGGAATTCTCCGGAGGCGGCTCGGTCAGTTTGCGTAGGACCTCCGGTGGGAGCAGAAGAAACGAATACTGTTTTTTGGGCGCCACTTGAACGGGCAGTCCGATCATCATCCTTCCGCGCCGCAGCAAGTCCGGTGAGAAGAGGAGAAGCAGCAGCAGGAATCCGTGCAGGATCAGCGAGGACAGGTACATCGTCCGGCGCCGCCACTTTACGGCCTCCGGATCGACGACCAGCACGACGTGATAATCCTGCCACCCCGCCGGGAGATTGAGGGGCTTTGACTCCGCCGGGTAGGCGCTCTCGGGGCTCGCGAAAAGATTGAGCTGGTTCGGGTCTTCCGGAACCAAAGGCGGGACTTCTGTCGGCGGCAAGGTGACATGCCCCGGCTTGATCGGACCCGGAGTCTTTGGTTCGTGGATCCCCGCTACAATCTGGCGGAACAGAGATACGGGCGGAAGCGTGCGTTCCACGAACGTGGCATGGAACTCACCCCCGGAGACGACGGAATTCCCGGCCGACCCGGCATCCGCGCCACGCCTGTAATACTCGCTCTGAAGAGGGACTTTCGGTTCGCGAAGCCTCTGGCGAATCTGTCGAAAAAGCGAAATCGGTGGAAGGGTGGTATCCACGAAGGTGGCGTGGAATTCAGCCCCGGGTACGGGAGAACCCTTGCTGGATGGGAATACCTTCGGAACCGCGTTCTTCGGTCCCCGCAGCCTCTCCCGAATTTGTCTGAAAAGCGAGACCGGCGGCAGCGCGGTATCCACAAAGGTAACGTGGAACTCCGGCTCGGGTGCAGAGGGGCTCGCGGCCGGCACAGATTCGGCCCGGAGCTTCTCGTCCTTGATATCGACAACTGCCATAAAACAAATTCGAAACTAGAAATCAGAACCCGGTGTGCAGTCCCACTTGGGATTCTCCAGTTTGCCGGGGGTGGCGCATACATTGAAGTCAATGTACGCGCCACCCTCCCAGGACAGCATACTAGAAAATTGGGCGGCTCATTACATCTCTCCGCTTTGGCCTACCGGCCGGCCCAGGCGCACGTTCACCTTGCCCGCATGTTCTTCGATGCAATTCATGACGCGTTCGGCTAAGGCGAGGGCTCGGCGGCCCTCCAGTCCGCCCACCAGCGGGGCAGAGCGGGTTCGGACCGATTCGAGAAAGGCTTCGAGCTCCGACTGCAACGGGTCTGCGGGCTTGGTCTCGAGCTTCTGAAAAGTGATGCGGGGAGTGGGGCCGCTGTTATCGACCCGTAAAAGCGTTGCATCGCGTCGCGTAAAGTCAATGGAAACATAATCGTAGGGTTGAAAATAACGGAACTTTCGAATCGGTTCCGTGCTGGCGCGGCTGGCCGTGATGTTCGCCACCGCGCCGCATTCAAACTCTACCCGTGCATTGGCAATATCCACTTTGTCCGAAAGCACCGGCAGCCCCACCGCTCGGACTTCGCACGGTTCGGAGTCGAGCATCCACAGGAGAAGATCGAGGTCGTGAATCATCAGGTCGAAAACCACGTCAACATCCAGGCTGCGCGGGCTGAACGCGCACATGCGGTGAATCTCAAAAAACAGCGGCCGCCGAGTTATGGCTTTGGCGGCCACTACCCCGGGGTTGAACCGCTCGAGATGTCCGACCTGTAAGATGCGGCCCCGGCATTGGGCTAGGGCCGTCACCTCTTCCGCTTCCTCCACGGTGCGCGTAATCGGCTTCTCGAGAAGCACATCCACATCGTGGGCGAAAGCCTCGCGCGCCACTTCCGCGTGGCTGGTGGGGGGAATAACCACACTCACGGCGCGAACTGTCTTCCATACCTCGTCCAGGCTCGCGAACGCCCGAACTCCCAGTTCCGCCGCCATTTCCCTGGCTTTTTCCGGCCGCCGGTCGTAGACCCCCACGAGGTCAGCTCCCGCGAGCTGTTTCAATGCTCGGGCATGCTTCTTGCCGTGCTCACCGACTCCGATGACTGCTACGGCAACTCGATCGCTCACCTCAGTCACCTTGGAAACTGGAAACTGGAAAATGGAAATTGGAAACTATGGAAAAATAGAAACTGGCCCTGCAGGATAGACTCCCCAGTTTCGATTTCCCGTTTCCAATTTCCATTTTCCATTTTCCAATTTCCATTTTCCGCTTGCTCAGTCTTTCATGCCCACGATGGCGATGCCGGCCTCGTCGGCTTCTTTGATCAGGGCCGAGCGTTCAAACAACAGGGTCTTGCCCGCATCCACCGCGAGCACGCGGGCGTTGGACCGCCGCATCACCTGGATCGTCTTCAGCCCCACCACGGGGACATCAAAGCGCATGTCCTGACAGGGCTTACTTACTTTGACGACGACCAGCGCCCGTCCGTTACTGAGGCCGGCGGCCCGTTCGATGACGGCGTCGGTCCCTTCCATAGCCTCGACGGCCACGCAAGCCCGGCCGGACACTACGATAGTTTGGCCAATATCGAGGCCGGCAAGCTTCTTGGCAATCTCGCGGCCATACTCGATGTCGGATTCTTCCTCCGCATCCGGCGCACGGCGCGTGAGCGGACCGGCATCCGGAAGCAGCGGCTTCAGAAATAGCGTCGAATCCACCACCTGGATGCCACGGCTTTCGACCATCCGCACGAATATTCCAAGCAGCGAGTCCGTATTCTTGCGCGGCAGGCTCTTCAGGACGCGGCTCACCAGGCCGTCCGGCTTGATGGAGCTGAAGAGTTGCGCGTGCTTTACCTGGCCGGCCAGGACCAATCTGCCGATGCGCTCAGCCACCAGCAAATCCAGAAGCTTTGAGACTTCACCCAGGCTCAGCCAGTGGATGGCGCTCGCCACGGAGGCGAGTTCCGGCGAGGCTTCTTCCTTGATGCCCACCACCAGCGGGTCAATGCCCTGGTCCCGCGCCGCTTCCAGCACCAGGAAAGGGAAGTGGCCGTTACCCGCGATAATGGCATAACGATCATTCATGAGCGAAACTCGAAATTCGAAACTGGAAATTGGAAACTCAAAGATCTAAGGCTGGAGTTCAGTTTTGTTACGGTCACCCTCCGAGTTTCGAACGGTAATTTTGAGTTTCCAGCTTCCAATTTCCAGTTTCCAATTTCCAGTTTCGAATTTCGATCACTTCGCTACGCCGCGCTCAGAGGTCCGAATGAATTCCACGAGGGCGCGGACGTGGTCAGACTTGAAGCCGGCGGCATCGATGGCCTCGAGCGCCTGGGTGGTATTGAGCCTGGATCTGCTCAGCAGGCGGAAGGTTCGCTCCAGCTCCTTCAGGTCATCGGCGCTCACGCCGCGCCGCTCGAGCCCCAAGCGGTTGGTGCCGAGAACGTTCAGCGGGCGGGGGGCGGAAGTCTTCGAGTAGGGGAGGATATCCTGGTTTACCACGCTGTAACTTCCCAGGAAACTGTAAGCGCCGATGCGGCAGAACTGGTGAATGCCGCAAAACGCGCCCACCGAGGCATAATCCTGAATCTCGACGTGGCCGGCCAGCGAGGCCCCGTTGGCCATGATGATATGGCTTCCCAAGTGGCAGTTGTGCGCGATGTGGACGTAGGCCATCAGGAGGTTATGGCTGCCGATTCGGGTGACCCCGTCTCCCGCCTCGGTGGCGCGGTGAATGGTGATGAATTCGCGCAGCGTGTTGCCGTCACCGATCTCGACCCGGGTCGGCTCGCCGTGGTACTTCAAATCCTGAGGAACCAGTCCAATCGCGGCCCACGGGAAAATCCGGTTGCCCTTGCCGAAGCGGGTGTTTCCTTCCAACACACAATGCGACATGACCTCGCAATCTTCTCCCAGTTCGACGTTTTCCCCGATCAGGGAATACGGCCCCACCGTCACGCCCCAGGCGAGCTGGGCGTTGGGATGGATGATTGCCGTGGGATGGGCCTTCATTAACGTAATTGGCCGAGCAGACCTGGGCTTGCCGGGCCGGATTGGCCGGGACGGTCCGAGATGGCAAAGGCCACGGTCGCCTCCGCCGCCAACTTCCCTTCTACGGTCGCTTGACCGTGCATTTTGCCAAAGTTGTTGCGCCGGTTAAGCAACTGCATTTCCACCCGGAGTTGGTCGCCGGGCAGCACGGGACGACGGAACTTGGCGTTTTCAATGCCCGTGAAATAGATTAACTTTTTGTCCTTGTCCGGCATGTCGCGGTAGATCATAACCCCTGCCACCTGGGCCATACACTCGATGATCAACACCCCTGGCATGACCGGCGCACCGGGAAAATGTCCTTGAAAAAAGGGCTCGTTGATGGTCACGTTCTTGAGCCCCACAATGCGCTTGTCACCCTCGATTTCCACAATGCGGTCAACCAGCAGGAACGGATATCGGTGGGGAAGAAAGCCCATGATATCCATAATGCTGTACACATAGCCCTTTTCCTTACCGGCGAGTGTCGGAAGATCAGCCACGCTTCACCATCCGTTTCGATTTCGGCGCTTCAAAACGCCCGGCAGACCAGCCGCCAGCCTGGGAGTGACGCCACCGGTCTTCATCCGGCGGCAACGGGCAGCGCTGTAAGCGACCGTGTGGTCATTATAAACGAAACCCTCTCGCCTTCCAATCTTCGAGTGCGCTGGGTAGTGGTGCAGTTTGATGTAAAGGCGGCTTTACGCCGCCATTTGGCGAGGTAAACTCGCCGCTACGAATTCAAATTGAGCCACTACCCCAATTCCAGCGGATTTGACAGGATACTGTTGTGAAAGATAAGATGTGGCAACACTTCGTTGACGCGGCTGCGCCACGGGCGTTGCATACGTCCCTGATCCGGTCCAGGCGGGACGCCCGCAGCGCGAGGCGGCTCCTCAGGCCCATGGGACCTTCGGCAGCCTGCTAAGGAGAGGCGTTGCAACTAGAGGACAAAATATTCCAGCGGCCCGGCGACGCAGGTGGAGCAAGTGCTCCCCGGCCTTTGACTTTCCCGCTTCGCCCTCGGGCTTTTAATTACCCCTTGCACACTGCCCGAATCTTACTTGTCGCGGCTCTGTTTGGAGCGCCCTTAGCCTTTGGCGCCGTGGTCCCGGTGGCCTGGGTAGCTCTGGGCTTGATCGCCAGCGTGGCGCTGTTTTTGTGGGCCCTGGGAAGCGTTCAGCTCGGTCAAATCAAACCGCTATGGTCGCCGCTCTACATACCGCTGGGCCTCTTCTTTCTCCTGGCAGCGGCTCAATCTGCGGCTCGCCTTACGCTCGACACCTCGGAAACTCGCCAAGCGCTGGTTCTGCTGGCCTCGGATTTGATCTTCTTTTTCCTCGCGGTGCAACTTTTTGGCGGCGCGCGCAGTTCCGCTCTCCAGCCCTTCGGCATGGTGGTGCTGATTTTTGCCGGGGGCATGGGACTCTTCGCCATTCTCCAATCCGCTTCCCGCGCGCAACGGATTTATGGCCTCTTCGAGACGCCGAATAGCTCCATGTTTGGTCCGTACGTCAACCGCGACCACTTCGCCGGGCTCATGGAAATGCTCCTTCCGGTTGCGATTCTCTACATGGCCGGACGGCATGGAAGGCAATCCCTGGAAGGTTCGATATGGCGTGTCTCGGCGGTGGTGCTGGCGCTCGCCGCTCTGCTGCTTTCCGGCTCGCGCGCCGGCCTGCTGGCGCTGGCCGCGGAGATGGTTATTGCCACGGTGGTGCTCCGCCGGGCGGCGCTGCGCACGGGACAGAAGCGGCGCTTGGCCACCGCCGCCGGCCTCGCCCTGGTGGCGGGCGTCACCCTGTTCGCTTACCTGGACCCCGGCTGGGTGGCCAAAAAGCTCGGCTCGGTAGCCTACGTCAATAGAACCTGGGCGGACTGGGCCGAGGAGCGCAAAGCGTTCTCCCGCGACGCCCTCCACATGTGGCTCGAGCATCCCTGGCTGGGGGTGGGCCTGGGAGATTTCGAGACCGCTTATCCCCGCTATCAAAGTTTCCCCACCGACCAGTGGATCGACCACGCGCACAACGACTACGCCGAAGCCGCCGCGGAAACCGGACTCGTGGGCGCCCTGCTCATTCTCGCCACCATGGCCCTGTTTCTTTATCTGGCCTTCCGCAATGCGGCACACTTGTTTGGATCGAATGCCGGCTGGGTTCGCCTGGGCGCTGCCCTCGGATGCTGCGGCCTGCTGGTCCATAGTATGGCCGATTTCAACCTGCACATCCCCGCCAACGCCGCCTGGTTTGCTGTCCTGGCGGGTATAGCGACTTCGGAGCGGCCTGCTCCGGGCGGTCCGCCCGACGTAGGGGCACGCCATGGCGTGCCCGTACACGCCAGGAGCACCTTTTGACATTTGATTATCTGAAATCTGTAATCTGACATCTGACCATTTGCCTGATGTGGTGCGGGCGTCCCGCCCGCCAGGAGCATTTCTTGATCTTGCATTGACTGAACCCTGCCAGCCGCGTCCCGAGCCCTCCGAAGCGCAAATGGCCTCTACGCCATTGTTTGCATTGTCATAAGTGTTTACAATAGCGTCACTTAGTTATTGCACCAATTGGTACTTGACAGCGCTTCCGTTCTGGGTTTTACTTGTTCGAGCCTTCCGTCTCGAAGGCGCGAAAATAGTCTCATAGTCTTGTGCTTGTTCTGCGGGCCATCTCGCCCGCGCAATGGTGGATTTGAGGGAGTTGCGAAGCCCGGCGTGGCAGATACGGCGACCTTGACGCACGGACGTCGGCAAATCGCGAGGCGGGGATTCGTGGTGGTTGGCTTGCGGGAGCGGGACGCTCCCGCGACAGCGGGCGGGACCCCGACAGGTCGGGGCAGGCTGCCCGCACCACGGAGTTGAGGTTCGAATCAGAACGGTACCACGTACCATGGTACTGTTGGTTTTTGAGGCCAGCAGTGATAACAAACGGTTATCTATAATCCAGGAGTCGGAGAAGATCAGAGGAGGAACAACTCATGAAATCTGCGAAGCGTTCTCTTTATAGGCTTTTACTTGTCGCCGTGGCCTTCTTGGGCATCGTCGGCCTGGGAATTTTGATCTTCGGCCAGGAAGCCCCCACGCGGGGAGTGCCCTTGATCGACGACTGGAGCTTCCACCACTTGGTCTTTTCCAGTCCCGGAACCGCCGCCGAGGCTATGAAGAACGGCGAGTCCCAGCAGTGGTACGCGATCACCAATAACCCGCGCTACCAGATGCAGGTGCTCAAGCGAAGCGCCACCGCGCGCGCCCTCGCGGCCGCGCCGGATTTCGCTGCGCGAAGCGCCATATTGAACGCTTCGAATGAGCACGCGGACAGGTCACCAGTGAGCACGGCTCCGAAGAAGCAACAGCCCGTAAAGAAAGACTGGAGCTCGGGCATGGGCGCCGGCGCAGCGGCTGCCTTGACGGTTACAGTCGCGGCTCCCACCTCAGGCGTGAGCGGTACTTCGACTCTTCTGCTCGACAGCGTGACCCTAAGCGCCAGCGCACCCGTCGCTGAGGTGGCTACTATCAGTGTACCCGCCAGCGCCTACTGCATCCCGCCGGGTGCCGGCGTGTCGGTTGGCACCACACCAACGAATGTCACCACCGGCGGGACGGTACCATCAGGAGGGTCCATCGCTGTCGGCAGCAACGGGTTTACCGGAGAGACGACAGTCGGCGCCGTTGTGTACACCTGGGAGGCGAGTTTGGGTACGTCGGGGTGCGGCTCGACGCTGAATTGCGTTCTGGTGAGCGCTAGCGGAAGTGGTACCCAGGGCCACGAAAACACCGCCGAGGCCCTGTATCGTGCGATACAGAACACGGGCGCCTCTACCTGTTCGAACACAAGTGCGACCAACCCATGTTATGCCCTGGCGACAGGGCAGGGGGCAAATACGGGAGTTACCGCCTCGTACACGGCTAACAGCACTTCAGTCAGCCTTTCGAGTTGGAAGTGCGCAGGCACCAGCGGTGCCGTTATTGCGAACACCGCGTCGGGCGTAACCCTAACTAACCCCACAGGCGGAGGCGTCGGCACGACGTCGGGGACGAGTCACACCTTCGCCCTGCCGAGTCCGATTTCAAACACAGGCCTCGCCACCAACATCAATACCGGCCTTGGTACCATTGCCGGGGTCGCCTCGCATAGTGTTAGTAGCTCAACCATCACGTTGACCGCCTCCACGGCCGGCTCGACCGGAATCACCGACTCACTCTTCGGCTCGCCGACGGGAATCACGGTCGGAGTGACGACGGCTGGCAGCAACGGCACGGCCTCGAATACTGCTTTCACTTACTGGTCGGGGAATGCCGCTGTTTCGCAATCCACCTTCGCCGGCAATATCGCGACCACCATCAACAACAATCCCACGTTGCAAACCGCTTCCACAGGCGTGTCCGCCAGCTCGAACTCAGGTACCACCAACAACCTAGTCATCACTGCCCGCTTTGGCGGCACTACTGGAGATAGCCTCACGGCGGCGCCCGGCAGTTTTACGGCCTTCAACGGCGGGAGCCCCGGGACGCTCAGCGGCGGCAGCGTGGCCACGGTGCAGCCGAACGTCTTCCCCGCAACGTATGTAGCCAGTTCTTCCAGCATTAGTTGTGCCAACGACTTTGCCGTGTACCCGACCGGGTATGCAGGATCTGCAAGCACGGCAAACATCATTGCTTACAACAACCTCTATTCCGGATCGGGTGGGTGCGGCACGTCAGGCGTGCCGGCGGTGTACTGGGCCTATAACACAGGCGCGGGCTATGCCGTGACCACTTCCCCCATCATCGCGTCCAGCTACTCCGGAACCACGGGCGACTTAGCGTTTATTCAGTCCAACGGGAGCGGCGCCCAACTCGTGGTTCTGAAATTTAGCACGTCCAGCCCGGGAACCCTGACGGCGCCTGTTGTCCCGACAACCTCGACCAACATCCTGACTTGCACAGCCCCGTGCATGACGGTCACCGGGCTCAGTAACAATGACACGTACTCCGCGCCGTATTATGATTTCGCCCTTGACGATGCCCTTTTCGTCGGCGACGACACCGGCAACCTGGAAAAGTTCACAGGGGTGTTTTTGGCGTCGGCGGTGACGGGCCCAACCTCCGCCGCGTTAGGTTCCGCTCCTGTTGCCTCGCCCGTATACGATTCCACCACCGGGTGCGTGTTCGTGGGCGACACCTCTGGTTTTCTGTACTCGGTGGACGCGGGCGGCTCGTACCAGAGCTTCACCACTTGCAATAGCGGCACTTTCGAGAAATTTGCTACGTCGGAACAGTTGGGCGGGGGCGCCAGCGAGGGAATTTTTGATGCCCCACTGGTTGACTCGAGCGCAGGGACGGTGTACGCGTTCGTCGCCGGCAGCGCCGCCATCGGAAACTGCGGCACGGCGGGGCACAACTGCGTTTTCCAGTATTTAACGACCTTCACCGGGACCGCCGCCACCCCACATAATGAGGAAGCCCTAGGAACCGGCGGGGCCGGGTATAACCTCTACGCCGGCAGCTTCGACAACGTCTACTACTCGAACTCAACTCCAACCGGGAGCCTCTACTCGGTAGGAAACACCGGCGCCACGACCGGGGCTACGCTTTACCGGGTGCCGATCGCGAGCAATGTGATGTCAGCCGCGTCTTCCGCCGTGACCGGCCTCACGGTCAGCGGCGCCCATCCATGGCCGTCTCCTCTCAGCGAGTTTTGCAACGGCGCGTGCACCTCTAACGGCACCACGACGACTGCGGGGACCGATTATCTGTTCTTCAGCGTCAACCGGGGGAACGTGGGCGGGTGCACCACCACTGCTGGGAATGGCTGCGTTTTGTCCTACAACATAAACAACCCGTCATCGGTTGCGATTGCGGGGAACGGCCTGAATGTTACAACCCCCGGCACAAATGGTTGTTGGGCAACGGGCGCACTCGCGATTGACAACACCGTCTCCACCTCGAGCGGCGGTTCGAATATCTACTTCGTAAACTTCGACGGGGCTGCGGGCGGCGGCGCGAACGGCTCAAGCTACGCCAGCAGCATCTGCACGCCGGGGGCAGGACCCACGCTTAACGCCACGCAGGCGTCGCAAGCGTCCCCATAGGGAATCGCACAAGTGGCGCATACATTGCTTTGTATGTATGCGCCACTATTCTGGTGACAAATCGGGGGCAGGTGTCTTAAGGTTGATAGAGGCGTCACCGGGGGCTCAGGATTCAGACCTGTTCCCCCCTGGTAACGTGGTTTTTGATTGGAGGCTACGGGTATGAAGCAGCACGAAGATACGGAACGGCGTGCCAGCCCTCTCGAGGTGCGGGAAGGGGCGCGAAAGCCCTACCGGAAGCCGGCGGTTCGCTTCGAGCGCGTCTTCGAGACCCAGGCGCTGACTTGCGGTAAGGTCCAGACCCATCAGAGCACGTGCGCCCACAACCGCAAGTCTTCGTAGGTGCGCTCATATGGGGGAATTCCGCTTGGCGATTTTACAGCAGGCCCGCCACCTGCCCTGTACTACTACGGGTGAGTTGCTTCGCGGCGCGCGAAGAATCTGCATTTGGTTGGGGCAGACAGCTCGTGGCGCTTTCGCGCAACCTGACCGCCGAGAGACAAACACAGTTAACTCGGTCCTTTAACCTTCCACCTTTACCCTTGAACTTTTCTCGTTTACATTTACCTCGTATGAGTGACGCCCGCGGCGAGCTTGAGGGCGAGCTATTCCTGGAAGTCTTGAAATCTTGCGGCCAGGCCAAGCTGGCGGTGACCGGCACGAGCATGTTCCCCGCCATCCGGCCGGGCGACATGCTGGAGGTGCGTGGTCAGAGCATGGCGGAGATTTCGCCGGGGGACGTCGTGCTCTGCAAGCGCGATGAGGGTTTCTTGGCGCACCGTGTGGTGAAGAAGGTCAGTGTGAAGGAAGGCACAGTGCTCATCACCCGCGGCGATGCGCTGCGCGCGCCTGACCCGCCTGTCTCACCTGAAGAACTGCTGGGGCGCGTGACCGCCATCCTACGGGGTGGGCGCCGCCTCGATCCGCGTCTCACGCGCTGGGCCAGAGCGGCCTCCTGGTTTCTGGCTCGCTCAGAATTCTGTGCCCGCGTGGCGCGCCGCCTCTCCCGCCGTTAGTGTGGTGCCCGGTGTCTTAAACTCGAAGCTGGACTTCGCCTGCAACTCACAGCCCCGAAGGGGCGGCCCAGCAAAGCCCAGGCCAGCGGCCTGGGAAAGGAGGCGGTTTTCCCGGTCGAGCCCTGAAGGGGCGACCTACGGAAGGCGCAGCTATCGCGCCCCTTCAGGGCTGGAGGCAGGAAATGAAATACCCTCTTACCGCTTCCACCCAGGCCGTTGGCCTGGGCTTTGCTGGGCCGCCCTTTCAGGGCTGAGAGATCACAGGCAATGACCAACCCACATTTAGGACACTCTCGGATTCTGCGATAATGAGAAGAGCAGACGCTTTTGTGGGAGGAAGGGTGAAACCGCAATTTGAGCTGTGCATTGAAATCGGCGAAATTCCGATTCTAGTGCGCACCGACAGCGCCGAGTTTGCGAGTCTGCTCGAGGATCGTTATGGAAAGTTCGTAGTAGGCTGGCGCGCGGCGGGCGATCCGGCCTCCGGGGCGCCGGGCCGCGGCGAGCCGCAAGCCATGCAGGATGATGCAGAAAGCGCATTTGAGCCTGCGAGCGCCGCTCGCCGAGTTTCCAACTTCCAGCTTCCAGTTTCAGCCTTCGAGCTCGAAGTCGAGTTGCTTCCGCCGGGCCTCATGAGCGATGCCGAGGACGCGCGGGTGCGGCTGGAGGGCGGGCGCTGGGTGATGGAGCGCGGCGATTTTCGCGCCGAGTGTGATCCCGTGCGCCGCCGGGGATGGGTGCGCCAAAGCGCCAATCCCTATTCCATCGACGCCGTGTTGCGCATGCTGCACTCGCTTATATTGGCGCGCGACGGCGGCTTCCTGGTGCATGCCGCCAGCGCCGTGCGCAACGGCCGGGCCTTCCTGTTTGCCGGCGTTTCGGGCGCGGGGAAAACCACCATCTCGCGCCTGGCCCCACCCGACGTTGTGCTGCTCACGGATGAGATTTCGTACGTGCGGAAAGGCAGGAGTCAGGAGTCAGGAGTCAGGATTCAGGATTCAGGAGCCAGGAGTCAGAATCAAGAAGGCAATCGACAATCGGCAATCGACAATCGACAATCGTATGTGGCGTTTGGCACGCCATTCGCCGGCGAGTTGGCGCGCCTTGGCGAGAATCTGCGGGCTCCCATCGCTGCGCTGTACTTGCTTGGCCAGGGCCCTGAAAACACCATCCAGGAGGTTAGCCAGGCCGAGGCCGTGCGGGCGCTGCTCCAGAATATCCTCTTTTTTGCCCAGGATGACGAGCTGGCGCAGATGGTGTTCCAGACCGCCTTCGAATTCGTGAGCTGCGTACCCGTGCGCCGGCTGGTGTTCGCGCCCGACGCTCGAGTGTGGGATTTGATCAGGTAAAATAAAGAGTGTAACGGGCCAAGGGAATGGTGTAAAATGTCCGAAGTGGGGTGGCCGAGGCGAGTATTTCGAGTTTCCGGTTTCTAGTTTCGATTTTCCAGTTTCGATTTTCGGTTTTCCGGTGCATGAGTCCACTCTATATTGCCAGAAGCAATGAGATCGCGGCCCGGCAGCTTGGCGACGAGATGATCGTCATGTTGACCCGCGACTCGACTTTGTTCAGTCTGGACAGCGTTGGATTGGTGATCTGGCAGGCGGCTGACGGGCGCACGCCTCTTGAGGACATCGTCAAGGAGAAGGTTTGCGCCGAATTCGAAATCACGCCGGAGGAAGCGCTCAAAGATGCCGAAAGCTTTGTGCGGGAACTCGCGGACCACGGGATCATGAAAGTCTCGGACAAGCCGCTGGAGTAGGGAGAGGCGAGAATTAAGAAGCCTGCTTCTTAATTCCTGCTTCACGGAGCAGCAATGCCCACACTGATGGAGGAAATGAATCAGCGTGCTATCGCCCTGGGCGTGCCCTTGGGTGTGCAGTTGGACGTCACCTATCGCTGCAACGAGCGTTGCGTCCATTGTTACCTCGATCACGACGACCACGGCGAGATGACTGCCACCGAGATGCGCGACGTGCTGCGGCAGTTGGCGGACGCCGGCACATTCTTCCTCACTTTAAGTGGCGGCGAAGTGCTGATGCGCATGGATTTCTTCGACATCCTGGAATACGCGCGCTCACTGCTGTTCTGCGTCAAGATCAAGACGAATGCCTTCATGATCCGCGAGAAACAGGCGGACCGCATGCGGGAGTTGGGCGTGGACTCGGTGCAGGTGAGCATTTATTCTCACCGCGCGGAGGTGCACGACGCCATCACCAAACTGCCCGGATCGCTGAAGCGTTCGGTCGCGGGCATCCGCTTTCTTCAGTCCCGCGGGTTAAAAGTAATTGTCGCCAATGTTCTCATGCGGCAAAATCTCGCCGACTACGCAGGCGTCAAGGCGCTGGCCCAGGAACTCGGCGCCCGATGGACTATCGACCCCACCATCACCCCCATGATGGATGGAGACCGCTCGGTTCTCGGGTTGGGAATCGGCGGCGAGGAGTTAAAGCAGGTCTTTCGGAATGGAGACCTGGTAGGGAACGTGGAGGAGTTCTGCGCACCGCCCCGGCCGGTGGATGACGGCGACTTGGATGGGCTGCCGTGCAGCGCCAGCCACACGTTCTGTTACATTTCTCCCTATGGAGATGTCTTCCCCTGCGTGCAGTTCCCGCTGCCTACCGGCAACGTGCGCAAGCAGAGATTTCTGGAGATCTGGCGTCACTCGAAGCAGATGAACGACGTGCGCTCCATCCGTGGCCGCGATCTTCCCGTCTGCTCGACGTGTTCGCATCTCGGTTCTTGCACGCGTTGCCCAGGACTGGCCTATATGGAAGGCAACATGCGCGGTCCGTCTTCCCTGGACTGCGAGAAATCCTTCGCCCGGACCGGAATCCCCTCCGCCAACATGCTCGCCAAGAAGCGCCAACAGGAAGCCAGAGGCAATACGGATGTCGCTTGGACGCAGTTGGTGCATATTCAATTGTCTTAAACCCCCAGGCTCGGCAACAGACGTACCGGGCAGTAGCGTTTCAGTTTGGATTTGCAGCGAACTGCCGCCTCGACGTCAAACTGAGAAGCAATCTGCCTCTCGCCAGTCCTGCCATCACCACAAGCGGACGCCGCGGAGCAGGCGCCAGAGCCTTTTGATGCCTGCGGCAAGGAACCATCCTCCGACCTTAACTGTGACCCGCAAAGGCCGTAACATGTAATAAAGGAAGAATAGCGAGTCCGGAAGAGGGCAGAATTTGCAATCAGCCCCGGTGGGAACAAAGAGGCGAATGGCGAGATAGCGGAGCTTTCGGACGGGTGTATTAAGTAAGCGGAACAGAATGAGGTTGGACGCAGGTGGCGCCGCGGCTGAGGGAGGCGGGACGCGTGACCGTCGCGAGGGCGGCGGGGAGCCGAAGGCGGAATTAAAGGACGTTTCGAATAGGGCACTGCAAGTCTCAAGGCTGGATCGAACGACCTTCTCCCAGCCCAGCGATTGCGTTCTTTGGCTCGCCTTTTTCCAATCGACCAAGTTTCGGTAACACATCCGGTCGAGGTCGGCATACCACTTCAATGAAGATCCGCCATGTCGGCTGGCAATAATCGCGAGGTAGAGGAATTCCCAGTCCGCGCTCAAGGCGAATGCAGGGACTCCACGAAACGTGATGCGTGGCGCTTCCGCCCACACTTGCTCGAGCAGCCCGCGGTCCAGTGAACCGCCCCACACCAGAGCTGTGTGGAGTTCGAGGCCAACGGTGTATGCGGGTTCTTTTCGCATCAGCAAGCAATCCTTGCCGTAGTGTATGTTGAGTTCCAACAAACGTGGTTGTGTCGTGAATTCCGATTGATAGCCGGAGGACACGAGTATGTGAAAGGCCTCGATGGCCTGGCCGAGGGGAACGAGCAGGTCAATGTCGTCGCTGACGCGCAGGGCGGCATCGCCGTAGAGCGACTCTGCCATGGGAATACCTTTCAGCGGCATGGCGGATATTCTTGCATTACTCAACAGCCGGAGAATCCGGGCCAACTCCATGGCGAGAAGTTCGGTGCGAATCACGTGCAATCGGAAGATGCTTGCCCATTCCGCGCGAACGGCATCCGGAACACCCGGAAAGCCACGTGTGCTGAGCCCCGTGTAGAGCAGAGGAAAAAGAGCGAAGGCCTTGGCGCGTTCGAGGAGAAACTCCCAGCGCAAGGGAGTAGATAGCAATTCAAGCGCCCGCTCCCACGCCTGCGGTGAAAGGTGGGCTCGAGAGAGCAGCAAGCAGAGTTCAATCTCGGGAGGATTCATCAGGAACTGCTTTAACCGTGGAGACACACGCCCTGGGGAAGAATCTTCTTCCTTAACTCTCCGCAAAGACTCCCCGCCGAACTTGGGGCACTATCAAGATTCCCGGAGGCGCTGACCCCCTCTCTGGGGGCTTTCCTGGGCCTCCATTATATTGGGTCACTGCGCAAGCCTCAAGGAGTTATTTGACCCTCATCAGCGCCGTTCATTCGACGGGCTGTCAATGATGGCCGAGCCTGGGCCCCCTGCCTAAATATACCTTGACACGTATATGCTCTGCAAAGTATATTAAGAGAGTGGAATCTGTGTTCGAAGTCATTGCGGAGCCCAACCGCCGGGCGATATTGGGCCTCCTGGTCTCGTCCCAACAGTCGGTGGGAGAGATCGAGCGCCAGCTTCGCATGCCGCAGCCGAGCGTGTCAAAGCACCTGCGAGTGCTGCGCGAGGCCGGTTTCGTGGAATCCACGGTGGACGCACAGCGCCGTCTCTACCGGCTGAAGCCAGAACCGCTCCAGGAGGTGGATGCCTGGCTGGCTCCGTTCCGCCGGTTCTGGTCCGCTCACGTGGATGCTCTGGAACGCCACCTCGACCGCATGGATCATTCAACACCGACGAAAAGGAAGACCAGAAGAAAACGACGCGGCCCAAACCGCGAACCTGGCAAAGGAGAAACGAAATGAAAATCAAAGTGACCAGCGTATACGTGGACGACCAGGACAAGGCCCTGCGCTTCTATACGGAGGTGCTGGGCTTTGCCAAGAAAACCGATTTCAGTCAGGGCCCATATCGCTGGCTGACCGTGGCCTCGCCCGAGGAACCGGACGGCACTGAGCTGCAGCTTGCGCTGAACAACAACCCCGCGGCTAAAGCGTATCAGCAGGCCATGTTTCAACAGGGCCAGCCCGCGGCCATGTTCTTCACCGAGGACGTCAAGGGCGACTACGAGCGGATCAAGGCCCGCGGCGTCGAGTTCACGATGCCGCCCACCGACGTAACCGGCGCGACCATTGCGATGCTGAAAGACACCTGCGGCAACCTCATTCAGCTCACCCAACTGGCACGCTATTCACGCTAAGGAGAAGAGGGTGACCGATCGCGAGCAGTACACACCGGGTCCGGCCAGCGGGGCGCAGATACGAAAGGACGGAGAGAAGTGGACGCTCATTCTCGTCAGAGAACTGCGCCACTCGCCGGAAAAAGTCTGGCAGGCGCTGACCGACCCGGAGCATCTGCGCGAGTGGGCGCCCTTTGAAGCTGATGGGAGCCTGGGTAAGGTTGGAACCACGGTGAAGCTCACCACGGTGGGAGCGCCCAGGCCGCAGGCTTCCGAAACAACAGTGACCCGAGCCGACGCTCCCAAGGTGCTTGAGTACAACTGGGGTGGGTTCGATATGCGGTGGGAGCTCGAAGCCTTTGGTGGGGGCACGCGCCTGACGCTCTGGCACAACATCGATCGCCGCTTCATCGCGTGGGGCGCCGCGGGCTGGCACATCTGTTTCGACGTCCTTGAGCGGCTCCTCGCGGGTGCGCCGATTGGACGCATCGTTGGAGCCGACGCCCTGAAGTTCGGCGACTGGCAGCGATTGAACGCCGAGTACGCAAAGCAGTTCGGTATTGAAACGCCCAACTGGCCGCCTGAGAGGAGGTCCCAATGAACTGGAACAAATGGGTTCGGCAGATCCACCGCTGGCTGTCCATTGCCTTTACGGTGGGCGTCATCGTCAACATCGTCGCCGTGGCACAGAAGAAGTATACCGTCTGGGTGGGCCTCTTGGCGCTGCTCCCGCTCGCCTTGCAAACGTTCACCGGTCTTTACTTGTTCGTGCTGCCGTATGCCACCAAGTGGGGCAGCGGGCGACGCACCGGCTGAACGGCGGCCGGCCGTACGACGATGGCCCGGAGGCGTGGGGCTGGGCGGCGGCCGCCGGCGTGCTCTGGGGGCTCTCGTACTTCTTCTGGCGCCGCCTGCAGGCCCCGCCGGCGAGCGGTTGACCCGTCGGCTGACGGGCGGTTTAGGTCGTTTCTCTCTTTCGGCGGGATGGCATTCCCCCGTTCTTATGCCGCCCTTATATGTCCAGAGCGACTCTTAATGCGTGCGACAGGCGCGAAAGTTTCTGGGGCGAGAGGCTACCTACGTAGTCGTTCAGCCGGCTCATGGGGATGCTGACCAGGCCGTCGCAGGCAATCCCATGTTTCAATCCATCTCCCGGCCTTACGGAGACCTCCGTTTCGAGCGAGGTAGCAGGGTAGCGCAGACTTTGTAATGATCAAAGTCTGCGGTTCTTATTATGGTAAACGTCCACTTTTTGTGAACATGCGGCGACGGCGATCAAAGCCCAGAACCGCGGGTCGTGGCAGGGGGAAAGCCGCAGACTCTCTGAGATGCGAGGGTCTGCGCTACCCTGCTTGCGGAGGTTGTAGGTTACGCAGAGCGAAGCTAAACTAGTTGCGAGAGTTGGAGGTGTACATACATGAAAAGGCCCGTGGCGGTGGAATCTGCTTCTGCATTATTGGACGAGAAGATCAAGGAACTTGGGGACTGGCGCGGGAAGACGCTCGCGAAAGTGCGCGAAATCATCCACGAGGCAGACCCTGAGATCGTCGAAGAGTGGAAGTGGGTGAAACCCACGAATCCCGGAACACCGGTCTGGTCCCGCGGCGGCATCGTCTGCACGGGAGAGACGTACAAGAACGTCGTCAAGATGACATTTGCCAAGGGAGCGGCGCTCGAGGACCCTTCAGGTCTATTCAACTCCAGCCTCGAGGGGAATGTCAGGCGCGCCATCGACATCCACGAAGGCGACAAGGTCGATGAGGTGGCCTTGAAGGATCTCATCCGCGCTGCCGTGGCGCTCAATCTCAAGGGCAAGAGCCAGCCACGCTAGCGGACGGTACGTGGCAAGCCGAAGCCCCGGCTAGCAAGCCGCAAGCGTTCCAACTAGCTTCATCGGCGGTCCCGGCCATCCCTCCTCCCATAGGGGAAGAGCTCGTGCTCCCTGCGGAATGATTCCCCCCGCCAATCTGTTGGGGTAAATCGAGCGCGATCCTCCCGGCAATTGGCCCTAGTCGATACTTACCGATGGCGCCGCGCTCCCCTAACGGTCGGTCAAGAATCGAAAAGGGGAATTCCGGCTCAAATCAACGGTACTCCCCAACGCCACCTCCGTACCAGTACTGCGGTGTCCTTGTCGAAGCAGAGCAACGGGACGAAGATTACTATCTAGGGTATGGCTGTGAATCGTATTTGCGGCAAACATAATGAAAAAGGATGAACCTATGTTGATTGGTAGCCGCTCATTAAGGGAGCACATCACTCATTCCATCACCTGGACCGTCCAACTGAACATCCAGGTAGGTCTTCCGCACTTGAGGCAAAGTGGCAGGCAACAGAGTGGAGGCGACAGTGAAGCCAGTGGCAAAGAAGAGCGGAATCTTCGCAGAGTACCTGCCTGAAGAGGTGGTTCTCTACGACAAGACCCATGACAAAGTACATTGCTTGAACAAGACAGTCGACGACCTGATGCGGGTCGTCGAAGCGAAATACGGAGGATCAGCGGATCGCAATTTGGTGCTGCAGGCTCTCGAGGAACTGGAAGAGGCGGGCCTCATGGTAGCTGGCCGTGGCATGGCTTCAAATGCGGGACTGCCTTCTCGCCGCGAAGCGGTGGGCAAGATGGTCATGGCAGGCTCGGCCTTGGTAGCCACCATCGTTGCTGCCGCTCCCACGGCGCATGCCTCCACGGGAGCGCCAACGTACCCACCGAAGTTACCAATCAGTCATAATCCGCCGGACCCGCAGCCGCCCAGTCCACCCAAGAGGCATAACCCGCCGGACCCGAAGCCGCCGCTTCCGTTGACTGGGCTTAACCCCACGGACCCGCAGCCGCCCCTTCCGATGACTGGGCTTGACCCCACGGACCCGCAGCCGCCGCATCCGCTGATTGGGCTTAACTTGGCGAACCCGCAACCGCCGGATCCGCCGACTGGAGTGATTCGCCTGCCCCAGAAACCTGAATTCCTATACTACTTCATTCGGCCCGTGCGTTTGGTCCTGACTCACTCGTTGCGCGTGGCCCGCACGTTTTGGCGGACCGCAGGCTGAGTGAAGCGTGGCCACTCCACTTGGAGCGAAATGTAAAGGCGGAGAGTGTCTCCCTGCAGTCAAAACTGAGCGCGTAGGCGGGCTATTTGTTGCGAATCCACGGCCACTCTCGGCCTTTCCGGGCCTACTCATTTTTCCAAACCAACTGATAACTCTTAGATTCGACAGCCACCTAGCTCCCAATTCTCCCTCTGATATTGTGAGGGTTTACGAGGCATTTTGAAAACTCTTCAGCCATAGTTTGGTCATAATCTTGGCTGCGCTTCGGGAGCGGTACAGCCAGACCTCCTTGCTGCCTCTCGAATTCCTTCGCCTCCCTGTGCTCGACGACCTGGTCGTAGTCGACCGCAATTTCCTCGCCTACGTGGAGGCCCGTGCCCAACGGCGGCTCGTTGTCTAGCCTCCCGAAGAGGACGCCCTCCTCGTCGTCGGAGGACACCACCACCCACATCCACTCGCTCTCGCCCGTGAGGTCATCTTTGAACCTAGCCTTGACGTAGTCGCCGGGCTGGAACCTCGGCATCTTCGGCCTCCTTGTGCGCCGGTCAAAACCGGCGAGGTGTAGTGAATGAGAGAGTCATATGTTGAAGGGTTTGGAACGCGGACTGGCGGTCAGCAAGCGGCCTGCCGGAAGCGTGACTGAATACGGTTCAGAATGTATGTCGTAGCGGGTAGGGCCTAGGGTTCGCGTAGACGCGCGCAGAGGGTAGGGCATGGGGGATTGTATGGAAAACTAACCGATTGAAGCCAAAAGAGTAACGCCCGCAATTCGCTTCATTGTTCGAGGGTTTTGGGGAAGGATTCACGACCCCTTCAGGCTTGCCGAAAACTCACGGTGCACGGAAAACGCAGACTCCAAAGATCATGGGTCTGCGCCAAATAACCTTTGGGGCGCGCAATGACGGGAGCTGCATGACGAGATCAAAACCTCCGACTTTCCAGTCCAGTGTCACTGTTAGGTCTGCCCAACAGCCTCCAGGACCAGCTCTCTGTATGAGTCGATGTCCCGGCAGATTTGCTCGTCCAAGTCTTTGTCCAGGAGATACTTTCCCAAGTGGTTAATGAATAGCGCGAACGCATCGTCAGAGAGGGCAACAGGCTGGGATGGAGACCCCTTTAGAAAGTCATGTAGCGCCTTGCGCGCGATTGGGTGCATAAGTTCGAACCGCGCCGCACCCTCCTCTGTGCAGCCGTCGGGATCGGAAGGTAAGTAAAATAGATCAGGGTAGCAGAAACCCATGCTCTTTATTCGAAAGATTTCCTTGTTGTGGCGTGACTTGAATGAAAAGATGGGCGCGCAAGCAACCAGGCCCTTGTCATACAAGGGCTTGAGCCATCTTGAACCGACTTCGCATACAACAATAACAGGATGCAGTAGCGTAACTGCCACTGATTCGCCTGATCAGTGTCAGATCCGCCATCGGTCTATCCTTTTGCCGAGTTTCCCGTGATGTCGGTCGGGGCAAGTGTGCGGCATGTGTGCAAAGCTTTGCTCTCCTTAGTGCCATAACCCCACCCTTGCGCGAACGATTTGCGTCGGGCTACTCTTGAGGGACGACTCGTAGCCCCATCTCTGGCCGTTCCCCTCTTTCGGGAACACAGGCAACTCGGACATGGCAAAACTCATAGCCCTTCATCCTTCGTGATGCCTCGCGAAAGAACTGTTGAATCTAATCGCGGCGGGCAGGTCACACTCCATGCAGAGCCTGTGCTTACGGAGGAATCGGGGTAATTCACGAGCGACAAAGCCGAACGTCTAGCGCTCGTGTAGCCGTGAACATTGAAGCCTTTGCTCCCGGATTACACATCAAGTCGAGTGTCGCGCGTGCTCTTGCCGGTCCAAAAGCAATTCTCGCGCCGCTCCGAGGGCGATAAGCGAGGCGACGACCAGCAGGTATCCCAACGGGATCATCTTGGGGAGCAGAGTCTGTCCGCCCAACTCGAGAACACGTTCGCGCATCTGATAGCCGCTCACATAGTGGCGAGCGGCTGTCTATGGCGCGGGCGCCGGGACGCAGTGCTTCGGTGTGTGGCTAGCTGTGGCCCAGGCGGCCAAATCATTTTTACTTACGTGCACTCGGGAATCTTGGACGGCTCCGTTTGTTTCGAAGGTGGCGACCATCTGCTCCGCGACGTCGCGCGCCTGGACGAGCGTTGGACCTTTGGCTTTTCGCCCGACCAACTGGCGGAGTTCCTCTGCAACCGCGGGCTTCGCCTGGACTGCGACCTTTCGCCCTGCGAATACCGTAGCCGGTACTTCGGAGCGGCTGCCCAAAGTAATGAAGGGTTACGAGTTCTATCATGTCGCGGTTGCATACGCGTCGCAACCTCCCCAGTACTCCTGTGAGGCACCAACCTTGGTTTTCAGATCTCCGACTTAGTTTACTGTGTAGCTGTATTGGACAATTGCGGGTAAGATGGTCAATGGTCATAGATGAAACACACAATAAAGACTGAACGCACTCACCCGAAAGCTCGTTTGCCCACATACGCGCACTCAGGCCCCCTTGGGGATCTAGCCGCCGATCTTGCGGCGGTCGAATCTGTATCAATGGGAACGGGCGAGACTAAGACTATTCGTACGGGATTAGCCCTCGAATTCCCGACGAAGGAATCAAAACCCATAACTTCTGGCGACGGCTTGGACCGTCATCCTGGCCGGTCACGCCTAAGCGCCGTCACCCCTCTCACTCACGCTTGGGCCAACAAGTAAAAGGCCTTCGTCAATTTTCCGGGCCGCCGCCTTGTTCTTGATGACTATGCGCGTCATGCTTCGCTTGGGATCGACTCCGCCCCAGTTTTGCTTCCTGCTGCAGGTCTTTGACTTTCTGAGTTCTCTCCCAGGTGAACTCCGGCTCGGTGCGTCCGAAGTGACCGTAGGCAGCGGTCTTCTTGTATATTGGCCGGAGCAAATTCAGCGACTCGATGATGCTTCGGGGCGTCAATTGGAACTGTTTCAGAATCAAGTCCACGAGCCCGGCGTTACCCAAGCGGCCGGTTCCGAATGTATCCACCCTGACCGAAATGGGCTCACGTACGCCGATTGCGTAAGCCAATTGCACCTCGACCCGACGCGCCAGTCCCGCAGCCACAATGTTCTTCGCAATGTACCGCGCCATGTAGCTCGCCGATCGGTCCACCTCGGGTCTTTTCCAGAAAAGGTACCGCTGGTTTGTTGTGGACACGCAAAACCTCCTTCGCAGGTTGATTGCAATCCTGTGAGTGCACAAACACATGGGGCGACTTCGAGAATGCCATTCCTGCAACGCTCCGCTCAGCGCTAGTAACGGCTTTCGCCGCACCATGGCTGAATGGTCCGAGCATCTGTGTCACGCCCTTAATTCCGTTATGTAAATGGGGAACTACCTGGAAGTTTTCAGTGGCTGGTCTCCTACAGCAGTTCCGCCGTAGGAGTCACCGGCCGAGCTGCGCGGTTATAAGCGAACTCCACCGCTGGCTATCTCGGAATACAGCACAAGGGCTCCTTTCTGCAAGAAAAAGTAAATTCCGGGGAGGAGTAGCTCCGCGGAATATGCACGCTTAGCGCAAAGCTCTTGTCCCGCAACAACAGATGAAAGGAGAGTGCCAATGCACAAACGCCCAAAGATGTCTACGGACCCGTCCTTCTTGGGGGCACCTTCCCCAACCTCGCCACAAACCACGCAATTAGGTCGTCGAGGAAGTAAGCGAGCTTGGCCGATCGGCGATCGCTCGCTGACAACACCCGGCCAACCTTAATGAATTGAGCTCTGATGCGTCGTGCAAATAGCCCATCGACCGTGATCTTGTCACCAATTACCCCTAAGGGCTCGACTCTGCGCCAAGCCGGCATTGCTTCAATGACCTTGCGACTCGGTTTCCGGTGGAGCGTGTCGATGTATTCGATACCTAGACTACGTGCGAGCGACCGACTCCGCACGCCATCGCCATGGTTGGAAAATAATTACACTACATTACGACAAGCCAGGCTTTGAATAGCCCTGAAAATGCCCGGCGAGATTTCGGTCCTCGCATCGGCTGTAATCGTGCCGTCTATGTCAAGGATAATCGTCGAATGGATGCTGTCCGCCGGTATAATATCTTCGAGTGCCGACGCGACCAACTCTTGAGGCGTCGCTGAAATCACGTGGAAATCAAAACGAAACATGTCGATGAGACCGCCCAGGAGGGACGCGAACCGGCGAATGTTTTTCCTAAGTGCCACTTTCTTTCCCGCTTGTCGCAAATGCATCTTTCGTACTCGTGATCGGTAGTTGAGATCATGGAGAAGGAGGTATGTTAACTCGCCACCCGGCTGCAGCAGATTCTGTTCACGCAAGGTAGCGATCTTTTCTTCAAACACCGCGCACGGAATCTCCACCTGCTTGCTCAATGTCAGCCCGCAAGGAGTGAGGGCAAGAGTTGGCTCAAATGTACTTACTACGAGGTATGGCTCAATCTGTCGGTCATGGCAGTTCACTTGTGGTTCACCTCAAAGCTTTACGCCCCCGCCTGGCTGTCTCCACGGTGAAGCCCCATGCTCCTTTGTCGGGCATCACGCTTCCGTGCTTGCTGGAACCAAGCAGCACAACCCTGCCCCACAGTCCTGGGTATCAGTTCCTGTGACCCGGTAGGGAGGAAGCGGACCTATCTCCTCTTCCGCTTCCCTCCGAGCCGCGGTCGCGGGGGATTCCCCTTCCCTTACAGCGCCTCCGGGAATACCCCATGTTCCCGCCTGATCCACAGACCTGGATCGTAGCTGGAGCAAATAGACCTCTTCCCCTTCTTCCGGTGTGTAGCGTAATAGAAGGCCCGCGCCGCCAGCCGCGCCCCAGTGAACGTGGCCTCCGTCGCAAAACGTCCAACGGTCTGCAACCGCCCCCTTTTTCAAGTGCATATGATGCCCATCGCTCTCAGCGCCGGGCGAACCCCATCGCCAGCGTCGATTACATCCCAAGTCCACCACCTACTGAGTGCGCCCTATCAGTAGCTTGAACGCACCGCGGAAGCAGATCACAAGCTTGCTTTAGCCGACAGCCCGTATGCGGAAAAAGATCAACAATGATCCTTTGTATCGGCAGCGAAACTCAAACGGACTCCACGCTATGACTAGTAGAACGATTCCGAAATAATGTTGCAATACCATAGATTGTGTTGTACCCTGCTGATAAACCCATTAGTGGGAGGCTATCGTCATGCCGTTTATCAGCAGACGCCCGAAATTGAAACTTACCGAAGAGGAGAGTAACTGGTTGCAACAACTGTCGCAATCGCGCTCGGAAACCGCCGGCAGGGTGCAGCGAGCAGAGATTCTGTTGCGCTATCACACGGGCGAGACGGTTTCCGGCATCGCGGCCACCCTGCGCAGCAATCGGCCGCGAGTCGAGCGCTGCCTTAGCAAAGCCCTGGAACTGGGTGTACGTTCGGCGCTGGAGGACCTGCCGGGCCGAGGCCGACGCCCGGCGCTGAGTGCGGAAGCGCGCGCCTGGGTGGTAAACCTGGCTTGTCGAAAGCCCAAGGATTGGGGCTACGCGCAGGAACTCTGGACGACCCGGCTGCTGGCTCAACACGTACGGAAGCATTGCCTGGCCGCTGGCCATCCCAGTTTGCAGCGGCTCTCGCGAGGCACGGTGTCGAAAATTTTGCACGCCAATGCCGTTCAACCTCACAAGGTGCACTATTACTTGGAACGCCGGGATGCCGAATTTGAGGCCAAAATGAAACAGGTGTTGCACGTCTACCGGGAGGTGGAGATCTGGCACCAGCGCAGTGCTCCCTCGGAGTTGGTGGCCGTGTTGTCGTACGATGAGAAACCGGGGATTCAGGCCATCGAGAACACGGCTCCGGACCTGCCGCCGGTACCCGGTCAGCAGGCAGCCGTGGGGCGCGATCATGAGTACATCCGCCATGGCACGCTGTCCCTGTTGGCAGGCATCGACCTGTGGAATGGAGACGTCTTGGGCCTGGTGCGCGACCGCCACCGCAGCGCCGAGTTCATCGAATTCCTGCGCTTGGCGGACGCCCATTACCCGGCGGAGGCCCGCATTCGTATGGTCCTGGACAATCACTCCGCGCATATCTCGCGAGAAACCCGGGCTTACCTGGCCACCCTCCCGAACCGCTTTGAGTTCATTTTCACCCCCACCCACGGCTCGTGGCTGAACCTGATCGAATCGTTCTTCGGGAAAATGGCCAGGACCTTGCTCCGTGCGATACGGGTCAAGTCCAAAGACGAACTGAAAACCCGCATCGAGATGTATCTGCGGGAAGTCAACGAAGAGCCCGTCGTCTTCAGGTGGAAGTACAAACTTGAAACGCTTTCGGTCGTGTGAGTACATTGCTACGTTATTTAGGAATCACACTACTAGGACCGAAAAAGTACCTATCGCAGGCCTCTCGGATCGCATCCAAAGTGAGCAGTGGTTGTTTCCTGTCGTATTTTGCCTTCCAACATATGTGCTGGATGATGTCCCGCGGATAGCAGGCCCGGAGGGGCTGACCCAGCTCAGAAAGGATTCTTCTGAGCTCGTCTACGGCGGGGGCGTCATACACCAGGCCGGACTGCTTGCAAACCAGGCGCGCGATCTCGTGGAACTGTTCGTCAGTCACGTAAGTCACCTTGATCTTGGTCTGGATTCTTCGCAGGAAGGCTTCGTCGGCGAAGCCGACAGGATCCGAGTTCGTTGAGAAGATAATAATCAAATCAAAGGGGATTTCGAATTTGTTCCCGCCCGACAGGGTCAGGTAGTCGATCCTGCGGTCCAGGGGCACGATCCAGCGATTGAGCAACTCTGTCGGACTTATCCGTTGCCGGCCGAGATCATCCAAAATGAGGATGCCGTTGTTCGCCACCATCTGAAGCGGGGCGCTATAGAAGCCAAGGCCGGGATTGAGCCGAAGGTCCAGCAGTTCCATGGTCAGTTCGCCGCCAGCCATCACGCGCGGGCGCGGGCAAAGAACCCATCGCCCGTCGCAACCGCCTGGCGTAATCTCTTCCTGTGATCCGTGGGCTGGCGGGTTAAAGACAGTAATAATCTGGCCTTGGACCTCCACCGCGTACGGAATCCACACCCGGTCCTTATAGACCCGGGGTAGGGTCTCCGCGATCACGGTCTTCCCCGTTCCGGTGGGACCGTACAGCATGATCGATTGCCCGGAGACAATCGCAGCGCCCAATTGATCTAACAGGCTGTCGCTGACGACGAGATCCGCGAAGGCCTCGCGAAGATCGGCCTGGTAGATTACGACCCCCAACACGCTCTGAGCGCGGATCACTTCGACGTAAGCCGAAAGGGACACAGGGGCGGGGCCTGAGTACATGTCCCGCGACATTATGCGATGCGCTTCGGTTTGCCCCTTCGACGTCGTGACAACCCTAAGGGCATTGCCGAACGTGCCGACGACGACCTCGATGAGCTGCCCCTCGCGGAGGTGTGCGAAGATCTCATTAATGACACCGGGGTGGAGTTGCATCCGCGTGCCCAACTCCTGGAGCGAAAGTCCGCCGGCGAGATAGAGTATCTTCAGGGCCAGGTTTTCGAGCACGTTTATCGGGACGCCCGTCTCCTCGACTGTTTTAGGCTGGTGTCCAACAAGATGCATTGTTTTTGAGATCGGTTCGGCATAAGACGTTGTTCCCATCGTTATCCTCCGTGGCCGAGAGATTCCAGCGCTCATAGATATCGTCCGAGCAGGAGCACGGCAAGCAATGAAAGTAAAACGTAAGCGACATAAGCGTTCAGTCTGCCGTGATGCATCCTGGCTAGGCCGGCAGCCGCTTTGCTTACGGCCTGGTGAACGGGGTGATAGAAAACGCGGTCAAGAATGTGAGATTCCTCGAACACTCTGCGAATCGCCATTCGGAAGTGTTGCGCCACCGTTTCGCTGCTGTCTTCGACTTCAGTAGGATGGAAAATCGCGTCGAACGTCACTCGCACCGGGTTGGAGAAACCCGTTGCGGTATACGTCAGTTCCGGCAGCAGAGGCCGTAATCCTCCTGCCCATACGGGCTTCCAAACACGGCTCGTCCTGCGCGCTGCCCACCAATAAACCAATAAGAACGCTGCGCCCAGGAGAAGTGCAAGGACCACAATCATATAGCTGGTGGACATCGCAAAGACGACTGGATTTGCAGGCCCGCCCCGATGCAGCACAACGAGGCCAGGCCCGGGCAAGATTCGACACCCGACGTGCGCCCCCAAGTCGTGGAACTCAGAGACAAAGGCGGGAGGCAACGGACCGTGTTCCGCGCTGGCCCTGAAGAGTGGTGGGACCAAGGCATCTGTTGTTCTCGCCTGAACCAACGTGCTGACCGTTCGATCGAGAACCGGGATTATATACGTTGGCAGGATCCCCAATAGCAGGCATAGCGCAGCCTTGTGAAGAGCGCTATAACCAGTGTTTTCAAGGACATTCCCGTTACTTAAAGTAAGTAGCTGTGTTTTCATAGAGATTCCCGCTTCGTTCTCAGGTTCTCAAGTGACATCCTTTGTTTTCAATAACTTGTTGGCTTAGTTTCCCCGGATTTTGTATTCTATCTTGGGTTTTGCCAGCGGGTCAATTCCCAAGTCCGCCGTCTTCCACCAGCGCAGCCCTGCCGCCGAGATGAGCAAGCGATCGACTGGCCCTGTTTTCGAGTTCGATTCGTGCGTTTGGTGATCGAAATCGGCTTCGTTTTGGGTTCGTTTTGGCACGTAACAAAATGTGACTTCCTTTGTTTTCAATGACTTCTTAGGTTCGTTCCCACGATTTTTGTATTTTCTCGCATTGCTTTGGGTTCCCGACCAAACCTCGTCAGCAGCCCTCTTCCCTGGGGAGTCCGATTTCCCGAACCCCGATGGGGTCCATCGGACCCCACAAATCGGGGAGGGTGGCGAGAGTAGCGAGCCAGGTGAGGGGTTTCTTCCCGTCGAGGCTCGCAACTTCTGAATTCGGCTTTAGTTCCCGCATTTGGCGTTCGAAATTGGCTTCGTTTATGGGTTCGTTTTGGGTTCGTTTTGAAAACGCTCCATGTGTTTTCAATAGCATATTGGCTTCGATCGTATTATTTTTATGTTTTTTCGGAGCCGTGCCTCCCGGCTCGCTCGCCAGATTCCCGGGTCGGGAATTTGGAAGTCCGGGAATGGCCCCCCGTCTCCCCAAGCTGCGACCCGAAAGATGGGGCCGACGGTTGGCTTCCCAACTTCTCGACCCTTTGACTCCTGGACTTCTCGACTGCAGTTGGAGGTAGGAACCAAAGGCAGGAACTACGGACGAAAACAAAAGAGGACTTTCTGGCATAGCGTACTGGCAGGGACGAACCCCCTGCCCGACCCCACGGAAGAAGTCTAGCCTATGTCGTCCCGTTTGTCAAGAGAAAAATGCGCAGAGCATAAAAAGTCCGACTCCGAGCTTTACAATCTGACATGGTTGCACCATAATCCGCTCTCGGAAAAAACACTTCGCAACTAAGATCAGTGTATGCCCACGCTTGATTGGATCGGGAAAAAGGCGGTTATAGATCACCACCGGCAGGTGCCGTACCGACTGCTGAAATGTGATGCGAGTCTTTCCGCCGGGGACCCCGACAGCGGTAATCTTTTGATCCAAGGCGACAACCTGCTGGCCCTCAAAGCTCTCTTGCCTTATTACGCCGGTAAAGTGAAGTGCATCTATATAGACCCTCCGTACAACACTGGCAACGAAAAATGGGTTTACAACGACGCCGTAAATAGCCCGGAGATGCAGCGCTGGCTGGGCAAGGTCGTGGGGGCGGAAGCCGAAGATTTGTCGCGGCACGACAAATGGCTCTGCATGATGTATCCGCGACTCTCGTTGCTGAGGGATTTTCTCACCGACAATGGTGTGATCTTTGTCAGCATAGACGACAATGAACTCCATAATGTTTGTACCTTAATGGACGAGATATTTGGGCTCCGTTGCCGTTTATCGATTCTAGTCTGGAAGTCTCGACACTTTACCGACACAAGGCCGCTTAACGGTATCTCGTCAGACCACGAGTACATCGTGGTCTATGCGTCGCGGTCAGGCGCGTCGATCCCCGATCGACGAGGAAGAGGACCGCGGGTCAGAGACCGCCGCTACAGAATCGCCACTGATCCCCGAGGAGCAGAATGCCGACAAGCGCGTGGAAGGCTTAGGAGGCGGATTTCGCTACTGCAATCTTGGTGAGGCCTTATTTGACGAAACCGGGAACATTTGCGGAACTGTAGCATTTTCAGACTTAGCTGCCCATGTATTCTTCACGGAAACGGGAACGCCCATCCCCAAGCGGGCGACGGACAAAACGCCGCTCCTTGGCGAATATCAGGGGAAGGCCATACACCTGCTTTTCAACGGGGTGCTAGGCGATAAGAGTGCACGCGGCGGAAACGTGCTAACCCATGAGATTCTTCGCGGCCTGCCCGAACCCACCGTGAAAGACGGAGTCAAGGTTATTTACGGCGAGGGATGTCGTCTGGGCGCTGCGCGGCTGAAGCGGGAAGGAATTGTGTTTCGGCAAATTCCGTACGAGATTAAGACGTCTTGACAATTGGCTGCGGAGGAATCCCAGAAAAAGATTGATCCGCCCTAGGCCCGTCAGGGCCGTTAGAATGTGGCCCACGGCGAAAGCCGTGGGATGCGCGGCAGCATGACGAACAAGCCCCGCAGGGGCGAAAGAATGTGGCCCACGGCGAAAGCCGTGGGATGTGCGGCAGCATGACGAACAAGCCCCGCAGGGGCGAAAGAATGTGGCCCACGGCGAAAGCCGTGGGGGAAGCGGAAGCAATACGAACGAGCCCCGGGAGGGGCGGCAGAAATGGCTCACACTTACACGAATCTCCTGACCCACGCCCTGTTCAGCACGAAAGATCGCCAGCCGCTAATTCGGCCCGAGATGAAATCCGACCTCTACGCGTACATGGGTGGCATTATGAACAGTTTGAGGGGCAAGCCCATCCTGATTAACGGCCCCAAAGACCACCTTCATTTGCTCTTCGTCCTTCCCGCAAGTCTTTCACTATCCGTTTTCATGGAAAAGCTCAAGGCAAATTCTTCGAAATGGGTCAACGAGCAATCGCGGCGCCGGTGGTTCTCGTGGCAGACCGGGTACGCGGCCTTCAGCGTCAGCCAGTCCAAGCTGGGAGAAGTGAAGGCGTACATTGCAAATCAGGAAGAGCATCACCGCCGATTGACGTTTCAGGAAGAGGTCGTAGCCCTACTCAAGAAGCACGGAATGGAAATTGATCCCCGGGATGTGCTTTGAACGAGTGGCTCTGTCGCCCCTGGCGGGGCTTCGAGAATAGACTATGAAGATGCTCGTCTCCCACGGCTCTCGCCGTGGGCCACACTCTGTCGGCCCTGCGGGCCTGCACGCAGAACGAAGCAATTCTAACCCACGGCTCTCGCCGTGGGCCACACTCTGTCGGCCCTGCGGGCCTGCACGCAGAACGAAGCAACTCTAACCCACGGCTCTCGCCGTGGGCCACCTTCTGACGGCCCTGACGGGCCTGCACGCAGAACGAAGCAATTCTAACCCACGGCTGTCGCCGTGGGCTACACTCTGCCGGCCCTGCGGGCCTGCACGCAGAACGAAGCAACTCTAACCCACGGCTCTCGCCGTGGGCCACACTCTGTCGGCCCTGCGGGCCTGCACGCAGAACGAAGCAACTCTAACCCACGGCTCTCGCCGTGGGCCACCTTCTGACGGCCCTGACGGGCCTGCACGCAGAACGAAGCAATTCTAACCCACGGCTCTCGCCGTGGGCCACACTCTGTCGGCCCTGCGGGCCTGCACGCAGAACGAAGCAACTCTAACCCACGGCTCTCGCCGTGGGCCACACTCTGACGGCCCTGACGGGCCTAAGCACGCGCGGTAGTTAGGCCTTGGTGAGGAAGAAATGTTGCAATTACGAGATTACCAGGAACGAAGTCTCGACGCGTTGGAGACCTATCTCGGGCTCGTCGCCGAGCACGGCGCGAGCAACGCATTTTACATGCAGACGAATTATCCCTACGTCGCGGTCAAACAGCTTCCGGGACTGCCTTACGTCTGTTTAAGAGTTCCGACGGGTGGCGGGAAAACGTTCATGGCCTGTCATGCCGTCGGAATCGCCGCCAAATCCTATCTCCAGTTAGACCGAGCCACCTGCTTGTGGCTCGTGCCCTCGAATACTATCCGCGAGCAAACCCTTGCTGCATTGCGCGACCGGGAGCATCCCTATCGACAAGCGCTCGATGCTCGATTCTCTGGCCAAGTTCGGGTGATGGATATAAAGGAAGCCCTGTACATCCAGCGGAATACCCTGCAAGGCGAAACCGTGATTATTGTTTCCACCCTGGCAGCGTTCCGGGTAAATGATACCGAAGGACGCAAGGTTTACGAGTCTTGCGGCGCCCTGAGCCACCATTTTTCCGGCCTCAGTGCCGCCCTGGAAGCGGTCCTTGAAAAGCGCGAAGACGGAACGATTGCGCATTCTCTTTCCAACGTACTCCGGATGTGGCGGCCTCTCATCATCATGGACGAAGCCCACAACGCTCGCACGCCACTTTCGTTCGACACCCTCGAGCGCTTTAGCCCTTCCTGCATTGTCGAATTCACCGCGACACCAGAAACCGAGCAGAAGCCGGAGGAAGAACTCTTCGCCAGCAACGTTTTGCACCATGTTTCAGCGGCAGAACTCAAGGCTGAGGATATGGTGAAATTACCCATCAAGTTGTGGACGCACAGCGAATCGAGGGAAGTGATTGGCCAAGCGTGCGCAATGCAGCGAACTCTGGAGCTGGCCGCCCAACAAGAGGAGCGGGAGACGGGCGAATACATTCGGCCCATTGTATTGTTGCAGGCGCAACCCAAGAGCAAGGACCGGCGGACGCTGACGGTGGATGTTCTGAAAAAGTCGCTGATCGACGATTTCAAAATACCGGAAGAACAAATTGCGGTGGCTACGGGAGAAACACGCGGCATTGAGGACATCAACTTATTTGAGCGTGGCTGCCCCTTGCGCTTCATCATTACGGTCCAGGCACTCAAGGAAGGCTGGGACTGTTCGTTTGCTTACGTCCTTTGTTCGGTGGCGGAGATGAGTTCGTCGCGGGCGGTGGAGCAAATCCTGGGGCGCGTCCTGCGCCTCCCACACACGAAGCGGAAGCGGCGGGCGGAGTTGAATTGTGCTTATGCTTACGCCGCTTCGCCCAGGTTTGTTGAGGCTGCATCGGCGCTGAAAGATGCGCTGGTTGACAACGGATTTCAAAAGCTCGAAGCGGCTGACTTTGTGCAGCCTTTCGAACGGAGCGGACAGTTGTTTGGCGAAGGGACGCTTTTTGCGCAGGCGTCAGAACCTATAGTGCAGAAACCCGACCTTTCCGTTCTGCCAAAGCCACTCCAGCACCAAGTATCATACAGCGAAAACACGGGAGTGTTGACGGTGACGGGAGCACTGAATCTACCGGACATGGAGGCGCTGCAGGCGTGCTTTATCGCCCCGGAAGATCGGGCGGCGGTGAACAGGATCTACCAGAAACTCGGAGGGCACAGGGTCGAGCCGCCTCCTTCAATCGCCGAACGGCGGCCTTTTAGAGTTCCATAGCTGGCGATTCTCGTTGATGGCCAACTGGATATTTTGGAGGAGAGCTATTTCAAGAATATCGAATGGCGGTTGTCGGATTGTGACCCCAGCTTGTCAGAAGCGGAGTTCCCCTCTGAAGAGAGTTCAGGGGAGTCAGGCGAATTAGATGTGAGCGAGGGGGGCGCGTAGAGGTTCGCCGGTTTGTCGATCAATTGCATCAACAGTTGGCATTGGTCGTGGGGGAGCCTGGGTGGACTTTGGCATCCCTGGTGAATTGGCTTGACCGCCAAAGGACTCACTTCGACATTACCCAAACACAGTCCGCGACATATATCAGCCGAGTAATCACCCGGCTGATAGAGACTCGCGGGGTGACCATTGAACAACTCGCCCGGGAAAAATTCCGGCTCAGTAATGCGATTTGGACGAAGATTGACGAACTCCGGAAGAGCGAAGCGGCTAAGGGCTATAAAGCGCTGCTCTTTGGACCCGGGTCGGGAAAGATAGAAGTCAGCTCCAAATTCTGTTTTGAATTCGATGAGGACAGGTACTCGCCAAATTGGTATTACGACGAAACCTACAGATTCAACAAGCGTTTCTTTCGCAGAATCGGCGAGTTGAAGTCGGATGGTGAAGAATTTCAATGCGCTCAACTGATAGATTCGCTCCCGCAGGTCTGGAAGTGGGTGCGAAATCTCGTCCGTTCCGACTCCTCATTCTGGCTTGCTACATCTACCGACCGTTTCTACCCGGACTTTGTCGCCCTCCTCAACGACGGTCGCGTCTTGGTGGTTGAATACAAGAACGAGAGGGACTGGAGCAATGAGGACTCGGAAGAAAAACGAGATGCCGGGAACAGGTGGGCCGATCTCAGCGGCGGCCAGTGCCTATTCATCATGCCCAAGGGACAGGACAGGACCGCGGTTGAGGCCCTCGTAAAGTCCGCACCTCGGGGAAGTGGCCTTTTGTTATGAGCAGGTGGCGCGGAGTTCTCAGTTTGGTAAACGTCCACTTCTTGTTAACGCCTCGGAACGGTGATTGCGGCCGCAATCCAGGAAGAGCCGCAAAATCCGAAGAGCAGGGACTCTGCGCTAGCAGCTCGAAATTCATTCCACTGTCATCCTGAGCCCGTTCGCTGCGCTCAGGGTAAACTCCGCGAAGGATCACTGCAGTCGGTTTTTTCCGGCACTCGCGATGAACTGCGGAGATTCTTCACTGCGTTCAGAATGACAAGGAGATTCTTCACCGCGTTCAGAATGACAGGCGTAAGCCAGCCGTGCTGAACCGGATTCCCAAGATCAAGAAGGATCCTGAACGTTACTGGCGGCAGGTGTTCTTCATTTGCGACGAGTACCACGAATTCGCCACAGTGCTGTCAACGATTTGTTGAAGATTCAAGTCTTCAAAAAAGGCGGGCGCTTCCTGCGGCTCTTCTACAGAGCTGAGGACAGATTCCTCAAACAGGACGCTGTGGAAGCGGAGGGTCTCTAGGGATTGGCTCTTCGATTCTAAGGTACCGGTGATTTTCGGGACTTGGTTTGCTTCAACCTGATCTCGAGGGAGACCTACAACCGGTGCAGATTGCTCCTCGGTGACTGACATTGAACCCTCCGAGGAGTCATCTGCCCAATGGGGCGGTTAGAGGTGAACTCCAACACCTATTTCGTCTAAGGGTCATTATTGCACTCCGGATTTCAGCCTATCAATCCAGCGGCCTTGCCAAGCACTTTACGTGGAGGGACGATCTATGGTATACAGTCAGTTGACTGGGGTGATGGAGTTCACCCATAACCATTCGTCGGCGGACGAATTGATAACTCCTGGCGACCGAGAGGCGCTCAGGAGTTTTCCTTTTAGGCGCCTCGCAGAGGGAAGGTTCCAGTGCAAGGCGCTCCCTCCCGCATGGAACTACAGTCCCTTGATTAACGTCAACCAATCCTAACAGCACAGGGTAAGGTAAGCCTGTGGAACACCAGCGACTGGATGAACGAGCACCCTGGCGAGTGGAGTACCTTTTATGACAGCGGACAGCACTAAGACCCCGGTCACGGCAAGCGGAACGCGCGGAGTCCCTGTAACCGTCGGCCCGATAGCAGAGAGCGACGCTGATGGAGCGGCGCGGCTTCTGCGTTTGGCAAAATTGGGCGAGGAGCTTGGAGCGGAGGACATCACCAAGGAGGCACTTGAGCTCGCGGCGCGGGTGTCGGAGGGCCGCTTCTATCTTGCCTGCATTGGCCAGTTCAAACGAGGCAAGTCAACTTTGCTCAATGCGCTGATTGGCGAATGCATCCTTCCCGTGGGCTTTGTCCCCGTGACAGCGGTTGCCACCGTCATCCGCTACGGCCCGAAGCTCAAGGCGCGTGTGCAATTTGGGGACGACTCGTGGCAGGAGATAAGGGCTTCCGATCTCCAACAATACGTTTCCGAAGAACACAATCCTGAGAACACTAAGGGGGTCGCAGGCGCAGAGGTATTTGTGCCGAGCAGATTGCTGTCAACCGGGATGTGCTTCGTCGATACGCCGGGCCTGGGATCCGTATTCACCGGCAATACGGCGACTACAAAGGCTTTTATCCCACACATTGACGCCGCTTTGGTCGTTGTCGGCGCCGATCCTCCTCTGGCGGGCGAGGAACTCGCGCTGGTTGAAGCCGTGGGAAAACAGGTCCCGGATCTAATCCTGGTGCTGAATAAATCAGACCGGACCACAGATGAAGAAAGAACGGCTGCCGCGGCATTTGCACGAAAGCAGCTCGAGAAGCGCCTCAAGCGCCCTGTCGGGCCTTTCTTTGAAGTCAGTGCCACCGAACGGCTTCTGAACCGTGGACCGGAACGCGACTGGGGAAAGCTCATCGTCGCTCTTGACCGACTCGTGCACGAATCGGGACGCCAACTCATCCAGGCAGCGTGTGATCGCGGAGTCGAGCGCTTGAGTGAACAGTTGCTGGTGATTATCAGTGAAGAGCGTGAAGCACTCCAGCGGCCTGTCGAGGAATCTGAACGGCGAATCAGCGTGATGAAAGAAACTATTGCCGCGGCAGAGCGCTCGATGAGGGAGCTTGGCTTCCTCTGGATGGCCGAGCAGCGGCATATCTCGGACGTGTTTAACGAGCGGCACACACAGTTCATCCGGTCTGTAGAGCCCCAGGCGAACGAGGAATTTGAGCATGCACTTCGATCAGTTCGGCGCAGAATGGGGCCTTCATATCGCCGCGCGATTATGCGCGAGGCTCAGGAAATCGCCCAACGTCATGTCCTGCCCTGGCTTGTCACGGAACAGGCGGAGGGTGAAAAGGAATACCGTCGCGTCGCGAGCCGGTTCGTGGTTATGGCGAATGACTTTCTGGTCAAGCTCGCCGCCGCCGGGATTCCCGAACTCGCGCGGATGCCTCATGCACTCGATCCTGAGACAGGATTTCGGACGCGATCGGAGTTTCTCTTCAAAGACCTTGTAGAAGTGGCGGAGCCGGCTTCGCCGATAAGGTGGCTGGCTGATTTCTTTCTCGGACTCATTGGGGCTCGAGGTGTGATTAAGAAACAAGGGCGCGAATTCCTGGCGCGGTTGCTCGAGGTCAACTGCACTCGCATACAAAGCGACATCCTCAATCGGGTGCAAGAGAGTCGCAACAGGCTGGAAGTCGAAATCCGCAAGCTGCTGCATGAGATCAGCCGAATCGCGGTAGGCGCCTTAACGCATGCCCGCGAGGCGCGGGCGGCCGGAGCCACCGCAGTTGAAGCGGCTTTTGCACGGCTTGATAGACTTGCGAATGAGGTTTCCGAGTTATCGGGAAGGTAGAAGGAATGGCCTGGATATGTTCGAGAGAATATGCCGATTGAAGGAGCAACTGACGCACTTCTGGAACAATTAGGGGACCCCAGTAGAGGCAGCCAGGCGTTGCTTGCATTGCTGATGAAAGGCCGCGACGGCGTGCGGGCGCTGGTGGAATTTCTCCGTTCTTACAAGCCCTCGAGTGTGCCGGAGGCAAGGTTAATGGCCGTCGAAGGTCTGAGCATTGTGAAGGACCCCGAAGCCCTCAGCGCCTTGATCGATGTCGCCAGTGAGCCCTTAGACGAGATTTCTGATCCTGTCATTCGTTTGGCCGAGCAGACGGTTGCCAGTCGGGCACCGCGTATATTGGCAGACTTGCCTAATCCTCGAGCGAGGGAAGCGCTGCTGAAGCTGGTCAAAGGCAAGCCACTCGCGGGAGTTGCAGAAGCCTTCGAAAAGTCTTGGGATCTGCGCGCGATTCCTTACTTAGTTGCCTGGTTGGAAGAGGACTTCGTCGCAGAAGCAGCCAGCCGCGCCATTCGCGCCTGCGGCCGCTTCGCCTTCTCTCTCCTTACCGATTCTCTGGGCGAAAAACATCTTCAATATGACCGCGAGACTGGAATGAGTCAGCGGAGGCGGGCTCGCATTCTCGAAATACTCGGCGACCTGATACGCGGCGACGAGGTTTACCTAATGGAAGGCCTGCTCGACGATCCTGTTGAGGCAGTCCGGCTTAACGCCGCTCGGGCGGTTCTAAATAGGGGGAGCCGCGCACAGCAGGAACGAGCCTTTCAGGTTGCATTGCGCCTACTCGATTCTCTGGAACGGGGCATCCGGACACTTTCCGAGGAGATCCTTCTTGAACATTTTGGTACCGGGGCCGATCTCGTTGAGCAAGACATTCAGCGGCGGGAGCTTGCCGGAGAATCAGCGCAGCAGTTTTTCCCCCAGGAGAGCACACTCGTGATCCTCCTCCGAATCCGCAAGAAAGGTTGACAAGTGAGGGAGCAGCCTCATGCGGCGCAAGGATGACACGAGCGAAGCTGAGGAAGTCAATGCCAACAACCTCTCGAAGATAGCGCGGTTCTTTGTCGATCGGGAAATCGAAACCCGGCGCATCGAGGACGCGGTCCGGGGAAAGCACAGTCTCATGATTTGTGGCCCAAGTGGAATCGGCAAGACCGCCGTTGTCTTGAAAGTGATCCGCAGTCTTCCGAGGGAAGTTTCCGGCCGTTGCCTTTACCTGGGGAACATTAAAGACCTCCAGGACCTCTTACGGCAGCTCATCCGGGCACTTTACGAAGCGAAAGATTCGAATTTGCGCCGGCAACTCCATACGGTCGGAGTCTCAGCCTTAACGTTTGATGCCTGGCTCAAAGCTTTACCGGGCAACCGTTTGAAAGGGACGCTATACCGCACGGTCGAACAAGGCGATTACCGCATCTTTCTTGACCATCTTCCGCCTCTCACTCTAGCCGTTGCGAAGGTTATCAAGGAACTGTTTTGGATGCGAAAGACACCAGTCTATTTGTTAATCCAAGATGAGTTCGCGCAACGGATGTACCAGTTTTATAACTTTTTCTACTGGGGGGACCGTGAACGATTGACCTTGCAACCGCTGCCATACGAAGCCGCAGCGGAACTCCTCGAGAGTTGCATTGAACGGTTTGGGCTCTCCCGTTTGGTGCTAGACGATTTTCGGGAGGAAGTTTTGGAATTAAGCAAGAGAGTCCCCGGCGCGATCGTTAAGATGTCTAGTCTCGCCGCGGATCCACGCTACCAATATGGATCCCATATCAAGATCCAATCAGTTTATATTGACTATCTGATGACTGGCCATGTCCTGCGGCTCCAGGCCACAAAGCTGAGCAGTACTTGAGCTATTGAGAATTAAGCCTAGTCTGGAGGACGTTCATGACAGAACAAACCACTATCCCTGCGCCCCTGAGTGTCGACGAGCTTGGAATTCGGCGGAGTTCCTTGGAAGACCTTGCCTTGAAGCTTCTTTACCTCGAGAGCGAGCTCATGTTGGACAAACTGGCAAAGCGAATGCGACTCAGGCTTGAGGTAGTCAATGAAGTTTTTCGATCCCTCCGCAAGGCTGAGCTTTGCGAGGTCAAAGGAATGGTGGAGGGGGTCTATCGGGTCGCTACGACCATGCAAGGAAGGACCCGCGCCCTCGAGCTTCTCGCACAGAATCAGTATACCGGTCCAGCTCCGGTACCCTCGGGATCATGTGGCTGTCATTCTCCCTTCTTTGAAATGAGAGAATACTCCCATTCTCCCTCGTGCTGTTGGTAGCTCCTGGGCTGCTCTCTCGCAGGGTTTTGAAGCTCCCCCACATGGGCCCCGGGTTTCGCCCTCACCGATCCCTTGCGCTGCGGCTTGCGATTCCAACAACCGCTGTGGCTCCGAGGAAATCGGAGGGAAGAACGAAGAACGCTGTACGATCGCTTGGAAAGAGGTGAGTCAAACCTGATTTTGCGCGTCTCAAACATAAGCCGCAGCGTACTTCTTGACAGTATATAGTATAGGGGGGTACTGTATTGCGTGGAGGCTCAATGGCTCATACCACAAGGGAAAAAGAGAAGCTTGTCGTCAGGGTACGGCGTATTCGGGGACAAGTCGAGGCGATTGAACGAGCGCTCGGCGAAGAGCACGAGTGCGCGGATGTGCTTCAGTCGGTCGCGGCGTGCCGGGGAGCCTTGAATGGCCTGATGGCGGAATTGATCGAGGGCCACCTCCGTTTCCACGTGCTGTCGCCCAACGGCCGGAAAAGCGCGACTCAGACGGAAGCGGCTGAAGAACTAATGGAAGTTGTGCGCACCTACCTGAAGTAGTCGCGACGTTGGGCGGACCAGGCGGACCGTAATCCTCAACTCAGGGCAAGATTGGAGTAAAACATGGCGACGGAAACAAAGAACGTGGGTGTGTCACGTCTTCATGCCGAGGATAACGAAAACTCCTCGGTTCAGGGCGAAGGCCTAGAACTCGCGAGTGGGGCCCGAGAGGCTGAGAGCGGCGGGCACGAGCATTCTATCGCGCGGCCCGACTTGTACCGGGTAGTGTTTGTTGCCGTGGCAGCCGCTTCGCTATGGTTTCTGAAAGCAGTTCCGACTCCCTTCTACGTGGGCATCGGAGTGCTGTGCGCCGCGGTCGGTGGTTATTCCATCTTTCGCGAGGCAATTGAAAACATTATGGAACGTCGGATGACGATGGAGCTTTCGATGACCATCGCCATCCTCGCCGCGTTGGCAATCCGTGAGGTCTTCACGGCGCTCGTGATTACGCTCTTCGTTCTGGTCGCCGAAGTGTTGGAGAGCCTGACGGTGGGACGGGGGAGGCGCGCGATTCGCCACCTCATTGAGCTTCTTCCGGCCAGCGCCACAGTGCGTCGTGGCGGGGCCTGGAGCGAGATTGAAATCAAGAACGTCGTGCCGGGGGAGGTCATCCTCGTTAAGCCGGGTGGAAGGATTCCTGTGGATGGCTCGGTCGAAGCCGGGCATTCGTTTGTCGATCAGGCGACGATCACCGGAGAATTTCAGCCCGTAGAGAAATCCCCCGGCGCGACCGTATTCGCCGGCACGATCAACCAATCCGGGGCGCTCGAAATCCGGGCGGAGCGGCTGGGACGAGACTCGACTTTCGGCAAGATCATCGAAGCCGTGGAACGGGCAGAAAAGTCCCGCGCGCCGATTCAGAAGACCGCCGACCGCCTGGCCGGTTATCTGGTCTATTTCGCTTTAGCTGCGGCCGCATTGACTTTTGTCATCACTCACAACAGCCGATCCACTATATCCGTGATCATGGTGGCAGGAGCGTGTGGGGTGGCGGCCGGGACGCCCCTGGCGATCCTGGGCGGCATTGGGAGGGCCGCACATGGCGGCGCGATCATCAAGGGCGGGCTGTACCTGGAGAGACTCGCTGAGGTCGACACCATTCTGCTGGATAAAACCGGCACGCTGACCTACGGGACGCCGGAAGTGGAAGAAGTGCGGCCTTCTCCGGGAATACGTCACGAGGCTTTATTGGCAGCGGCCGCGATTGCCGAAGGCCGGTCCGAACATCCCTTGGCCCAAGCGGTTCTGAGGAAGGCATCACAAATCCACCTCGAACCCGAGGATCCCGAGGAATTCGAGTACGTTCCCGGCCGAGGGGTAGCCGCTCAACTGGCGGGTGAGGAGATCCTCGTTGGCAGCCGGGCTTTTCTGGAAGGACGTGGCGTGTTGGTGGAATCACGGCAAGTACGAACGGCAAATGCTGAAATCCACGTGGCGCGTCGCGGCCGATATTTGGGAACCTTGACCATCTCAGAACGACTTCGACCCGAAGCCCGCCATGCGGTGCATTCGTTGAAGTCCATGGGATTCAAGACCGTGCTGCTCACCGGAGACACGAAAGCGGCGGCGGAGAGGGTGGCCAAAGACTTGGGCGTTGACGAAGTGGCTTTTGAGCTTCTCCCCGAAGGGAAACTTGACTACGTAAACGGGGTGACTGCTGCCGGCCACATCGTCGCCATGGTAGGGGACGGGGTCAATGATGCTCCGGCCTTGATGCAAGCGGCGGTGGGTGTGGCCATGGGCTCCGGCACGGATGTGGCCCGGGAGAGCTCCGACGTGGTGCTGATCGGGAACGATCTTTCGAAGCTAGTGGAAACCCTGCGAATCGCGCGGCGTTGTCGGCGAACGATCATGCAGAATTTCGCGGGCACACTGGTGGTGGACGGCATCGGCATTGGGTTGGCCTCATTCGGTCTGCTGAACCCGCTCCTCGCTGCGTTCATACACGTATCGTCTGAAATGACCTTCATTTTGAATTCCGCGAGGCTTGTCCCGCGCGAATCGCTAGTGACTGCGATTTCTAAACGGTCTCCACTTGCAGGCGCGCATCGATGGGGAGTGAATCCTGGCTAGTGCGGCAGGAGTCGCCGTTCGCGGTAGCCCAGTCTGACCATCCACTCCCTTGCCAGCGCCATACCGCGTCACCATGACACGCCCACTTTCGGCGTGCTGGTTTTCGGCACGATCCTGCTGGGCGGGACTCTGTCCTTCCTTCTTTTCTGCCTGCCCTTACGGGTTGAGCCCGTTTGGAGGGGTCACCAAAAACCCTTGGCGATTTTGGGTTCCGGGAAACCCGTTTTTCGCCCATTTTCGACTGCCGCTCCAGCTTGGCCGAAGAGGATTGTTTCCACATACACCCGGGCAGCCGGCTTGTTTACTGGATCCAGCCCTTGAGCGGCCGCGGCTTATCTGCTAGCCCAATCCCCGCAGGCTCTTTCTTTGCGTACTCCTCAAATTTCTGCATGGCCTCTCGCTTGTGGTTTTCCCAATCGCGTAGGTATTCCCACTTTTCCTTGAGGGGCTCCCATATCCAGAAGCTTTTGAGCGCAGTGAGCTCCGCGTCGGAGAGCATGTCTGACGCGATCAAAAGGAGCGTGCCGCAGCCAGGACAACATCTCTTCTTTCGATACGCAAGAAAACCACCTGCAGTGAGGGCATTTGTAACGCATCGGTCTAACTCTCAAAAGTTCACCTCCCGACACGCTGCAACGCGGCAGGCTATTCTGCCAGGATTTATTCCGCAGTGTAGCTTGGAATGAGAGTTGGTGCCGAATCTCCAAGATACTTGGGCTGTTATCGCCAACTACCGTTCTCCGGTCTGGACCGTGCTTAGGCGCGCGCCTCGACGGGTGCAACTTACGGGTTGCCCGTCGGGAACACTCTCAGGAGGATCGCTTAGTGTATAATAAGAACCACCTAGTTTCAGGGGTTTGGAGCTTCTAACTTCCCAATACAGGGGAGCTCGATCTGGTCGGACGAACGCTCGCACACTATCGGATTAACGCCGCACTCGGCGCTGGCGGAATGGGTGAGGTGTATCGCGCCACGGACACCAAGCTGGGGCGCCAAGTGGCGCTCAAGGTCCTGCCGCCGAACGTAGCCAGCGATCCCGAGCGCTTGGCCCGCTTCCAGCGCGAAGCGCGCGTCGCCGCCGCACTCAACCATCCCAATGTGGTCACGCTCTACTCGGTGGAAGAATCCGAAGGCATCCACTTTCTCACCATGGAATTGGTAGAGGGGCAGTCGCTCGATCGCCTGATTCCGGGGAGTGGCCTTCCGGTGGATCGAATCGTAGAGATTGCCGGCGCGCTGGCTGAGGCGCTGGCGGCGGCGCATGAGAAAGGGATTCTGCACCGGGACCTGAAACCGGCCAACGTGATGGTGACGAATGAGGGCCGGGTGAAGGTGCTGGATTTCGGGTTGGCGAAAGACGTCGGCGCCGAAAGCTCCGATGCTGCGACGCTCACCTCGGCAGGCCGCACGCAAGCGGGCGTGGTGATGGGAACGCCCGCCTACATGTCACCCGAACAGGTCTCGGGACGCGCGCTCGACCACCGTTCGGATATCTTTTCGCTGGGGGTCGTGCTGCACGAGATGGCAACGGGACGGCGGCCGTTCGACGGCGTTTCCTCCGCGGAGCTGATTTCATCCATCTTGCGCGACACTCCTGCCCCGGTTACCGAACAGCGCCCCGACCTGCCTTCCGACCTGGGGCGCGTAATCCGGCGCTGCCTGGAGAAAGATCCCCGCTATCGTGTACAGACGGCGCGCGATGTGGGCAACGAGTTTCGCGATCTGGCGCGGCTCGTCTCCAGTCCCACTGCGGCTGCGGCCTCCGCTTCCCAGGCCGTTGCTAAGCCCGACTCGGGCCCTGCTCGCGCTGTTGAGGGCTTCTGGGTTGCGGTGTTGCCCTTCAGGGCGCCAGGCGGTGATGCGGACCTCGAGGCCCTGGCGGACGGCCTTACCGAGGACGTCACGTCGGGGCTTTCGCGCTTCCCGTACCTGCAGGTCATCGCCCACAACTCGGCAATGGCTTTTAGAGGCCGCGCGGCGGACATCCGCACCGTGGGCCGTGAATTGGGCGCACGTTATGTGCTGGAGGGAAGCGTTCGCAAGCGGGGCCGTGCCGTTCGCGTCAGTGCGCAACTGTTGGACGCCGCAAGCGGCACGCAGCTTTGGGCGGAGGCGTATGACCGCGAAATAAGCAACACCGGCACGTTCGAGATTCAGGACGACCTGAGCGACCACATCGTGACCACGGTCGCGGATGGTTATGGAGTTCTGGTTCGCTCCATGGCTGCCCCCACTCGGAATAAGAACGTGGAGGATCTGAGCGCGTCTGAACTGGTGTTGCGCTACTACGCTTTCATGCAGCAAATCGATCAGCAGGAACATGCCGTGCTCCGTGCCGGACTCGAACGGGCGTTGGAACGCGAGCCCAACCACGCCACGGCCTGGGCCTGTCTTTCCGATGTCTACCTGTTGGAATACCTCGATCGGTTTAATCCGCGGGAGAGAGCGATGGAGCGGGCGCGGGAAGCGGCCTGGCGATCCGTGAAGATTGATCCGGCCTGCCAGATGGGCTGGAAACAACTTGCGGAAGTACACTTCTTCAGTCGCGATTTTAGCGCGTTCCGTGACGCTGCGGAGCGGGCCATCTCGCTCAACCCGCGGGACGGTATCACTTCGGCCTTCCTGGCGATTCTGATTGCGTATTCCGGCGACTGGGAGCGCGGTGCGGCGCTGGCGCAACGAACGATGGAGCTGAATCGCCATCATCCCGGTTGGTATCACCTCACGGTGGTTCACCACCAGTACCGCAAAGGCGAGTACGAAGCTGCCTTGCAAACCGCCAAGAAGATCAACCTGCCGGAGTTCCATTGGGCGCAACTGATGATCGCGGCCGCTTGCGGCATGCTGGGCCGCCGTGAGGAGGCTCACCCGGCCATCGAGCTTCTGCGCAAGTACAATCCAACGTTTCTCGACCTTAATAATGTCCGTGACGATATCGAGAAGTGGCTCGCGGACAAAGGTGTCGTGGAACAGCTTTTGCAGGGATTGCAGAAGGCCGGCCTCACGTTCGGCCCAGCGGGATCTCCGGCGAGGGAGGCTGTACTCGCTCCCAAGGGTGAGGAGGGCCGGGCGCCCGCTGCCGCCTTGGATTCCGTCAGCGGGCAGGAACTTCGGATGGACTCGGGCGCGGTGCGCGCCGCGGAGGGCCTTTGCGTCGCCGTGCTGCCTTTTGAGAACGCCAGCGGTGATCCCGACTCCGAATACCTGAGCGACGGGATCACGGAGACCCTCATCAACAGCCTGTCGCAACTGGGGCGGCTGAAGGTGCTGGCGCGCAGCACGGTTTTCCGATACAAGGGACGCACCCAGGAACCGCAGCAGGTGGGGCGCGAACTGGGGGCTAAGGCCGTGCTCACGGGCCGGGCCCTGCAGCGCGGCCAGACGCTTGTGATCGGCGCGGAGCTGATGGATGTAGAAAACGGCTGGCAGCTTTGGGGAGAGCGCTACAAACGGGACTTGGCCGACATCTTCGATGTCCAGGAAGAAATCGCCAAGGTCATCTTCGACAAGCTGCGGGTGACATTGACGCCCAAGGAGGAGAAACAGCTTGCCAAGCGCTACACGGTAAACCCCGAGGCCTATAAGTTCTACCTGAAGGGCACTTATTTTTGGAAAAAATGGACCGAAGACGGTTTCCACCGAGCTGAAGGATTTCTGCGCCAGGCCATCGCTGAAGACCCGAATTACGCGCCCGCCTATGAAGCACTCGGAAACTGCTTTACCGCCCCACCATATATCGGTCTGCTCGCGCCGCGAAATGCATTCCCCAAGGGGCTCGAGTTCGGCCAAAAGGCGCTCGCCCTGGACGATACGATTCCTTCGGGCCACATTATCCTCGGCCTGACAGAGATGTTTTACGAATGGAATCTTGCCGAGGGTGAAAGGCACTTCAAACATGCGGTCGAGCCGGACCCAAATTCTGCGCTGGCGCGGCACCTCCACGGCCTTGCCTTGTGTGCACTCGGGCGCACCACTGAAGGAATAAACCAAGCCATCTACGCCGCTCAACTTGAGCCGGCCTCTGCCCACATGGTCTCGGGAATAGGGCTGGCGCACCTTTGGGCGCGAAACTACAAAGAGGCGGAGCAGGCGCTGCGCAACTCCCTCGAACTCGATCCCAGATTCATCTTGGCCCGTCTTGACTTGGGCGAAGTCTATGCCTTGACCGGAAGACTTGAAGAAGCCATCCAGGAGTTTAGGACGGCGGTGGACGATACTCAAGGCAACCCCTATGCCGTCGGCTATCTTGGATATGCGTACGGGCTCGCTGGCCGTCGAGCGGAAGCTGACGGAGCATTATTGCAGCTTACAGAGCTGGCTCAGCACGGATACGTTCCTCCTTTAGCAAACGCTTTCGTGTTTCTGGGATTAGGTCAGACAGACGAAGTCTTCAAGTGGCTCGATCGGGCTTATGAAGAGCGCGACTCCCGCCGGTTTCCGTATCTTAATGTCGATCCCATCTTCGACCCGCTGCGCTCCGACCCGCGCTTTGGAGAGTTGCTGCGCCGTGTGGGCCTGCCGCCGGTAGGGTCGCAGAGGCAGGCAGGGAACACTCAAGTTCGATAGAGTAACCTGAGTCTATTCAGGGACTCACCCTCCCACACCATGCCCCTCTTCCCTCTTCCAGGGGAGAGGGAAGAGGGGGAGGGGAGTTGGGGTTCGTTCTTCTAGGATTTGAAATGACCTTGACATCCGGCACAAAAATGGGGCCGTACGAAATCCTCGCGCCGCTGGGTGCGGGCGGGATGGGCGAAGTCTATCGGGCGCGCGATACGCGTCTCGAACGCGACGTGGCCGTCAAAGTCCTGCCCGCCTCGTATTCGGCCGATCTTGATCGCTTGCGCCGCTTCGAACAGGAAGCGCGCGCCGCCAGTCAGCTCAACCATCCGAACATTGTGACGGTGCACGATTTCGGGACGCACCAGGGCTCGCCCTACGTCGTCCAGGAACTCCTCGATGGTGAGACGCTCCGCGAGCGGATCGAATCGGGGTCGCTCGGAACGCGCAAGGCCACCGAGTACGCGCTCGAAATCGCGCACGGTCTGGCGGCAGCCCACGACAAGGGCATCGTGCATCGCGATCTGAAACCCGAGAACATCTTTATAACCGCCGACGGCCGCGTGAAGATTCTGGACTTCGGGCTGGCCAAATTGCTCGGGAGCGACGGAGACGCCGGAGCGGCAGGCAGCGCGCGTACCGCCACACTGCAAACCCTTCCCGGCGTGGTCATGGGTACGGTGGGCTATATGTCGCCCGAACAGGTCCGCGCCCAACCCACCGACGCCCGCTCCGACATTTTCTCCTTCGGCGCCATTCTCTACGAAATGCTCACAGGCCGCCACGCCTTCCAGCGGGATACGTCGGCGGAAACCATGGCGGCGATTCTCAAGGAGGAGCCGCCGGAGCTCACCACATCCGGCAAGAATGTTCCGCCGTCGCTTCAGCGGATCGCCGACCATTGCCTTGAAAAGAGCCCGGAGCTTCGTTTTCAATCGGCCAAGGACCTGGCGTTCGCGCTGGGTGCGCTTTCCGGATCGGGAACTGCGCCCAATCTACCAGCGCTCGAAGCACCCCGTCAACGACGATGGATGCCGTGGGCAGCGATGGCAGCCGTGGCGGCGGCCGGATTATTCGCCGTTTATCTGCTTATGGAGCGGCCTGCCCCGGCAGGACGGATGCAATTCGCGATTCCTCTCGAGAGTGACGCGGTGAACCTGGCCCTTTCTGCCGATGGGAGAATGCTGGCTTTAGTCGAGCGCGATGACGCCTCCGGCGAAAACATGCTCTATTTCGAGCGGCTCGGTTCGCCCGGCGCTACCCGGCTGGAGGGAACCGAAGGCGCTTCGTACCCCTTCTGGTCGCCGGATGACGCGAACATCGGTTTTTTCGCCGACGGGAAGCTTGAGAAGATCGCCGTCGCGGGCGGCGCGCCGCAGGTGCTGGCCACGACATCGCACGGCCGGGGAGGATCCTGGGGCGGCCGCGACGTGATCATCTACACGCCGGACACGGGTGGCCCGATTTGGCGCGTCAATGCCGAGGGCAGCGGCGCAGCGCCGCTGACCGACAAGGTCTATCTTTCCAGCGAGACTTCGCACCGCTGGCCCCAGTTCCTTCCCGACGGCAATCATTTCCTCTTTTATTCAGGGTCCTTCGTAATGGGGAACAGCTCAAAGGACGGGATCTATTTCAGTTCGCTCGCGGCTCAGGAGAAGGAACTGGTTGTTTCGACGGAGGCCAATGCGGCCTACGCGAACGGGCGCCTCTATTATCGCGATCAGAGGACGAGCCTGGTCGGCGTTCCGTTCAGCCCCGGCGACGGGAAAGTTACCGGCAAGCCCATAGTGATTTCGGACCACGTCAGCTTTGAACCCTCGATCAGTTACAGCGCCTTCAGCGCCGGAGGCGACAATACCGTGATCTACAGCGCCGGCGCCGGGGCAGTTGTGCTCTCGGATTTGGTGTGGTACGACCGAAGCGGCAAGGAGTTGGGACGCATCGGCGCGCCGGCGGTAATCGCGAATCCCTCGATTGCGCCCGACGGGAATCGCGTCGTGGTGGACATCGCCGATCTCAAAACCTCGAGCGTCAACATCTGGATTGAAGACCTCAGCCACAACGCAGGCTCCCGCTTTACCTTCGATCCTAGCGAGGAAGCGACCGCCATCTGGTCGCGCGACGGGCGAACCATTGCCTATCGCTACAACGGCGTCGACGCCGGGATTCTTGACATCAAGAACGCGAGCGGACGGGAGGCCGCCAGGGAGGTTTACACCACTCGGCCACAGGACGACATCCTGCCGAACTCCTGGACTCTCGACGACAAGGCTGTCCTCTGCACCTACGAGCCGGCGGCCGGCGGCTCCAACCTGGTCCTGGTGGATGCCGCGTCCGGCAAAACGACTCCATTTCTCGCCGGCCAGGCGAGCAGAACCAATGGGATGATTTCGCCCGACGGCAAGTGGGTGGCTTACGCGTCGAATGACTCGGGCGAATGGGAGGTTTACGTCACCACGTTTCCGGGCGCGCAGGGAAAGTGGCAGGTCTCACGGGGCGGCGGCACCGAACCCCGATGGCGAGGTGACGGGATGGAGATCTTCTACATCGACCCCAAAGGAATGCTGACCGCCGTGCCCGTGAATCCGGGCGAATCGTTTTCCACCGGGTCGGCTTCATCGCTCTTCCACATCCACGGACGAGCGCCAATTTCAAATACCGATCTTTATACCTACGATGTCTCTAAAGACGGAAAACGCTTCCTCGTCAACAGCTACGTCAAGCCGGACCATGTAGAACCGTTGACGGTAGTGCTCAACGCGACGGCGGGCACGGCGAGATAGTCCTGCGGAGCTGGTCCGGAGAGTGCCAAATTGGACGGTGTGGAGTTGAACTTCACCGGCGAGTTGCTTCGACCCGCTGAGAGTGGAAAACGATGACCCTGTTGGCCGGAACCAGACTCGGGCCTTATGAAATTGTCTCCCCGCTCGGTGCGGGCGGGATGGGCGAGGTGTATCGCGCCCGCGACACGAAGCTCGGCCGGGATCTAGCGCTCAAGGTTCTGCCGGAGACCTTCGCGAGCGAACGTGACCGCATGGCGCGGTTCAAACGCGAACGCGAAGCAAGGCGACAAGATTCAGCTCTATCAGCGCCGCATCGACGAGATCGAGGCCAAGCCCATCGCGGGAACGGAAGGCGGGGTGGGTCCGTTTTTCTCTCCTGACGGCGCATCCGGAAGTCGGATCGGCCGCCTCGTCCCCCACGCCCTACGTCCGGTTGGCCGACCGTACGCCCGGAACCACCTTGCGCGACGTTCGTGGACGCGCGTATTGCGTCCACCTAAGCAATTTCGGGGTTTTTCAGGTACTGTCTCTGCGGAGAACAGGGAATCGTGCGCACGGCGCGTCGCCCCGCGCTGGCGACGGGACTCTTCCATTTCCCCAGGGTTTCTCCTGGAAATCGAATACTGCGCTCGGTATGATGGACGCAATTGCAAGTAGTTTAGCGTTACACTAACATGAGCATGCCACCTAGTCGTGCCGGAGGGACGGAATGAGTGCAAGTTGGAAGTGGCCAGGCTCTCGCTGGTGGAAATGTGATCTCCACCTTCACACGCCTGCATCCGGGTCTGACTATCAAGCGCGCAACGGAGAGACACCAGCAGACTGGGTCCGGGCGGCGCAAGAAAAGGGTCTCGATGCGGTTGCTGTTACCGATCACAATACGGGAAGATACGTTGACAAGATCAAAGAAGCGTCCAGCCAACTGCCCCTACCGCTTACCGTCTTCCCGGGAGTCGAACTGACGATCACCCCTGGGATTCATCTATTGGCCCTCTTTGACCCAGACAAAGGCGGGGGTTCGGTAGCCGCGCTGCTTGGTATTTGTGGTTTTCGTGATGTTGAAAACGGAACAGTTGACGCCGTGGTCAGTTGTTCTGTTGTCGATGCTATGAAAAGGGCCACCAACTGTGGAGCGTTGTGTATTGCTGCCCACGTGGACGACGAAAAGGGAATTCTCAAGGTCATTGCCGCTGGCCAGTCCTTACAGGAGATTGTCAAATCAGAGAACCTAGCTGCTGCCGAGGTGAAAACTGGAGACGATGGACTCTTAGCATATTTGAACAACACGAAGGATGGCTACAAACGGCCGGGGGGGGCACTTCCGCTTCTTTGCTTTTCGGATGCCCACTCCCTCGACCAGATCGGGAGACGGTTTACGTGGATCAAAATGACGCATCCCAACCTGGAGGGGCTTCGCTTGGCTCTTCAAGATGGCCCTTTGTCAGTCGGACGATGCGATCAAGCGACGGAAGATCCTAATCATCACGCCCCGATGGCGGTCGAATCCATTGAAGTAAGCGATGCCCGTTACATGGGCAATGGTTCACCCCTGGAAGTTCGATTCAACCCGTGGCTCAATGCCATTATTGGCGGGCGTGGAACCGGTAAATCCTCTCTCATCGAGTTTCTGCGAATCACGCTTCGTCGCGAGCACGAAGTACCGCCCAAATTACAAAGAGAATTTGAGAAATTCACTAGGGTTCCGACCAGCCGGGATGACAGCGGACTCCTGAGAGAACAAACCGCGTTCAAGGTGATGTACCGAAAAGATGATGCCCGGTTTCGTGTGCAATGGAATCAAGGCGGCTCGCTCGCGTCGATTGAGGAAGAAACAGAGGAAGGTTCCTGGAAGGTGGTTCCGGGTGATGTCCGCCAGCGCTTCCCAATTCGCATTTACAGCCAAAAGCAGGTCTTCGAATTGGCTGCGGGACCCGAGGCATTGTTGAGGGTTATTGATGAGTCTCCTGAGGTGGATCGCGCGTCATGGGAGACAACGTGGAAGGAAGAGCAAAGCCGCTTCTTGGCTCTTCGCGCCAAGGCACGGGAGATCGAGGCCGGATTGGCCGAAGAAAGTCGGATCAAGGGCCAACTCGATGACGTGAAGCGCAAACTCGCGATTTTTGAGTCGGCTGGACACAGTGCCGTACTGCAAAACTACCAGCAGCGAAAACGCCAAGAAAGGGCCATTGAAGTTTGGCACGAGAGTTTTGCCTCGATTGGGGATAGCCTGCGCTATGTGGCCGAGGAAACCGTAGCGGAAGACTTTGACTCGCAACACTTTGACGGCCAATCCGATGCGGACGCCAGCGTGCTGTCAGTTACGCTCACGGCGGCGAAGCGGTTAGCCGAACTCAGGGACAAGATCCTGGAACTTGGCGTCGTCGCTGATCAGATCGTTGCCGACTCCCGTGCCGCGATCGAAAAATCCAAGTGGAAGGAAGCTCTCACCAGTGCCCAGGACTCCTACCGTGCATTAGCAGAAAAACTCAAAGGGGCAGAAGCTGGAGATCCTACAGAATACGGCCGTTTGGTTCAGGAACGTCAAGCGCATGAGACCAAGCTGTTGCGCATTGAGGGGCAGCGTCAAACAGCCTCCGACATTCGGAAGCAGGCTACGGAAAGCCTCACCCGGCTAGCAGAGATTCGGCGGGAACTGACCCGGCGGCGCTCCAATTTCCTCACTACGGTCGTTGCGAACAACCCTCACGTTCGCATCGAAGTGATCGCCTATGGTAGCAGCATGGCCACTGTTGAGGCGCAATTTCGCGAGATCATTGGAAGGAATGCCCCGACGTTTCAAAGTGATATCTTGACAGAAGACGGGACCGGCGGCCTGCTAGCTGATCTCTATCGCGGTTATCCGGATTCCGCTCGCACCCCCCAGCGGTTCGAACGAGATCTCGCGCACTGCAAGAAAAGGGTCATGGATTGGGCGAATGGCACGAGCACAGCCTTCTTGGCGCGCGACCAGAGATTCGTCGGCTATTTGTCCTCTCTTAAACCCGAAGCCTTCGACAGGCTTGACTCGTGGTTTCCGGAGGATTCGCTGTGGGTGACCTACAGCCCGCTTGCGGACGGGACAGGATTCAAGCCGATCGAGCAGGGCTCCCCGGGCCAAAAAACCGCAGCGATTCTCGCTTTCCTTCTTGCTTATGGCCAGGAACCTATCGTGCTGGATCAGCCCGAAGACGACCTGGATAATCATCTGATCTACGACCTGATTGTTCGCCAAGTGCGGGAGACCAAACGCCGCCGCCAGATCATCGTGGTCACCCACAACGCCAACATTGTGGTGAATGGAGACGCCGAACTTGTGATTGCGCTGGGCGTAAGGGCTGGGCAAACCCGCGCTATCGTGCAGGGCGGCTTACAAGAGCAGTCCGTACGGGACGAAATTTGCAGCGTGATGGAAGGCGGCCGAGAAGCCTTTGAGCTTCGGTACCGTCGAATTGCACCGGGAGGTCAGATTGTTTGACTCGGTTGAAGAGTTGATCAACAAGATTCGTTTAGGGGAAGACACCGTCCTTGAGTTAAAGGCTGTTTACTTCAGAGGCGACAAGATCGATGGCCCCGACCGGAAGGAGTTGGCTGACAAGCTCGCTGCCATGGCGAATACAATCGGCGGCGTCTGCGTGCTCGGTGTTGATGACAAAACAAGGGAAATCAATGGGATTCCGCTGGACAAGCTGGATCTTGTGGAGAGGTCCCTCTACGAGATTTGCGATGACCTTGTTAAGCCGCCGGTGAATGTCACTATCATCCGAATGGAGTTGCCGGATTCGTTGGGGAAGCTTCAACCTGTGGTGAAGGTCAACGTGCCAAGGAGTCTCTTTGTTCACAAGAGTCCGGGCGGATACTTCCGAAAACAGGGCAGCGCGAAGAAGGAACTTCCCCCAGATTTGCTCGCCCGTTTATTTCAGCAGCGCAGCCAAGCCCGTATCATTCGATTCGATGAACAGGCTGTTCCAGAAACGTCATTGGGTGACTTGGATGAGAATCTTTGGCAGCGGTTCCTCCCTGCCGCGGCTGATGATCCTGCGTCATCTCTCCGAAAACTCAAGCTTCTGACAACCGACGAAGATGGCAAAGATCGGGCGACGGTTAGCGCGGTGCTTATGTGCTCGCGTCGCCCCGAGACGTGGCTGTCTGGTGCCTATGTCGAGGCCGTCCGCTATCGTGGCGTGCAGCAAGATTCGAACTATCAGACAGACGCCGCGCAGATTACGGGCCCGCTCGATGAGCAGGTGGCGCAGGCTCTCGGCTTCGCGCGTCGCAACATGACAATCGCTGCATTCAAGACCCCTGAGCGCGTGGAGGTTCCACAGTTCAGTGGGAGAGCCGTGTTTGAAGCGGTCGTAAATTCCGTCGCCCATCGCGATTATTCGATCCCCGGCTCAAAAATACGTCTTTTCATGTTCGATGACCGCCTGGAAATCTACACACCGGGGACTCTGCCAAACACCGTGACGATTGAAAGCCTGCCCTTGCGACAATCGACGAGAAACGAACTGCTGACCACCCTATTAGCCAAGTCTCCAGTAAGACAAGACGGCGAGGATGTTGGGAGGCGTTTTCTGATGGAAAGGCGCGGGGACGGCGTTCCCATTATTATGAGAGAGAGTGAGAAACTCTCCGGTAAGCTTCCCTCCTACAAACTCATCGATGATTCGGAGCTTCTTCTTACCATCTATGCGGCGGAGTTGCCAAATAAGCCAGCGGCCTGATCGGAGAACAGCAACGCAATATCGGGTCCCGGGCACCGGCCCGCACCGCGCTTGCGGTCACCTGTCGGATGGCACGCTGAAGCGCAGTCGCCGAACAAGGCGTATGGTCTGCGTAACACCTTTGACGGATAAGTCCGGATCACGCGCTCGGAAGTTGGACAGCAGCGGTCAAGTTGCCGGTAAAACGGTTTGGTCGAAGAAAGGGCGTACGGTCGTGCAGGGCAGCGGGGTTATCAAATATGAAGGATGATGTCATAGGAAGGCAAGATGGAGATGGGGCGTGCTGGGTGGATGTGATGGGGAATGAGCGAGATACGGGAGAAAGGCCGGGGGCGCTGAAAATGAGGGATGATGTCATATCGTGCAGTGAGAGGAGCGTAAACAAAACGAAGAATCAATGACTTGCAGCTATCGAGAGGTGCATCGAGAGGTGCATGGGCTAGATAAATTCAGTGGCGAGTTGTAACCTGCCTATAATCAGCCAAATATGAGAGGTGCATGGTGTCTAGCCGAAGGCTAGCCAGACTACAGAGGGACAAAGTGACAGGTGCATGTGGAAGGTGCATGCTTTTTAGCCCTGGAGGGCCGACCAGCCTACATTCCAAATACCATAGTTTGGAACTAGGTGGCGCGGCGGCGATCGCGTGGCAAGTCAGACTTGTGGGCCTCATATAATAAGGATAGCGCGGGGACGTTCACCTGCCGGCCGGATAGCAGCCGTCAACCCGGAACTGGTTTTCGAGGCCGACCCTGGAGAGCGAGGCCTGGCTATAGTCATCCCCGGCTTCGACCAGGAGCCGCTCATACCTCTCAAGATCAGAATCGAGAGTGTCAGCGATCTCCTTACGCTCGGCAGCATCGAGAGTCTTGCAGGCACCGGCCAGCAACAGCGAGTCCAATTTCAGGGCCTCGGCCTTTTCGCGGGCCTCGCTGTGGGCCTGGTAGGTGACGCAGGAGCTGCCTGCGACATACAGGGCGACGACGGCGGCAATGATACCAAAGAAGACTGCGAAAAAAATTCTCATTTTCTTTTCCCACAACAGATTTGAAATTTGAAATCTAAGATTTCAGAGCATCGTGCCAGTGGGCGGCCCGTTCGACAAGGCGCACCGTCTCAGCCCGGAGCTGCTCGCGGGCGCCCTCGGAGGTTAACGCCGCCTCGTAGAGTTCATCAACGGCGATCACCGCATCATTATAATAGCGGATCACCAGAACCTCCTGCTTACTCGGAACGGGGCCGGGAGTGTTTGCCGCGGATTCTTCGGCCATCTTTGAGCGTGGCGCCGGGTTGCGCCTCCTCTTCTTGTTTCGACACTTCAGAGCGTGGAGGTGAGGGAATAATACTCGCGCCTTCAGGGATTGCAAGAAAAAAGTTCTGGCGCGTCTGTTCATCCGGGCAGAGGCGGAGCAGTGCCACCATGATCGCGCCAGATGGGGCGACCTCACCCTTTTCCCACCGCCGAACATATTCCGGATCAAAGCCTCCTAGCCTCTGAGAGAGCTGGAGTTGAGTAAGCCGGAGGCGTTCCCGAAGCGACACAATGGCCGTTCCGAGCGCCTCTAAAATATTTTTCGCAGGCCTCATTTTCCCCTTGACACCACAAATGTGTGGGGCTATATTTGTTTCCTCAACAGTGAGGTCAACGATAGTTGACCGGCGAAACAAAATGAAGAATAGCACAAAACCCACGGCAAAGAAACTCAACAAGGAATTAGTCCGTATCGTGTGCGGCATGCGCGGCGCATCCGCTCAAATAGCGGCGACGGGGCACTTCCACAAAAGTTATGTGTCGCGCGTGATCGCGGGCTCGAAGCCGCCCAGCAGGAAATTCCTTCTGGCCTTGGATGCCGTGCTTGCCGCCGCGCAGCGCCGGGCGATCCACGCCTTGATTCGCCACTCGCATGGTGCCGTGCTTGCCGGCGCGCAGCGCCGGGTGATCGGCGCCTTGATTCGCCACTCGCATCCGGAGATTGAGGCGTGACTACCATCGCTGAAAAAATGAGCCCCGCGGCGCGGGCCGCTTGCGGTTGTTCGGAAAAGCGGGACGAGACACTGACCACAATCACGGTGAAGGTGCCGCGCTGGGTCGAGGACCAATTTCGCAGGGTTGCGATCGATGCGGACCTGAAGCCCGGAGAGGCATACCGGATCGGGCTCAGCAAGCTGGCGAGTTTTTTGTTCGACCACTGGCGGAGGGGGCCGGCGCTGAGCATTTTTCTGGAACACATCAGTTTCATCGATTCCAGACAATACAACATTTTTTTTGACCGGCGCGGTAAGTGACGTAAGACATGTGTCCGACGAATACGGCAGGTACCAGGAGTAAGCGGTCATGGACAGCGGATGGGCGCCGATTTTGTTGACTTTCGCGTTTAGCTTTGAGGAGCCAACGATATGGAAGACATCAGCTTTAAGGCCATAGACCCAGAGGACCCGGAGTATCTCGACTTCATTTTGAGAGGCAGGGCGCCTTCGCTCCATTCATGGGGCTGGAATTCCACTGTCCGCCAGATCGGCCTGTGGCGGCTTCTGCACGATTTTAGCGGTAGAAAAGCCGGCGACCGGCAAGAACCAGAGGGCAAAGAACCACGCGGCGAATAGTTGCTAGCAGGAAAAGAGAACGGAAGGTCTTCATGGACAGCGGGTGGGTGACAGTAGAAGAAGCAGCGCGGTGGGACCGCATTTCCGTTTCCCAGGCGAAGCGCCGAGTGCGCGGGGAATGCAAGCCGGACTACATTTCCCGCCTGGAGCCCGATTCGAGCGGCCGGATGCGCCGCATGGTGTGGGGTGGCTCGCTTTCGCTGGCGGGACAGCAGCGGCGCAGTGAGCCGCAGATTGCGGCGCTGATCGGCAGTGGGCAGTCCGATTTCATCCGGATCGGGTCGGGAATCGGACCCCAGCAATCGGGGATGGGCAGTTCGGCAGATGGGCAGATGGGCAAGCCGCCGGATGGGCAGAGCGAGGCCCTTCGCTCCGCTCAGGATGACAAGAAGACGGCGAGCGTGCCTGGCCAGCGATCGATGTTTCCTCAGACGGAAGAAGACAAGGTTATCGAGGCGGTCAAGCTGAAGCTGCGGCCATCGCAGGTTCCGGACACGCTGGCGCGCTACCGGGCGTTGAAGCCGCTCTTGCCGGATATACAGCCGGCCATGAACCACGATTTTGCCGCACTCGGCCTAGGCGGCAAGGTGGAGTACTCGAAGCGGATCGCCGCGCAGTTCAACATGAGCCTGCGGCATTTCCAGCGGCTACGCCAGAAGTACTGCGAGACGCTGAAAGGTAAAGGTCCGGAAGCCGCCATGGAGTCTCTGGCGCTGAACAGCCCCGGCCCGGAGAAATGGACCGGGTCGCCGCTCGATCCACGCACGCCTGAAGGCCAGTCGAACATTGCCTTCATTCAGGAGCGCTGGGAAATCCGCCGCCTGACCCGCCGCCAGACCTACAACGAGCTCGCCAAGTATTTGGAAGCAAAGCAGCGAGGCACCGGCCCCGGCTGGATTTACACCGTTCCTACGGAGCAGGCGGTCTACACCTTTATTAACAGGCGCCCTCCGGATGGCCTGAACGGCGACGACAATCCCCGCCGCATGGGTGAGGGGGCGATCAAGGTTGCGGCCGGGTACATCGACCGCACCTATGACGACGAGCTGGCTGGCGATTCGTGGTGTACGGACGAGTGGGAAGTGGACGTTTACGCGGCTGACCGCAAGCTCCCCCGGCAAGTGTACAACTACGGCAAGCACGGCCCTGTCTTGCACATCCTCTCTTATATTGATGAGCGGACTACCTGCATTCTCGACTGGATGCTTACCACGCAGATCGATGCGGACACCCCGCTGCTCGCTGAGCGCATGGTGCGCAAATACTGGCTTCCCAAGATGCTGATCGCGGACCGCGCCGGCCGCTTCCGCCACCTCGTGCGCGCACATAAGATCACCGGAAGCTCGGGCGAGCTGGTGGAGAAGATTTCCGGCCCGCTCGGCGACCTGGGAGTGAAGCCGCGCAGCTCTGAAGACAAGAACCCGCGCGGCAACCGCATTGAGCGCAACACGCATGGTCTGTTCAGCACCCGCGCCCAGCGCGATTTCGGCGGATCGTGGCGCCCCCCGGAGGAGAGTGGGATGCGCGCGGCTATCGGCATCGATGCGCGTGTTCAGGCATACCTTCGCCGCAAGCATGAGAACGATCCCGTGGACCTGCTCTACCTCGATCAAGTCGAGCAGATCGTGGCCAAGTGGATTGCTGAGATCAATGACGCGCCCACGGAGGCGAAGGGCTGCGCGGCGATGACGCGGCGCGAGGCCTTTGAGTACTTCCAGCCCAAGCCGGAGGAGATCGCGCGGCGCCGGGCGACGCCGGAGATGATCGACCTGGCCTTTGCCGAGCGCACAAATCACCTCGTGATCCGCCCAGGCGGCATAGTCCAGTGGCGCGATGGCCTGCGCTATTCGAGCGACGCGCTGATCAGCCATCCGGGCGAGATCGTTCCCATGCTGCGCTACTGGCGCGACACGTCGCAGATCCTGGTGGATCTGGATGGCGAGCTTGTCACCGCCAGCCTGCGCGCGACTGTGGGCCGTAACATGCCTGAGCTGCTCAGCGAAGAGAGCGAGAAACAGGCAGCCATTCGCAAAGCCATACGCGAGGGGCGGCTGGCGGCGCCCAGAAGCAGCGACGAATGGCAAGTGACGAGTGATGAGTCCGCCCTCAATCGACCATCGGCCATCGACAATCATCAATTCCAGCCGGAGGGGACCCACGGCACGAAAGTCCTGAATAACGATAGTCCAGATCCAACCCCGCGCCCCGTGACTACCGGGGCCAATTCCCCCACCGCTGCCAACCCTCCGGCTGATTTTCAAGTCGAGAGTCAAGAGTCGAAAGTCGAAAGCTCCTGCTCTCAACTCTCAACTCTCGACTGTCGTCCTCCAGACCATCCCTCGATCGGCAGCGTCGAGTACCTGATGGACCGCGACCGGCCAATCCCCTCGCTGCACGAGCTGGAAGAATTCGATCCCACCATGGAGGAAATGTGAGAAGGGCAGGGGCCAGGGAACAGGGAACAGGGAACAGGGGTAGCGCAGAGGTGGCCCGCTCTTTGGCCTCCTCTCTGGCCCGCATTGCAGCCGCTCTGGCTCCCTTCACCCACAGGACGTTGTCCTCCTGGCGCCGGGCCAAGCAGCGGATCGCGGTATTGGATAGCATCGAGCTCATCCAGGCCGTCGAGTTCGAGCGGCTGGGCAAACGCCGCACGGAGCACCTGAAACTTCTGGATATCGAGATTCGGCGCCGCGCGGGCGATGCAGAAGACCGGCGATTTGTTGTGGAGGCAGGCAAGAAGGGAGTAGGCAGCAGGCAGATTGGCACTGAAGAACCCGAGGGAGGTTGGAAATGAAGAGAGCCGAGATTTTTACCCAGTTGTCTCGTGCCCAGACTGAAATTAGAACCATGCGAGAAATCCTGCAGCGGTTAGCCCCAGAGGATAATCGATGTCTTGATCCAGTTCAGAAAGCGGCTTGCACAGTGGCCGTACAGTACGCGATTTACGCCAGAGACAGGCTTCTAGTCGTCAGCCATGAATTCAAAAACCAGATAGAGGTTTCACCTAATTCGGACTGCCCACCTGCCAAGCCGGAGGTGCCGTGGCCTCTCAAATCTGAAATCTCAAGCCCGAGGCCCTAACATGTCTACTTATTTTACTAAGGTCAGATCGGCGCAAGTGGTCGAGAAAGCGCTCGACCGGATTGTCGAAAAGGAAATCATCGGCGTCATTGTGGGCGTGCCCGGCACGGGCAAGACCGAGGCGCTGAAGTACTGGCGGGGCACCCACGATATCCCCCACATCTGGATCGAGGCCACGCTGGGCGGCTCGCTTACCGCGCTGATCCGCGCCCTGGCCGAGGGCGTGGGCATCGGGGTCAGGCAGTCACTTGACAACACCTCAATCAAGATTGCCGAGGCGCTTGCGGAATCACGCCGCGCGGTTTTCATTGACGAAGCCGATTTTCTTCAGGCCTGCGCCTTCAACCGCTTGCGCGCCGTCTACGATCGCGCTCAGATGATCCGCAACGACGACGATGGCCGCGCCTTTCCCCTGGCGCTAATCGGCACGGAGGCTCTGCGGACCCGGCTGACTCGCGACGAAGTGGGCGCCGAGCAGATGCTGCGCCGCATCGGCGAGTTCGACAGCGTGCCCACACTGAGTCAACAAGAGTGCAGCGGCATCCTGATGGCTCGTTGGTTCGACGGCAAGAATGGCATCGCGCTGGCGCCGGGCGCTCCGGAAGAATTTCTGCGACTCAGCAAGGGCTCGATTGGCTGGCTGAACAAGATCGCGCCGCTCGCCATCGACATCGCCAAGCGCGATGGCAAGGTTGTTACCGCCAATATCGTGAAAGCCACGAAGCGCTATCTCGTGGGGGTGGAGTAGGCAGTCGGCAGTAGGCAGTAGGCAGTGGGCAGTAGGCAGATCGGCCGATCGCAAGGCAGAAGGGTGAAGGCTAAAGGCCATGAAAAACTGGACAACCGAGCGCACGCAGGTTTGCACTGTGGAAGCAGAGAGCCGAGAGGATGCGATTGCGCGGGCTGAGCAGGCAGACTAAGTCTATTGGGACACGCTCGACGTAACCGCTGATGAGGACAAACAGAAGGAGCCTTGAATGGCTAGACTCCGATCTGCCAACTGCCGACTGTCGACTGTCAACTGTCAACTGTCAACTCACGAGGCCCTATGAACATTCTCATCGTTGACGACGAACCCTGCCAGCGCGATATCCTGCGCCGAGTGGCCGAAGCCTGGGCGGCGAAACGCGGCGTGAATGTGCACGTCATCGAAGCCGCAAACTTTCCCGAAGCTGCGATCTGCGTGGGCATCGCGGACGTCATCGTCTGCGTTGGCCATTTCCCCATGCTCGTCCGCCGGGAATTCAATATGTTTCCGTGGTTCTACGTGCACGGCCTGGTGCGCGCTGAGATCCACGCGGGCAGCAAGCGCTTTTGCGTGGTGACAGGCGACGACGTGCTCGCCGATGCGGCCGAGCTACTGCATCACGTGAAAGTCTTCCGCAAGCCGTATCGCGCCCAGGACATCATGGACTGGGTGTTTCAAGAGCAGTCGAAAGTCAACAATCGACAGTTGACAGCCGCCTGATGGCAGCCACTGTCGGCTGTGAACTGTGGAGGAGACCATGCAATTGAACGAACTGGGCACGAATCTCGAAAGCTTAGTGGACCCTTACCTGCCGCGGGGCTCGCGGCCCCCCAAGCTTACCCGCGATGTCCTCTGCCGGGAAGCGGAGCGGCGGTTCGCGAGCCGCTACCTGGCCTATCCGCGCCGCCGGCGCAAGTGGAATCATCCTATTGTGATTTTTGTTTTTCTCGCGATGTCGATTCTCAGCGCAGCGTATCTGATTTGGCAGTTGGGCTGGTGAACGATGGGCGCAGTCGCCCCCTGGCCATTCGGCTCCGCCCGTCCAAAGGACTGTCGGCTCTCGGCCCCAAGCATCTGCCGAGCGCTTGAGAACGGCGGACGAATGGAGTCCTGGAGGTCAAGAAGGAATCGCGCCCTGTCCGAACTGGAAGGCGGGCGGGGCCGAGCGGCCGGGGAACTAGTTACTGGGGTATGGAGGAACTGATATGAGGTTGGTTTGCGCTGCACTAGGCGGCCTACTTTTAACTCAAAGTTATTGGATTAGTCCACCCGCGGGCCTGGCGCTGCTGCTCTTCGTGTTTTGGGATCAGCTCTCCGCAGCAGCGCTTCACCTCTGGATTATCGTGGCCGGCGACCGCCTGCTGCGCGATCTGCGCCGCCATCCGCACCAGAGGGCGAGCGGGTTTCTGGTGTTTCTGACCCAAGAGCGGCAGGCCGGCAGCGCCGGTTTTAACTGTTAACTGTCGGCTGTGAACTGTGAACTGGCTTTTAGGCAGAGGGGCAGATCGGACAGGCGCACGATGCAAATGGAGACAGCGAAAACTCTGGCCTTTTACTATCTCGCCTTCCTGGGCGCGGTCGATATGACGCGCTGGGTGCTTCAGCGCATCACCCGTTGGATGGACGAAAGCACGAAAAGAAGAAACAAAGGCCGGGACTGAGAGCCGACGACTGAGGACCTCTTTCATGAAGAAACTTTGTTTCGTTTGTAACGATGCGGCGGTCGAGGCGGACACGGAGTTTGAAGGCAAGCCCGTGCATTCATGGCACCTCAGCGAATTCCAGCGCACCGCAATGTCCAGCCGCGTGATCGAGAGGGAGGAAAACGAAATGGCAGCAAAAATCGAAATCGACAACGAGAAGTTGAAGGCGATGCACGGGGCCGGCGCTACTGACAGCACGATCGCGCAGCAGTTCGGCTGCTCCGCGGGAACGATCTGGACGCGCCGCAAGGCGCTTGGCTTGCCCGCGGTCGGCGTGGGCGGCTGGAACGCGCATAAGGCCAACAGGAGCGATCCGGTGCACAAGGCGCGGCGGAACGCTGCAATTGTGAAAGCCCCTGCCGAGCCTGTCATCCCGAGCGGAGCGAAGGATCCCGCTCTGCCGAAGACCGAGCCCAACGGCAGCGGCCACAGCCGATGCCGGGTGGCGATGTTCGAGATCGAAGGCGACGAGCGAGCCGTGCTCGCTGCCGTCGAAGCCGTTAAGGTGGCGCTCTTACGCGCGGCGCAGTGAGGAAAATGGAAAATAGAAAATCGAAAATGGCCCAGTTTCTAATTTCCAATTTCCAGTTTCCAGCCTAGGCGGATCGGGTTTGACTGTTAACTGTTGACTGTGAACTGTGAACCGGTTTCAGGTAGATGGGCAGGTTGGCAGATCGTTAGGGAGAAAATCGTATGTCCAAGGCGTCGGAGTTCCACGAACGCGTGAAGATCTGGGCGCAGGGTCTCGCTTCCGCGCTGCTGCTGGCCCTGCTATGTTGCTCGTCACTCGTCACTCGTCACTCGTCACTGCTCTTCGCCCAGATGCCCACCGGCACGCCCGTTTTCAACGCCAACGCCAAGTGGGTGACCGACCGTGGCAGCCAGGTCTACAACGTCAAAGCATACGGCGCGACGGGCAATGGCTCGACGGACGACACCACCGCTATCGCTGCGACTATCACGGCAGCGGGGGTGGGAGGCACAATCCTCTTTCCCCCTGGCAATTACGTGGTTTCTTCGCAACTCCAGTTCACGAGTCTGTATCAGACGGTATCGGCTTATGGGGCCAACCTCCTTTGCAACATGGCGACCGCGACGGACTGCGTTTACATCGGGACGACCGCGGGGCCAGCCTATCAGTACTCCGGCCTCTCGATCTATGGGCTCGAACTCACTCCAGGTCCGAACACAAGTGGGTACGCGGCCATTCGGGACAATGGCAAAGACGTCCACCTGATCGACGTGCACGGACCCTATCTCAATGAGAACGGGTACACCTTTTTGCACTTCCTTGAAGATGACGACGACCAGAACATGATCGTTGACCATCTTTATAACTTTACCTCGATGATTACCTGCAATTCCACGACCTGCGGGAGCATCCTTTACGCCCCCAATGGATCACCTTATGCAGGTTTGGCCTACGTCTCAAACAGTAACTTCACCTCGAACTGCACCGCGAACGATGTCGATTGGGAGTCGGGAAATCACCTGACGATCTCGAAGTCCATGTTCCAAACCTGGAACCAGTATGCAATCAGGACGAATTCGCCGGTAGACATCGACGGCTGGACGCATTGGGAACAAGGTGGGTGCAGCAATCCCCTGAATGACGGCAACGGACACGCCTTGGGCTGTGCAGGATTGATTACTTTGGGCGCGGCGGTGACGGTAGAGGGCGCAGGCGTCGGCGGCGTCAACGGAACCACATTCAGCACGAACGCAAGCGGTGGAGGCCAGAATTACTGGTATTACGTCGTTGGCCACACCGCCAGCGGCGTCACCGCGCCATTAATTGCGGGTTATCTCAGCAACGGCCCTTCCACGATCAGTGGGAGTGCGGAAGTTTTCACTGTTTGGCCAGCGCTCACCGCGACCGGTGTGACGACTTTCGATTTGCTGAGGACTCTCAGCACGGTGCCCTACGGCACAGGCAACTTTGCGGTGGCCACAGGGCTTGCGGCTTCCTCGGTTTGCGGCGCGAACGGAGTGTGCGCCTTTACGGACACGGTAGGCAGCCCGTCGAGCTATACCATCGCCGCCGAAACTGTGATCCCCTATGACGCCTTCTGGCCGGGGAACCTGGTTCTTTTCGCCATCCGTGCCGGTGGTGTAGCGGGTTCGTACAGCGGCCCGGTGGTTTCTTCGACGGTGGTGAATGCCGCGCCAAGCGACACCACCAACGTGCACGTCAATTTCACCGGCGTCGGGCAGATTTTCACCAATAACATGCCCTACGGCCCCGGACTCATTGTCGAGGGCAACCAGAAGGCTTCCGGGAATACTCCTCCTGCCGCTCAACTCTATCCTAGGGGATCCTATAATTCCCTGACCAAGGGCATGATTAACTTCGGCACTGGCGGTTATATGCCAGCGCAGGATTTAGTTACCATCAACGATTCAAACCAGTCGAAGACCCTCGCTGACCTGTATAAGCGGCCGACTGCCGACGCTGCGGATGCCGCGCTGTGCGGCGACCCGCCTTATGCTTCGGGGGCCTGCCTTCGCGGCCCCACGGTTTCGCAATACGTTGGCGTGCTGCCGGACGGCTCGCACTGGGCCACGCGAACCTATTCGACGGGGATCGCCGACGCCATGCCTCATTATGGATTCTCGACCATCGCGTCTGGAGCGCCGAACACGCCCACGCTCACGGATGCATCGAGCGCCACAACTTGCCAGCGGTCCCACGGTTACACCCTGAATGCGGTTTGCTTCGATGGCACGAGCTTCGAACTGGCTTCGTGGTCGAGTCCCTATGGTTCTCAGACCGGCGCGACAGCTCCTACCTGGGCCACGACTCGGGGCGCGACCACCATGGACGCGCTATACGAGTACGATTATGTGGTTTGGACCTGCCTTGGAACCGGCTCGCTCGCCGCTAATACGGCCTATTATTTCAAGACGGCGGGCTGCACGCTGGGCGGGTGCAGCACCGCAAGTTCGCAAGCGACCATCACCACCGCCAATGACAGCGCTTCCCACATGGTGCTGCTGACGGGAACGGCAAAGGCGGGACATACCTCATACCAAGTCGGCTGCTCGACTAGCACAGGAACTGAGGCTTTGCTGACTGCGCCTTACACCGGAGCCTACACCGGCAACGGCTACGTGCTGCCTGCGATGGGTTGCACGGGCTCCGGCAGCCTTAACGCGGTGGACACCACGAGCAACATAAATGTGGGCTCAAATCCAGTGCCTCAAGAGCTTGCTACCGGCTCCCTTAGCGTGGCGACCAACAGCATCAATTCGGGTGCTTGCGCCACCACTCAACAGGTTGCCGTTTCAGGGGCCGTTACAACCGGTCCGCCTTATCAGCGCATCGAGGCGACCTTCAACGGCAATCCCACAGGCATTGTAGGATTCCAGCCTTCTTCAAGCGGGATGCTGACGATCATCCAGTTTATCAGCACAGGTTACGTCAACTTTGCGGTCTGCAACAATACCGCCAGCACTGTGACTCCAGGATCGGGCTTGACGATCAACTGGGCACTGATTCAGTGAGGTGAACATGCGCAGGCTTGTGGCTTTGGTTTTCACTTTGTTGCTCTTTGGGGGTTCGGTTTATCCCCAGGTGAGCTTCATCGTCGCGGCAAACGCAGGTGGCCCAACTGGGGGCACAACCAGCGCCGTGAACACTACGGGCGCGAATTTCGAGGCGATGATCTTTTGCTTGGGTTCAACATCCTTGCCTACAGTTAGCGATTCCGCAAGCAACTCCTGGGGTTCGCCGCTCGCCTCGTACATCGGCAGTAGCAACCAGACCCTACGCCTTTACGGTGTAGCCAATCCTACGACAGCAACCAATCAAACGTTTACCGTAAGCAGCGGGTCTGGCAGCTATTCCAGCTTTGTGGTTATGACGTTCAGCGGCGTAAGCACTCTGGACCAAAAGAACGGAAGCCACGCAACTTCATCGGTCACGTCATTTCAGCCTGGCTCTATCACACCCAGCATAAATAACGAATTGCTTCTGACTGGGGTTTGCAGCAACAGCGTTCCATCTTCGTCATACGCCTATTCGGTAGATTCATCCTTCACGATAGCTACGAACGGGTGGAAGCCATACCAGCCGGGCTCGAACTACGCGACCGGGTCCGCCTACTTGGTCCAAACCACGGCGACGGCAGAGAACCCGACTTGGTCGTGGACAGGGGGTTCATCACCCTACGTGACTTCGATGGTCGCGTCTTTCAAGCCCTTAGTCGCAGGCGCGTTCGCCGCAAACCCAGACGCAGTAGCGATGAGCCCGTAATGCGGGCGGAAGGGGATTAAGAGTAGCGGAGAACCGGAAAATGGAAAATTGGAAAGGCGGAAAATGGAAAATAGAAAATGGAAAATGGCACAAGTTTCCATTTTCCGATTTGCCGGCAGGGATGAATGCCTGACCTAACGCATCGTTTTGACTTCCGCGATAAAGACTGGTGGCGCGGCATCGAGCCGCTGATCCTGAAGCATTCGGGGCCCGCCAACGCCATCACCATGGAGCAGATTGCCGAAGAGCTTTGCCCTTACGCCTGGTGGGATTGCTCGACCCAGCGGAATATGCCGCACTACCCCTACCGTGAATCCATCCGGCGCACCATTCGCGACACCGTGCGTGACCTCAAGCGCAAAGGCCTGAAAATCTTCGCACTCAAACAACATGGCGGAGGCTATTACGTGGCCACCACGCGGCGGGAAGAGGTGGACGGCGTGCGTCCCCAGGTGCATCAGGCCATCGACATGCTGCGCACTGCCGAGAAGCAGCTCAGGTGCGATCTCGGCGCGGACGTCGTGGCGGCGAATTATGCGGCCTTTGGCGCGGGAATGGGCAGCTAGGCAGACGGCAGTAGGCAGTCGGCAGTCGGCAGTGGGCAGATCGCCCTGGAGGGAAACATGGACAGATATGTTGCAGGCTTTCTTTTTAACGAGAGTGGCAGTCGGCTAGCCCTTATTCATAAGACGCGCGGCCCGGCAGCCGTCGTCGGGCACTGGACTGGTATCGGCGGCAAAATCGAAGACGGTGAGACTTGCGCGGAAGCAATGCAGAGGGAGTTCCGTGAGGAGGCTGGGGTGCTCATTGACGACTGGGAGCTTTTCCTTATCCTTATCGGAAAGGGCTGGCAAGTTAACTTCTACCATGCATTCGATGCGGCGGTGGAACTGGTCGAGAAGCAGGAGGAAGAGGATGTCCGGGTATTCAGCATGTCCGATCACCCAGACATTGTTCCAAATCTCCGGTGGATATTGCCGATGGCTCTTGGGCATCTGGATGACCATGTTCGGATCTATGAGGTGATGGAATCGAGCATCCTGTGAAATCTCGAATCTCCAGTCACAAATCGCAAATGCTCCGCGGCCTGCACGCCGAGTGGCATCGCTTCGCTCCCGGCCTGGCGGGCCCGGAGGACCTGGACGAGCGCGGCATGAGGCTTTGGTGGGCCAACCAGGAATTAGCAAAGTTCTATAAAGCGCGGGGCGGGCGGTTCGTCCGCATCAACGGCCGCAACGTGTTTATGAGCATCGATGCCCATCCGATCCTTAGCTGGAAGGATCTCCGTCCCTACGAAGCGAAGCACCTGCTGCAGGTGCTTCGCGAGGAGACCGGCGAGGCGGCGGCCTATCGGATCGGCTTGATGCATTGGCTCACCATGGAATTGGCCGGGGATCCGTGGTACCCGAACCTACGCGCCGATGCGCGCTTCGGGTCGAACGATCTCCGGAAGCTCTCGCCACGCCAGCACAAGGCGCTGATTGAAGAGCTCTTCTCACAGCTCGCTCGCAAGGAAATCGCACAGGCCGGGGACGAGGTGAACGGGTACGCCGTCAAGCGCAAGATGAACGAGCTACGGAAAAGATTTTCAAAGGCGGAAATTGGAAAATAGAAAATGGAAAATGGGCAGTTTCCAAGAACCGGAAAATGGAAAATACAAAATGGAAAATGGCCCAGTTTCCAGTTTCCATTTTCCAACAAAGGATGAAGGCTATGGGCGACAAGAGCAGAATCGAGTGGACGGACGCGACGTGGAACGTGGTGATCGGATGCACCCGGATCAGCCCTGGGTGCGCTCACTGCTGCGCTCGGCGAATCTTTCCCCGTAGCTATCCGGGCCAGGATTTCACGAAAGTCGTTTGCCGTGCGGATCGCCTCACTCAACCGCTGCATTGGAACCGCCCCCGCAGAATCTTCCTCAGCTTCTTCGGCGACCTGTTCCATCCCAGTGTGCCTGCTGCTTTCATCGACAAAGTCTTCGCGATCATGGCCTGGCGCGACCAGCACACCTTTCAGATTCTCACCAAGCGCGTTGACACCATGCACGAGTATATGGCGGCACCCCGAACACCGGAGGGGGTCGAGGAGGCCGCGAACATTATCGCAAAACAGCAGGGGTTCTCCTGGCCTTGCACTCTCGCCAACTGGCCGCTTTCGAACGTCCTGCTGGGCGTTTCCGTGGAAGACCAGAAAACCGCAAATGAGCGCATTCCCTTGCTGCTGGAAACCCGTGCACAAGTGCGCTGGGTCAGCTACGAGCCGGCACTCGGGCCGGTGGACTTCACCAGCATCATCACGCACCACAAGCCTCCGCTCGAAGACCTCGAGGTAAGAGTCAATTCGCTAGTTTGTTGTGTTCCGCCGCATCTGGATTGGATTGTAGCAGGCGGCGAATCCGGCCCACGGGCGCGGCCCGCGCATCCCAACTGGTTTCGCGCCGTTCGCGATCAGTGCCAGGCGGCGCACGTTCCCTTTTTCTTCAAGCAGTGGGGCGAGTGGGCGCCGTCTGACGGGAACGACCAAGCGAGGCCTCTGGAATGGATAAATCTCGATGGAAGACGCGGCCACTTGGCTTACGACAGCAGCGCCTGGCAGATGGAGCGCCTCGGCAAAAAGACTGCAGGGCGCCTGCTCGATGACCGCGAGTGGTCCGGCTATCCGGAGCGGGACGCCGGTCAGTCGCAAAGCACGAATCACAAATCGGAAACGACCCATGTCTCTTGAACCGTTGCCCGGCTGTGCTTACGCGTTGTGCGCATCGTCGTTCTTCAGAGGGCGGCATCTGCAGGTGCCAATGTTCAAGACCGGCAGGCGGAGGAATATGCTCCACTCCGTTTATGCGGAGCGGTGCGAGGCCAGCCGGGATTACATCCGTCTGGCCAGAGCGGCGGGGTTTCGCGGCACATTCATCCAGGCGGCGGAAGAATGGGAAAAGCACAGGGCTGAACTAGAAAGCCCTCAGATTAGGCCAGCCATCGCGCGCAGTGCCGGCCTGCGCGCACGATTGGCGGCTGAGACGCACAAAGGTCCTGGCGGTGCGGCTGGCGGCGTCTTGGGGGCGAGATGAGGAAATGCAAAGAGTGTGGGGCCCCGCTGGGGCTAGTTCGCGTTATTGTGGTTGGCACCACCACTTGGCGCGAGGTTCGATGCTCCGGGCTCCTTCGGCATCTAACGGTGACGCGAGAGGAAATCGGCACTGAGGCGGAGTACCGGCGCGCCAGGACGCTCTATGAACGCGGAAAACGCAAGTTTGCGGATACCGGTATCCGCAAAATGCGTTTGCCGTCTTGACTTCCGGCCTTTCTGGAATATTGTAAAGGTGCTATGGACACACTGTCAAAAGTTGCTGTGCTGATTGACCCGGAAGCGGAACACCCGGTCGATCGGGAAATCATGCGGGAACTCCTGCAGGGCGAGGGAACGATTGAACGCGCCAAAGCGGCAGGCCGCTGCGATGAGAACACAGCATACCGGCGAATGGGTAAGGTACTCATCCGGGAGCTTTTGAAGAAACGGGAAGAGTTGAACCACTGAGGCACAGAGACACGGAGATGCCAAGCATCGAAAAATACGCAAACCATGGAACGGGGCGGGCGAGGACCGGTCGGACAGCGTGTACCAGGCGGGGGGCTAACGGGGAATCCCGCCCTAGTAGCGAGCCAGCGCTTCAGTCCCTGCGGACTGCGACAATGGGTCAAGCGTTAGGTCGAAATGGTTGCCCAAACCAGCCGGAGCCTCCATCGGAGTACATGTCCCAGAAGAATTTGCCGGCGTGCGATCTGGCAGCGCGCCGGTATGGGCTTGGCATGTCCGTGTCTCTGTCAACTGTTGACTGTCGACTGTGAACTTATTTTCTGAAAGCTGAGAGCCGATCACTCTCAGCCGAGGGCAGCGGTGGTCTAGACCCGCTGCTGCCCAATTGACCGAAGAACAGACGAATTTCCTAAAACTCGTTTCCGGCCCCGCGCTAGAGAGCGAAGCCAACTTTGAGATTCCGGCCTGCGTCACAATTGCCCAGGCGATCCTCGAGTCCGGCTGGGGCAAGTCCCAACTCTTCATCCGCTATAAAAATCCTTTTGGAATCAAGTACGCCCACTCCCAGGGCCGCAATCCGCTGCCTTATGCGGATTCGGCAGGTGGGCAGGTGGGCAACTCGGCAGATGGGAAAGTCACCCTGCCCACTACCGAGTATGCAGGCGGGATCTTGCAGCACGAAGGGCAGGCGTTTGCAATTTTCGGCTCACTCGAGCAAGCCTTCAATCGGCATGCCATCCTGCTTTCCCTGAATCGTTATCGCCCGGCGCTGGTCGTCCGGGACAGTTGGCGGAGCTTCGCAAAAATGGTTCAGGTATGCGGCTACTCGACCGATCCCAACTACGCCGACAAGCTGGCGGAGCTGGTGGAGGTGTTCCATCTGGCCGATTCGGCGATGCTAAGGCAGTGGGCAGGCAGCAGTTGGCAGCTCGGAACTTCGGCAGACGGGCAGATCGGCAGTGGGCAGATCGGCGGAGGGGAAATTGCACGAAGTTAAATTCCCAATCTTGATAATGATTGTCGGATTCGCCCTGGCGCTCCTCGTCAGCATTCCATTCTCTCGCCCATTTTCAATTTCTAAACTCTGGAGGCCTGACGTGGCTGTCTGGCTGGTAGGACTCATTGTGCTGTTTTTTTTCTACGCTCTGTGCGTTCTGGCGGCGAAGCGGGAACCGAAATCGGAAACTGGAAAATGGAAAATGGAAACTGGCGAAGCGCCAGCCGCGTTCCCGCATCCCACGGCCCGCACCCGGCGGCGCGATCGCGAAAGAATCGTCCGCACGCTCAACGCCGAGGGGCGCACAGAAGTTCCCGAGGAGATTCGGGCGGCATGACCCGGCGCGAAAAGGCCCTGATTGCCGCAATGACGGAAGTCGTTGAAGAGATCAGCAGCAAGGTCGAGCAAATACTGCTGAAAATGGGAGGCAAAACTATGGGCACTACAACCGATCCGGCGGTGCTGGCACTGCAAACGCAGGTGGCCGCACTGCAGACGGAAGATGCTGCGGTGGAAAGCGGACTGGCCGCTCTCGCCAGCGCAGTTACTAATCTCAATGCCCAGATCGCAACCCTGCAAAACCAGCTTGCCGAGGAGCCGAACCTCGATCCGCAGATCCAGGCGCAGGCGAATCTTATCGAGACGGAAGTGGGCAATCTGACCACAGCGCTGACTACCGCGCTCGCCGCTCTGCCCGCAGCCCCGGCGCCGGCAGTTGCGGCAGCTCCGGCAGCCGCCACTGCGCCGGCGAAAAGTTAACGGAAAATGGAAACTGGCCATTTTCCAGTTTCCAGTTTCCAGTTTCTGCTTTTACCGCTGGGACACTGAGACAAGGAGGCTGATATGCAAGTCTTTTTGGCGTTTGTGATTGGCATCGTATTCGGTATCGCCCTCGGGCGCATCAAGAATGCGCAGAAACTGAAGGCGGCGAAAACGGCCACGCTCGATGCCGAGTCCACGATCGCGCGCGGCGGCCATGTGCTTGCCGCCGACCTGATCGCGCGCCTGAAGAAAGCTCTTTGAAACTGTCGACTGTGAGCTGTCGACTGTCAACCGCACTTAGGAGGTTATCTATTATGGCAACAGATCCGTTTGTCGCCACAGGAGCGAGTCTCGCGGCCTTGCAGCAGCCCGTGGTGCTAGTCCTGCCTCCGGGTACGTCGGGTGCGCCTGCCCCGGCGCCGACTGCGCCTGCCTCTCCAGCTCCGGCTGCTCCGGCGCCTCTTGCGACCACTACCGGCACTTATCCGACGACCACGGCCGCCATCATCGCGGCCAGCCCGTGGAATCCGACCAGGCTCAGCTACACGCAGTGGGTGCTGGCGACGATGGACAGTGAACTTAGCCAGTCGCCGGCGTACTACATCTCTGAGACGAGCCCGTCCGCTTACAAGGACTACTGCAATATTTGGGCTATCTGCCAGGCCGAACGCGCCCAGCCGGGCCCGAACGGACTGACGGTGGGTCAGTTCATGGACCAGCTTTTGGGGACCTAAACGATCGCCGCGCCGACAGGCCACACCAAGCGGAGACATGGCCTGAGAACTGTGGATAGACGGCGCGGCAGTCCGGGAGGGAAGTAGGCAGTCGGCAGTGGGCAGATCGGGGAAGGGCGTGGCGGATTTGGTTCTGGTTCCGAGGGTCGGGGAAGACGACGACTGGTACGCGAGGTCGCCCGGCTGGTCGCCCGTTCAGGACCATGAAGGCAACCGGCTTAAGCCCTTGATTCGCTGCAACTGCGGAACGTGGTCCGGTATCGGCCTGCACCACGTCCACGCCGATGGCACGGTCACTGCTTCGTTCTTCCACGCCACCAAGGCGCAACATCCGCGAGGTGACGCAAGGGGCTGCGGCTGGCATGTTTTCCTGAAGCTCCTGGATTACGACCAGGGAGATTTCCCGCCGAGGAGTTCGTGATGACCGAATGGGTCAAGAGGCTTTTCAGCGCTTCCGATGAGGCGAGCTTTTCGCGTTTTGCTGCGTTCCTCGCTTTGCTCGCGGTGATCGTCTGGGTCAGCTACCTGGTGCTCAAAAAACAGGCCATGCCCGACATGACAGGCCCCATCGGCTTCCCCGCCACCATGTACTTTTTGGGCAAAGGCGCGGAAAGCGTGCAGAAAGTTTTTGGGAGGCAATGACAGGGGAAAATGGAAATTAGAAACTGGAAACTAAAAGCCGGGCCATTTTCCATTTTCTATTTTCCAGTTTCCAAGGTTTGCTTATGACCCTCGGACACAAAACGGCGGTGCTCGGCTGCGCGCTGTTGACGATCGTTCTGGCCTTTTTTGCGAACGATTGGCACAACAAGGGCGTGGGACTCGCCGCGCTCGATGCCACGCTGAAAACCCAGAAGACTTTCCAGGCGCAACTGGATTCAGAGAAAGAGGCGGCGGCCAAACAGCAGGCGGACCTGGCGTCGCAATCCGCCCTGGTGGTTCGGGACCTTCAGGAGCGGCTGGCGGCGCTCGAGCAACAGAAGGCCGCGGTGGTTACGCCCGAGCAGGTAGCAGGCGCCATTCGAAGTTATCTTCCGTCAGGCCTGCCGGCGCCCGTCACAACTGTAACGACGCCGGCGCCGGCAGGCGCCCCACCCGGCACCCCTCCCACAGTAACAGGCCTCTTGATCCCGGCCGCCGACATGAAGCCGGAGTTCAATCAGCTTGTTGACTGTCGCGAATGCGGCGCCAAGCTGACCGCCGCGTTCGGCCAGGTGAGCATTCTCCAGGACGAGGTGAAATCGCTTCAGGAGCAGATGGGAATCCTCCAGCAGCAAATTACTTCGCTCACCAAGGAACGCGATGTCGCCATTAAGGCGGCGAAGGGTGGGAGCGTGTGGTCACGGGTCAAGCACGACGGCAAGATGGTTGCCGGAGGCATCATTGTGGGCGTTCTGCTGGCGGCAATGAGGAAATAGGCAGATGGGCAGATCGGCAGGCAGGCAGATAGCTGGAGACTCGTCTTGGCGGCTGGCCGCCCCGCCGGCCGATCACATCACGGACCGGGAGTGGCAAGTGATCGCCTGTGTTGCCCTGGGCCTCTCCAACCGGGAGACCGGCGGGGATCTGGGGATCGCAGAGCAGACAGTGAAGAATCACGTCAGATCGGCGCTGTTGAAAGCAGGGAAGAGTAACCGCACGGAGTTGGCGCTCTGGGCGCTAAGTGCGCAAGCGCGCAGGCTCGCCAAACAGCGCCTCAGGAATCCCCGATTTGCCGATCCCCAATTTCTGGGGTCCGATTCCCGATATGATCGCGATGAAATCGGACTGCCGATCTGCCCATCTGCTCACCTGCCCCCCCGCCCACCGAGAAAGGCCGCGTAATGGCCGCAAACACGGTTTTGGTTGCCTTCGGATTGATCGGCTTCGTTTTCTCCTGTATTGCGCTGGCCTACCTTTTTTTCTCGCGAGGGCAGGCCAGCGGACGAGTGATCCAGGCGATTCAGCAGAGCGCGGACAATCAGAGCGAGATGAACCATCTCCTCCAAGCCCAGGCCGTGGCCCTGACCAGTTTTGGCGATGGGATGAAGGCCCAGGGAGAATCGATGCGGGCTGTGGCGGAGGGCTTCCGCGAATACGCGCATGAACAGTCGCAGACCAACAAGGATGTGTGGCTGGCAATCCAGACTACCAGCTCGCGAGTCAACGACCTGATTACGAATTGCCGAGAGTGCAAATATGCGGAGTATCAACGAACTACTACATAAGGAACTCGAGCGCGGCGTGATCTTGCGGGCCCTGATCCTTTTCAACCTTGACTGGATGACCCTACGCGATCTCTGGGTGCAGGTCGGCGGCCAGGGCTATCTTCTCGACGACGATACCAGGACTTTCGACCTGAATGGCCTCGAGCAGCGCGGCTACATCGAGCGCAAGTCGTTGCGGAGTGGTCGCATGGATTTCGAGTTGCAGATGGTGCGGGCCACGGTAAAAGCCGTGGATCTTCACGACGGCCGGATTCCTCCGGACGAGTTCGTTAGGTTCTGATGGAGCGGAAAATGGAAAATGGAAACTGGCGAGAGCGGAAAAGGGAAAACGGAAAATGGAAGGAGCACGGTTTCCCAGTTTCCAATTTCCAATTTCCAGTTTCCAACTTCCGAGGTCCCGAATGACCGAGTCTGACCGCACCATTCTCCTGTCCGACATCCACATGGGCCTGGCCACCAGCCGGTCGGACCTTGCCGCGGAGCTCGTCGGCGCTCAGGACTTCTCCAAGCTCATCATTCTTGGCGATCTCTATAACGGCAATCTCGACTATTTCCGAGCCTGCGATTATGCCCTGCTCGATGCGCTGCGCAAAGTTCGCGGCCGCCTGGTTCTCGTCCGCGGCAATCACGATCCTTACCTCATCACCATTTCCGGCCTGCTCGAGAACGTTCCCGCCTGCGACACCTATGCCTGGGAATGTGCCGGGATAAAATGCTTTGCCGCCCACGGGCACCAATGGGACCCGGCGTGCGCCCACTCGAATCTGATTCAAAGCGCCACAATCTTTGTTTTCACCAAAGCGGTCGACAAGAACTGGCTGGATTTTGCCGATGAGCGTTTTGCGGACAAGCTGGCTGGGAGCCCGGACAGCGCCAAAATAATCCAGGGAGCCTGCACCCTGGCAGCATCGAGCGGCGCAAAGGCGGCTTTCTGCGGACATACGCATGAGGCCACAACAGGAAGTGAGAACGGCGTGGCGTACATCAACACAGGCTGCTGGCTGGGAGACATCGCCACCTACGGCGTGGTCGACTCCGCGGGCGCCAGGCTGGAGAAGTTCGGCGCGAGCTGAGGCGGATGGGCGGTAGGCAGGTGGGCAGGCAGGCAGATGGCGGCGAAAACTCTTACTGAGGAAGGGCGGAAAATGGAAACTGGCGAGAGCGGAAAATGCAAGGGGTGCAGTTTCTCAGTTTCCAGTTTCCAGTTTCCAGTTTCCAGCTTTCATTTTCGATTTTCCATTTTCTGATTCGCCCATGGCGGACTTCTACAGAGCGACGAGGATCGAGCTGCTGGACCGGGAATATCCCGGCCTGAAGGCTTTTGTGGACACGCAGTTGACGGCGGGGGTCAGCCAATTCGAGATCTGCGCGATGCTCGAAGAACTGTACGGCGAGAAGTGCAAGGTCAATCCGCAGACCATGTCGAACTATTACCGGCTGGTCTGGTGGAAGGAACACAACGCCGACATCGAGTCGTGGCGGAACGCCAAAAACCAGTTTCGCATTCTCCAGGAAGAAGCCGTCAAAGATCCCGAATGCGATTCCGCGAAAATGATCGAGCTGCTGACCATCAACGGCATCGTGCAGCAGCGCGAACAGATTGCCGCCACCGACCCGCTGAAGCTGATGCGCGAGTTGCGTCAGTCACAGGAAGCCAAGGCTAACATCGAAAACGAGAAGGGCAAGCTGGAAGTGCTGCGGCAACAAGCTGAAACGGAGAAGAGAGCACTGGAACTGAAGATCGGGCAACTAGAAGAAGCGAGCAATGAGGTTGAAAAACAAATCGAAAGTGGCCGGCCGGTCACCCGTGAAGACATCGATCGCATCCGCGAGCGAGTCTTCGGGCTGCCCACGCGTGCTAGTGAAGCGGCCACCGGCGCTGCGCTGCCTAGGTGAAAGGTCCTGTTGCCGGACCTATGACGGCGCGTGGCGCCAACTGGAGCGGATAGCGCACGGGGCTGAGGAAATATTCAAGGAATGAAGGCGAAGCCAAAATCGACAATCGGCAATCGGCAATCGGCAATCACCGTCCGGCAGCCGGAAGTGAACCTGCCGCCGGTAATCCAGCTCTACCCGTACCAGCAAAGATGGGTGGATGACCGGTCGCGGTTCAAGGGCGCGGTAAAGTCGGCGCGCACCGGGTTCACTTTCGGCACGGCCGTGGAGAACACGCTCGAGTGCATCGAACGGCCGCGTACTTATTGGAACTATCTGAGCGCCTCAGACGCTCAAGCGATCGAGTTCATGACGGAAGGCGTGGGGAAAATCAAAGAGGCCATGAACTTCACGGCCGAAATCTATCACGAGCCTTACGCCGACGAGCTGGGCAAAACCGACCTGATCCAGCATCGCTGCCAATTCTCGAATGGCTCGCGCATCCTCGCCCTGCCGTGCAACCCGCGGACGGCCCGCGGCTATCCGGGAAATGCCGACCTGGATGAATACGCGCACGTTGAGGATAGCTACGCCATCTGGGCGGCTATCCTGCGCGGCATCGCACTCGGGCACAAATTGCGGGTGTTCAGCACTCCTAATGGAGAACAGGGCAAGTTCTACGATCTTGCCAAAGGCGTAGGCCTAACCGACGCTGTAGCACCCGCAGAAAATCCCTTTCAGCCGCCGCGGCTTGATGGCACGCCGGGCGCCTGGAGCTGGCATTACCTCGATGCCCTCATAGCGATCGCCGAGGGCTGCCCCATCAACCTCGAGGAGATGCGCGAAGGCATCCAGGATGAGGATGCCTTTAACCAGGAATTCTTGTGCGTCTTCCTCAAGGCCATGGGCGCGTGGCTTACGCTCGATCTGGTTTCCGGCGCCGAGGATGGCAATTGCGATGGCGTGGTGGTGAGCGACGTCCGCGACTTCAACCTGCAGGCCGCGAAAGACCGCTGCACGGGCGGCCAGCTTGCTCTGGGTATCGACTTCGGCAGGTCTGGCGACCGCACCTGCGCCTGGCTGCGTGAGGATGTGGGCGACATCGCCTGGTGCCGGCTGGCTCTTTACTTGCACAACATGCCGTTCTTTATTTCCGAAGAGGATAAGAAAGCCGGGAAGCTCTGCCAGGAAGACGTGCTGATGCCCCTGGTCCGCCTGGCGCATCGGACGGCCCTGGACTCGACGGGTATCGGCCTGCCGCTTTATGAGAAATTCGCCGCGAACCGCCCCGGCTTCGTGATGGGCGTCAACTTTGGCGGGTCGATCAAGCGCATGGAGCAAGGCGACGCCACCACGCGCGTGCGCAGCGCTTTGGCCGATACCGTAGGCATCAAGATCGCCATGGCTACCGCCATGAAGCGGCGGTACGAGCAGCGCAAGAACCGCATTCCGCACGATCCGCAAGTCCGTGGCGAGCTGATGGCCATCAAGCGCGAGCAAAGCAGCGCGGCGGTAACTTTCGATGCGCCGCGCATCGAGGTGGACACGGCCATCGCGGGCGGCCAGAAAAAGAAAATCTGGTCCCACGCGGAAGCCTTTTGGTCTCAGGCTATGGCGGATCTGGCGGCGGAGCGGCCAGGAACCAGCTTGGCGGATGGCTACATCACCGGTGCGGCGCGGCCGGCGGAGATGATGCCGGAGCGGATGCCGGCAGTGTTTTGATGAGGGGGAAAACGGGAAGGGCGGAAAATGGAAAATGGAAATTGGAAACTGGACATGCCCTTGCCAGTTTCCTCTTATTATTTCCCATTTTCCGCTGTGGCTAGTTTCCATTTTCCAGTTTCCAATTTCCAGGTTTAGCTATGTCCTTCTTGGAAACAATCAAGCAGGTGCTAATGCCCGGAGCGAGTTACCCAATGGTGACGCTCTTTCCCGGCGGCCCGATCGGGAATGATGTTGGTCTGAATCCGGCTGCGGTCCCCGGCGGCGGCGCCGTTCCAGAACCACCCACGCCAGCAGTCCCTGAAATCACCAATCAGAAATCGCAAACCACCAATGGCAAGGCCGATACGTCCCTTCGCGGCGCAGTCGGCACTGCTAACTTCGCCGGATTCTTACGCGACCTGGGCGAGTACAACCCCATCATGGAGGGCCGTGATGCCTTCCTGATTTACGAGAAGATGCGGCGGTCCGACGCGGATGTGCGCGCGGCGCTGATGGCCTGCAAGCTGCCCATCCGCGCCGCGGAATCGCAAATCGTGCCGGGGGTGAAAGAGAACGAGCCGGGCTATAGGCTGGCTGTCGAGCTCGCCGAATTCGCCAAAGAGAATCTTTTCGGCGGCCTCGAGTCACCGACCAGCACGGGGACGTGGGCCACTCAGAACTTCGAGACGGTGAAAGAGAATGCGCTACTCTGCCTTGATTTCGGTTGTGCGGCACACGAAGACCTCTGGCACATTGACGGAGATAAGGTCCGCCTCCGCAAGCTCGCTCCGCGGCTTCCTTACACGTTTTATCGTTACCACGTTGACAATGACGGCGAGACCCTGCTTTTCCTCGAACAGTACGGCTATCGGGGGAACAATTTCGTTAACGTTCTCGTCCCCGCTGAAAAAATTGCCTACTTCGTGAACGAGATGGAAGGCGCCTATTTCTATGGCCGGTCGATTCTCCGCGCCGCCTACCAGCACTGGTACATGAAGAGCCAAATCTACCGCATCGACTGCATCGCCATAGAGCGCAACGGCTTGGGCGTGCCCACCATCAAGCAGGGCCCAAACGTCTCCGCCGAAGACCGCAAGGCGGCCCAGCAGTGGGTGCAGATGCTCTCCGCGCATGAGCAGACCGGGCTCTCTCTGCCCAACGGCTGGGAATTCCTATTGACCGGCGTCAGCGGCCGCGTGCGCGATCCCGCTTCCTCGATCCAGCACCACAGTGAAATGATTATGCGCTCTGTGCTGGCCAATTTCCTGACCCTGGGCACAACGCAGAGTGGCAGCCGCGCCCTGGGCGGCTCGATGCGCGACTTCTTCTATCTTTCGTTGGAAGCGATTTCGCGCAAGATTGACGAGACGATCACAAATACCAGCATCCGCCGCCTGATCGATTACAATTACGACCTCCCCAGCCTCAAAACCAAAGTCCCAAATCCCAAAGCACTTTATCCGCGGCTCACCACCGGCAACATCCTGGTTTGCAATCCCCTCGAGCTGATTGCTGCGGCGAAAGATGCGGCGGCCGCTAACGTGGACCTGCTGCAACCGGACGACGACACTGAGAACTGGATTCGCAGGAAGGTTGGCCTGCCGCTCAAGTCGAAGGTCTCACGGGCGCGCTGGGCGCCAATCGTTACCCGCATTCAGGATATGCAGACGGGTGTGGCACCCCTCGAGCCGGGCACCAAGCCGGAAGATGAAGCCGCCGCTCAGAAGGGCTCGCGCGGGCCCCTGCCGGGAATACGAGTACTGCCAGGGGCGGCGGGCGGGCAGTCTGCAGGTGGGCAGGGCGGGAATCAGAACGCGCAGCAGCAAGCTACTGCGCCCGAAAGTGGCGGCAAGCCGCCGCACTCCAAAGCCGCCGCCAGCGAGTCTGTCATCCTGAGCGAAGCGAGGGACCTCGCTCTGAGCGCCGCGGCGAAGCCGCTGGTGGCGCCGCGCGCCCACCCATCGCCGTTTTTCAAGGAAGGCGATCCGGAGCATTTGCGGTTCATTTATCCGCACGAAGCGCATGTGGATTTCCCGGCGCATTGGAAGGCGCTGCGTGGGGCGGAGTCACAAATCGCCGGGGCGCTGCGCACCGAGCGATCGCCCACGATTCGCGCGGCGGCCAGGCAAATGGCAGCGGGGCTGGTCGCTGGGAAAAAGCCCGGCAATGTGATCTTCGAGACGAGGCCTCATGCAGCCGTGGCCCTCGAGCGGATCCTCGATCCACTTTACCAGGCCGGCGGGCAGGCAGTGCGCGACGAGCACGCGCGGATCGAGCCGGCCATTCGCGCCGCGGCCTTTGGAAGAACAGTCCAGAGTCAAGAGTCGAAAGTGGAAAGTGGGAGGCTCTTACTCTCGACTCTCGACTTTCAACTCTCGACTCCTAAGAGATCCGGCGGCTTCTTTGCCGATCTTGCCGCGCAGTTCTTTGACTCCACGATTTCGAACGACGCGGAAAATGCTGGGATCGAGGCGCTGCAAAAGTATGGGCCGGATATTACCGACCAGGACCCCGAGGATCTTGCCGGAGAGCTTTATGACGCGATCGCGGATAACAGCGACGCCTACTGCGACACGATTGCCGACTCGGCCGCCCGTGGTTCTTTCCGCGCTGGACGCAGTGATGCTTTTGACGAGATCCGCCAGGAACTCGCCAAGCAAGGCTACGACCTGAAAATGATTCGGATTTGCGCCATGGAGAAGGCTTCATGTGACTCCTGCCGAGATGCGAGTGGGCAAGCACTCGCCCCTGGCGAGGACATCACGGACATCCACGAAGGGCCAGCCGAGACGTGCGAATGCGAGGCGGTGGAGAGCATTTAGGGATTGGGCCATTGAGCCATCGGGCCATTGAGCCATTGAAAGGCGGAGGAGAAAATGGAAAATGGAAAATGGAAAATGGAAAATGGAAAATGGAAACTGGGCCTCTTGGCTTGGCTGGTTTTGATTGCCTACTGCCTACTGTCGACCGCCTACTGCCCTGCCCAAGTTCCTGTCAGCGACCTCATGCCGCCGCACGCTTATCGCGTGGGCTTCCAGGTGGTCTGCGCGGGCGCGGGCGATTGCGTGACGATCGGCTACGCTTCGAAGACCCTGCGCGTGCGCGAAGTCTGGGTGGCTAAGCCCTCGAACGCCATCACGGTTTCGCTGAACCTGCATAGTGCCGCGGATTCCGGGGGCACATCGACCACGCCGGCCGGGGTGCCGCTGAATTCCAATGATCTGGCCGCTACCGGAGTTGTGACCGCTTACACTGCCGCACCGACTGCCGGGACGAGTGTCGGCACAATCGCCATGCTCCCCATGGCGACCACGGACACTTGGGTGCAGGATTTCGGAACGCTCAATGATGAGGTGCTGGCCCTGCAATCCACCGGGCAGGCTCTGGCGGTCTACGTCAGCGGCGCGGCCACGATTACCGTGAATTTGGAGTGGAGCGAATGAAGGCAGTCGGCAATAGGCAGAAAGGGTAAAGGGTGAAGGATGAAGGATAAAATCAAAGCCATCGCGCGGATCAAGGCACTCACTTTAGCCTTTACACTTTACACTTCAGCCTTTCTGTGATGGGCAGCGGGACGATGGCAAGCGGGACGGTGAAGTAGGCAGTCGGCAATAGGCAGAAAGGGTAAAGGGTGAAGGATAAAGGATAAAATCAAAGCCATCGCGCGGATCAAGGCACTCACTTTAGCCTTTACACTTTACACTTCAGCCTTTCTGTGATGGGCAGCGGGACGATGGCAAGCGGGACGGTGAAGTAGGCAGTCGGCAATAGGCAGAAAGGGTAAAGGGTGAAGGATGAAGGATAAAATCAAAGCCATCGCGCGGATCAAGGCACTCACTTTAGCCTTTACACTTTACACTTTCCAGAGGGAGTGAGCCATGGCGATTCGATACCTGGTAACGGATGAGAAAGGCAACGGGCACCTGCCGGTGAGCGGCGAGGATGGCAAGCCCGATCATCACCTGATGGGCGCAGCGTTTGCGGCGCTCTACAAAAACTATCGTGGCAACAGCTACGAGGGGCCGGGGAAGGAAGAAGCGAAGAGTAAGCTGAAGGCGCTGTACAAGAGCGAGGGAATGGACTGGCCGAGCGAGACATCGGCAGATGGGCAGATCGGCAGGTCGGCAGGTGGGGCGGAAAGAGCGGCAGATGGGCCGCAGATGGTGGCCCTGCTCGGCGCGGTGGTGGGAGATGGGCCGATCCGCATCCCGATCGCGATCACTGGGCAGTGGAAAGGCGCGGAAAACAAATTCTCGATCGGGCTGGATGACCTCGAGGAGATTCGCAAGAACTTTTCCGCCAAGCCGACCGGGGAAGTGAATGTCGATTACGAGCATGCCAGCGAGGTGCCGTTTGGGACCGGGGGCCCCGTGCTTTCGGCGGGGCGGGTTGTGGCTCTGGACCCGCCGGAGAAGTACCCGGCAGATGGGCAGGTGGGCAGATCGGCAGATGGTGGCCGCTACATCCTCTGGGGGCAGTTTGAACCCACGGCGCGGGCCCGCGAACTGATCGCGGCAAAAGAATACCGCTACATCTCGCCCGCCATCCGCTGGGGGGCTAAGGACAAGGTGACGGGGAAGACGATTGGCACGGTGCTGACCAGCGTGGCGTTGGTGAACAAGCCGTTCCTCGAGGACCTTCCGCCCATCCAGGAATCAGCCGGCTCGCCGCTCGTCACTCCTCACTCGTCACTGTTTTCCGAAACCATCGGCAATCAGAAAGTTTTCGTGAGCCTGGGGCAGCTTCACATCCCGGCTCCAGTGAATTCGGAGGCGGGCAAGATGCCCGCGCTCCCACAAGTTTCGGTTGCCAACCAGCAGCCGGATAATGCAGGGCCGAACGGCGTTCGGCCAAACCAGAAGGAGAACACGACAATGGCAAAGAGTCTGAAGTTGAAGTGTTTGACCGACGCACACCTCGAGAAGCACAACTTGCCCGCATCGCACCTCGGAAAGATTGGGGTGTTCGACGGCGACGAGCTGATGGGCGTCGCGGAGGCCGGCCCGGATGGCTGGGAAAAGAAGCAAGACGAAACCGAAGCCAAAGCCAAGGCTTGCGAGCTGTTTGCCTCGGAAGTTGGCCTGACGGGCAAGAGCTTGGTGGACATCGCAGCCATGGTCAGCATGGGCAAGAAGCACGCCGCCTCGAGCGCCACGGTGTTTGAGGCCATCGAGCCCGCGCTCGATGCGGACGGCCGCATTGCGCTGAGCGAGGTTGCCTCGCTGGGCGACAAGGGCCGGCTGAGCCTGGGCACAATCCTCAAAGCCCAGGAAGGTGAGAGGCTGGTGAACGAAGCGGTCCGCCAGGGCAAAGTGCTGCCCAAAAATCGCAAGGCTGCACTCAAACTCGCCCTTTCGGATGGCGCCGCCTTCGCCACGTTCGTCCAGGCTGCAAGGCCTGTGCTGGATTTGCGGAGCCTGGGCAACCCGGAAGGCGGGGAAGTGCCGACAAGCATTGGCGACCGCCTGATGACGGAAGTGAATGCCTACGCCGCCGAGCATAAAGTCAGCGTGGCTGTAGCCCTCTCGGAAGTGACCAAAGCCAAGCCGGACCTCTGGCGGCAATACAATGCCGAAGTGAAGCGCCTGACGGATGCGGACGCCGCGGATGAAGAGGAATAAGCGGACTTAGCCACTGAGTCATTGAGCCATTGAGCCATTGCTCGGAAGCGGCCCAATGGCCAAATGGCTCAATGATTCAATGACTCAATGACTCAATGGAGGATTTTCAATGAGTGACATCACAGCGATCGACCAAAGTTACCACCTGAACGAAAACGTCGAGATCGGGAAGTTTACCTGCCTGATCCCGGACAGCTCGATTTCCGCGGATGGCTGCGTGCATGCGTCCGGGGCGAATGCGCCCTTCCTTGGAATTGCGCAGGAGTCTATCCTGCCGGACGCTATGGCGGATTACACCAGCGGCCAGTACACGATCGTGAGCGGCACGGCGTGGCCCGCCGGCTCGATTCCCTCGAGCGGCCTGGGGCGCAACATCCGCACACGGATCTTCGGCATCTCGCGCGTCGTGGCCAACGCCCAGATCGCCCGCCACGCCACGGTCATTACCGCCCCGTCAGGCTATGTCGAAACTTGCCCCGCCTCGTCGGGGACCACATACAACGTGGTCGGCATTGCCATCGACGCAGCAAGCGCCCAGGGCGATGTGATTCGCGTGCTGGTGTTGCCCTATCTGTACAAGGCCTAGGAGAAGCTGTCAGCTCTCAGCTCTCGGCTTTTAGCAAGTAACCACGGGCGGAGCGGGATTCTGCGCTCCGCTCACAATGACATTTGTGGAGGAGAACACGATGAGAAAGCTATTTGAAACACTCAGAGCGAGATTCTCCGATTTCCGGAGTCCGATGGACTCCATCGGAGTCCAGAATTCGGACTTCGCTTCGCTCAGAATGACAGGCGAAGGGCTCAGAATGACCCTTGCGGTTGTGGTTTTGCTGGCGACTGCCTACTGCCTGCTGCCCACTGCGGCCCGCTGCCAGGGCACGGCTGGGCCAAGCGTTGCGAATACGGCGAACTACGCGAATTTCAGTTACCACTTTGCCCAGCCCAGTGTGAGTTGGGCGGCCACCGGCATGACGCTGAGCTACACTGCGGGCTATGTGGGCAGCTCGTCGAGCAGCAGCCTGCAGTCGATTACCGCCGGCACACTCACTCTCTCAGGCGCCACCGAGTACGTCTACTGGACCTCGGGCACGGCGCTTTCCCATACCGGCACCATCGGCACCGCCCAGGCCGCCAGCTTCCTCTATACGTGCACCACGAGCGGCGGCAACATCACGGGGTGCATCGCGGAGAGTTCCGTGACGCCGCCCCAGGCCACGGTTTCCATTACCGGGCCCAGCATCGAGTATTGCGGCACCACCACCACCTGCGCCAAAACCGTGGAAGCCACTGCTGTGATCGTCTACGGCGATGTGACACTGAGCTCGCATACAGCCACTTTCGCCGCGCTGCCCTTTACCGCCGCTGCCGATTATGCCTGCACGGCGTCAGATCTCACGGGCGTCGGCACCGCATCGTTCACATACACCAGCGGCGCAGCGGCGGTGATTACCGACACGGGCGGCGGCGCCACGGACCACTACCGCTACGCCTGCTTTGGCTTCTAGCTTGCGATTTTCGCCTTCTCGGGCGTCCGCCGGCGCGTTCGCCCGCTTATTTACCCGCCCGCCGTGTTGTGCCGGATAACGCTGGGCATGGCAATTGCCGAAGGACGATGGATGATTGCCGAATGGAACCGGCAATCGAAAATCGACAATCGGCAATCGACAATCGTCCATAGGAGGACGCTATGCCCAGTCTCAACCAGCTTCACGTTGACGAGGCGCTGACGCAGATCTCAGTTGCGTATCGCAACCAGGCCTTTGTGGCCGAAGAGGTCATGCCGGTAGTGCCCGTCATGAAGAAGAACGACGTGTTCTTCAAGTTTTCGAAGCAGCATTTCCGCGCTTACAAAGACGCCTACTCGGCCGGGCAGCGCGCCCAGCAAATTGAAGTCGATTTGGATGCGCGCGGGTTCTACATGGCGGATGGGCACGCGCTCGAAGACTCGATCACGGACGACGAGCGCGAACAAGCCGATGCGGGTGCGCAAATCGAAATCGAGAAGACCGAGAAGCTCACCAACATCATCGCGCTCAACCAAGAGATCAATCTCTTCACCAACGTCATCACCACGGGCAATCTCACGAACGCTTCTCTGGCGGCTCTGCCATGGAGCGATTACATCAATTCCGACCCAGTGCCCGTGGTCCTGGCGGCCCGGCGCACCGTGCAGCAGCAGATTGGCGATTTCCCGAATACCCTGCTGTTCTCCCAGCTCGTCATGGATACCCTGGCCAACCATCCGCGCATCCTGGACCGCGTGAAGTACACGGCCAACGGCGCGCGCAACCAGCTCGACGAGCAGGACCTGGCGCGGGTTTTCAAAGTCGATAAGGTGCTGGTCTCCGCCGCCCTCTATCAAACGGCCAATGAAGGCCAGGCGGACAGCTTGGGCTACATCATGGGGAACCAGGCGCTGCTGTTTTACCGGCCGCCTCGTCCCGGATTGCGCGTGCCCACGCTCGGCTACACGTTCTTCTGGGCCAAGCGCTCCGGAGTGCTCCGCTGGCGCGAGCTTTCACTCGAGGCGGACTTCATCCGGGTGAAGAAGTATTACGCCCAGCAGCTCGTCGCGCCCCTCGCGGGCTACCTGTGGACGAACGTTACGTAGGAAACGCACGGCAGATGGGCAGGTAGGCAGGTCCGCCGACACGGGCCGCTCGCCGGCCTTGAGAGGAAAATTTGAACCACAGAGGCACTGAGGCGCAGAGTCGATACGGCGTAGTGGAGGAACTCCCCACCCTGCCGGGGCGTCCAAGGCCGTACTCAAAGCCAGCGGGCGGTTGGCTGGGCATTGCCATCGGGGATCCTTGTTCTGCGTCTCTGTGCCTCAGTGGTAAAGATAGGCAGGTCGGCAGATCACTGCCTGCCCAGTTTCGAGTTTCAATTTTCTAGTTTCTGATTTTCAGGAGGTAAGACATGGCAGGAATTACAGTTGGAAAGTCTGTCCAGTCCGAGCTGATCTCGGACAATCGCGGGCCGTTTCTGAAGTTTGCCTATATCCCGGTGACGGGGCTCACTGCCTCGGCGTCGAACACCATTCCGCACGGCTTGCCCTTTTCGCCGCGCGTGGTGGTTCCCGTGGCGATGCCGGCGGGCTCGATCGCGCTGGACGACACCCAGGGCAACGCGGATCCTGATGCCGTCCTGACGGGCGGGCATCTCGGCTTCGATAGCACAAACGTTTACGTTGTGTGCGGAGCAGGCGCCGTCGAAGCGCTGCTTTTGATCATGTATTAGAAGGGCAGTCGACAGTCGAGAGTTAACGGTTAACAGTAACTGCTCTGACTGTCGGCTGTGAACTGTCAACTGTGGACTTCCCATGCTCGTTTACAAATCGCCTTCGGAACAATTCGGAGTCTCGCTCGATTTCAGCGCCGACCTGGGCACCGGGAACTCGATCGCCAGCATTGTCTCCGCCACTGCCGCTAACCGAGTGACGGGCGTGGACGCTACGGCGCTGGTGATCGGCTCGCCCGCGCCGGCCATCGATTCGAACGGCACGTCGGTGGATCTCACCCTGATGGGTGGCCTGGCGGGAGCGAATTACACGATCTCGATTACCGTCACCTCGAGCATCGGCGAAACCTATGTGGGCGAGATCATCCTCGAAATCGAGGGTGGCGGCTATACCACGATCGACGCTGTGGCGGGGATGTTTGGCACCTTCGTGCGGAACAGTCCCAAAGGGCCCTCGGATGGCCAGATTCAGAGTTACATCGATGACGTGCAGGCGCAGGTCGATGCGATTCTGCAGCGGCGCTTCCAGGAAGCGATTGGGGAGCCACCAGCGCTGGGCAGCTTCACAGCCTGGGTGGACATCTTCACCCAGGACCAGCAGAACCTCCTCGACAAAATCAACCGCTTTGGCGCCTGCGCAGAGATGGGCATTATCTTCGCGGCTACCGGGCAGAAGCTTTTCGCCGACTTGGCCGCTCAGTACGAGGTGAAGTACCAGGCGGAACTGCGCAAGCTGAGTGGGCAGGACGAGAAGGAAAACTACGATTTCCTTTTCGATTCGCAGGCCAGAGTGCCGACGCCACGCCCCACGCTCGATGGCGTGGGCGGCGCGGAAAATGGCCGCTCGAGTCCAGCGGCGTTTGGGAAGAAAGTGTTTTGAGATTGAGTCATTGAGCCATTGAGTCATTGAGTCATTTCCGAAAATGGCCCGATGGCCCAATAGCCCAATGATTCAATGGACCGATGGCTCAATGGCTCAATTCCTAAAGTTCGCGATGAGTGTTTACACCGTGGATGCTGATGGCAACCGCTATCCGGGGACCAAGCCCATCCTGTTCCGGCTGCGCACGCCCATCCAGGATTTCCGCGAAGCGGCGCCGGGCTTTCCCCAAGGATTCTGGTGGAACACGCAATTGCGGCTCTCGACTAACGTCATGAACGAGATCACCGAACAGGCCACGCCCATTGGGCCGTTTGCGCCGCTTTCCACCGAGCGCCGAAAGGATAAGCATGGGCGGAAAATTCCAGGCACATCATACGCCGAGATAAAGGCAAAGAAGTACGGCGCGCAGCCGATTCTGATCGCCACCGGCGAAATGCTCGAGGGATTCTTCAGCGGCTCGGACCACGTTTTCGAGCAAAGCCCTATGGGCATGAGGTGGGGCAACCGCAAGCCGCTGATTGGCTACCACTTTCGCGGGCACATGAGGGGCCAGGGCGGAGCGCGCTCCACGCTGCCCCGCCGGCCGCTGGGCATGCCGCCTGACGATTTTGGTGCGACCATCCAGTCGGACGCGGTGCGCTACGTGGGCGCGCGGTACCGCATTGCCGGTTTCCGCGTGGGCAAAGAAGCGGGTGTGGGTTTGACGCGCGTGCAGGCCAGCCAGGTGGGGAAGATGGTTTTGGGCGGAGGGTATGGGGCGGTGCCGTTGGCTCAGACGGCTACGCCGATCTGATTGAGCCATTGAGCCATCGGGTAATTGAGTCATTTCCGGAAATGGCCCAATGGCTCAATGGCCAAATGACTCAATAGGTAAATAACATGGGTTCTTCCTTCACTCCCGTCTTCAAAGCGCTTTTCAGCGGCGCCCTGGTGGAGCAGGTGATCGCCACGGTGCAGAACAACCAGTCGGCGGCGATTGCGGCATATGGCAGCCAGAGCCCTTACGGCGTGCTCGATCAGATCGTGGATTTCCACAAAGGCAAAGTGGGGGCCCCGCAAGTTCCCTGCCTTACCGTGGTGGCCGGGGACATGGAATTCGACGTTGAGAACCAGTCGATCATCCGCAAATACAAGGTGACGGTTGTCGTGCACTTGGACATCAGCTATCCCGATCCGGAGCAGACGGCCGACTGGAGTTATCACTACGCGCGCCTGCTTGATCAGATTTTTACCACCGCCACTTACAGACTCACAAGCAGTCAGGTCTGGGAAACCTCGCAGGCGATCGCCTGGCCGAACGGTACGCCTTCGCGGCAGACCGCAGCATTCGCCCAAGGCAGCGTGAAGCTGATGCTTATCAGCCCCGCACACATCGGCCTGGTGCCGGGTGACGAAAGCGCCACACCCGTGCACCGCATCAGCCTGGCGCTACAGTTTGAAGTGGAGGAACGGTGAAGCGCTCAGTCGTCAGTTATCAGTTCGGGCTGCCCTTACTGACCACTGACAACTGAGAACTGAGAACTCCCGAGGAGGTTTTCCATGGCGTCTAGCGTCAAGTTCAGCGTTAATGAAGTGACCGTGCACAAGGGGACGGCGTACCCATTTTTCAACATTCTGCGCCCGCCCCCATTTCTGATGCCAGTGAACGACGGCAACATTCCCCCCACGGTTTCCGACCGCCAGTTGGGCACCTGGGTTGCCTCGAAGGGCACCTGGGTGGCTACGACGCTATATGCCCTGGGAGCGGGGATTATCGACCAAAACGGCAACGCGGAGCTTTGCACCACGGCCGGCACGAGCGGATCCAGTGAGCCCACCTGGCCCACCCAGTCGCTGGCAACCGTTACGGACGGCAGCACGCTGGTGTGGACTATGCTGGGCCGCGTTGGCACCGCGCACTGCACGGGGACCAGCGGCAACTGGGTGCCGAGCTTTGCCTACCTCCAAGACGACCAGGTGCGCGACGCCAATGGCAACGTGCAGTGGTGCCTCGTTCCGGGCGTCTCTGCGGCCACCGCGCCCACCTGGGCGACGGGCCAAAACAAGATCACGACGGAAACTTCCGGAGTGACGTGGCTTAATCTCGGGCCGACGATGCCGGGCGGAGCGACCGAAGGCAACTTTGAATTCGACCTGGAGTTCAAGGGCGCCGCCTTCATGCCGGACCAGGACACACTGCCCTTGATCACCCTGATGACCGGGGAAAGCGCCGTTTGCGGCGGTGAGTTCCGCCAAGTCGATCCCGCACTCTTGATCTTCGGCGTACCCCACGGCCAGGTGGTTTCCGGGTTCACGGATGCCGCTCTGCCCGTGCCCACATTCACCGGAATCACCACGGGCGGGCTGGTGCAGATCCCGCACTACTGCATGACAGTCCTTTCGCCCCGGCCGATGTTCGCCCAGCCAGGCATATCGCGTTTCTACTCAGGGACGCTCGTGAAGGCCGCTTCGGGCGGCAAGCCTGGCCTGGGGTTCACGCTCACCAAATACAGCGGCTGGAAGGCTAGCTGGACGGCGCACGGCGTGGATTCCTGGCCTGTGGGAACGCGCGGCGCTTCCCTCTTCATGCAGTAAGCGGGTTGAACCACAGAGGCACGGACCAACTCTGTGCCTCTATGCCTCAGTGGTGAAAGGTCTTCACTTTGAGTAACTCTCCCGGTGTCGGAGTCGTACTTGGCTTGGGCGTGGATCCATCCGCAGCGGCCGGCGGCCTAGACGATTTCGACGCCGAATTGGATGCCGCAACCGAGAAATGGCATAACGACTTCGTAAGGGCCGGGGAAGACACGGAGCCTCTAGGCCGTTCACTCATTGACAAGCGAGAGACTGCCAGGCTGCTTTCCGAAGAGCTTGGCATCCATTTGCCGCGGGCCGTCACTTCCGCCGTGGCCGAAATGCTGCCGGCCATCGAGATGCTCGGCCCGGCTTTGCTGGGCGCTTTCGCGGTGATGGAGATCCCGAAGATCATCTCCGGTCTCCAGGAAGCTTCCGACTCGATCGCGGGTTTTGACAAGCAGGCGAGGACCGCATTCGCCGAGGTGGTCAAGGCGAGCGACAAAGCCTACACCCACTTCAAAGACCTCAAGGACGGCATTAATTTTCGCCGAGAAGTCAACCAAAACATTGCCGCGCTTGAGACCGAGCGCGCCGTACTCGACAAGACGGGTGGCTCCGCGCTGAATTACGCGCGGGGCATCTCGGAACTGATGATGGGGCTCGTGGTTTCAGCGGAGACTCACATCGCCATGGCGCGCCGCGAGGCCACTATCACTGAGGACCTGGTAAAATTGGAAAAGAAGCGCTTCGAGATGTTGGAGCAAACGACGACGCTCGAAGTCAAAGAGCACAAAAAGGCTGAGGAAGCCCGGAGGCATGCGGCGGCCGCGGCGGCCGCCGCAGCCCGCGAAGCGATGGCTTGGGCAGAGTTGATGGCCCACGCCGCGGCAGAAGACGAGCGGCTGAGCAAGCGCGTGCAGACCTGGCACGACGAGTGGCTGAAGGCCCTCGGCATGCCGGAGGAAGCGAAGTTCAACCTCGAAGAAATCGTTCGTGAATTCGATTCGGCCGGGCTGGCGGCGGCGAAGTCGCTGCCGCCCCTGCAAGGCATGAGCGAGGCGGTTACGAAGCTGACGGCCGCTCAGCGCGTGGCACTACCCACGCTGCAAGAAACTAAAAACGTTCAGGCGGCACTGCTTAAGGTGCTCCCCGACTTGACGGCCGCCAGAGCAAAAGAGTTGGCGCAGCAACTTGCCGCTATACCCGTGGTCCGCGCCATCGGGCAGGAAACCGGCGACGAGAAAATAAAACATGACGACTTGACGCGGGCCATCCTGAACCAGCTCGTCGCGGAGAAGGAACTCACCCAAGAGCAGGCCAAGCAGATTGCAGCCGCTAACGGCATCAGCCTAAGCCACCAGAAGACGATCGTGGGGCTGAAGCAGCTCAAGGACGTCACTGACGCTTTCAACAAAAGCACGCAAGAGGGGCTCAAGGCGGTGGAGGCTGACACCGAGGCGCTGCAGGGGATCGCCGCCGAAGCGGGCGGCTTAATCAAAAGCAAAAAAGCTCGGGCCGAGATCGAAGGTGCGTTTGACGCCGCGAAAGCAATCGAAGAGATGGCCGTATTCATCGCCTCGGGCGGCACAAACGGCGCCGCGCTGGCCGCCAGTATCCAGTATGGGCTGGCCTCCGCGGAATTTTTTAAGGTTGCAGGCGGTGGCGGCTCTTCGGCTGGGGGCGGCCGTGGCGCTGGAGCAACCAGAGGCAGCGACCGCAGCGCCGGCGGCGACAATCTGACGGCTACAGCGCCTTCCGGATCGACCTCGGCTTCGACGGCGATGGTGACTCGCCAGCCCGGCGGAGGAAACCTCCACGTCATGGTGCTGGGCGAGCCCGAAGGCGCCAGCTATGTGGCGGGAATCTTGAATAACCACGTTCAGAACGCTGGCGGCGCCCTGTTCGCTTCGCATGTCAACAGGTGAGGCAGATGGTGAGATCCGCGGCTCGGCAGGTCGGCAGGATCTCAAATTTGAGATGTGAGATTTCTGCTGTCGACTGTCAACTGTGGACTGTCAACTCCTTATGAGCTGGCCTTGCATTATCTACAATCCGGGCAGCGGCAACGTGACCCTGCAATTCGCTCTGCCACCCACGAAAGTGCCTGCTTATGACTACCGGGCCGTGCGGCATGACAATATCAGCTCGGCAGGCGTTCGGGAAGCGATTCTCGAGCGGATCGACACTTTCTTCGAATTCACGATGGAGTGGGTTGGGTTTGGCCTAGGGATGCCGGCAGCCTTCGGGGACATCCAGGCCTGGAACAATTTCATGCTTTACGCGCTCCAGGGCGGCCAGTTCCAGTACTACCCGGACAGCGCGCAAAGCGCCTACACGAATTACTGGCTGGAAGACACCAACTGGAATGCGGCCTACAAAGCGCCGGGGCAGTACACGTTCAAGATGCGGTGGAGGGAAGTCGTGACAGGGAGCTAGGGAGATGGGCAGGCCGGCAGACAGCAGTAGGCAGTCGGCAGGTGAGGCCGGAGATTTCAAATTTGAGGAGAAAACCATGAAAACAGAGATTGAGGACCGGGGATTGGGGATCAAAGGAATAGCGTGGGCCCTGCTCGCGGGCTTCCTGGTAGTGTTCTTGGCGGTCGGCCTCGGAGTGCCGCAGTCGCAAATCTTTAACGCTCGTGCCTATGGGCAGGCGCCTGGGGTGATGCGCAATTCGCATTCGGTGATGATTGAGCGCTACGTTCCACGCCAAAATTGGGTGCACATTGTGGCGAGGCATAAAGACGGCACCATTTTTTCGGACCAGTGGGTGCATAACCTGCGGGTGAACGCAGGGATCAATTGGCAGTACAACCAGATGGCCGGGACGAGCGCAGCCGTCTGCACTTACCTCGCGCTCTCGAACGATTCCGGCGCGCCGGCGGCAGGAGATACGGCCGTGGCCAGCGAGATCACCGGGGCCAACCTGGCCCGCGCCAACGCCACGCCCACGCACACTACCAATGCAACGTCTTACACCCTTACGTATACGTGGACCGCGAACGCCAACCAGTCCGCGCAGAAGGCAGGCATGCTGAATGCCGTGAGCGCCGGCACGCTTTGCTTCGAAAATACGTTTTTGCAAGTTTCCATGGCCTCCGGAGACACTTTGGCAGTGACGTGGACGGTTAACTTCTGAGAACAGAAACTGGAAACTGGAAAATGGAAACTGGGCAGAAATCGAAATTGGAAACTGGAAGACGGAAGCTGGCGAGTGGGCCAGCTTCCATTTTCCATTTCCCATTTTCCGCCCTAGCCATTTTCTATTTTCTATTTTCCATTTTCCCCGTGGCCGCGCGTGCGGCCACTCCCGCCTACGTGCAAAGTGGCGGCGCGGATTCGAATTCCGTAGCGCTCTCGGGAGTCACTGCCGCGCATGCGCTTTATGCGCTGATTTACGATGGCGCAGGCGCCGGGCAAACGCTTGCCGTCAGCTCGACCCACGAGACGTGGGCAGCCGTCTCGATTGTTTCGAACTTGGCCACGGACGGCGACACGCTCGGCATCGGTTGCGCGATTGCCGGAGCTTCCGGCTCGGACACGATTACCGCCCTGGGCAACGGCTCCGCTTATGGCGTGAGGCTGATTGTCTACGAAGTTTCCGGGGCGACCTGCACCCTGGACTCGACTACGCCCGCAGGCGGTTACTCGGCCACCGACAGCGTGCAGAGCGCTACGGTCCCGAGCGGCGCGCTTTCCACATCGACGGCCAACGATTTCGTCGTCTTCCTGGCGGGCAACGCCTTCGGCGCTGGTGCCTATGCGCTGACGAGTTCCCTTGCGGATCCCGTGTGCGTCAATGGCGGTGGGCTTGGATGCACGTCCACGGTCGCCTTGCCCTTGATGGAAGCTGGGAGCGCTGGCGTCGCCACCTCGCCCGGAGCGATTTCCGCCGCCTGGACCATCAACCCGTCTTACAGCCAGGAGTGGGGCAGCATCCTGGCGGCTTTCCAGCCTGCCGGGCCGCACAATTACGCGGCCAGCCCCAGCGAAACCAACACCGCTAGCGATTCCATCACTCGCCATGTCGATTATGGACGCGGCGCGAGTGAAAGCAACTCCTCGAGCGACGCCGTATCGCGCCTTGGCCAGTTCTACCGCGGCGACTCGATCGTGCTTTCCTGGCTGCCACCTTCCGGCGCCGCCGGGAATTCCGCCTACGCCTATAACATCTATCGGGGCACAAGTCCGGGAAACGAAACCGGACCCATCAACGCTTCCCCGGTCGATGCCGGATGCTCGAGCCAGGCCACCTGCAGTTATGTCGATTACGGCCCCCAGGCCGGTACCGAGTATTACTACACCATCACCACCGTCTATGGCGGAGTGCAAAGCGCCGTGTCGGATGAAGTCGGCGCGGTGGTCCCTACGGACGCTGTGCTTGAAGCGCTCTCTACCAGCGATTCCACGACTATAAACCAGCAGACAGTTACAAACTATTCCGCGCAGATGTCTGAATCGGGCGGCGCCTCGGACAGGTTGGCGCGCGCGGGAGTGTTCGCCCGCAGTCCTGCTCCGGAGTCGAACCCGGCCTCGGACGTCGTAGCGAAGCAGACCGCCTTTGTGCGCTCGCCCTCGCCGGAATCGAACCCCGCCAGCGATGCGCTTGCGCGCCTCGGCCAATTTGGCCGCACGCCCTCTCCTGAAAATAATCCTGCCACCGACTTCCTGGCGCGCTTAGGTACGTTCCTACGGTCCAGTCTGACTGAGACGAACCAGGCCCTGGACACCCTGGCCGGCAATCTCTCCGTGCCGGGCACCTACGTGGCTAACATGAATGAATCGCTGGCGTCAGCCGATTCGATTGTGAGGCAGGGCGTCTACGCGCGCCCGAACTCCGAAAGCAATGCCGCCAGCGACACCCTGGGGCGTTTGGGCACATTCGCGCGCACGCTTCCTCCCGAATCGAATTCTGCCGGCGATCTGCTGGCCCGGCTGGGGCAATTTGCGCGCACGCTTCCTCCGGAATCAAATCCCGCGAACGAAACACTGGCGCGCTTGGGCAAGTTCGCGCGCACTGACCTCGAGCCCTTGTCGCTGGTGGATTTGCTTGCAACTTCCCACGCCGCTCCAGGGCGCTACGAAGCCTCGTTCGGTGAAACGCTCTCCACATCCGATATGCTGAGCCGCGTGGGAGCTTTTGCGCGCGCCCTCGAGCAGTCCGACGCCGCCACCGATCTGTTGACGGGCAATTGCGTTGGCTGCCGGGCGTCGCCGCTTCCTCGCCATCATGGCGGCGTCCCCGGCCAGCCCAAGGCGGGCGCGGTGACGGGGAGGACGAAAACTGGCGCTGCACCGGTGCATTAGGAGGCAGCGGGCAGGTCGGCAGATCGGCAGGTGGGCAGGCCGGCGGGTAGGCAGATGGGCAGAGATTTGCTTGAGGACAGCGAAATGCACGAGTCACTTGCCGATCTGCCGACCTGCCCGCTGCCGAGAGCGAAGCGCTATGAAATCACAAATCACAAATCGCAAATCGCAAATCACCATTTTCCATTTTCCATTTTCCATTTTCCTGACCTGTCTCCTGCCTTGCACCTTCGCATTCGCGCAGAGCCCCGCGCTGACCACGATTACCGGGCAAATCTTCACCAGCCAGGCCAACCCGCTCAACGCCAAAGTGGTGATTTCGAATCCGCCCTTCATTTCGCCTGATGGCTACACTGTGGCGGCAGGCAGCGTGACAGTGCAAGCTCCTTCGGGAATGCTGAGGGTGCGCCTCGTGCCCACCGCGGGCGGCATGCCCGAGGGCACTCTTTACTCTGTGGTGATTACTACCGCGGCGGGGGTGGAAGAGCAGCAAACCTGGAGCGTGCCAGTCTCTTTGAACCCTGTCTCGCTCAATAGCTTGTGGCCGCTGCCGAACAATGTCTCGACGCTTCCCACCCTGGCAGCGGGCGGAGGCCTGGCGGGAAGCTTCCCGAATCCTACGGTCAACGTCACGCCACCGCTGATGAGCAATGCAACCACAATCTGGATCCCGCAGGCCACGGCCTCGCAGAACGGCTACCTGGCTTCCACCGACTGGCTGAGATTCAATTCCGGCCCGGGTTTGGTCTTTATTCCGCCGCTTGGGAATGCCTCGGGTGCGATCTCGATTCCGCAGGCCAGCGCATCGCAGAACGGCTACCTGGCCTCCACCGACTGGAGCACGTTGAACGCCAAGCAGGCTGCGCTAGGATTTACCCCGGAGAATACGGCCAACAAAAACCAGGCAAACGGCTATGCGGGGCTTGACTCCTCCGGCCTACTGAGCGCCGCGCAGATTCCAAACACCTCTGCAACGGTTTCCGTGGCGCCGTCAACTGCAGGCAACTTCACCGTGGCGCATGGCCTGGGCCGCGCGCCGATCGAAGCGATCGTCACGATGACGTCCGGGGGCGCAATCTGGTGCCAGGCGACCTGCTTCGACGCCACGAATCTTTATCTCGTGGCGAGCGACGCCAGCCTGACAGCGGCAGTTCGAGTGAAGTGAGGACCGAAAAGATGAAACTGGAAAATGGAAAATGGAAACTGGCCCACTTTCCACTTTCCATTTTCCAATTTCCATTTTCCATTTTCTATGATCACCGGTGACACAGCATGGGAAGCCGCGCGGACGAACTTGGCGAAGAAGATCGCCGTCACGCTGGAATTCCCCGCCATGGGCCTGATTCTGGCATCGTTCCAGCTTCACCAGGTTTCCGGGCTGCCTTCTGGTTCTTGCATGATCGTGCCTTACCTGAAAATCCCGAACGGGCCATCGCAGTCGGTGAGTGAGATTGAGGGCACATCGTCCCACGGGCAGATGATGGCCATGTGCAACGATCCGGGCGGCATCGTGCGGCCCATGTTGGCTATCCTGAACTTTATTGGCATCAAGGCTTGCTTCAAGGCGGGCTGGCAGGGCGGCGCTTACAGCGATTTCGTGGTGATGCACACGCTCGAGGTAACAGACACCGGGTCGACCGAAGAAGGCTGGGTCACTTTCACGCTGCAGCAGCCGATCCGCCAATCCGTTTATCAGATCTTCGCTTTCGGCGGGCCTGGCTGGTGGTCACCGGGCTTGCCTACACCGCCACAGCCCGTTGGGGCGAATGTGGCGCATAATACGCAGCCCATCTCGAGTGAGAATCCCTATTTTCTGCAGGGCAACCCCATCGATATCTGGCTGGCCGTAATGCAGAACGAGGTGGGGATGGGCCAGGCCAACATCGCGCTGTCGAGTTCCTGGACGCTTTACGAGCCTCCGGACGAGACCACGCTGATCAACCCGAATCCCGCGATCGATGTGCCCTGCGCCTTGAACCTGCGGGACAACTATTACGGCGGAGCGTGGATGGAATTCCGCATCACCGAGCCCGCCAAGGCCAAGACCTGGCTCGAGGCGGAAGTCCAGAAGCCGCTGGGGCTGTATGTTTTGGTGAGGCCCGATGGGCAGTTGCATTTGAAGCAGATGAAGTCGCCGGTGAATCTGTGAGAAGGGCAGTTAACAGTCCACAGTTGACAGTCGACAGCAAGAACCCACTGCCAACTGTGAACTGTCGACAGTGAACTGATTTTATGAAGCTACCAAGAATCTGGCCAAGCGGTGTCAAGAACCCGCAGCAGCAGCCGATTCGCGGCTTGGGGGATGTGATCGCGAGGACAACGTCTGCGGTCGGCATCAAGCCCTGCAGCGGGTGCAAGAGGCACCAGGAAACGCTGAACAAACTGGTGCCAAATCCGTTCCTGAAGGCAGTCGATAGTCAACAGTCGACAGTTGAAAGCAAGACTTCTGGCTCGTGACTGTCGACTGTGAACTGTCAACTGTGAACTAATTTATGCCCGCTCCAATCTGCATACTCTCGGTCAGTTCGATCCCTGCGCCGGGCTTTCCCCTATGGCAGCCAGACCAATGGTGGAGTCCTGCCCCGAGTTCATTGTTCCTGAATGGTTACGATAGGTACATCAGCGTGGTTATAGACACGAATGGCAATCTACAAGCGTGTCTGGTAGGAGGCAAGGGAGGAGGAGCAATCCCCGCTTGGGGAACCGAACTCGGGCAAACGTGTTTTGATGCGAGCGTTGAGTGGGTATGCGTTGCGGTCATGTACAACTCTGCCCCCGGCGTCGCGACAATTATCCCTTATTGGTCCACCGTAGGCCAGCCCATTACGCTGTCTTGGGAATCTAGCGGAGCGGCGTCCGCCGTGCTCAGCGGAGTAGGAACGGTTCCGGTGAGCGGCAGCCAGGCCATAACGCCGACAGTTAGCGACCTCGGAACCATTACTACATCTTTTGGACAGACACTCGCCTATATCGCCTCGGCTGGCCCGGCCACAATTCCGCAACCGATTTTGAGTGGTAGCTTTCCTGCCGCATCGTACACGCTGACGGTCACCGGGCCTGGAGGCAACGCCTCGGCGACGGTTGTAGTATTTTTGATGGGCGCGGCTCCTACGCCCTCGATAGAGCCTCATCCCTATCAACCGGGCGAGAGTGGCATCGGGTACGCTGACGCGCCTGCGGTAGGCCCCGGTGGGGGAGACATATTAGGCGCGGACTGCGCTGGCCCCAGCCCGATCAGCCCATTTATTGGAGAATTGTACCAGGGTGGATTTGGTCCCGAGTGGCCCTACGGCTCGGCAACATTATCGTTTCTGTTTGAAGACGCGGTGACGGCGTATCCCGTCAATCTTGTGTTCCCACCGTACACGCCGGGAACGGCATACATCGCCGGCTCTACCGTAGTTCATGATTTCGGTGGCCCTGGTTCAACCGCAGGAATGCCAGTTTTGGTCGCGCAGACACCCGGCACCGCACAAACACCCCGCCACCCCTATGGGGGTTTACTGGCAAACGGTTTCATGGCTGACACTTCTGGCGGCAACACACCCATCAATTTTATCTGGCTGATACTTAGCCCCATTCTCATCGGCACCTACATCGCGGGATTCGTCAAGCCTGCTTTGAACGTTGACCCAGAAGTGAGTAAAAGCGGATATACCCCGGACTTTTCTTATTTCAAGCAGGCGACCGGACACGAAACCGACTACACCCCGCCCGCCACCCAAGGCTACTTTAATTTTGCACAAACTGCGCAATTTTTAGCTTCACCAGCCGATTTCGACATGTGGATCAGGGTAGGCCAGACAGAAGCGATGTGGCCCTGCGAGTCCTTTACTTGGGTCTGCTCCGGCCCGGAGTATTTCTATTCGCCGTACTGCCAACTCTGTGGATTTGGAGCGTACAGCAACTGCCCCAGCACAGTGTATGGCCACGGTTACGATCTTACCGCTACCGCTTATGCGTATTTTCAAGCGCCCTTTCCCTTGCTTTATGGCGGGGCGGCCCCCACTTGCTCGCTGCTTGCCTCTCCATCAGCAGCCGCAGTCGGTGACACCGTGAACCTTATTTGGGAAACAAGGGGCGCGCAGGGCGTAATGCTCATCCGGCCGGACGGAACGGCAGCCCCGGTGGCTCTGAACGGGAGCCTACAGGTTGTGGTGGAAGGCGACGGAATCTATCAGATCGTCGCGTCAGGATCCACCGGCAACGCTATCTGCTCCGTGAACGTTTTGACGGGCTCCTCGAGCGGCTGCCCGGCTTGCGGCAATTCTGTGTGGGAATGCACGCCGGGCCTCGTGGCGATCGATCAGAGCGGCATGCTGGGCATCCCCAAAATCGACCGTGAGCAATTCGTGAACGTGGTCAGGTTCAGGTTGGACGTCTCGAAGGACACTATCGAGGATGTGCGCACCTCGAAGCAGTTCAAGGGCGTGTGGACCTATTGGCAGCAGGCTTCCATCGATCAGTTCGGGCAGCAGTATCCCATCGAGGTCGAGTCCCAGGGCCTGATTACGCCCCGCGGCGGCATGAAGCAGGCGGCGACACTCGCGGACCGCATCTTCCGCCGGCATGCTTTCAAGACGCCCCGGTACACGATCAAGGCCCAGCTCAGCTACCTGAATATGGAGTTGGGCGATTACCTCGAGGTCTCCCATCCCAAGCTGCTGGACCTCGTGGCCGGCACGCTGGGCGTCACGAACGTGATCTGCGAGATTGTGGAGCGCAAGCCGAACTACGGCTCGGGCTACATCGAGTTCACCGTGCTCGATACCCGCTTCATGAACATGACCACCGCCTGGCATGTAGCCGTGAACACCGAAACCGTCTGGCCCGGAGCCAGCGGCAACACCGAAATGTTTATCTCCGATAATACCGGGCACTACTCGGATGCAAGTGTGGGAAGGACGCTGTTTTGAAGGAGGCACTCAGTCGTCAATTGTCAGTGGTCAGTTGCTGACAACTGAAAACTGAGAACTGAAAGCTTGACCGTGGCCATAAGCAATCCCATCCTGATGTCCTCCACCGAGCGCCTGGCGCTGCCCGTCGCTGTGCTCAGTCTCTTGTGGGTGCAGCGGCCCATCCAGGAAACCGACACCGGCAATGTCTACCACTGGGACGGCGCCGACTGGATTCTCGATTCTCAGGTCACCGCTGGCGCCACCTTCAGTTTCGCCGACGCCGAAACCCCCGCCGATTCCGGCGACCACCAGCACTTCACGCTCGCCCACGCGCCCAACCCGGCCGCGTCGCTGATTCTGGTCCTTTCGAATGCCACGCTCTTTGGCGCCGTGCAGCGCCAGGGCGCAGGCCTTGATTACACGCTCTCGGCGGCCGCGATCGCGCTCGCCGCCCCGCAGTCCGGAACGTTCACTTTGCTCGCTTGGTATAGGCACTGAGGGGGTTAATAATGAACCTAGAACTTCTGCCCTTGCTGTTGGATCGGAAGCCGCCCAAGGAGTTGCGGGATGCATTTATCGTGCACGCGCAGAATATCGCGGACTGGATCTTGGACCCGGTGATCGACGGCGCCGAGCCTAAAGATCCCAAGTCGTTGATTCCCAACCTGGCCGCGCCCTTTCCTTCGATGTACGTTGAAGCGAAGCTCTCCACTGTGGAAGACATCCAGGATTCGACAGGCCGCAAGAGCTTCAGCTTTGGCACGCTTTTGTACTGGACAAAGCCGAAGGATGAGGAAGAGGCGAAAAACTGGTTGGAGCGCTTCGGGATCGTCTGCACATTGAATATTCAGGTTTTTTCGCGGCTTCGCGGCGGTCCCGTTCGTGGAGGACTGGCTGCCTGCGCCGGACTGGATCCTGACTACAGGATCGCCAGGTTTGACATCGGGAACCGTGGGGGGGAGACCTTCGCGGACATCGAACACGTTGCGATGGTCGTGGCCTTGTCCAGCGTCAGTTTCTTTCACTGCAAAAACGTCACGATACGAAAGGTTGAGAGCCGCTGCCGGCATCCGCGGAAGTACGAGCGGCACCATGGCTTCTCCATGCCGTCTTTTCATGTGATCGAGGTGCACAAGGCCACGAAACACACGGTGGGTCAGCCGCCTTCCGAGCACGGGGCCAGAGCCGCCACAGCCGCATTCGTCCGGGGCCACTTTAAGAGGTTTGGCGCGGACGGGAAGCTCTTCGGCAAGCACGAGGGGCTTTGGTTCTGGGACATGCATGTCCGTGGTTCGGATGTGCCGCTCAGATCAGAGTATCGGCCCTGGCCGCCAGAAGGGGAACACCGGAAGGAATGCCTGGTCCAGCTTTGAACTCCTGATTCTCGACTGCCCTTATGGCGCAAATTCTCTCCCTCAACGCGATCACTCCCGGCCCGCCTTACAACCAACTTTTCCTGGCTGATGGCGTGGTCACCGTGAATCTAGCGGCGCCGGCCTCGCCCACACCGCAAGTGGGCCAGCTTGTTTCGCTGTTTTGGACAGTGAGCGTGCCGTCCTACGTGACCGTCAGCATCGCGCGAAACCGTTTCTACCCGAAAGGCTGGGTAGGAGTTGACCCGAATTTTAATCTCCAAATGTGCGTGCAGGCAGGCACGACGCAGTCGGGCACCGCACCCACTTTCGCTTCAACCCTTGGCGTCGAAACCACAGACGGCACCTGCGTCTGGATCTGCATTGCGAGTGGAATTTCCTGGAACTTCAACGGCCTTTACCACATCCAGAGCGTGGCCAGCGCCTCGCAGTTCACCGTAAACGCTCACAGCTTCTTCACCTATTTCAACCCGTTGCAAACGGCTACCGGCGCAGGCGGCTACGCCGTGATCATGACCATGCCGGAGCCGATCGCGGAGCTGCACAACATCAACCCCTCGCCCAGCGGGATTCTCTACACCACCACCGTGGCCTACGCCGCCGGCGTCTACGTCGTGACCCTGGCCGATGACTCCCCGATTCTCACCGCCCTCTGGAACACGCTGCAGAATTCCCAGGGGCTCTGGAACCCGCAGCTTTATAAGCTCTATGTGCGGTTGATCGATACGCAGTCTTACTGGGGCTGCCAGTTCAACGGGCTGTATTCCGTGCTCGAGGTGCTTGGCCCGAATCAGTTTGCTGTGCTTCCTAAGTCCACCCAGTACATTCCCAACGACTACGGCGGCGGCGGCTTGTGCGAGATCCTCGCGTCGCTCTCCATGCAGACCCAGGCGGGCTTTCTCGATACGCCTGATGTGATGCTGCAGCCCGGCGCTTTTGCCACGGACGATTCGCTGCTGGAACTTTCTTACAGCGCGAAGTTTGCCGCCCTTCGCCCCGAAAGCCAGGATATGGGCTATTACCGCGATGGCGACACAGTGCCGTGCATGCTCTCATCCACTGACGGCTATCCGTACTCACCCTCCGAATGCGACTGGGAATTCGAGCTTGCCTCGACTTCGCCTGTGGTTGCGAACAACGGCGCCCTGGGCGGGGGCGCCGGCGTCTTCACGCCTGGCACGCCGGACTTCCCGACGCTCGGCCCGCAGACTTACGGCAATCTGCTGATCGCTCCCTACATCATCTCCATTGATGAGACCGGCAAGCTCACTTGCTGGCAATACACCGACCAGGGCACGGAGAAGATGGGCGCGGTCCGCGTGGTCTGCACCGCCCAGCGGCAGAGCGTGCCTATTGTCCTGCCCGTGGCGGAGCTGCCGCTGCCGGGCACACCTTATGTTTGGCAAGGAGGCTCGTAGTGAGCTTATCCATCGCTCCACTCGGCTCCAGCGCCATTTCCGCCTGGGTGCGCGCTTCGAATGTGGTCACGTTGACCCTGGCCACTGCGCTGCCTTCCACCTTGATTCTGCCGCTCACCGTGAATGTGACCGGCTCGACGCCAACCAACGGCAATGCGGCAGACGGCTCGTTTCCTGTGCAGTCCATCGGCGGGGGCGGCACCATGGTCACTTATCTCCAAGTCGCCCCCAACGATTCCGGCAGCGCTGGGAGCGCGACCATCCTGGTCGCATTTCAGGACATCCCCGATTCCGCCTTTGGCGGCAATCAGTGGCCCGAGCAGTGGGCCGTGCAGGCCCTCTCGCGCAACGCCAAGTTCGCCGCGCTGCGCTATCGCCGCTTCTTCATGGGCTACTTCACGAGCTTCAACGTCGTCCCCACGCCGGTTGGCGACGACGGCTATCAGTATTCGTTGACCGAGTGTATTTGGCGCGCGCAGCAAGTCTCATCGCGCCAGCCGAATCCATCAGACTTTACGCCTGGCCAGCTTACCCGGCCGCCTTTGAACGACAGCGACCTCGGCAGCGGACGTCTGGTCGGCGCGCCCTACACTCTTTACGTCGAGCGCACCACAGGCATGCTCATCTGCCAGCAGTATTTTTCGGATACGGGCGTCGCCAACCAGGGCACTGTGCGCGTCTATTGCATCGCGCAGCGTTTGTCGGTGAATCAATGAGTTTGGAATCTTGAATCAGGAATTTCCCGCATGAGCCAGCTCACCATCAACCCGCTTGCCAGTTCTCCGATCGCGGCCTCGCCTGCTGGCCTGGTGCGCGCCTCGAATGTGGTCACCATCACGCTCACCGACCTTGGCCAAGCGGGCTTCGCGGTGGGCAACGTCGCGGTGGTCAGCGGCTCCACGTCGGTTTTGCTCACCACTTTCAACATCGCGGGCATCATCCAGTCCGTGGGCTCGGGCGGCGCCACAATCACCATCAACCAGACCGCGCCCAACGATACCGGCGGCGGCGGCATTGTAATCGCGCTGCCCGCTTTCTACGATTTGCCCGATTCGCAGCTCGCCGCCAATCAGCCCTGGACAGGCGCGAAGGCGATCGCGATCTCGCACAACGTCAAGTTCTCCGCCGTTGAGTCTGAGAAGTTCACGCTCGGGTACTTCACCAGCGGCAACGTCTTGCCCGTGCCTGTCTCTCAGGTCGATGGCTATGTTTACAGCGTGGCGGAATGCCAGTGGGAATTGCAGTTCGCGAGCTCTCGCCAACCCGGTGTGGGATTTGTTCCCGGCCAGTTGACCTTTCCTGTCCTGGCCAACAATGACGTCGGCAAGGGCACGCTGGTCACTTGCCCGGACATTCTGGACGTCAACACCTCGAGCGGCGTGCCCGTCTTGTGGTGTCAGGTCTATTTCAACGGCAGCGGCGTTGCGAACCAAGGCTTGGTGCTGGTCACCTGCACCGCCACCCGCGCGCAGCAAAGCACGGTCGAGGTCTGATGAAGATAGAAGGTTTTAGGTTTTCGCCCCTGTGCGGGTTTCGCTAAGCCCTCCGTGGCTGGCCAGGCCGCCTGCTGGCCGCCACTTGGGGCAGGTGAGTCCCGATATTCGAAGCAGGGCTTGATTTCTCAGATAGCCTGTGGAAATCTAGCCCTGTAAGTGTTTCTGGGGGCGCGATATGACATTAACCCTCATAGTTGGTGGTTGTTTGCGATGGACATGACGCCATCCCTCAGCCCGGAGCGCCCCGATCGGTCCCTGCGCACAGGGGTGGCGCGGGGAGAGGTTGGGGACGGCGAGGAAATAAGCCGAACGGCAGCGGCAAATGGGAGAGCATTGTCGACAACGGGACCGCAAGATTTTTTGCATTTTTTACTTGACAAATGCCGCCGCGTGTGCTAGCCTATAACCGTGGTCAGTTTGCGGACGTATTGTCGGAACTGAGCGCCGGATGCGTTACGACAGCAAGAGAAAGAGGGATGGTCGCGGCACTGGCGAGAGGCGGGAACTGCGAAGAATACAAAAATAGTACGATCGAAGCCAGTATGTCATTGAAAATAAAGGAAGGCAGTTGCAAAACTGAGCAAAACGAACCTAAGAATAACCCAAAACGAACCCCATTTGAGTGCGAAATGCGCGCTATAACCGCACAATTCGAGATTTTCTACATGGGACCGGTTCCGGCAGGCTACTCGGGCGGCGGAACGCGGCTGGGATCAGAAACGAACGGCTCGGGGAACTCCCCGGGGAGCGCGCGCAAATACCAAAAGAGTGGGAACGAAGCTAAGAAGTATTTGAAAACAAAGGACATCACTTTTTTAAATGCTGCAAATTCTGCGCATTTTGCACGCAATTAGCGCCCATCAAGCGCCAAAAGGAGCAAGAAACGGCCTCGAAGGGCTGGAACGAAGCGAAAGTCGAGGGCAAAGCGAGTGGCAGAGCAGAGTGACAAGATGTCGGCTAGAACCCCTGCCCATTTCGAAGCCTTTGTCCTCTTGCTGGGCGCCGGCGTTTTGCCCCAAAACTGAGCGCTCCTGAGCCCCGCAACGCCCGACCACCCTCCGCCCTCCACACGCCTCCGTGGTTCGTCGGCATCTGAATCCCTCTGCCACAGAAAACCTTGTTCTTATGGTGTTCAATGTATTGTGCTAAAATTCCTTAGCGAGATAGGACCTCCCAAGACATGATTGGAAGCATGGCATTAACCTCAGGGAGCAAGCTCGGTCCCTATGAGATTAAGGACAAGCTGGGCGCGGGCGGAATGGGCGAAGTGTATCGCGCACGCGATATGCGTCTGGGCCGTGACGTGGCGATAAAAGTCCTGCCTGAGCGTTTCATCTCTTCTCCCGATTTCCGTCAGCGCTTCGAGCGCGAGGCGCGGGCCATCTCCTCGCTTCAGCACCCGCACATCTGCGTACTCTACGACGTGGGCCACGACGATGCCGCAGGGGAATACCTGGTGATGGAATTCCTGGAGGGCGAGTCGGCGGCCGAGCGGCTGAAGCGCGGCAAGCTCCCTTTGGCGGACCTGTTGAAAATCGGGACGCAGGTTGCTGACGCGCTCGACAAGGCGCATCGCCAAGGTGTCGTGCATCGCGATTTGAAACCGGCCAACATCATGCTGACCAAAAGCGGTGCGAAGCTGATGGACTTCGGCCTGGCGAAGCCGGTGGCGTCGAGTGTGGCGGGTGGCGCAGGTTCGGCACCGCTTCTGAGCGCGGCGGTCACGGCGACGGGCGGCGCAGGACCCGGCAGTCCCATTACTCAGGCTGGAGCGATGGTCGGAACGATTCACTACATGAGCCCCGAGCAGATTGAGGGCAAAGAAGCCGACGCACGCTCCGACATCTTCGCCCTGGGCGCCACGCTCTACGAGATGGCGACAGGCGTACGGGCTTTCGAAGGAAAAAGTCAGCTCAGCGTGGCCAGCGCCATATTGGAGAAAGACCCCGAGCCCATCAGCAAGGTGCAGCCGCTGGCGCCGGCGGCGCTCGACCGGTTGGTGGCACAGTGCCTGGCCAAAAACCCTGAAGAGCGTTTCCAGTGCGCGGCCGATGTGGGCCTGGAACTGAAATGGATCTCTCAGGGTCCTCGAGCGCCGGTGTCCCCACCGGCGGAAGAATTGCGGGTGGGGAGACCCGCGCTACAAAAGGCGGCATGGGGCGTGGCTGCGGCAGGCGTCTTGGCCGCGATCATTCTGGGCAGCCTTTGGCTGCGATTGTTGCTGGCGCCTTCCTCTTCGGTCCACGCTTACATCCTGCCGCCGGATAAGGCGACCTTTAATCCCTATGGCCCGGCGGCGATCTCGCCTGATGGCCGCCGCATAGCCTTTGGGGCGACGGGAAGTGCAGGGCGACCCATGTTGTGGGTGCAGCCTCTCAATTCGGGCACGGCCCAGCCGCTGGCCGGGACCGAGGGCGCCACGTATCCTTTCTGGTCGGCGGATAGCCGTTATCTGGGATATTTTGCCGGAGGCAAGTTGAACAAGATCGACGCGAGCGGCGGCCCGCCACAAGCTCTGTGCGATGCCCCCACTGGACGTGGCGGCGCCTGGAACCAGGATGGAGTCATCCTGTTCGCCAGTGACCAGGCGGGAGGGTTGATGCGAGTGGATGCGACGGGAGGCACTCCCGTCGAGGTAACGGAGCCGGGTGCGCGCATGACGCTGTATCATTGGGTGTGGTTCCTGCCCGACGGCAAACATTTCCTCTATTCTTCCTTCTCGGTTTCGGGCGCTGACCGCGGCATTTATGCCGGCGCGCTGGGCTCGAAGGAGCAGGTGCTTGTCCTCCACATCGATTCGAAAGGCATTTATGCCCCGCCAGGTTACTTGCTGTTTGTGCGCGATGGGACTTTGATGGCGCAGCGCTTCAACACCAGCAAGCTGGCTGTGGAAGGCGACGCTGTGCCGGTTGCCGGCCATGTGGGTGTCAGCCGTTTCAGTGTCTCGGGCAGCGGCGTGCTGCTGTTTCAGGAAGGGGGAATTGCCACAGCCTCGCAGTTGATCTGGTTTGACCGCGCCGGCAAGCAAGGCGAACTGGCGCTTCCGGAAACCGAACGCTATTCCGACCCCATGCTTTCGCCCGATGGGTCGAAGCTCGCCGTGACGATTCCCGATTCACCCGCCACCTCGGATATTTGGGTGATTGACTTGGCGCGCAAGACCAAGAGCCGAATTACCTTCGGACCCGGAAGCAATAGGTATCCTGTCTGGTGGCCGGATGGGAGGTCCATCGTTTTTGGCTCGAATCGAGACGGTGGGTACGCCATCTACCGCCGGGCGGCAGACGGCTCCGGTGCTGATGAAAAGGTACTGGAAACACCTGGAAGTGAGCTTGAGCCCTATTCTGTCTCGCCCGACGGGCGTTACATCGCATACCAATTCTTCATGGGATCGAAAACCCGCGCGAACGACGTTCTGGGCGCTCCCCATGTTTGGCGACCGGAAGCCTTTCCCGGTGGTCAATACCCCATTCAACGAGGTGGATCCGGCCATTTCACCCGATGGGAAGTGGGTCGCTTACCTGAGCAACGACACGGGCCAGTACGAGGTCTACATCAAGCCGTTTCCGAGCGGCGAAGGCAAATGGCAAGTTTCGACCACCGGTTCAAGAGGCTTGGCGGTTTGGCGGCGCGACGGCAAGGAGCTCTACTTTCTTTCCGTGGGAGGGAAGTTGACGGCCGTGGAGGTGCGAGAAAAGGGCGCCAGCCTTGAGCTGGGTAGTCCGCAGGAGCTGTTCCAGGCCAACACCTTCAGCATTGCTGGGACCCCCTTCGCGGCCTCCGCCGATGGCAAGAGATTCCTGATCAACGGGACCACGGCTCAAACCGCCAGCCAGCCGCTGACGCTGGTCACCAACTGGACCGCGGATCTGAAGAAGTAGCAGGCGCTGCCGAGACCCGGCCATGACGGAAGGTACTATGAAATCTACAAGACGGCGCTGGTTGTCAAACTGCCTCGCGATGGTGGCATGGCCTGAGGTTTTGTCTGCCCAGCGGTACGCGCGCACGGCTGCAAAATCGCCGACCTCACACTTTGAGACTCTGGATGCGAATACGGCGGGCGAGATCGAAGCCGTCGCGGCGCAGATCATCCCCTCGAGTGGCGGGCCTGGCGCGCGCGAGGCCGGCGTCATTTATTTCATAGACCGCGCGCTCGCGACGTTTGCCGCCGATGACTGCGATGCCTATCGCACCGGGATGGCGCTGCTCCAGCAGAAGCGCAAGGAGCTATTCCCGAACTCGCGCTCGATTGCGTCGCTGACCGGCCAGGAGCAGATGGCGCTCATCCGGGCTGTCGAGACCTTGGATTTCTTCGAGCTTCTCCGCACTCACACAGTTTTGGGCTTCCTGGGGAACCCCAGCTATGGCGGCAATCGAGGAAAAATCGGATGGAAGCAGATCGGATTTGAGGCTTCGATGGCTTACCAGCCGCCGTTCGGCTACTACGACGCTCACGTGAACGGGGAGGAGAAATGAGCGGCGTGACGTTCCCAACCAACGAACCCGTCGATTTCCTGGTGGTGGGCGCCGGCGCGGCCGGCGGCGTGGTGGCCAAGGAGCTGGCCATTGCCGGATTCCGAGTGGTCGTGCTCGAGCAGGGCCCCTACCTGCGCGAAAAGGACTACTCGCACGATGAGATCAAGTACACCTTCCAGCCCGGTCTGACCAACGACCCGAAGCTTCAGCCAATCACCTACCGCAAGTCGGAAACGGACCAAGCCCGGCCAATGAAGGCGATCGAGTACGGACGGCAGGTGGGTGGCGGGAGTGTTCATTTCACCGCCAACTACTGGCGCTTCCATGAGAGCGATTTTCATGAGCGGAGCTTGTGCGGCGAGGTGAGTGGCGCCGATCTAAGGGATTGGCCCATCACCTATGCTGACCTGGAGCCCTATTACACGAAAGCCGAGTACGAACTCGGCATCTCGGGCTTGGCCGGCGCGAATCCCTTCGAAGCGCCGCGCTCGAAGCCGTACCCGCTGCCTCCCATGCCGGTCAAATCGTCGGGCATCCTGTTTGAGCGCGCGACCAGGAGCCTCGGACTACATCCCTTTCCTGCGCCGGTTGCCATTCTTTCCCAGCCCTACCAAGGCCGTGCACCCTGTGTGAATTGTGGTTTCTGCGAATCGTTCGGCTGTGAGATGGGTGCAAAATCCAGCACTCTGGTCAGCGTGGTTCCGCTGGCCGAAAAGACGGGCCGATGCGAAATCCGGCCCCACTGCTACGTGCGCAAGATCGTAACCAACGATGCCGGCCGCGCCACGGGCGCCATTTACTTCGATCGAAACCGGGGCGAGATCTTCCAACTCGCCAGGGCGGTTTTCGTTTGCGCTAACGGCGTTGAAACGCCGAAGTTGCTGCTGGTGTCGAAATCAAAACGCTTTCCCGAGGGCTTGGCGAACTCAAGCGGCGTGGTTGGAAAGTACCTGATGTGGGATAACGGCGTCGCGGCACAGGGGTTGTTTGAGCATCCCTTGAATGAGTACAAGGGCATTCAGGTGACACGGCTCATCCACGATTACTACGCCACAAACCCCAAGCGGGGCTTTTACGGCGGGGGTGGCATTGACGCGCGATTCGATTACTATCCCGCCGGGTTCGCGCTACATGGCTTGCCGCCCGAGGCGCCCAAATGGGGCAGCGAGTTCAAGCAGATGTTTGAAACCTACTTCAACCGCACCATGACCCTCTTGTCCCACACCAC
>CAWJHY010000058.1:0-50463 GCA_963842495.1 uncultured Acidobacteriota bacterium
AAGTCAGAATTGGAGAATATCCATGTGGAGAGAAATTGGCCGACGCGAATTCTTTCGAAGCAGCGGCGCCAGCCTGCTGACCGTTGGGGCGGCGCTTTACCCGCGGGATGGCATGCCGGCGGCGGCGAGCCCTGCAACGCCCGAGTCCCCCGGCGACTACAAGGTGAGATGGTACGAATTCACGGAGCACAAAATCTCCGACACCTGCTGGTCACTCTCGGTGGGGCCGGACGGCCGCATTTATGCAGCGGCGTGCGCTGAGGGCGTGCCGGGCGGCGTGGTCAAAGTGGTTCGCTACAACGAGGCGAAGGACGGCCTCGACTACCTGTTCGATGTCTCGAAAATGGTGGACGATCCGGGCGATTCGGGCCGCGCCACGCAGTGCAAGATTCATTACAGCTTTGCGCCCTCCATGCACGATGGCATTCTCTACATGGCAACCCATCTCTCCGGCCCTCCCATCGACCAGCCGGCATACTCCCCCTGGCTTTCCTGGCACGACGAGAAGCGTTGCTTCCGCGGCAGCGCGCTGTTGGCTTTCGACACCAAGACGGACGAGGTGAAGTGGTGGGAAACCCTGATCCCTAAAGAGGGCTGCCGGTGCCTGCTCCACGACGAGGAACGCGGCCTTCTGTATGCCATCAGCTACCCCCGGGATCACTTCATTATTTTCGACCTGAAAACCCGCAAGCGCAGGGACGTGGGCCGTATCGGTTCCATCAACGCGCAGACGGTTTTTCTCGACAAGAGGCACCGCGTGTGGACCACCAATGACTACGGCCACTTGGTGCGTTACGATCCGGAGAAGGACCGCTTGGAAATTTCGCCCTTCGTCCTGCCCCACAATCCCGAATTCCAAACCGGCTGGCACAGCGTCTTTTACGACGTCGCTCCCTCGCCCGACCGCGAATCCGTTTTCGCAGCCACCTGGATCGCCAACTCTTACATGATGCGCATTTGGCCGAACGAAGGCGAGTGGCCCCGCATCGAAAACCTGGGGCCTACGACCCAAAAGCGAGATCCAACCGTTTCCAAGGACACGTTCGTCGACCATTGCGGCGGTCTGACCTTCGCCGGCGACGGCCAGTTGTATTACGTGGCGTCGCGCTGGCGCGATCCGGTTTACAACCCGATGGGCCCCGAACATAAAGAACGCGAAGGAGTGGTGTGGCGGCTGAATCCCGCGACGTTAGAAAGAGAAGAAGTCACCTGTCTCGTACATCCCAGGGAGCTTGCTCAGTACGTCTCTCGAGGGGCGGTGGATCACAACGGAGATCTCTTTTTCGGGCACGTCGGCTCGCGGCCCTCGGGCATTTTCAAAGTCGAAATGCCGGCGAGCCGCAAGAAAGAAAATGCTCACCTGCCGATTCGTATGTGGGGATGAGGTTCCATGATGAGTGACAAGAAGAAGAAAATCGATTTCAATGCGCCGGCAGTCCAGCAAGAGATGGATAATATCGTCCATGGGACGTTCGTAAAGCAGGGAACCATGCTCGCCTTTCCCACCGGCTTTCCGGGCGCGACAATTCCCATCCTCGCGGATGAGTCCCACATCACCGCTCTCGACGTAAGCCCGCAAGGCTTCGTCTACGGCGGCACCAGTGGCAAGCGGGCCCATATCTTTGTCGGCATGTTTCACGGCGTTACCGGGATGATTTTCGACATGAAGGCCGTGGATGACGCCACCCATTGCGCGGCGGTCTGTTGCGGAAAAGCCGAATTCCTGGCGTGCGTGAACGGTCCAAGCGGAGGCCGGGTCCTTGCGACTAGGCTACAACAATGGCCTTATGACCTGATCCAGGAGTGGGGCTTCGAACGGCCCCACTTTGAGGACCTGGGCGGCGTCGCTGGCGAGCCGATCGTTCATGCTGTGGCCGACGCTTCAAGGGATCACGTGGTCGGTGTGACCACGCATCACCTTTTCACGGTGGACTTCGCTGCCCCCAAGATTCAAACCGTGGCGGAAGTCTCCGGCTGCGGACGCATTGCGGTGGGTTCAAAGGGAAGCATTGTTGGCCCGGACGGCCAAGGCCACCTGTGGCGCTTCAACTGCCAGACACAGAAACTCGAACCGCAAGCCTTCCAGTTGCCTGCCGGCCGCTGGGAAAAGTCGCCCGCGGTTTGGGCGAGGTCAGTGCAGACCGGGTTACTCTTTACGGCGGATGACGATGGCCAGTTTTTTTCCTTCGACGAGCAGCGCGGATTCAGCGCCCCGCTCGGCAAGACCATGCTGGCGCCCGTTTACTGCATGGCAGCCACCTTTGACGGCAGAGTGTTCGGATCCTGCGGGTCTGGAATAGCCAAGATGTTCTGCTACGACCCGCGCCGGCGCGAGGTCACCAATCTGGGCGCAGCCGTGTCCCTGTTCGAACGCCGCCGTTACGGATACGTTTTCGGCGATGCGGTCACAGGCCGCGATGGCGAGATCGTCTTTGGCGAAGACGACGACGGCGGGCATCTGTGGCTGTATTTCCCACGAATTCAAGCGGCCAGCGCGTAGCCCCACATCCCAGGAAAATCTTCACCACTGAGGTCACAGAGTTCACGGAGAAAAGCGGAAGTGTTCTTCTCTGTGATCTCCGTGCTCTCTGTGGTGAATCTTCTCTTCGAGCACTATGTGAAGCTGACTTTGACGTCCTCGCGGTCGGCTTCAGCCACCTGGAAGAGGGCATGGGGCTGGAGGCCCATAAAACCCGCCACCAGGCTGGCGGGGATCTGGGCGATGCGGATGTTGAAGGTGTTCACATCTTCGTTGTAAGCCGCGCGTTGCGCCGCGATCTTTGTCTCCAGGTCCGTAATTCGGCCTTGGAGCTGCATGAAGTTGGTGTTGGCTTTTAAGTCAGGGTATTTCTCAGCCACCGCAAACAAGCTTTTCAGCGCCCCGCTCACCAAGTTATCAGCCTGAGCCTTTTCCGCCGGCGTGTTGGCGCGCATAAAAGCCGTGCGCGCCTCAGTGACGGCCAGCAAGGTCTTCTGTTCGTACTGCATGTAGCCCTTGCACGTCTCAATCAACTTAGGAAGCTCGTCGTGGCGCTGCTTCAGCAGAACGTCGATGTTGGAAAATGACCGATCGATGTTGTTCTTAAAGGCGACCAGCTTGTTATACAGTCCCACGAAATACAGGATGACGGCGATGACCGTAACGATGAACACCGCCAGAATCGCAAGCACTACGAATGAGAGTACCATCTCAGGCTCCTTCCGCGGGGGCTACCCAACTTTCACTTCCACGTCGCGGCGATCTTCCTCTGCTACCTTGAACAGGTCCTTGTGCTGCAGGTTCAGCATGCGTGCAATAAAGACGTCCGGCAACTGCTGGATTCGAATATTGTAGGTGTTCACGTCGTCGTTAAAGAACTCACGCCGGTCGGCGATCTTCTCTTCCAGTTCGGAGATGCGATTCTGGAGCTGCATGAAATTGTTGTCGGCCTTCAGCTCGGGATAACTCTCTGCCACCGCAAAGAGCGATTTCAACGCGCCGGAGAGCAAGTTATCAGCCTGCGCCTTCTCCGCCACGGTGTTCGCTTTCATGAAGGCAGTGCGCGCCTCGGTGATGAGCTGGAGGGTTTGGCGCTCGTACTGCATATAACCCTTGCATGTCTCGATCAGCTTGGGCAGTTCGTCGTGACGTTGTTTGAGCAGGACGTCAATGTTGGCCCAGGCCTTATCAAGATCATTCCGCAGCCGCACCAGGCTGTTGTAAATGGTGATGAAGTAGACGACGACGCCCACCACGAACAAGATGAGTACCAACCCGATCAGGATTGCAACTCCCACCTCGACCCTCCTCTCAATAGTGACGAGCGCTAAGCACGAAAACTCGTCGTATGAGACTTTCCGCGGTCACTGGTTTCTCATCACTCGTCACTGCCTTTTACAGCCAGCCAAACCTGAACAGCAAAACAGCTAAACACACCACCGAGAGCGCTGCCCCGCCGAAGATATGAAGCGCGGCGCGGTTTCGCAGGCGGCTCTTGAGATCCTTCTCACTTCGCCAGGAAATCACAAAGGTCGGTTCGTTCTGGCCCTTCACGATCATATTCCGGTCGTGTTCGTCCTGGGCGTCAGGGTTCTCCATGCAGGTCCCGGCCACATCGTACGATTGTTCAGGAAGGATGCAATACTCGCTCAAGCGATAACGGTGAGCTGTACCCATCCCCGGACCCAGAGAGAATCCGCCCAGGCCCGTGAGAAGGTTGCCTCCTCCGAGAGAAAACGTGGTGTGGCCGGTTGAAATCACTGCTTCCGCATAATTGACCAAGTCGGTGTCTGACACCCCCGAGCCGGTCGCCAGGCTGGAGTCACGGGTCCCGCCGAACAGACGGCTCAGAGATCCTCCAAACCCGCGTCCTGTCTCTCGCCTCGCAGTCTGGATCAAATCGTACTCGGCCCCATGAGCGTCCACCAGGACCTTCCCCGTAGCGTCTTCGAGATAGAACCGGGTGCCTTCGGCCTGAGTGGCGGCGTGGGACCAATGCCCGCCATTCTTATCCCTGACCCATCTCTCAATATCGACCTTATAGAAGAAGCAGGGAGTTTTGGTAACGGGACTCAGAACGGGCTGTAGGCCCTTGGCCTTGCCATGGATCTCCACTAGACCCATGGCCACGCTGCGAATCGGGATCTCGGGCGTATCCGCCAGCACACGATATTCCCGAAAGACGCGAAACCCCTTGATAAACCAGAACAGGCCTGCGCCGAAACCCACTACAGCCGCAACCGAAATATCCGCGCCATGAGAAGACATAGAGCCACCTGATTCTATCGCCCATCCTAGTCAAGGGCTCGGAAAAAGTCCAGCCGGTTACTGACGGGTTTCAGGCGGTTCAAATAGGCCATACTTAAAAAGCAGTATGGCCACGCACACTATGGAAAGGCCCGCCCCTCCGAAGATATAAAGGGCAGCGCGCCGCCGAAGATTACTCTCGATTTGTTTCTCATTGCGGCAGGAAATCAGGAAGGTGGGTTCGCTTTGACCTTTTACTATCTTATTCCGGTCGTGCTGGTCTTTCGGGGCCGGATTTTCGACGCACGTCCCGGTCACTTCATAAGTCTGGTCGGGAACTATGCAGAATTCCGTTAAGCGATATTGACCGGAGGCGGCCGGCATCATGGCGGCCAGCCCACCCTGCTGGACGCGTGCCATCGATTCCATGGCATGCATCAGTTGTTGCCGTTGTTGCGGGTCGTGCAAGTTCCCCATTACTTGCTGTATGTGCTCAACGAACTCCGCGCTACCCACTGGATGCTTCATAGCCTCCATTGCGCCCGTGGCCCGTTTCCAGGACTCACGGAAGACAGCGCCGCCAGGTTGGAACGGCATCCGGCCGTGCTCCTTTCCTTGATCTACCAAAGTCGACAAAGGTTGAGTATCATGTGGGACTATTCCACGGCCAGTCTCCGTGCTGGCCCGGTAATAGCCGAGCGACCAAGGATGCTCCCTTTCCGCGTGCTCGAACACACTGCCGACATCGGCTTCGAGGCGTTTGGCGCCACGCGCCAGGACGCGTTTGCAAATGCGGCCCGCGCCCTGATGCATTTGATGGTAGACCTGGAAACCATAGCCCCCCGCGAGGGGAAGCCGCTGGCCGCGGAAGCTTCCGATATGCCCAGCCTGCTGGTAAACTGGTTGAGTGAAATTCTGTATCTCTTCGACGCGGAGGGCTGGCTGTTTCGCGACTTCCAATTTGACGCACTCACGGAGCGAGTTCTCACGGCCGTGGCGCGAGGCGAGAAGTTCGACCGGCGAAAACATCAAGTGAAATTGCTGGTTAAAGCGGTGACTTATCATCAGCTTGATTTAAGGGAGACTGCGGAGGGCTGGCGCGCGCAAGTGTATGTGGACATTTAGGAAGAGTCGAGAGTCGAACGTCAAGGAGTTGAGGAGGCACATCTTCAGGGCCCAGTCCTCGAAACTCTTCCGTTTCGGCCTTCTGCTTTCTGCCCTCTGCTTTCTGCCTTCGGTCCTTGGCTTCGCAACGGGCTGGCTCTATAACGTGCGGGAAGTGAAGCCGAACGTCTTCGTCTGGGTCTCGGATGATGTCCTGGACCTGGACGGAGACCCGCAGTTTGACCGCGCGGGGACGGCAGGCTTTGTGGTCACGAACGAGGGGGTGGTAGTGATCGACACCACCAACACTCCTTTTCATGCCCGCGAGCTGCTCTATGAGATCCGGCATCGCACCGAATTGCCCGTGAGGTACGTCATCAACACCAATTCCGACGGCGAGCAGATCCTGGGCAACGAAGTTTTTACGGAGCTGCAAGCCGCCGTCATTTGCTCGGCGAAAACGCAGGAAGGGATTCGCCAGTATCGCCAATCGCTGATCCGCCGACTGGACGATGACGACGGGAAATTGCGCACCCGTCTGCGCGGCTTTCATGTCGCCGTTCCCGGCACAGACATTCACCAACGAGATGACCTTGCGGCTGGGAGGGCAGGAGATCAAGGTGCTCATCCTGCTTAAGGATGGGTCTACCGACGACTCAGCGGTTTACCTGCCCGCAGCCAAAGTTTTGTTCCTTGGCGAACTGTTCCAAAACAGCTACTTTCCCCGCATCGAATCGAGAAACCTTCGTGATTGGATTGCCGCCCTGAAACAGGTCGAGGCGTGGGACGTTGACGTGTATGTGCCCGGACATGGCGAGCCCGGAGGAAAGAAGGAATTGGCAGAGTTCCGCCAGTTTCTGGAATGGCTGGAGAAGGAAGTCGAGACACGGTCCAAGGAAGGAAAATCCTTGAGTGAAGTGAAGCGTGAGGTGGATTCCCTGGTGGAGAATTATAAATGGCACGCGCCGGAGCTGATTCCGGAAGAGGTAGAAGCCGTTTACAAACAACTGGGGAAAACGCCGCCTAAAGGTGCAGCCTTGCAACCAAGCGCACAAACTCCCTTGGCGGAACAACGAGCCATGCAGCCGTAACAAGAGCTGCGGGCTTAGTTGTCTTTCATTCAGACGCCTGTCATTCCAAGTGTACACGGAGCTGCGGCCCACCCATGGAGATGAAAGCCACTGTCAGTCCTGAGCGCAGCGAAGGATCTGCAGTTCCGGTCCGAGGCGAACTAATGCAGATTCTTCGCCTCGCTCAGAATGACAGACTTTCGAGAGAGTGAAGCTCGGAACGACAGTGAAGGAGGAACAAGGCAATGAGATACTCACGCCGGGAACTCTGTTTTTGGATCCCCACCCTGATGGCCTCGCGCGGCCTGGCGGCGGAAGGCCCAATCCCTTCCAAGCTCCTCCGATTCGAAGATCTGCCTGTTGAAACGAGTAACGGAAACACGCTTCGCCGCATCGTCGAGGGCAAGACTCACACCGGCTATGCCATCGAGATGCACGAAACCGACCTTGCGCCAGGCTCCATGCCGCATCCCGCCCATCACCACGCGCACGAGGAAGTCTTCCTGGTACGGGAAGGGACGCTGGAAGTCACCATCGCCGGCCGCGCCGCCCGCCTGGGCCCCGGCTCTGTGGCCTACGTGGCTTCCAACGAAGAGCACGGCATCCGGAACGCCGGAACCACGCACGCGCAGTATTTCGTCATCGCCCTGGGCGGTGAATAAGCCGCGACACCCCACCCCTTGCTCCCCTCCCCAACTGGGGAGGGGAATAAGGGGTGGGGGAAAGCCGTTGAATCGAGTCGCACCTGCTGTGCGGCCGGGCTGCCGGCTCATTTGAGCTTTTCGTACTCTTCCTTGGCTTGTTTCAAGACGGGGATGTCGGGGTCGGCGTCTTTCCAAAAAGCCAGAAAATCCTGATAGGTGGCGCGGGCTTTGGCCGTCTGGCCCTCGAGCACCAAGGCGCGCCCCAGCCCCAGGCGCGCCAGGGCGTAGGCGGCATCAAGTGGGCTTACACCTCGATGGTCGAGGATCTTCTGAAACTCGGCAGCGGCGTTCGGCTCCGTCGTGCGCCTGCAAATAGGCTGCGCCGCGAACGTAGATGGACCCGACGTCGGAGACTCCGTACGGCTTGGCAGCTTCCAGCACTGCAATGGCCCGGGTTCGGGTTCTTGCGTTGCAACTCGATGATGGCCCGCGCTGAGGGAAGCACGACATTGTTGAGCAGCGTATCCAGAGGAGACTCTTTCGCCAAGTCGTCGATGAGCTTCTGAGCCCGGTTCGTATCGCCCGTCAACGCCAGCGTGACGGCTGCCGCCGTCTTCGTATTCCTGGTGGGGGAAACGGCAAGAGCCTCTGCGGCCCCGTCGCGCGCTTCTTGGAGGTAACCGAGCGCGGCCTCCCCCACACTCATCCCGGCCCGGGCATCGGTCGCCACCGTTTTGAGGCCGGCCTGCTGGGCGCGAGCGATGGCCCGCGCCACGGTCTCGCGGCCCCTGTGCACTCTCCCCATCGCGTAGTCAGCCCCACCCTGAGCAAAGAGCATGAAGAGATCCATCTGCTTTCCGGTTGCCCACGCGATTTCGTGTTGCATTCCCGCAGCATCGCCGCGAATGAAGGCAATCTCATAGAGCACTTCGTGGACGCCGAAAGAATCCACATTCTGCGCGATGGCCTGTTCCGCAATAGCCTTCGCCTCATCGTAGCGATCGAGCTTTTCGTAGGCGCTTTCAGCATTCTGGTAGGCGAAAACGTCTTTCGGATTGAGGCGCAATGATTCGTTGGCGTTGCTCAGGGCTTTTTCAAACTGCCCGAATTCGGTGTAGCGGTTCGACAAGTTATCGCGAGGTGTGCAATCGCGAGGGTAGGTCTCTTTCCACGACTCATAGACTTCGATGGCGCGCTGCTGCTCCCCGGTTACCATCTCGTAATAATGCGCAGAGATGTATAACCTCTCCCGTTCGCTCGCCCTGTCTTTCAACTCGAAAGCCTTCTGCAAGTACTCGGAAGCCCTGGCCCTGTCACTTTGGTTGCTGTAGGCCACGCCGAGGGTGGCATAGGCCATCGCGAAATTGGGGTCCAGTTCGACGGCGCGTTTCAAATGGGGGATGGCTTTATCGTCAGCAATCTTCTGGTGCTCGGCCTGTCCCAGGGTGAAAGCTTGCAGCGCCTCGAGGGAAGAAGTGGTGGCTTTCTCGAGAGGCATGGCGAATTTCTGGACAGAGCCCAGCGACTCACCGAGTTTGCGCCGCAGGCTGGATGCAGCATTGTCCAACGACTTGAGCACTTGCTCTTTGCTCTCGGCCTCCGTCTGCTCGCGGGCCAGCGAGTCGCCGGTTTGCGCGTTGACGGCTTTGAGGTCAATCACGTAATGGCTGCCGAGGCTCGCGATGGAGCCTGCCAACATCGCCTTGGCTCCCTCGCGCAGGCAGATCTCGCGGGCCACCTCTGTGGAGACTCGCTCGTCGGGAGAGCGGCCCATGAATCGCAACGCCTCCCGCACCCGCGATTCGGGCAGGACGTTCAGATAGGGGGATTGCTCGAGTTGCACCGTGAGCGCCTCTTTCAGCGTCCCGTCGAAAACCGGCTCGCCGGTGGTGTTGACGAAATCCGCCACCACAATGGAATCCCGCGCCGTCAGCGCCGGCGTTCGCCGAAAATGGAATACTGCTTCAATCATCCCGATCAGCACTACCGTCGCAGCCGCGATCGCCAAGCCTCGGCGCGGCTTGGCGCGCTTTGCGGGGCTTGGCGTCCCGGGTTCAACCACTGGGGGCGGGGCTGGGGCAACAACTGTTTTGGCGCTGCTCTCGTCTCGCACGGGAGAAATGACCGCTGCGGCAATCGAGGCGGAGCGGCCCGAATCCGTATCGCGCTTGAGCCGCTTAAGATCGGTCCGCATCTCGGAGGCGCTCTGGTAGCGCATTTCCCGGTCTTTCTCGAGCGCCTTAGTAATTATTCGTTCCAGGTCGTCTGGGAGGTCGGGTTTCAAACGCAGTAGAGAGGGGGGCGCCTTGTGGAGAATGCTGTCGAAGATGGCTGCCGAGGTGTTTCCAGGAAACGCCGGACGGCCGCTCGCCATCTCGTAAAGAACCAGCCCAAACGAGAACAGGTCGGTGCGCGCGTCGAGTTCCTCGCCCAGCGCCTGCTCGGGCGACATGTAGGCCACGGTGCCAAGGGCCGTCCCCGGGCTGGTCAGAAAGGCTTCTTGTGTCGCCTGCGTCGGCATTTCGCTCGCCCCCACCGCTAGGGCGGCGGTCTTCGGCTGCGAACTGAGCTTCGCCAGGCCAAAATCCAGAATCTTCGCTTGCCCACGCTCGGTGACGAAGATGTTGGCAGGCTTGATGTCCCGGTGGACAAAACCTTTCGCGTGTGCGGCCTCGAGGGCGTCAGCAAGCTGGACGCCGAGTTCCAGAATCTCGTCCAACTTGAATGGCTTGGCGGCAATTCGGTGCTTCAGCGTTTGACCTTCCAGGTACTGCATGACAATGAAAGGCTGGTCCTCGTGTTCGCCGATATCATAAACAGCGCAGATGTGCGGGTGGTCAAGGGCCGAGGCGGCTCGAGCTTCCCGCTGAAAGCGCTCCAGGGCTTGATGATCCCTGGCCAGGTCTGGGGGCAGGAACTTGAGGGCCACGAAACGGCCGAGACGGGTGTCCTCGGCCTTGTACACCACTCCCATCCCGCCCCCACCCAGCTTCTCGATGATGCGATAGTGCCCAAAAGTCTTGCCGACCATGGGAATAAACCTAGCCTCCAATAAGTTGATGAAATGTCCTTGGCGAAGTCCTAACTACTATATTATTGCGCCGCTTCGGGCAAGTCAAATTGACGACGACAAGCCGCTACGCTGCCAAGCCATGCCCGCGAGACTTGTCCTCTGCGAAGGCGGTCGAGGGGGTGTTCATGGCCACTTCGGCGTGGCGGATTAGGACCCTGCGTAGCCGACTGCTTGTCGGTCCCCCGACCTCACCTTGCGACTCCGGGGCTTGACTTCGTTTTCGCAAAATGCGCTGTTTTTGCTCCATTCAGGCTCTATTTTGCGCTAACTTGCGCGCAGAACGCGCTTAATTGGCGCCTTCGGTAGAAGCTATGTCGTCTGTTTTCAGCAACTTCTTAGCTTCGTTGCCCCTGTTCTCGAATAACCGCTTTGTTTTCAAGTACTTCTTAGCTTCGTTTCGACGATTCTTGTTTGCCACCTTGTGTTTTCAATAACATATTGGCTTCGATCGTACTATTTTTTGTGTTTTTCGATCCCTTGTTCCCCCGAGCGCCGGGACCGTTCCCGCCATCCCTCGCGCTCCGTCGTTCACCGACCCTTGCCTACGACAATATGTCCACACCATGACCACGATGATAGGCTATCATAGGCGGCTGGGCTTGTCAAGCGGAAAGCGGCCAGTGGTACAATTCGAGGATGTAGCGGCGAATTTACCTCGCCAAGTGGCGGCGTAAAGCCGCCGCTACCTCATATACCACTACCACGGAGGCTTTGCCGTTGACGCGCTGGCGACTCATTTGGGACAATATGGAGAGATTCTCGAACCAGGAGAGGGCCTGTGGCAGAGTATTACATTCCGGTAGGCGAAGTGGTCAAGCTGGAGCCGAAGTCGGAAGGCATTGAGACTCCACGCAAAAAGAAACCCAAGGAGTTGGCAGTCATCACCGAGTGCTGCACCGGTTGCGCCGGCTCTCCGGCCTGTGTCCCTTATTGTCCCGTCGCCGACTGCATGTATTGGGTGGAGGACGAAGACCACCCACCTTTCGGACGTATCGAAGTTGATCCTCAACTCTGCATTGGCTGCAAGAAGTGCATCAGCAAGGGCCCCGACGGCTGTTTTCTGGACGGCTGCCCGTGGGACGCCATCGAGATGATCCCCACCGAAGATGTCGAAGTCCGGCTGGGGACGAAGTTCACGTTTTAGTTCTATTCAAAGATAGTCTGTTCGCTGCGCCCATTCCGGGGTGTGCCACTGAGGTTTTGCGGGAGCGAGACGCTCCCGCGACAGCGGGCGGGACGCCCGCGCCACATCAACGTCCGTGGGGCGTCGTGCTCTGTGTAGCTCTCTGCCGAATGGCCTGCGCAGTCAGGACAGCTTGCTGGTGGACACGCTCGGACAATCCTGGAACTCCAGCGGCGTAATGGTCGACCTCGGGTAGGCTTGCAGCGTGCCCAACCAGTAGGAGAGCACGCAAGGCTTCAAACACCTGCGTTTCGCCGGGGCTAATGACGGCAATCGCGTCGCCTGCGCCGACCTGTGCGCCGTCTTTGGCTGCCAGCCGCGCAACGCTGCCTGCTATCGGTGACACCACATCCACCGGGTTCCCGTCGTTTGCGACGCTGAGGCGCGCCACGATGCCGCCGCTTTGCATTGAGTCCCCTTCTCTAACCCGGAACTCGAGCCTGCCGGCCCGCGGGGCATTGAGCGTGAAGGGCTGTAGCATGGCCTGCAACTGTTGCTCTCCTGCTGGATCGCCGAAACGCGCCAGGGACAATGCAGCGTTCGAGCGCACCAGCGGCGCAGGGTCATCGAGCAGCCCGCGCAGCGTTCGGTGGAATGCCTCACAACGGTTATCCTGGCCCATCACCCAAGCCGCCATCGACCGGAACTGAGGTTGTTTACTCCCGGCCAGACTGATGACTTGCGGATACCATCGCCCGGTCGTCGCGTCGCCGCGCGCCATCCGGTTCGAAAGCTGCGCCAAGGCATGCTGGGTTTTGTGCGGTACAGAGGTGTCCGATAGATACTGGCCCATCTCCTGATCGCTCAAGGGCCTTCCAAACCAGGTCTGATACCAGAAAAGAAAGGTGACCAGAACCACCAGAATCGGGACGACGATAATGAACGTGTTGCGCGAGGTCCCGGGCTGGAAATTCGGTCTTCGCGCCCTTGAGGAATCAGACGTCATAACTCAGAATAGAATAGCGCGGGGGCATGACGCGCGTCCACGCTATGGGGGGGAATGTGACAACCGACGTACCTGACCCGGACTCCGACTCAGCGGGGTTGTGCGCCCGTTGCAAGCACGTTCGCATTATCCGGTCTGATCGAGGATCGATCTTCTACCTCTGCGGCCGGAGCGCCACGGACCCCGCTTACCCGCAATATCCGCGCCTGCCGGTGCTCTTCTGCCGGGGACAAGAAGCGCAAGAGTCAAACCCCGCGAGCAAGGCTGGTAGGACTGAGTGATATTCCGGGAGACCCCCTCACCCGGCCCGCCTCGGCTGATGAACGCGCCGACGCGGGCCACCCTCTCCCCCAAGGGGGCATAGGCGCTAGAATAAGTCATTCGATGCTCCTTGCTGAGCGCGTTGTGCAATGAGGAGGCGGTTCATAAGCTGAGCGAGCGGCGGTTGAAACTTTTCTGCGCTGTACGTTCGCTTTCGTGGTGCCTCGGCGAGAGCCTGTCGGGCCTTGGGCCAGAGCCGCTGCTTCACAGACAATGCGAACCGGCCGTAGATCGCCAGGGTCAAGTCTAAGCGCCGCAGATGCACGAGTCGCCACAGACTAAGCCGCGGGACGACGGCAGCGGGGAACTCCCCAGGGGGAAAAAGCGATGGCCTCCTCATGCAGACATTGAATCAGGGCCACCTCAATCAGTTTGGCCAGACAATAGGTGCGCACCAAATGCGGATCGAAAGCCCGCAACTGATCGAAATGCAAGAGCCCTTTGCAGCGCTTAAAAAACAGCTCGATCTGCCAGCGCACGCGGTAGAGTTCCAGCACCACGTCGGCGTTGGCGAGGCTTTCCGGCAAGGTGGTGAGCACACAGAAGTAGCCGGCCAAGCGGAGGGCCGTGGCCGAAGGGGTGCGGCCCTTTTTGGCGGCATTGCGGCGCAGGCGCTGGCGATGGCGGTTGGCGGCTTCGGTGGGGAGAGGACGAATCAACAGGCGGGCAGGCACAGGGGTTTTGCCCTCCAGGGGGACGTATACGGTTGTCCCCGCGTCTCCGATGTCCGCCCTTTTCAACGTCTGGTCCATATCCACGGGTTGTCCCTGCGCATCGTGCAGGCGGATATTCTGCCAGTGCATGCGCAGCAGCACATACGCTCCCGCTTCCGTCACCGCGTGGATGCCTCGGGCATGCGCCAGTCCGCGGTCTCCACAGACAATGTCGCCGGGCTGCGGCCGGTCGCGATCCAATCGCTCACCCCCTTGGTGGTCGGTAATTTCCACCCGGCGCAGACAACACTGGGCCGGATCGTAGACGGCATGCAAACGCCAATCGATTCCTTTACTGCCCGGAATGCTCAGCACCGTCGCGTCATTGATCCGAAACGTCGGCCCCGGGGCCGCTTCGGCGTGCAGTCGCTGCGTCAGCAGATGCGCCAATACCCTCTCCAACAGCGGCGGAGCCTTGCGCAAACGATGGAGGACGGAAGTGTCCTTCAGTTCCAGAGCGGACTGGCTCGACCAAGCCGCGGTGCTGCGCAGAGAGAGGTCTTCGATGGCATATGCTAGAATAAGTCTCAACAATTCCTCACCGTTCTTGACGTTACGCCATCGCTTGACGGTCCCCGTCGCTTTGGCCAACTCACTCAAATTTTCCGGCAGATACTGGCACAAATACTTCCAGTCCTCGTCGATTAAGCGCTTGTCCATGCCGAAAGCATACATCAGTTACAGCGAAAGTCAATTCCTTATTCTAGCGCCTATGCCCCCAAGGGGGAGAGGGTTAACCCATCAAAACTAATCAGGCTTATTTCGTGCTATCGCATCCAGGCTGAGTGGGCCGGGCCCGGCCACGGACAGGTAGAGGAAGATGAAGCAGTAAAGCGCCGCCAACTCCCCGTGGTTGACGAGCGGGAAGAACCCCTGGGGAAAATGCGCCCTGAAGTAGGCCACGGCCATCTCGCCGCTCAGAATAAACGCCACGGGCGAAGTGAAAAGCCCCAGAACCAACAGCAGCCCGCCAACCAATTCCAGGCCGCCCGCAATCCAGGGAAGCGAGCCAAAGGAAGCCGTTGCGCCTTTCCCGCCCATCCCCCCGAAGAGGCCGAGGATTTTTTGCATCCCATGCAGTGAGAAGGTAAATCCCGCCACGATGCGGAGCAAGGAACGAACAAAGGATTCGAAGGTGCGAATCGCGGGCATAGGTTTCTCCGCTTATTTGCTGGTTTCAGTCTAATTCTGCCGCTACTTGATATGGCACTGGGCGAGGCCGCGTTTTTCGAGGTACTGCTGGTGGTACTCCTCAGCACGCCAGAAGGTGGAAGCCGGGACAATCTCCGTTACGATGGGCCGTTTGAATGCTCCCGAGCGCTCCAGAGCTTCCTTGGAGGCTCGGGCGAGCGCCTCCTGCTCAGGAGTGTGGTAGAAAATCACCGATCGGTATTGGGTTCCCACGTCGGGTCCTTGGCGGTTCAAGGTGGTCGGATCGTGGTTCTGCCAGAAGATGTTCAGGAGATCATTGTAGGATGTCTTCGAGGGATCATAGACGGCCTGAACCGTCTCGGCGTGCCCGGTCTCGTCCGTGCAAACGTCTTTGTAGGTTGGGTTTTCGAGGGTTCCTCCCATGTAGCCCACGGCGGTTGAAACGACGCCCGGCGTCTGCCGAAACGCCGCCTCGACACCCCAGAAACACCCTGCACCGAAACTCGCTGTCTCCATAACCCACGCTCCCGTCGGGATTTCAAATTTGAAATTTCATTGTCGCTTGGCTGTTTGAAAAATGCAAGGCGCGCCGGCTATTCGACCGGAGCGCGGTATCGCCTATCTTTCCACGAAACACCGCGCCCAATCCTGCTGGTCAAGATCGAATAGACGGACACACAGGAATAAAACAATGTCGCCAGGGGCAGTGTAAAGACGTAAAGCTGCGGAAGACGCGAGTGGAGGATGAAAGGCAGGTAGACCAAAGAAGCAAGGAGGCAGGCCACGACGGCCACGAGGAGAAAAGGATCGTGCAACTCAGCCCGATCGAGCTTCCAATCGGCGAGAACCCGGGTGATCAGCGCCACCCAGGGGAATACCGCCAGCAGGTTGGCCAGGAACATCGCTCCCAGAGTCTTTGGGACGGAGTAGCCGGAGCCTTCAAACGCGGTGCGGCTCAGTCCCTCGAACATCTCCGCGCCGCTGGTGTACATGCGAGTGTGCAGGAGACCGCGACTGGCCGCCAGGTAAATGCGGCGTCCGTGGCGTTTGAAAAGCTCCGCCATCCGGAGATCCTCGATGAGTACGTTCCTTAAACGCGCGTAGCCACCCAAGGCAACCAGGTCGTGGCGTTTCATCAGGATAAAAGCGCCGGCGGCGAGGGCTTGGGAAGAAGTTGGATCATTAACTAAATGAACGGGAAAGAGGGAAGTGATAAGGAAGGAGAATCCTGGAAGCACGACTTTTTCCCAAAAGGAACCGAACTCCAGTTCCGGGATAATCGAGAGAAACTGGACGCCCCGCTCAAGGGCAAAGGACACCGCCACCCTCAGAACCGAAGCGTGAAGAACCATGTCGGCATCCGTTGCCAGAATCCACTCGCCGGAGGCGGCGCTCGACGCCAGATGCAAGGCATGCACTTTGCCGTGCCACTGGGGCGGCAGTGTTTTGTTGTGAAGAACCTTGAGCCGACCACGAGCCGCCGGCTTCGATGCCCACTCGTCCGCTATGGCTCCCGTGTGGTCCTGAGAGTCGTCATCCACCAGAACAACTTCAAAATCGGGATAGTCAAGCGCCAAGAGGGATTCGAGCGCGGCGGGAAGCGCCTCTTCCTCGTTACGGGCAGCCACAAGGATGGATACTCTCGGAAAGGACTCGAGGGGGGATGACGGTTGGTTCGCACGCAATAGTATGGTGCTTCGAAGACTGCGCACGATGCGAACCCCCAGGACACACCAGAGAAGAACCACGAGGGTGGGTAACCAAAGCATACGACATTAGTTGTCGGGTGTTTCGCGGATCGCGAATCCCTTACACCTGAAACCTGCCTAAGCCCGGGGAGACTTGCTGCGATGCCGGGTGATGTAGCGCGCTGGAGCTGCGACCCTTTTTTTCTTCGCTGGTTCCGCCTCAACCGGAGCAGGTTTCTCGGCCGGCGTGGTGGGGTCAGCCTCAGGCGTGGCCGTGGTCTTCGTTAACACCTGCTCAAAGAGCACAGCGCGGGAGCCCGGTTTCTTTTTGGGGGGCATCTCCGCATTGCGGTACGGGTGCTCACTATGGCAAGTCTGGCAAATGACTTTCACCACCTTGTTATCCACCAGGCTGGCCACCGCATGGTTCAGAAGCAGACGGCAGCGAGGGCAGTAGTCGTCAATTACATCGCCAAGTCGGGGAATGGGTTCAATCATGAAAGATCCCTCTGCGGGTCCTCATCGTGAGGAAACAAGGTTGCGAGCGCCCATTATAACGCGCTCTCGGCAAGAATCAAATGCATCATGGCTTGGCCGGGTAGAGGTGATAGAGGATAAAGTAGACGACCACACCCGTTACAGAAACATAAAGCCAAAGCGGCAGAGTCCAGCGGGCAATTCGCTTGTGCTGTGGGAAGCGCTTCCGCCAGGCGCGGTAAAGCGTGGTGAGGGCTAGTGGCACGATCACCGCGGCGAGTACCGTATGCGAACCCAGCAGGACGAAATAAAAACCCCGAACCGCGCCCTGCCCGAGGAAGTGCGTGGTTCCATGAAAGTAGTGATAAGTGAGGTAACAAACCAGGAAAATCGTTGAGGTTGCAAAGGCGGAGAGCATGCAAGCCTTGTGCGCGCGGATGTTCCTCTGCCGGATGAAAAAGAACCCCAGTGTCAAAAAAACGGCACTGGCAGCATTCAAAATGGCATCAACACTGGGAAGGTAGGGGATCATGTGGGATTCGGCGAGCTCTTGTCAGGTCCGGCCTTCAAGGCGGGGCCCTTCCTGAAGTGATGTAACAATTGTTTACCCTCTCCAGTGTAAAACGACCAGGCGAGGACGCCGCCGAACACTCCCGCCAAACTCAGGCTGATCAGGGTAAACCACAAGCCATCCATATCGAAAACCCTTCCGCTGATCACCTCCCAAGCCGCAATGGCCAGTCCAACCAGGGCAGTCAGAAGGCAAAAACCTGCTAATAGCAGTTCCTCGAACATGGATTGTGGGACCTCGCTTGAGCCGAAAGACGGCAGAAGTGGGCATTCTGACCCACTCCGTCTCTTGGATTACCTCTCCTCGCGTTTAAGTTACTTGTTTTCAAAATCTTGCCATTGGCCTTGAAATTGCTCGCTTGCCTTTGTGCCAGACTCGGCAGAGCTGCGGCTCATCCCTGGTGACCAGAGGAGGTAAAAAGGCCATGCGAGCCGGCCTCAAAGAGATTATAGACCAATTGAAATTGGAACGAGACATCTTGAAAAACGGCGGGTACGGCCGGTCCGTCCGTACTCCGCAAAAGCCCACAAAGCTTTTTCGTGATTCGATTACTTGCCTAAACTTCGGCGAAACGGCCAAGCGGCATCCTTGTTACGAGTGCCTTCTCTGGGAATGGGTGCCGGCAGACTGCCAGGGTGAGGATCTCCCTTGCCACTTTATCCCCCTGAATGAACAAGGTGATTGCATTGCTTCGCTGGAAGACTCTGGGGATCGCGAAGAAGCTGAAAAGGCCCTCCTCGGCTGGTTGGATTCGGTCATTGGGCATTTGGAGGCGAAGCTCGCTAACGAATCGGGAGATCGGGCGACCGGGTGAGCTTGTCAACAAAGAACCGATCCGCGCGTGGTTCTTGGTTCGCCCGATCTACGGATCTCCCGATGTTTTACCGAGTCTTGTCCACCATCAGCAAGCCGAAAACCAAGGGCAAGTAAACGATGGAGGCCAGGACCAAGCGCCGCGCCAAGGAGTTCGATCGCTGAAGGGCCAGGCGCATGCCAAAGTGGAAGAATCCAAGTCCAAGCACCAACGCACCCACCAGATAAACCTTTCCCGCCTGTCCCAGGAAAACGGGCATTAAGCTTGCAGGAATCAGCACGAGCGAATACCCCAGAATCTGCCAAGCAGTTGTCCGACCCTCAAGGTCGTTCCTGGGAAGTAATTGCAGGCTGGCCCGGGCGTAGTCTTCCCTGTACATCCAGGCGATGGCCAAAAGGTGCGGGAACTGCCATAGGAAGAGAATGGCGTAGAGCCCCCAGGCCTCCAGGCCCAGGCTGTTGCGCACTGCCGCCCAGCCGATGAGCGGCGGCATGGCGCCCGGAAAGGCGCCCACCAAAGTACACAGCGGCGTCCGTTTTTTCAACGGCGTGTAGGCCAGCAAGTAGGCGCCCAGGGTCACCAGGGCGAGCGAACTGGCCAGCGGGTTTGTGAATACCCACAATTCCCAGCCGCCCAATCCCGCCAACACGATTCCGAACCAGAGCGCCTCGGCAGAACTCAGTCTTCCCGCAGGCAGGGGGCGATTGGCCGTTCGGCGCATCTGCTTATCCGACTGGCGTTCGATATACTGGTTCAGGGTCCCCGTGCCGCTGGCCACCAGTAGCGTGCCCATCAGGGTGTGGAATAAGCGGGAGAAATCCAGCCCGCCGCGCGAGGCAAGATAGAATCCGACCAGGGTGCTGACCAAAACCAGGAAGTTCACTTCCGGCTTGGTCAGCGTCCAATAATCCGCCAGGCGCGGAAGCCACTGACGTAGCGCGTTGTTTCTCGCGTTGTCGGATCGTTTGTTCATACGGCCGCCCCGTGCGGGGCCGAAACGACTTTCGCTTCCTCAACTCGAGGCGCCAGAAAGCGATGCGCCTGATAGGTCAAGTAAAGGCTGGCCAGTAACACCAGGGCGCCCACCGCCACGTGCGCGGTGGTCATGTTCACCACCGGCGGCAGGGGCTGAGGCGCATTCAGGTCAGCCATCTTCACGACATAAGAACCGATGCCGAGGGAAACCTGAAGCGCCAAGAGGGCGCCCAGCAACAGCGCAGGCCTCAGTAAAGCAGGCGTTTGCGAGAACTTGATCAGGATTCGAGTGACAAGGTAGGCCACGAACATGGTGACCACCCCGGCGCCCACAATGTGCAGATCGAGGCCCTTCCCGGAGTGGCGGTACACAGCCCCTACCACCAACTGCACCAGGATGAGGCCCGTGGTCACTACGGTCAGGAGTTGAAGCGTGGGAACAGATGGGTCCGTGAGCTTGGGTTCGTCCCATCGCCAGCCGGCACGCGTGAAAAAGGCCAGGCTCGCCGCGAGGCAGAAGAAGATCTGGCCGAGCGTGGCGTGGCTGGTCGAAATCGCCACCGGCAAGTAGAAGAGCACCGTGATGCCGCCCAACACGGCCTGGGCCAGCACGGCCAGCACGGCGCCACCCGCCACCCACTTTACCCAACGCCTGGAATCCCTGAGCCAGATTGCCAGCGCGAGAATGATCGTTAGGATTCCGACCGTGCCGGCGATCATCCGGTGACCGTGTTCAAACAGTACGCCACCCACCATGCGCGGCATGCGGAAGCTGCCGAAAGAGGTTGGCCAATCAGGCACGGAAAGGCCGGCGTCGTTGCTGGTCACCAGGGCGCCCGCGATAATCAGAATAAAAGTACAGAATGCTACAAACATGGCGTAGCGATGCAACCACGGACTGTGCGGTTGGGTTTTCATAATTGCACCTGGGGTCGTCCGTTGTCCGTTGCCCGTGGTCCGTTGACCTTGGGCAGCTTGTTGCCGCCCACGGGCAGCGGCGAACGTTCCTGAGGACCGGGGGTTTCAATATCTTTCATATAGGTAGCCATGGCGCGTAATGCACAGTCGTGCTCGGGGCTCCATTCCGCCGCTCCGAGAAACCGGTCTCGGGAACGATAGATAATCACAGAGATACCTGAACACATGGCGAGTACGGGAAGAAGCAAGATGAGAATTCCACTTCTCAAAGCGTGCAATGCGCCGGCCTTCGCCGCTGACGCGCTGGTGTAACACATCGCGCACCCCTGCGCGTAGATCAGCGACGAAGAACACAACAATACGGCTATGGCAATTAGCCAGATTGTCCAACTGACAGCTTGCCGTGAAAGCTTCGCTGACATTTCCATTCCGGACCTTTCACCGAGGTGGCACAGTCGCCGCTGCCCTCGAAACATGGATGCTTCAATCTTCGGCGCAGTCAGGGGTGACCGCGCCGCTTGCTCATTCAGCATCCACAAATCTCAAAACACTTACCAAAGCCCTAAATTTGAATTTACACCTAATGTGGCCTCATCGCCAACAGCCGGAAGCTGTCCGGAAAGACCATGAACATCAGAAGAATGACCATGACCAAAGCGGGCATCAGCGTGGCGGCCATACTCGGCTTTTCGTAACGCAAGTGCATAAAGTAGGCGATGATCAAGGAGGCCTTGATCACCGAAAGGCCCATGAGCAGGACGATCATGACGTTCACTTCGAAGGCCTTGTAACCCAAGAAGACTTCCACCGCCGTCAGCGCCAAGAGCCAGAACCACACCACCATGAAGATTTTGACGCCCGTGTCAGCGTGCTTGTGCTCCGATGCCGAGTCCATTAAACCCTCCGAGTTATCTGTCCGTGGTCCATTGTCAGTTGTCCGTTGCAACGGACGACGGACGACTGCCAACGGACGTCTTTAACCCATCTTCACGGAAAGGATGTAAACCAAAGGAAAAATGAACATCCAGACCAGGTCAACGAAATGCCAGTAGAGTCCACTAACCTCCACATCTTCCGACGTCAGTTTTCCTTTGGCGGTGAGCACGGCGACGACGGCCAGATAGCACACGCCACAGAAAACATGCGTCATGTGCAGGCCGGTCAAGGTAAAGAAGGCCGCGCCAAACAGTGGCGCGCCCCAGGGGTTTTTGAAAAGGCGGACACCCTCTCCAATCAAGCCGGCCCACTCCGTGGCGTGAATGACGACGAAGGCGAGCCCGGCCACCATGGTCGCCGCAAGCCACTTTACGACGCTTGATCGCCGTTCCAGTTTTGCCGCGCGCACGGCCATCACCATGGTGACGGAGCTGGTCAGGAGGATAATTGTCATGACCGTGGCCTTGACAATTCCCGGGTAGAACTCAAAAGGCGTCGGCCATTGGGGGCTGGCGACGCGCACGTAGCTGTATGCCATGATAAGCGCGGAGAAGGTAATCGCATCGGAGAGGATGAAGAGCCACATGCCCAGTTTCTTTGAGCCGGTGGCAAAAGGCGCGACTCCGCCCCCCCACGACGACTGCGCAACTTGGCTTAATTCCCCGCCTATCGCTTCATGGCTAGCCATCCCTTACCCTCCATCGTGTAGGGGCAACCCTGTGGGATTGCCCCTGGGCGGCCACAAGGGCCGCCCCTACAAGGCGATTACATCCAATTAAGAATCACGTAAAACACACAAATCCACAGCACATCCATGAAGTGCCAGTAAATCGCGGTCACATCCAAAGGCGTGCGCCGCGCCTGACCCAACGCAATGCGGCGACCGCGAAAAACCACATAAGAGAGGGCAACAACGCCCCCCAGCAGGTGGAGACCATGTGCCGCCGTCAAGACGTAAAAGAACGAGCTGCTAGGGTTGCTGGCAAGATAAATTCCCCGGGCAGCCAATTCGCGCCAGGCGATTAGCTGGCCGGCAAGGAAGCCAAGGCCAAGAACGAGCGCCGCCGAAAGCCAGCGGATAAACGCCTTAGCAGCGCCTGCGCGGAGGCAGCGCCGGGAAAGTTCCAGGGCGCCACTGCTCGCCAGCAGCACGAAGGTGTTCAGCCAAAGGATCCGAGGTACGCGGACCGGAACCCAGTCGAACGACATGCCCTTGCGAACCACCAAGGCGCTGGTGAAGGCCGCAAACAACATCACAATTCCGGTCAAGGCAAACCACATGCCCAGCCGATAAGTCCGTTCCGGCACTCGAAATTCTCCCCAACCTTCACCCCCGCCGAAGCCGCTGGGTTGGAAGCCGCTTCCGCCCCGGCGGCCATCGCCGATCCTAGCGGCCTCTTCCGGCTTGGTTGGAGTTAGCGTCGTCGAACCCATATAAACCTTTGTCCGTGGTCAGTGGTTCGTTGTCCGTTGCCAATTACCCGCGGTTACTGACGACCGACAACTGAAAACTGACGACTGAGAACTGCTCTCAGTGCCCTGCCACAACCCCCTCCGGCGAATTCTGCATGATGAAATCTTTTGCGGCGCCCGGCACACTGAATTCATAAGGGCCGTTAAAGACCACGGGGTGCTGTCCGGCGAAGTTGTCAAAAGGCGGCGGCGACGGGATCGTCCACTCGAGGGTTGTGGCTTCCCAGGGGTTCTCCGTCGCCTTCTCGCCCTTGAACACGCTCCAGAAAAGGTTGAACAGGAAGATAAGTTGCGCGCCGCCGGTAATGAACGCCGCGATGGAAATGAACTTGTGCACGGAAATCAGCGGCAGCAGGAAATTGTCAATAAACTCCGAGTAGCGCCGCGGGTTTCCTTCCAGACCCAGGTAATGCATGGGCATGAAAATCGCGTAGACGCCCACAAAGGTAAACCAAAAGTGAATCTTCCCCAGCGTCGCGTTCATCATCCTGCCGAACATCTTGGGAAACCAGAAATAGGTCCCGGCGAAAATTCCGAAGATCGCGGCCACGCCCATAATCATGTGGAAGTGAGCCAGGACGAAATAGGTGTCGTGGAAGTAGAGGTCGATGGGCGGCTGCCCCAGGAAAATGCCGCTGAGTCCGCCGGTGATGAAGAGCGATACAAACCCGATGGCGAAGAGCATGGGAGGTGTGAATCGAATTTTGCCGCCGATCATCGTCCCTATCCAGTTGAACGTTTTGATGGCAGAGGGAACCGCGATCGCCATAGTGAGGATCGAGAAGGCGAATGCCGAGTAAGGGCTCATGCCGCTTACAAACATGTGGTGCCCCCACACGCAGAACCCCAAGATGCCGATGGCCGACATGGCGTAAACCATGGCGCGGTAGCCAAAAATCGGCTTGCGGGAGAACGTCGAGATGATGTGGGAAGTGACGCCCATACCCGGAAGGATGGCGATGTAGACCTCAGGATGTCCGAAGAACCAGAACAAGTGCTGCCACAACAGAGGCGAACCCCCAGTATGAGGAACAATCTTGTCGCTGACGATCAGGCCGCCCGGGATGAAGAAACTAGTGCCGCCCACGCGGTCGAGCAGTAGAAGAACCCCGGCAGCCAGCAACACCGCAAAAGAAAGCAATCCCAGAATTGCGGTCAGAAACCATGCCCAGCAGGTGAGGGGAAGTTTCATCAAAGAAAGCCCGCGGGCGCGGAGGTCGAGGGTAGTCGCAATGAAGTTAATGGCGCCAAGCATGGACGCCACGCAGAAAAGTGCAATGGAAACGATCCACAGATTCTCACCCATGGCCATTCCCGGGCCTGCGCCTCCGCCGACCGCGCTCAAGGGCGGATAAGAAGTCCAGCCTGCGATCGGCGGGCCATCGTGGATAAAGAACGTGGCCACCAGGGTGATGAAAGCTGCGAAAGTCACCCAGAAGGACAACATGTTGAGCCGCGGAAACGCCATGTCCTCAGCGCCGATCTGGATGGGCAGAAAAAAGTTTCCGAAGCCGCTTTGCGGAGCCGTGGTCAGAACGAAGAAGACCATCAACGTGCCGTGCAGCGTCAGCAGCGAGAGATAATACTCCGGCGTGATAACACCGTTCGGCGCGCCGAGCGGAGAGAGCTTATCGAGCAGCGGGACGCTGGCTTGCGGCCAGACAAGGTGCAGGCGCATTAAGATCGAAAGTGTCAGGCCGACGAAGACTGAGACAAGAGCCAGGAGGTAATACTGGATCCCTATCACTTTGTGATCGAGGCTGAAGAGATACCTGCGAATAAACCCAGAGGGCGCATGCGCCGGGTGGTGTGCAATCGCCTCAGCGTGTCCTTGTGACATCAATTGCCTCCCAACTGCCCGCATACGAAAATCGAAATTGGAGCTGCGCCTTTGCGGGGATAACGACGCAAGGGGCTTGGGGTTTCGAACTTCCAGTTTCTATTTTCCAGTTTCTATTTTCCATTTTCGCTACCTGGCCACCTCACTCATGAGCGCCATCAAGTTCTCTTCCGAATCCCGGAAAAACGTCATCCACAGATCGTGGTCCGGCATTCGGGCGATTACGTGCGGCTCGTCTTCGAAATGCACGCCGCTCTGTTTCAACTGCGCATGGGCAGCCTGGATGTCCGGCACGGCGAAATACAGGATGGAAGACGGATGATCGAACTCCGGCTTCTCCGGGCGGTCGATCATCAGCCGAACCCCTCCACAGTCGAAGAACGCGAGCCCTGGCGGCGCCTCGAAAAGCAGCTTCAGTCCAAGCATATCCTGGTAGAACATCGTCGCCCGTTTGACATCATGCGCGCGGACTTGGACCTGCCCCAGCCGAGAAATGCCAACATTCACGCTTGCGATGCTCATACATCCCCCTCAAGGAGCCGAAACTCGAAATTCGAAAATCGAACGCCGGGATATCAGTCATTCCCGCGGAAGCGGGAATCAATTGCCCCACGACGATGGCCCCCGCTTTCGAGGGGGTGGCGTTTTGTGGGCCGAGTTTCGATTTTCCATTTTCGCTTTTCGCTTTTCCCTACTGCGCTTGCGCCATGCTCTGGAGCCACTTTTGGAAATCCTCGGGCTGCATCACGTTCAGGAAGGCCCGCATCTTGTAGTGGCCCAGGCCACACAACTCAGCACACGCAATCTCGTAAGTGCCGACCTTGGTGGCGGTGAAGTGAATGGGAATCTCCATCCCCGGAACCAAATCCTGTTTCAATCGAAGTTCACGAACGAAAAACGAGTGGGTAACGTCCTTGGAGCGCAAGATGACCTCGACCGGTTGATTGACGGGGATCGCGAGGGTGGCGGTAACGATGTCGTCTTTAGAATCCGCATCGTGATCGCGGTCGAGCCCCAGAAAATTACCCGTGGCATCGTCAACCTTCTCGACGTGCACCGGACCGAACTTGCCGTCGGGACCCGGGTAGCGGAAGTACCACGCGAATTGCTGCCCCCAAACCTCGACGCGCATCGACCCCGGCTGGGGTCCCATGAAATGGACGAACGCCCAAATGTGATAACCCATCAGATTCAGCCCGATGAAAATGATGGCGGCAGCGAGCGTCCAGGTGAACTCCAGTTTGTTGTTGCCGTGAGAGTAGCCGGCCTTCCGCCCGTCTCCGCGGTCCCGAAACCGCCAGACGGCGTAGGCCAGCGCCACTTGGGCGACAACGAAGATGATGCCCGTAATCACCAGCGTCAGCATGAACTGGTGGTCGATGGCGTGGCCGTAGTTGGCGGTAATGTCAGGTGGGAACCACCACGTCTTGGCCATGAAGAAGTAGCCGGAGACGAGCGTGATGAGGACAAGCACCAGTGCAATCGCCAGCCCCATAGGTTATTGCTCCTATCGAAGTTGCCCCGCTCCACCAAAGCTGCAAGGCGAAGAACTGAGACGGGTCAAGTTTTGGCTGAAAAGCCCTGTACTGTAAGTGAGGAACTTTCCTCTAACTTAGATGAAACGCCAGCACTTAAGGTTCGGAAAAAACGCAAGAGCTCGTTTTGCTCGCCGCGTCACGGTACGTTTAGATTGCCCAAGTTAAACAACCCCTCACCCCGGCCCGCGACGGCTGATGAAAACGCCGTCGCGGGCCACCCTCTCCCCAAGGGAGAGGGCGCCTCGTTCGAGGGGGCAGAGAGTTAACCTCCCGAGAGAGCTCGACTGTGAACTGTCGAGTGTCAACCCTTAAAGCTGAAATCCACCGTCTTCGTTTCTTTGGCTCCCACGGTCACCTTCTGCTCCTGCGTTTGGCCGCCCACGGCGCCCATGGCCGTCCACGCCCCGATGGTGTAATCACCGGGCGGAAGGCCCTTGATGGTGTACGTCCCGTCGCTTCCGGTCACCGCGTAAAAGGGAGTTTTCAACACACCGATATAAGCGCGCATCCAAGGGTGCTGGTTGCATTTCACCGGGATCATCACTTCTTCGCGCGCGAACTTCTGCTCGATGGGAGCGGCCCCTGGCGGCTGAGACATATTCCATTCCCGATTATCCTTGGGCATGGGATGGATGTTGTGGGTGGTGGCGTCGCTGGAGACGATATTGAGAGTCTGCCCCACCATGATCCCAAGCACATGCGGCTTGTACATGCAACCGTCCTGGTCCAGAGTCACCGGATCGGATGGCGGGGTGAAAACGTACTTCTCGGCCCCAGCCTTCACGTAGACGAAAACGTTAGGCAGCGTGTTGTTGGAGTTAACCTCGTCATCCTCGGCGAAGACGGCGCCGTTGTGCTTCTTAACACAAACCGGGTCCTGATCCATCATGATTCGGTGAGGCTTTGGCTTGGCGCCGTCAAAAGAAACCTTACCGGTAACTTCGCCCACGGTGGATTGGTCAATGGGAGTTGGCTGAACCGCGGTCGTGCTTTCTGCTGGTTGCTCAGCGGTTTCCTCGGTCTTTTTGCTGCAAGCAGCCATGACCAGGGTCAACGCGATAACTAAGGCGAGCGAAAAAACGAATCGTTTTTCCATGATCTTAACCTTTCTGCGCCTGCATGTGCGGCGCTGCAATGGAGCGAGCTATTGAGCTGGTAGCACAGGTGCTCCTGTCTGTGCGGCTGACGCGTGCCGTGCGTACGGCACAGGCAAGAGTGCCTGTGCTACTTGCTTACGGGGCTTATCCCGGTTCTCCGTTGTCTTGGGTTTGGCAGAAGCCGGATTCAAATTGCTCCCGCTCATCTGAATGAGCCGTTGCTGCTCTTGAGGCGTCAACTCGAACAGGTAACGAACCAGTAGTTCCGCCTGGTCGCCGTTGTAACCTTTGAACGAGGGCGGCGTGGGCCCTGCAAAAACGTAATGGTCAGCCTGAAGCTTGAATAAGCCCGAAGGCATGGCCGTTCCGGGATCGATCAGTGCCGGGTCGAGAATCCAGTGCCGGGCCCAGTCAGGTTTCAGCCGGTCCGCAGCCAGCAGGAAATTCGGCGCCGTCGCGTACTGGTCGTGGGATGGCGATCCGATGGCGTGGCATTTCAAGCAAGGCGCGCCCGGACTGGTAAACAACGCCCGGGCCATGGCGATTTCCAGGTCGGTGAGCGGCTCCTCCTTGGCAGGGATATAGGGCATAGGCTGTTGCGAAAGCGCCTGGAAGAATTTCACCAGCTTGCGAATCTCGATCGGGGAGAAATAGAACGTGGGCATGCGCAGTTTCAAGTAACTGCGTACGCCGTCGCGGTCGGTGTCTTTTTCATTCAAGGCTGGGTTGGCGAGGAACCGGGCCAACCATTCGGGGTTGACGCGCGCGCCTTCCGTCAGTAAGCGAGGGGGCAACTGGCCTTTGCCGTCGGGCGTCTGGTATTGCGGCAAATTCATCAGCACGCTCGATTGGTCGAGCGTGAACTGGTGGCAGCCCATGCAGTTGTACTTCTGGACGAGCCACCAGCCATCCTGGATATCGCGGCGGTAATCTGCGGGACGGTAGAAATACCGCTCCGGATACTCGGAGGTGACGCTGCCCATCAGGAACGTGGTGAGAGCTCGAATTTCACCCGGCTTGTTCTCAAAATCGAAGTCCGGCATTTTCAGCTCTTCACCCTCGGCTTTGATCATTCCTTCGTCGAAGATCTCCGGCTTGGCCAGCTTGTGCTCGAAGAAGCCCTTATGGCTGTACCAATCCTTTTCCTTGGCCTGTTTGATGAAAAGTGCGAAGTCCATCTGCTCGAGCGGCTTGCTTCCCTCGGCTGTAAGTTCAGTTCCGATCTTTCCTTCGTTCTCGAGGCCGGCGATTTCGTGGCAACCCGCGCAGCCGTATCGCCGGACGATCTCTTCTCCTTGGGCCTTCATCTTCGGGTCATTGAGGTAAGGGGTGGGTGCATAGCTCGACGGATCTTTCTCTTTCAAAGTCATAAGGTAGCTGGCAATGTTCCGTGCTTCGTCCCAGGACAGCCGGAGATTCGGCATGGGAGTCATCTGCTCAACCAGCAACTCATGACCGTCGTTGGGGCACTTCGAGTGCTGGGTGTCAAACACGAACGGCAAACCATGCTTCTTGTAGTCGTCTTCCGTCAGATCGCGTTTTTCATAAGGGCAATAAGGGTTGGTGCGCTCGCGGGGATTGTGCACCCAACGCACGAGGTAATCGTAATTGTCCTTTTCACCCACCCGGCTGAGGTTGGCGGCAAACCATCCGCCTACGGCATTGGCCCCCTCACCCACCGAGTGGCATCCCATGCAGCCGCGGGTTTGGAAGCTCTCTTTACCTTTGACCGGATCTCCGGCGGGCTGCTTGGGGAGTTGTCCGCTGAGGCCGCTTTGCCAGATAAAGGCGGAGACGGCCGGCAGTTCGTCCTCATCCAGACGGAAGCGCGGCATTTTCGTGGTGGGCCGGAAAGCATGAGGGTTTTGGAGCCAGACAGGGATCCACTCCGGCCGAAGCTTTATGCGCACTTCTTTAAGATCGGGCCCGACCCTCTTCATGTCCTGCAACAAGTTCTTGACGCGCCGGTCGTCCTGGTCGATGTCCAGGTTGATCTTGCTGATGGTGACTTGAAGCTCGTTGGCCTTCAAATAAAGCCGCTGCGCCGTTTCGTTGTCCGCAGCCTGGTCCCCGGCCTGGATACTCTTCTGCACGTCCAAGCGATCTTCCGACCGCTGCCTCTCAGCCTGTTCAATCGACCGCTGGGTCGAGATCAGCTCTGTCGGCTCGGAATCATAGCCTTGATAAACATGGCAGCCCATACAGCCGCGCCACTCGTAGAGTTGCTTGCCCTTGGATAGCGTGGGAGCATGGGCGAGCACCATGTCGCTCGCATGGCATTGCTGGCACCCCGCCTCGACGTTTTCCATGGGATGGAGCGGCCAGAGCCAGTGCTCATCATGCCCGTGCGCCTTTTCCACCCGGGCGATGTCCATGCCATTGCCATTGTGGCAAGGTGTGCAGCCGTATTTGTCGGGGTCGTGAATGGTCAGCAAGTCCGGATCAGGATGGGAAGTGAAGGCGGCGGACATGGGATCTTTGGTTCCACCCATGTCCTTGCGGGTCATCACCACCGGCTCGCGAATGCCCACGTGGCAGCTCTCGCAGCGGTCCACAATCCCGGCGTCGGGGTTGTTGATCTGCTTAATGTCCACCACGAAGTCAGCGTTCTTTTTCTGCAGCCCCTGTATCGCCTCGACCGTGGGTCCGTCAATGTGGTCCTTCACATAGGAATCAACCTGGTTTTGCAGCTCCGATACAGGGTGAAGCAGACTTGCCTTCTCGAGCAGAAGATCCCCTTTCTGCTTTTGCAGATCGGTGAATTTGCCTTCCAGTTGGTCGAAGGTCAGGCGCGCCGTCTCGTCACTGCCTCCGAGCTGGGAAGGAGGAAGGGTGACCTGGAAGGGGCCGCGCTCGTATGTGTCGAGGTCCTTTTGGAGCGATTGCTTGCTCCCCAGGCTCGAGGTGTGTTCAATGATGTAGATCTGTGATCCAACATAAGCTCGCGCCGTAGTGAGCAGGTTGAGGACGGCGGCAGTGCGGGCGTCCACCTGGGCCGCCTTCGCGTCCAGTTCCTTAATCTTGGGCGCTGTTTCCTTCTCGATCTCCCCAAGCTTCTGCTTGAGGGCCAGATAATCCGGAGAGTTCTCAATCGCCTTTTCTTTGGCGCGCTGAAGAGGAACCTGCTTCCTCAGGAAAGCTCCGTAACGCTGCACAAAAGCCCGCTGATAGGCTTTCCAGGGCCGCAGGCCAAAGAACTCATCGTAAAGAGACCACCACAAGGTCAGGAGCAGGAGTACCGAGGAAATAAGCAGGTACACCGCTAGAGATTGGCTTACGACCGGGTCTTTGTCCGGCGAGTCAGGCAAGTTGTGCCTCCTGAAGCAGTTGGGGATGGCGCCTTAGACGTTGAACCATGGGGTGACCCAGATGTACTTGATCCGAAATAAATGACGAATCAAAATCTTGATCGGCAACAGCAGCATCATGATCAAGAAAACTTGCATGGTGGCGTACTGGAGGAAGCTCATGCGTTCATAAACCTTCCGGTTGAAAGCCGTCGCCGTGACGATCTTGTGCAGCCCGTATCCCGCCACGGCGAAATAAAGCCCCATGGCGATTGCCCCCAACACGACTTTCCCCCACATCGCGGTAATGCCGAAAAGATCGGGAAGGTCCCGGTTCACCTCGAACACCACGCGGCTGGGGTCCCAGGTCTGCCCCGGCCAGAACCACATCCATCCCGGACCGCGAATAAACGTCCCGATGACAACCATCAGCAGCCATAAAAGCATGAACCCGAAGCAGAATGTGGCGATGGCGAATTTCCTCTGCTTCAGGGTGTAGTAGCCCGAACCCAGCGGATTGGTATCAATGTAGGGGATAATCATCAATCCGATAATAATAAGTGTTGGCATCACTACACCGGCAATCCAGGGGTCGAAGTAGACCAGCATCTCCTGAAGCCCCAGGAAGTACCAGGGCGCCTTGGCCGGATTCATGGTGAGGTTGGGATTGGACAGCTCCTCGAGCGGAGCATTGAGGGTCAACGACCAGACCATCAGAATCACGGTGAGAATGATCGCCGCCAAGAATTCGATGCGCATCAGATAAGGCCAGGTTTGCACCTCGCGCGTCCAACCGGATTTCCAGGGCTGCGTCTTGCGGTGATGGGTCTTGGCGAGTTGAGGGTCAGCCTCGAGTTGCGCAATCAGCCGGTCATTGGCTCTGGCCTGCCGGATCGCGTACCAAGTGTAGAAAGGAATCAGGAAGAGGATGGCGACAATAGGAACGTTGTCGGGAGCTGAGACGATTTCCCAGAGTTGATGCCAGTCCATGGACAAACCCATTAAGAGTCGAAAGTCGAGAGTCGAAAGTCAGCGCATAAAGGCGAGCCTGCAAATGAAACGTGCCTCGACCCGTCCACTCCTTGGCTTCTCAACTGCACTTTCGACTCTCGACTTTCGACTCTCGACTGCTTTTAGAATTTCCTTTCCGGCTTAATCTCGTTTTCCAGTACCACCGGTGCCGGGCCGGAGATTCCCCCGTCTTTTCTCACCCGCCAGAAATGCACGCCCATAAACGTTGCGGCTATGAGAGGAATAGCAAGGCAGTGCCAGATATAAGCGCGCAGTAAGGCGTTAGCGTCTACGATCGAGCCGCCCAGCAAGGCGAAGCGCACGTCATTGTAGGCGGTCATTCCGAGCTGTGGCCCAAACGGCCCCTCGTGCCCAAGCAGTGGGGTGGCCCGCGCCATGTTTGTTCCCACCGTCACCGCCCAGAATCCCAACTGGTCGTCCGGAAGCAGATAGCCGGTGAAGGAGAGCAGCAGGGTCAACACCAGAAGGATCACTCCCACGCACCAGTTGAATTCTCGCGGCTTCTTATAAGACCCGGTGAGGAAGACCCTGAACATATGCAGCCAGACGGCAATGATCATCAAGTGCGCAGCCCAACGGTGCATATTCCGGAGCAGCCTGCCGAAGGGAACGTCGTTCATCAGATAGATGATGTCGCGATAAGCCTGACCCTTGGTGGGGTGGTAATAAAACATCAGCAGCACACCGGTGATGGTCAGCACCAGGAAGAGATAAAACGTCATGCCGCCCATGCCCCACGTGTAGTTGTAGCGCACGGCGTCGCGGTTGACTTTGGCCGGATGAAGATGGAAGAAGACGTTGGTGAGGACGCTCAGGGCGCGGCTGCGTTCGCTTTCATCGTGCTTAACTCGGAAGATCGACTTATAGAGCTGAGTCTTGGTGGGCTTCTTGAGGCTCGCGAGGTCCTCCTTGGCTTTCTCCCGGAGAACTTTGACGTCTACCTGGACATCTTCCAACAGCGCGGTCAGCCCTTTCTTCTCCGCCTTCCCGTTCTGCTCGTCAGCCATTACCGCTCCAAGTTGCTAGTAATTAGTGCTAAGTGGATGCCAGCCACTCTCGGCGTTTCACTGGGCAATAGGCACTAGACTGTAATAAACGCGCCCGGATCCTCAAAGTTGTCTGGGCCGCCCTGGCTCTTGAACCACGAATACAGCCGCGCCGTGTCCACTACGATCTCTCCGTCGGCGCTCACCTCGACGTGCGCGCGATCCATTGGTCGTGGCGCGGGCCCTTCGAAGTTAATCCCCTCGGGCGTGTATCCGCTCCCGTGGCAGGGGCATTTGAACTTGCCCTCCGCGGGTTTCCAATCCGGTGTGCAACCCAAGTGCGTACACTTGGCAAAAATGCAGAAAAGGCGCGGTGGCTCCTTGACCACCCAGATGCGGTACGCCTGCTTGTACTTTTCATTGACCCCGATGCCGAAGTCCGAAGGATAGCCGATCGTGTGGACGGTCTCCGGCTCGAACAAGGCGCGCGGGAAAAAGAATCGGAGGAACATGAGGAAATTGGCCGCGACGAATCCCCACACGCTGGCCCAAATGATGCGCCGTCGCAACTTGCCCGGGCCGGCCGGCTCTGCGGGCGAAGCGCTTGCCGGTTTGGGAGCTGCGGCGGGCTTTGCAGCCGGCTTGGGGGGAACGGCGACAGCACTAGCCGCTGGAGCTTTCGCTGAGGTCGTGGAAGGGACATCGTCCGCATTCGCCATGCCCGAGACTCCTCCGGAACCGAAGTCGATTCACTGAGTTTTTCTAGAAAAAAAAGCCCAAAAATCCACTATAAGAGAAAGCGCAAAGAGGTGTCAACAGCGAGTGCAAGAGAATCGTGGAGGGCGGGGTGCCATGACTTTATGTCACTCCGCTCCGGAATCGCTACACGCTAGATTCTTATGGTGGGTAACGCGCTAGAGTCCTGGAGGGTGATGCGCCTGGTTTTGCGGGTACGGCATGACGGTACGATGGGGACGATCGCCGCCCTCGCCCCCACGTACATACCAAGAACAACTACAGAGTTCCTTCGCTTCGCTCCTGATGAAAGTTTGAGCCCGCGCTCGATGGTGGACAGAAAGCCTTTCCCCCACCTACCAGGTCAGGATCACCTTTCCGGCCTGGCCGGAGAGCATGGCGTCGAACGCGTCCTGATATTGGTTGAAGCTGAAACGGTGCGTGATGACGGGTTTAATATCGAGGCCGGATTGGAGCATCACCGTCATCTTGTACCATGTTTCATACATCTCGCGGCCGTAGATGCCTTTCAGCGTAAGCATATTGAAGATGACGGTATTCCAGTCGATAACGAACTCTTCGGAAGGAATGCCCAGGAGCGCGATGCGGCCGCCGTTCGCCATGTTCGCCAGCATGTCCCGGAGGGCCGAGCCGTTGCCCGACATTTCCAAGCCCACATCGAAGCCCTCCTTCATGCCCAGTTCCTTCTGCACATCTTTCAAGTCGGTATCGCGCGGGTTCACGGCCATCGTCACGCCCATTTTCCGCGCCAGTTCCAGCCGCCACGGGTTGAGATCGGTCTGCACCACAAAGCGTGCGCCGGCGTGCCGCACCACGGCCGCCGCCATCAGCCCGATGGGCCCCGCGCCCGTGATCAGTACATCCTCGCCCAAGACGGGAAAGGCGAGCGCGGTATGCACGGCATTGCCGAAAGGATCGAAAATGCAGGCGACCTCCGGATCGATATTGGCGTGATGCACCCAGACGTTGGTCATGGGCACGGAGATGTACTCTGCGTAACTCCCCGGCCGGTGCACGCCCAACCCCTTACTGTGCGCGCACAGGTGGCGCCGGCCGGCCAGGCAGTTGCGGCAACGTCCGCAGACGACGTGCCCCTCGGCGCCCACGAGCTGACCGGGAAAGAAGTCAGTAACGTTCGAACCTACTTTCGCCACCTCGCCCACGAACTCGTGGCCCACCACCATCGGCACAGGGATTGTTTTGCTGGCCCATGCGTCCCATTTGAGGATGTGCAGGTCGGTGCCGCAGATCGACGCGCGCTGCACGCGAATCAACACATCATTGATGCCGATCTCCGGCGTCGCCACTTCCTCCAACCACAGCCCCGGCTCCGGCCGGCTCTTCACCAGGGCCTTCATTGTCTTGGGAATGTTTTCACTCATTCGTTTCCTCCGGAATCATCTGTGGCATCTTAGCAGCGAATACTACCCGTGACATCGTCTTGAAGGCACACACCTGGGTTGTCGCTGAAATTACTGGCCGAGGGCCGCCGCGTAAGCTGCCAGTAGCGACCGCTTCTCGATTTGCCAGTTGAGACTTTCCTCGATGCGTCTTCGTCCGCACGCGCCCAACTCTTTCCGCAAGCTTTCCGAGTCCAGTATCCTCAGCATGGCCCGGGCAAAATCCTCTGTGTCGCCAAGGCGCGCGTAGAGTGCTCCGCCGTCCGCCGAGCGCCGGCCTTCTGTGAGGTCGTAGAGCACAACCGGAAGGCCAAAGGTCATGTATTCGAGAATCTTGTTCATGGTGGACTTGTCGTTCATGGGCGTGGGTGGGTCCGGCGCCACCCCCAGATCCGCGGTTGAGAAATAGGCCGCAACCTCATCATCGGAGAGATGCCCCGGAAACCTGACCAGTCGATCGAGACCCTTCTGCGCAGCCAGGGCTTTAAGCCGCACACTCTCGGTCCCGGTCCCGATCAGAACAAATAGAATGTCCTGGCGATTCGAGCCGTGGACCACCGAGTCAATGGACTCCAGCAGCAGATCAAGCCCGTCCTGCGGCCCCATGACGCCCAGATAAACCACCAGAAAACACCGGCCCTCCTTGAGTTCGGGCTGCGCAGGCCGCTTTTGCATTCTCGTGAGGTCAGGGCAACTTCGCACCACGAAGGTGCGTTCTCGACGCATCTTTCCCCGCGCCAGCGCCACTTCACGGTAGGACTCGTTGGTGGCTATCGACACGTCGGCAGTCCAGAAGGTCAGGCGTTCCGCCCAGCAAACCAGCTTATATCCGAAGTCTCTACGACCGAATTTGGCTTCGTACAGCTCGGGATTGAGATCGTGATGGTCGAAGATGAAACGCACGCCCAAAAGCTTAAAGAAAATTCCCACTAAGAAAATTGTGTCGGGCGGGTTGCAGGCCTGGAGGACGCGGAAGCGTGTGCGCGTGTAAACCCGGAGCGATAGGACGAACTGCGCGGCGAACGCCAAGGCGTACTCGAGGAAATAGCCGAGCGGCTGTGAGGCCTCCCAGAGGCGATATCGGTAGATCTCGATGTCCTCGAGGGTTTCACGGCCTCGTTCGAAGCCTCGGGCTTTTGGACAGATCACCGACACTCGGTATCCGGCGTCTCGCAACGCTCGGGCCTCCTGCCACACCCGCCGATCGACTGGAACCGGTAAGTTCTCGATAATAATGCAGACGCCGGGTTTTTTATTCTCCATGCCGGCACCACTGCTCAGAATTCACCCAACCCCCTCCTGGAGAACGGATAGAGCAAATGAAACAAGGTCATGATCTGCGGTCGTGGGTACGAGCGCGCGTCGCGGAGGAAGACGTAGTCTCCTGTGGTGTAGGCAAAGCTTCCGTCAGGCCGCTGCCGCGCCAGAATCCGATCATAGCACCGCTCACTGAGGCCGGTGTTCCCGATCAGCTTCTGATCGGCAGCTTCCCAGAGGGCTGCGGCGAGCGCGGCCGTATAGTAATCTGTTTCCGGCATGCGGCGGGAGCAGTCCACGGCACAGGCGCCGGTGGCCGTCACACCCCTGGCGAGAAACCTGGCGAGGGGGGCAAGAATCGTACGCGTGCGAGAGTCGGGGAGCAGAGGCGCTGACCAAGCAAGCTTCAGAAATTGAAAGGCATTGTATTGATAGCAGAGATAGTGAATGCGTGGGCGCTCGTACGGACCCTCGACGATGTAAGGAAGTTCGCCCGAGGGGAGCTGAACGCCGGCAAGGAAATCCAGCATCGGCTCAACATGGACGACATAGCACGCCTCACCGGTCGCTTGCCACAGGCGAAGAAAAAACCAAACAGCCTCGACGGAATTATTCGGGATCTTGCCGCGTGGCTTATCAAAGTAGTTAATGGCTTTGCCGCGCCCATGCTCTTGGAACCCGATTGTACTCACCAAATAACCGTACCACCGGACGGCGCCGGCAAGGAAGTCAGGGCGGGCTTCGCGGGCGTAGGTGGCCAGCAATCCGATCGCGCCCCAGTTCCCCTCGACTGTGGCGATCAAATGCTTTCGCTCCGGAAGCGGGTAAATCCAATAGCCTCGGGGCTGCTGAAGAAGCAGCGTGGCTTGCGTGGTCTCGAGGGCGATATCGCGGTAGCGGCGCTCGCGGGTGACATCGTGGAGCATCCAGTTGGCGAGAATCCAATAGCCCTGGCTCTGGATGAAAACGTAGTCGTCTCCCCAGTGGATGAGCTCCAGCGCGCTCTTGAAGAATCGCCAGAGGCGAAGGTTGAAGCGGATGCCGGCGTCCGGGCCGTGAACCAAGCCCGCCGAATAGTGACGGCGCAGGATGTGCGCGTGCAGGCGCTCGGCGGCGGCGAGGAGTTCTTGGCGTATGGCCACGTTGGCAGACCAGTATAAACTAGATTTCGAACCTAATCGGCTTGATTCCAACGTACGCTCTAAAGACAGGCGAGCAAATCAAGTGGCAAACGGCAAATGTCAAATGGTTTTCCATTTGCCGTTTGCCATTTGAATTTTGAATTTCCTTTCCACTCCCGTGCTGGGGGCGAGCCTGGCTCCGGTCAGCCGTGGCCGACCACAGTCGAGTAGACCTGCACGATCTGCTTGGCGACGTTCTCTATGGATAGCCGTGCGATGCTGTCGCGCCCGCGCGTGCGCATGCCTTTACGGCATACCTCCACGATCTTTGGGGCAATCTCTGCGGCCTCGCGCCGCACCAGGTGGCATCCTTCCGTTTGGCCGATCAACTCGGGGGTGTCGCCTACATCCACCCCGATCACAGGAAGATTGGTGGCCATGGCCTCTTTGACCGCATTGGGAGAACCCTCGAATTGCGAAGCCATGACCAGGACATCCGCCGCGTTCATATAGAGCGGCATGCGAGACTGAGGAACGCCGAGAACCCGGAGGATCTCCAGCTCTGGAATTGCTTGCCGCGCTCGAGCCACGGCCGACTCCACCAAGTCAAAACGCTTCCGTGTATCTTTCGGGTCATAAGGAAACAGGACGAACTTCCTTTGCGCGTCAAGGCCTAGTTCGCGCCGTGCCTCAGCTTGGTCGATAGGCCTGAAGAGATCCATGTCAACGCCGTTTGCAACGACCTGGACTGAATTCAACTTTAGACGGCGCTTCATCTCGGCGGTTTTCACGATGACCGCCGAGGCCATGCGCGCCAGTATGAAACTCGAAACCTGGTAGAACCGGCCGAAAAGCGTGATGTGGTCACTTCCTCTGGTTATCCCCGTAACATCGTCACCCATAAATGAAACGACGAGAGGAAGGCTGATTTGGCAGCGGGCCACCAGCCCGGACAAGCCCTGGTGGGCGTGGATCAGATCATAGCGCCGGTGGCGCAGCCGATGCCACAATTGCGGGAAGGCACGCAAGTAGTTCCAGCGGGATTCGCGGCCATTAACATAAAGGAGATCGTAATCTACGCCCAGCGGCCGCAAGGACTCCATCTGGGCTTTTACGAAGCAACCGTAGCTCGGATCGTCTTCATACGGCCAAAGGTTGGTGACCACGAGGACGCGACATGAAGTCATACAGCGCGGCGGCTGGCGAGGATTGCCGATTGAAGATTGCCGATTGTCGGCTGCGGGCCGTCGATTAAGGGGTGATGCGGCATCTTCCGATCTATCGATGCGCAATGGGCAACCGAAACTCGGGAACTCCAGCCACATCGGCCCAACGATCACTGAGATTCTCCGTAAGCGGAGGATTATGCCCCAAACGAAACCCGTGTACAATGGTCACTTTGCAAGTGAATCCCTTTCGTTTTGCTATTTGTCTTATGTGCGGGTTCGCAGGGTTCATAGGGTCGGCGCCGGAACAGCAACTGCGGGCACAAGTATGCCGCATGGCCGGAGAACTTGTTCACCGCGGCCCGGACGACTCAGGCTTCTGGGTGGACGCGGGGGCCGGTATCGCAATGGGATTCCGACGGCTGGCGATTGTAGATCTTTCGCCGGCCGGCCACCAACCCATGACCTCTTCGAGTGGCCGATACGTCATTGCCTTCAACGGCGAAGTTTACAATTTCGGAGAATTACGACAAGACCTTGAACCACTGGGACACAACTTTCGCGGTCACTCGGACACGGAGGTCATGCTGGAGGCAGTGAGTGAGTGGGGCCTGGAGGCGGCAGTCAAGAAATTCGTAGGCATGTTCGCCTTCGCTCTTTGGGACAAGCGCGAGCGAGTGCTGCACCTGGTGCGGGATCGGCTGGGCATAAAACCACTCTACTGCGGCTGGCAGGACAGGACATTCTTCTTCGGGTCGGAGCTGAAGGCGCTGCGCGCACACCCTGTCTTCAGCCCGGAGATCAACCGTGGCGCCCTGGCTTTGTATTTGCGTCTCGGCTACATACCACACCCCTACTCGATTTATCAGGGAGTCTGGAAACTGCCTCCCGGCCACATTCTCAGCCTGCCGGCCGGAGCACAGCCCACCTCGGAGTTGCCGGGGATGGCTTGCTATTGGTCCGCGAAAGAGGTTTACGAGGATGGCGCTGCGGACCCTTTTCGAGGCTCCGAACTGGAAGCGATTGAGGCGCTGGATCGGCTCCTTCGGGAATCGACTCGGCTGCGGATGATAGCGGATGTCCCCCTGGGCGCCTTTCTCTCCGGCGGCGTCGATTCCTCGACTGTAGTCGCCCTGATGCAGGCGCAGAGCCACCGCCCGGTGAAGACCTTCACGATAGGCTTTCGCGAGCAAGAATTCGATGAAGCGGCGCGTGCCAGAGTCGTGGCGGCGCACCTGGGGACCGACCATACCGAACTGTATGTAAACGCAGAACAAGCCAGGGATGTCATCCCCAAGCTGCCGACTCTTCATGACGAGCCCTTCGGGGATTCCTCCCAAATTCCAACTTACCTGCTTTCCGCCCTCACGCGCCGGCACGTGACAGTGAGCCTTTCCGGTGATGGTGGCGACGAGCTCTTTGGGGGCTACCCGCGTTATGCCCGCACGCGTAGGTTTTGGGAGATTATCCGATGCTTTCCCTACACTTCCAGAGATGCGATTGCCAGTTTGATGCGCACCTGCAACCCCGCAACGTATAACCGCCTGTTAGGTGGGTTGAGTCCGTTACTACCCCGGTTGGCGCGCCCGTCTACCTTAGGAGATAGAGTGTACAGGCTTGCAGAGGTGATGACGGCCAGGAACCCCGGTGAGCTCTATCACGGTTTGGTGTCTTATTGGAAGCGCCCCGCGGAGATTGTGCTCAGAGCCCACGAGCCACCAACCATCCTGGCGCAATCTTCAGGTTGGGCCCACCAGGCTGACATTTGCCACCGGCTCATGTTTCTCGACCTCGTGACCTACCTTCCGGAAGATATCCTCGCCAAAGTCGATCGGGCTAGCATGGCGGTTAGTCTTGAGGCGCGTGTCCCGATGCTCGATCATAGGGTGGTAGAGTTTGCGGCTCGCCTTCCAATCTCCATGAAAATTCGTCCCGGCCAGGGGAAATGGCTGCTCCGCCAAGTCGTTTACAGATACGTCCCGCGGGAACTAGTGGACCACCCCAAGATGGGTTTTTCAGTCCCCATTGAAGACTGGCTGCGCGGGCCATTGCGCGATTGGGCCGAAAGCTTGTTGAATCAGGAGCGCCTGTGCAGCGAGGGATTTCTCCGCGCCGAACCAATCAGGGAACTCTGGGCGGAACACCTTTCCGGGCATCGCAATTGGCAGGGTCACCTGTGGAACGTTCTCATGTTTCAGGCCTGGCGTGAAAAGTGGGCCTGATCCGCTGGTGGTCCGAAGATCACTCAGGTTTCACAGATAGCCATAGCAGTTTCCGTGCGGCCCCTTAGGCAGGTTTGTTCCCGCGCATCGCCACAGGGCGCGGGAGAAGCGTGATGTTCTCGAACCCCGCCTTTTCGAACCAGGCCTGAACCTGCGGGTAAGTATGCTTCCACTGGTAACGCGGAGAGTACCAATCGAAGGTGTCGAGCACGCGCCACTCGGGATCAGGATGCATGGCGATTTTGGTGAGGAGGCGCAAAGGGTAGAAGATCGGAATGCGATACACATAGTAAAGCGGAATTGCTATGTGGCACAGCGCATAGAGCCATCGGCTCGGCATGCGGGTGGTGAAGAAGCGTTGAAAGCGGCTGGAAGCTTCCGTCATCCAATCCAGCTCCGGGGCGAAACGGGAGGCAAGCTTTTGCCATTGGGCAGGAATCTGATAGTTACTATCCTGGGCTAGCACCTCGTTGACCCGTTCCGGGAAGTATTGGAAAGTCTCAGTAAGACGGCGCCGCGCGTAGACCCAGATGGCCACCACGCCCCTTGGCTTCACCGTCGCAGCCATGCGCCTAAAACCTTCGCGGCTGTCGGACGTGTTCGTCAGCGCACCGATGCTGTATGCGAAATCGAACGTCCCGGGGCGAAACGGCGGGAACAGAGCACTAGCTTGAATGAAGTGGCAGTTCGGCTGGCTGCGCAGGTGTTCTCTGGCGACATCGACCGCCTGACTGGGGTCGAGTCCGACAGTTTCGGCCCCAGACCGCGCCACGACATCCACGAATCGACCGCTCCCGCATCCTGCGTCGAGGACGAGCTTTCCCGCAAGCTCTTCCGGCCGTGTTCCAGTCGAAACTATAAACGTGGACTCATTGAGCCTTCTCGACTCGGTGTCGAATTGTGCGGGCCGCCAGCGCTTTAACTCGAAGCTGGACCTCGCCGCGTGCGCGTCGCTGGACACGAAGCGCGGAATGCCGTCCCGAATGGGAAAGTCGCACCGGCATTTCGGGCAACCGAGGAGGCCTGCAAGAATCTCCTCGTGGTCACTTTGCTGAATTTCAAGCCGTAGCGGACCTGAACATTCCGGACAGGCCAGCAACTCGGCCAATCGGGGTTTCACGCGAAAGCCACCTCAAGTCGGCGATTATAAGCTATTATGGCAACACTCGCGATTCAGTTCTACAATGATGCCGATGTGTTTTGGGTGGACCTGATCATGCACGAATACCGCGAACTCCTCTACGCTTGTTATCGCACCGGCCATTATGAGGCCATAAACCCGGGCACACTCAATCGATTCTATGTCGAGGATTTTCGGTCACAGTTCGCAGGTTTTCTACCTCTTGACCGGAAGGCCAGGATTGTAGACCTGGGATGCGGAAAGGGGTTTCTGGTCCAGTTCCTCCTCCAGGAAGGTTACAAGAACGTGCTGGGTATTGATACCAGCCAGGAGCAAGTCGAGTTTGCGAAGAAATCAGGCCTGCCGGTGGCGCGAGCCGATGCTTTGCAATTCTTGAGGGAGAACGGGGATTTAGATGTGGTGATCTGCACAGATTTGGTGGAGCACTTTTCAAAAGACGAAGTGGTTGGTTTTCTGACAGCCATCTATGACGCTCTGGCGCCAGGAGGGTCGCTCATAGTCCGGACTATAAACTGCTCTTCGATCCTGGGGACGACCGCGAGGTATACGGACTTCACTCACGAAACTGGATTTACCGAACGCAGTTTGCGCCAAGTCTTAGTGGCGTGCGGTTTCAAGACGGTGTTGATCACCGAAAGCAAATTGCTTTTTTATTGGAGGCCAAAACGCCTCGTTCACTGGGCTCTGCTCAAGCTCTGGAGGATGGTTCTCCTGACGATCTTTGCGTTAGAGTTGGGAAAAGCCCGACCCCGCCTGCTCGGACCGGATCTGATCGCCCGCGCGTCGAAGAGTTCCAACCAGGGCCTGCAAGAGGCATTGTAGGCGCGGTACGAGGTTGTTACCACGGCAAAGATTCTTTGCCTCATCTTTCGGTCGTACCGGCCTCGACCACATTTTCAGAGAGAACTTCCTCGTAGTCTCTCATTACGGTTTTCACGTCGAACCGGCTAAGAAAAGGGCCCAGTTGTGAGTTGGATTCCAATACTCTCCTTGGAGTATTAAGGGCAGAGACAATTCCTTCTGCCAATGCCGTCGGGTCCGAAGGCGGCACCAGCCGGGCCAACTGGCAGGCCGCTAGTATCTCACGCACCGCACCGGGGCAATCTGTGGCCACCACCGGTGTGCCGACAGCCAAGGCCTCGATTGCGACCAGGCCGAAGCCCTCATAACGCGAGGGGAGCACCAGTAAATCTGCATGCTTGAAGTAGGGATGGGGATTCGGCTGAAATCCGGTGAAGTGAACCGCTCCGCCCAACCCGAGGCGCTCCTGCCGAGCTTCTAGGTCTGATCTGAGAGGTCCCTCGCCGAGAATTGTGAGATCAGCGTCCGAAATCGCTGCCCGGACCAGCGGCATCGCGTCAAGAAGCACGTCGAACCCCTTCTCGTTTGCCAGGCGTCCTGCGGCGACAAGATGGGGGCCTTTGCCAGCGTAAGGGTCGCCACCTGCCTCCGCCAATCGTCTCGTCAAGTCGAGATCAACAGGGTTATAGATGCGCGCCAGCTTGCTTCGAGGAACGCCGAAGTTTGCAGCCAAGTCGTTGACGATGTGGTCTCCTACGCAAATGATCTTATCTGCCCGCGGGTACAACCGCCGATACAGCCAGTTCCAGAAGGACGGATGGTTGCGTCCTTGGGCGTTCAGTGCGCTCGGCGAAGTATCTTCCCGCAGCAGCACGCGCAACCCCGGCGGGAAGAAAGCCCTTGACAACACTGTGGCCATATTCAGCTCGACCATAGCTGAATGGATGACCTGCGGCTTCAGCTTCCAAGCCAGTCGAATTATGCCCGGAAAGGCGCGGCGGACACGTCTGGCTTTAAGATCGTGGAGCGGGATATCTGCCGGTAAGTCCTGGAAAAGTGGACCTGCCGCGTCGATCAACGCCAAATGGGGCTCGAAGCGGGAGCGGTCCAGGTTCTGGAGGAGTGTCACGATCACCCGCTCCGCTCCCCCGCCGCCCAGGGTGGGCAGGAGAAACAAGATCGTCTTCCGGGCGGTTCTCATAGAAAGTGCTTATTTGCGACCTTGCATTGGAAGCGTAAACCAAGACCCAGGAAAGGTTAACCGTTGTCCAGGTACCGCGGTTCGATTATACTTTGGTTTTTCAACGAACGGGCTACGCCCCCGCACGTTTAATCGAGCCCCGCAATTCCTTCGCGCGGCGGGGGCCTGATCTGGCGCTTATGCCTACGCAGTCCCACTTCGGAAAGGGTGAGTTGCTGGCGCACTGCCTGTTTTGGAGCGGTGCAACAGTCCTATTTGGCCAACTGCCTGAGCGGGATCTATTGCTCGTGCTAACCTACCATCGGATCGGGGACCCCGATGATGATTCTTTCGACCCCGGGGCTTTCTCGGCGACCGGCGACCAATTGGACGAACAGATATCCTACCTGAAGCGCCACGTCTCGCTGGTGAATCTGCAAGAGGCCTTGCCTTTTATCGACGGCTCGATTCATGAGCGGACCCGCCGCTGCCGGGTGTTGATAACTTTCGACGACGGGTACCTCGACAATTACGCCGTGGCTTATCCCATCCTACGGTCGCACGGGGTGCAGGGTGTCTTTTTTCTCGCCACGAGCTTGGTCGGCTCCTGCACCGTTCCCTGGTGGGATCACATTGCCTATTTGATGAGGACTGCGCGACAGCGTCGGTTCCGTCTCCGCTACCCTGCTGATTTGGTTGTCGATGTCGACAAGAACGGGATAAGGAGAACTCTACGAGACGTCCTCGGCCTTTATAAGAGCCCCGAGAACACCGATCATACACGGTTCATTCTGGAGTTGAAGGAAGAAGCGAAAGGGCACGATCCACCAGCAACGTTGCGGCGATTTCTCGACTGGAACGAGGCGCGAGAAATGATCAGCGGAGGCATGGCAATCGGGTCCCATACACACTCGCATCAAGTGCTGAGCCAATTGGGACCGGATCAGCAACGTCAAGAGTTGGGCCATTCCCGCGCGCTGTTGAAGGAACACCTCGGCGTCGCAGCCGATGTGCTTGCTTATCCGGTCGGAGCCACAAGCAGTTTTTCAGATCAAACCCAGCAGCTGGCCCAGGAAGTGGGTTACCACGCCGCATTCTCATTCTACGGTGGAACGAATCTGCCGGGAAGGACGCTGCGTTATGACGTCAAACGTGTCACCCACGGTGACCGAAGCTGGCGTCGCTTCCGGGTTCGCGGGGCGATCTGCAGAGCCACGGGGTATTATTGGCCTTGATACGCCCAACGCGATGGCAGTGGCTGCCCAGCCCGCACCACGCGTGAGGGACGTCCGGCTTCGCAGGAGAAAATGCCCACGTGCTTCTCCCAGGAAATCGGCACACAACCAAAGATTAAGCCATAGTTACCACGGGAAGAATGAAACACCACTCGGCCTATTTGGCGCCTCGTTTGAGAATCCGAGTTACAGGTCGAGCCGCCGCGACGAGGCGGCGCCTTGCCCAGCTCGGAACGTTCGCTTGCATTAGTTTCCAACAGAGGAAAACAGATCGCAACATGGCCAAGAGAAAGTAATCTAGGATCCCGATCCTCCCCGAGCTGGACATGGCGCCATGCGCCACTCGACTTACAAAGCGTCCTTCGCGCAGTGACTCCACAATGGAAGGAGCGGACATCTGGGGGACCCGGCATTCCAGCCAGACACCACGTGGTTGGTCGGTGCTGTGGAAATCCAGACCAAAGACCGCAAGCAACTTCTTCCCGCCCTTGCGCTCCATCCTGACCCATCGTACAAGACTGAGATTCGGGGCCACGCCCCCATCCACTTTGCCGTTCAAAACCTCGAGCGCGTCGCAATCGATAAGCGGCCCCTTCCACTTTCCACGCCCATGAGGATGAACCCAGACCGCGAAGCCTCCCAATTCGCGGATCTGCGCGCTGGCTTCATTTGGCTCTGCGGCGGTCGGCAGCTTTGAGATTCCGATACCGGCAATTTCCAGCCCGTTTGCGAAACGGAGCTCGAGCCCCGGAATTGCAATAAACGATGGGCTGCTTTCGTCCCGGCACGCTTGGACGAACCTTTGATAGTCTGGCGCACTTATCCCTCGCGCATGCTCAGTGAGTGCCACGAACCCGAACCCCTCACGGCGCAGCAGGACGCATAATTCGTGAAGGTTGACCGTTCCATCGAAAGAGTAGCTGGTGTGGCAATGAACGATGCCTTTGACAGTCAGACTGCCACTCGGCTCATTAAGGTCTATGTCCCTCCGTCCGAAAAGGTCCAGGAACCACCGGAAAACCCCAGCGACCCCGGGTCGAGGGTCGGTCAGCCAGAGGTCGTCGTATCGGAGGCCCGGATACCATGGGATCAATATCTTTATTAAGCTTGCAGAAAAACTCGGGAGCGGCATTGGCCAACCCGCGGGTTTCCGTGCGAGGAGGTTCAGCAGGTGGACCAGGTCCCCGGCAAGCCACCTGCATGTGATCCCTTTCTTGAACTCCACTCGTTCAGGAGGCGCTTCGCCTTCAAGACACTGTCGTACGAGATACAGAGGGTAATCAATACCACAATCGATGGGAAGCTGCATGGACCCCCAGGGCCGAGGGTTTATTTCCATTAATGTGAGACGGCCGGAAGACCTATCTTCCTTGAACTCAACCATTAAAATTCCACTAAAGCCCAGTGCTTTAACCAATGCACGGCTATAGGCAAGAATCTGCGGGTCCAATGCGACGGATTTACGCGCGCAACTTCCAGAACCGCGCGGATCCACCTCTCGTATGCGTTCCCACTGGAATGGCAGATGAACGCTGCCTCCGGCTGCGAAGCATGAGAATCCCACGCCCACGCCACCCGCAAATCGTTGCACCAGCACATCGCTCGCCCGGCTGAGCCGTTTGGTCACAATCTGCGACAAGTCATCCCCAGAAAAGGCATAATCGGTTGATCCGAAAACAACTCTGTCGTCCAGCCAGCGGACCGAAAACCGGTCCTTGATGACCAAGGGAGTCTCGAGGTTGCGCAATCGTCCGAGATCGTCCAAGGAGGAGACGAGCACTGTCTCGGGCACCGGGATATTTAGAGCTCGCGCCGCGAGAATGGTCTTGTGTTTGTCCGACGCCATTTCAAGCGCCTCATGGGGGGGGACCAACAACCGCGTAACACCTTGGAACTGCTCCCTATACCGGGAAAGCGGAAAGACCGTCCAATCGCTCATGGGGGCCACAAGGTCGATCTCTTCTTTTTGCACGTACCTCCGCACCGCCGCAATAAAGTCCTGGGTTTCGGAGGTTGGGACTGGGTATTCAAGATTTCCTTTACAATAACGAGAGAGAGCCGCTCGCGGAAAAGCCCCGACGTGGTGGCCGACCGCTACCCAATGCCCGGCCCGGCCCAGTGACCTCGTGAATGCGAGTGCGGGGTTAGTGTGACCATCAAGTACTAATATCCTGGCCAATCCAACACCTTCCCCCCTCCGACCCAGGCAGGCTCCCCGGATTCACATCGTGCAGGCGAGAAACTAAACTTCTCTGTGCCCCGATTTCATCGCCAGGGCCACCGTCCAGTGATAAGAATGGCGGACTTGGAATGAAATGGCAACAGTTTTTGCAGCAGCCTGCGCGAGCTCCATGAGCGCAGATGAGCAGCCACTCTTCATGGTCGAGTGCCCACGACACTCACCTGTCCGCCCGGACACTTGTCTTGTCCGACCCTGGGACGGGCCGCATCCCGCCCACTAGGGCAGTAGACATCGCATACTCAGTTGTTATTTCATAACCAGTACTAGAACTGTGGTCGAAACGGTGGCTCGAGCTGCCGCCAAGACATAACCAAAGGAGGATCACGATGAAACGAGTCTTTTTTGCGTCAATGATTATGCTTGCTGTTTGCCTGGCCGGGCCAGCGCGGGAGGCGCAGGCTGCGTCGTGCTCGAATGCGACGCTATACGATATCGGCACCTACGGGTGGGCTGGAGAGGACGTATACCCGCCTGGCATTGCCGTTGGATATATCACCTTCCTTTCAAGTGGGAGTTTTCTCGGGTCGATTTACGGTGGCACAAACGGATCCGGCGCGACCTCCAACCTCTCAGGCACGTACACCGTGAACTCGAACTGCACAATGACCGCGAGCTTCTCCAGCGGGATAAAGGTCCAGGGCACCGTCGTTTCGGGTGGCCAGGAGGTCTTGTTAGATCAGACCAGTCCGGCGGGAGTGAACCTAATCGTCGATCTCAAGGCGGTAGTCGCCGAAAGCTGCTCGGATTCGACGCTATACACCGTTGGGACCTACGGGTGGGCTTCCAATGAGGTCTACCCAGTTAAGGGAACGTGGGTTGGGTATATCACCTTCACGTCCAGTGGCAGTTTCGCCGGACTGATTTACGGTGGCTATAGCGGCTCCGGTTCCTCCTCCAACATTTCGGGTACATATTCCGTGTACTCGAACTGTACGCTGAGCTTGACCTTTAGCAACGGGGTGGACTTACAAGGCGTAATCGTGTCGAACGGTGCTGAGGTCCTCATGGACCAAACCTATCCGACGGGGGAGAACGCCCTTTACGACCTGAAAAAGGAGTGAGGCGCATCAATGGCAGCAAGCGCTCAGAGACAGTCCTGCACGTTGTCCAGACGCTTGGGCCGTTGCCGGGGGATTTCTAGCGACCAGGGAAGGCGGGCAGAGGTCGCGGTGGGTTAAGTGGACCAAGACCCATTACAGCTCTTCCGCCTTCCGCGCCACCTCTGAAGGGCGTGCGGCCCCATCCGCCGGAAGCCGGCGCGTGTCTTGTCAGCATTCAGGCCATCCTTCGATCCTCGGTGCGCATCTCGTGTCGCCCAGCAACGGCCAGCCCGTCTAACCCTCCAGTCCTAAAGAGATCGATGAGGGAGTACCGGTCGTGGATCCCTGCCTTGCTGAAGATGTTCCCGAGATGAAACTTTACGGTTCGCTCGCCGATTTCCATTTTGGCAGCAATTTCTTTATTCGAAAGTCTGAGCTGAAGAAGGCCGAGAACGCGCCTTTCTGTTGGCGTGAACTTACACTCGTCGTGCCTCTCATCCGCCCACAGTCTGGCAGCCCGTTCGGTATACTCCTGCAGCGCCTCGGGTTCTACCCAGAGGTGCCCATCCGAGACGGCTCGAATCGCCGAAACCAGGCGGCGCTGCACCTCTGGGTAGGGGACAAACCCCCGGGCGCCCGAGAAAAGAAGCCGACATATCTCCTCGCAGGGGACTGATCTCCCGATGACGAGAGCTTTCGCCCTCGGGACCTCAGATTGGAGACTATGCAGGCGTTCGTCCAAAGGCTCAACCAGAGTGTCGCGGTCGATGACGACAACCAAGGACCTGTCGGTGCCGCTGCGCGGCTTCTTGCCATCGCGGCCAGCTATAAGAACCTCAGATGTCCCACTGTGCCGCAGTATCCCTCGCAAGCGCGCAGCCGCGAGCGGATGGTTTTCAAGGATGCTCACCCGAATGGCAGGCCTCTTACGTATCCTCTTCCAGCGCGAAGTTTCCGGGCCTCCCAATAACGGCGTGGCCGTGCGTATGCCTCGCGCTGTCTGGTCATGTCCATTGTGGGTGGGCTGGGGTCGAAGGAGGCCTGCCGACCCACTCGCTGTGGCGTTTGAGCGCTCTTCTCGCATAGCTTCCTCGCGAGAGTCAACGGCCAGTGAGGACGGGAGTGAGCCGGCCGCCAGCGGACAGGCTTTGTGGGGGCAGCGCGCTTCAGCCTTCGCAAAAGGCGGACTTCGAGCCTCCAGCGGCGCCATAAGGACGCCACAGAAGAGCAGGTTAACTGACAGGCTACCTCCGCATATAATCTTTTACCATAACGAGGCAGTCAATGGCAAGAGCGTAATCTAAGAGCAGTAGAGAACCGGCCAATATGTCGCAGGAAAGGAATGAGGGCTTTCATGTGTCCTCAGATCACGACTCCCCGAGCCGCCGCAACGACTTGGCGATTGAAGCATAAACCAACGCGCTGGAGACAAGGTAGACGAACGATGTGGAGAGAGCGATCCCTGCCACACCGAGGTACCTCATCAGGATGAGATTGAAAACCACATTGACAACCATGTTTACGCCGGCAATCGCCATCAACACCCAGTTCTTCTTCAAGGCGCTGATGAGCCGGACACCGAGTTGAGCAAGAAAATAGAAGGGGATCTGAAGCGAAAGGAGGGCTTGAACCCGGCTCACTACTCCCGTGTCTACGGCAGTGAAGGCCCCGCGCTGGAAGACGATCCGGATCAACGGATGAGAAAAAACTACCAGACCCGCGGTGATCGGAACAGTGAACAGGACAATGGCCCGCGAGTAGGCTTTCAGAGTGTGCCGGCAGCCGCGCCAGTCCTGGTTGGCCACCATCTGTGAGAAATAGGGAAGCGCTGCCGTGCCCAGCGGCGTAGCGCCGATCACGATGAAGATGCTGACAATCTTTCGAGCATAATTCAAAGCGGCCACGCTGCCCGGCTCGAGCATGGCGGCCATGGACTGATCCACCAATTCGGTGCTGCCCATCAGGAGTGTGGCGGCCAGCGCGGGTGCGTACTGGCCCACGACCTTGCGCAAGCTGGGCTCCAAGCCATACCAGCGAGGCTCCAGCCGCACGCCCCGCACTTTCAACAACCAGCCCAACACACTGGCTTGCAAGCAGACTCCCGTCACTGTCCCCACGGCCAACGTATAGATTCCCCAAACGTTGCCCAGCAGCACAAGAAAAGCAATTATGGAAAGCGGCGTCAGCGCGGCGGATAAAGCGGGCAAGCCAAAGTGTTCCCCGGCATTCAAAACCGAAGTCCACGCCACGGCCAGCCCGCTCAGGGCGATGAATGGCAAGAGAGCGTAAAGCAGATGCCGGGTAAGCAGCAGCTTTGCAGGACCGAAGCCTGAACCCA
>CAWJHY010000059.1:0-27989 GCA_963842495.1 uncultured Acidobacteriota bacterium
TGATTGTCTTGGGGGGAGGCATCGCGAAGGGTGCGCCGGAGTTCATGCTTTCCACGGTCAACAAGATCGTTCAGCACATTTACAAGGAGAACGCTCCGCCCGTCAAATTCAGCTCCCTTGAGGATAAGGCCCAAACCTTCGGCGCCATCCGCTCCGCGCTCACTCTCGCTCAGCAAGCCGTCGAGCGCCGGTTGTAGAGCGCCGGATCATAGCCCTCTCCCGTGGGGAGAGGGTGGCCCGCGACGGCGCCTTCATCAGCCGTCGCGAGCCGGGTGAGGGGTTGCGTGGCCATCCACCTGTAGCTACCCGCCCTTCACCGGTCTCCCTTGCGGAAGTCTAATGCCGTGCTGCAACCTGCCCAGATTGCCCTCTGAGGAACGGCAAACTTCCCACCAGCAGCGCAGCCTCCGGCAGCACGCCCCAGCCCAACAACAGGAGTGCCATAGGCACGACCGGGAAGCTCTGGTAGCGAATCAAGTCGTAAACAAGAACAAATGGAAACATGAGTAGCGGCAGGCAAACCATCCCCAAGGCTGGAAGCGAGACTGCCAACGCTCTCTCCAGGAATCTTCCGCCCGCATGCCGGGACCAGTACGCCCCGATGGCGCCAATCACCGGCAACGACAGCAACCACCACCAGTAGATGACCAGTTCGGTGCTGCGCCACGGCCAGAGGACGCGTGGAACAGGCGCCGCCGGGATCTGGAGCAGTCGAAGAACGATTCCTGAAAGGGCGATCGTGCAGGCTCCTGGTAACCACAGGGTCTTTACACGGTAATTCATAATGATCTCCTCATTTCCAGCGCGTTGAATCTCGCGGCGAAGCTCATCCCAGTCCGCGGCGGCGCTCAACGTAGACTGGACAGCTTCCTCTTCGGGTATCCCTTGACGAACCAAATCCGCGTAGAGGTCCTCCAGGTGGCCGGCAAGTTCAGCGATGATCTCATTTTCCCGCGCGGAGTCCAGTGCCAGCGGTGTCAACCTTCGTCGCGCAAGACTTTGCCAATCAGGCATGGGTCACCCCCGCCAAGCTGTCCAAGGCTTGAAACAACTGTCGCCATTCTTCACGAAGGGGCGCCAGGCGGCGTTTCCCTGCTTCCTCCAGCCGGTAAAAGCGCCTGCGACGTCCCCCGGCAGGCTCTTCCCAGGCCGCTTTCAGCCATCCGCGCCGTTCCATGCGATAAAGCAACGGGTAGAGCGAGGCGAGGTTGAAGCGCAGTGCTCCTTGCGTCTGGCGCTCGATGCGCTTGGCAATTTCGTAGCCGTGCAGCGGCCCTTCCGCCAGCACCGAAAGTATGGCCAATTCCGCGCTGCCGCGTTTGATTTGGTTTCCAATGTTGGCTTGAGATTCTCTCATATATGCGAATCCTATATATCGGCTCCCAGCATGTCACTAGCACCAAAGTACTCCGCGGCGGACCTTCTGCGCTGAGAATCTGTGTGCCGAAGACACCTTGGAGTGCGGCGGCTTGACGCCGCCTTGGAATTACCGCAGAGCGCCGAAGTACACAACGCGCCCGTCTTTTCCTTTCGAGTTCTTCGCACCGGTAATCTCGAACTGCACAATACGAAGGCGGCGTCGAGCCGCCGCACTCCAAGGCGCTTCGCGCATTTTCGTGGTTTCGGGATGTCCGTCTCAAAACCGCCATAATGGAAAGAAATCGCACTGCTAATGCAGAAAATGTCCAACGACCCGGCGCAAAGTGATTGAAAGCTTTGGGCAATCTTCGCTAACCTATAGGCTGCGTCGGGTCTTGGGCAACATCAGGGCAAGATCGAAAGAGAAATGGAAAACACACGTCCTGGCCGTTCGCGGGGAGGATGGCTCCTCCCCGCGTCTGCGGCTCTCCTCATTTGTAATGCCGCCTACATCGCAGCCTTCGGCGCCCCCACGCTATTCTACGTGACGAATGCCTTGCTGCACCCGCTCTTGGGGCTGGGCGTCGGCATTCTATTCGTCTCCTTCGTGATTCGGCACCGACGGTCCTTCGCCGGGGTTTGGGGAAGCGGCGGGCTCTGGCTGCTTGGGCTGGCAGCGGGTTGCGGATTCTATCTTGTTTTCGTAGGCATGACCCGGCCTCACAGCCTGGCGCTATACGCGCACGCGGGGCTGGCGATCCTGGGCCTGTTCTTTCTCCTCCTCCGCTTTCGAGGCCGCATCTGGGCGCGTGTCGCCGCCGAAGCTGAAGGCCTGCCGTCCGTGTGGCGCTGGAGCCTGCGAGTGGCCGTGGCTGCGGGTGTGTTTTACGCAGTCGTAGCGATTTACCACTTCGCCCACTCCGATCCGCGCTACAGGATCGAGAACCCGTCCACCCCTCCGCTCAGCATGAATTACGAAGGGGGAGGCGCATCCAGCCTGCTTTTCCCCAGCTCTGCGACCACCAGCGACGGTAAGACCATCACCTCGCAGTTCTTCATGGATTCCGAATCCTGCCGCCCTTGTCATACGGACATCTACAATCAGTGGCAAAGCTCGATGCACCACATGGCCTCGTTCAATAACCAGTGGTACCGCAAGGCCATCGAGTACATGCAGGACACGGTCGGCGTCAAGCCTTCGCTCTGGTGCGGCGGCTGCCACGACCATGCGCTCGTCTTTGCCAACAAGATGCAGACCCACCCCATTCGCGAGGTCGAGGACACGCGCGAGGGCCAGAACGGCCTGGGATGCATGTCCTGCCATTCCATCTCGCGGGTGAAAGACACCATGGGCCAAGGCGGTTTCGTGATGGATTATCCGCCGCTTGACCGCCTGGCCTCGAGCAAGAACCCCCTGCTCCATTTCATCCACGACTATGCCGTGAAGCTCGATCCCAAGCCGCATCGTAATGCCTTTCTAAAGCCCTTCCACAAGGACCCGGCGCGGGTTCCGGAGTTCTGCTCCACCTGCCACAAGGTCCACCTGGATGTGCCCGTCAATAACTACCGCTGGATTCGCGGCTTCAACGACTACGACAACTGGCAGGCCAGCGGCGTTTCCGGGCAGGGCGCGAGGTCGTTCTATTATCCACCCAAGCCGATGCAGTGCGCGGATTGCCACATGCCGCTGGTCCCCTCGAAGGATTTCGGCAACCTGAATGGCTTCGTGCATTCGCACCGCTTTGCGGCCGCCAACACGGCGGTCCCGACTTCCTACGGCGACCAGGAACAGGTCCAGCAGGTGGAGAGTTTCCTGAAGGGCGCTTTAAGCGTCGATATCTTCGCCCTGGCTGAAGAAGCAGCAGGTCCCGCCGGCCCGACGAGGAAAATCGGAGGAGAAGGGCCGCAGCTTGCGAGCACGTTTGCGGTGGGCGAAGAATCCTCACAAGGCTTGGCGGCTGCGGGGGTCAGTGCCATTCCTCCCGTCAAGCTGATGGCGCCAATGGGTCGCGCCGCGGCGGAGGTGAGGCGTGGCGACACCGTGCGCGTGGAAGTGGTGGTCCGCACCCGGCGAGTTGGCCATTTCTTTCCGGGTGGCACGGTGGACGCGTTTGATTGCTGGCTGGAGCTTCAGGCCCGTGACAACCAAGGGAGGATCATCTTCTGGAGCGGCGAAGCGGCCGACAACGGCCACGGCCCGGTCGAACCCGGCGCGCACTTCTATCGCTCTCTGCAGCTCGATGCGCACGGCAATCCCATCAACAAGCGCAATGCCTGGTCAACGCGCGCCACCATGTACGCGCACTTGATTCCTCCCGGCGCCGCGGACACCGTGCATTTCCGCATGAAGGTCCCTGACGATTGCGGCGATTCGATTACGCTCACTGCGAGGCTCAACTATCGGAAGTTTTCCTGGTGGAATACCCAGTGGGCGTTTGCCGGAGTCCGTGATCCCTCCCAGCCGAATCCCGACGTAACCAGGAATTACGACGATGGCCGATGGGTTTTTCAAGGCGACCTCAGCCAGGTTTCCGCCAAGCTCAAAGCCATCCCGGATGTGCCGACCGTGGTGATCGCGCAGGATACTTGCACCATTCCGGTTCTGGCCAAGAGCCCTGCACCCTTTCCGGAAACATTGAGCCTGGATGCGGCGGACCGCGAGCGTTGGAACGACTACGGCATCGGGCTTTTGCTGCAAGGCGATTTGAAAGGCGCGGAACGAGCCTTTGAAACCGTCACGAAACTCGATCCCGGTTACGCCGACGGCTGGGTCAACATGGCCCGCGCTCGCGTGCAGGAGGGCAACACCGATGCGGCAAAGCCCCTGCTCGAAAAGGCCATCCAACTTAATCCCCGGCTCGGCAGCGCGCACTACTTCGCCGGCCTTGCCTTCAAAGCCGACGGCAACTACCCCGCCGCTTTCGACGAATTCTCTAAAGCTTCCGCCCTGTACCCGCGCGACCGGGTGGTGAGAAACCAGATGGGCCGCATACTCTTCCTGGAGCGCAAATACAAGGATGCGGTGGCGGAATTCGCGAAGACCCTGGCGGTCGATCCGGAGGACCTCGAGGCCCATTACGACCTGATGCTCTGCTATCGCGGCTTGCGAGACGACATGCAGGCCGCGCGGGAAGAAAAGCTCTACCTGCGCTTCAAGGCGGATGAATCCTCGCGCGCCATCACGGGTCCCTTCAAGCTCGCGCATCCTGAAGATAACAACGAAGCGCAGCCCATTCACGAACACGTCTCGGTAGTGCTGGGGGAAGGAGTAGACAAAAGACGGTACGCAGAAGGCGGAAAGCGGAAAAAGGCGGGCAAGTGTCAGAATGCAGAAATTAGAAAGCAGAAAGAAGAACCAGAGCGAGATTCCTCGCTGCGCTCGGAATGACAGCCCGGGCGATGTGCGGCCCTCTCCCTTGGGGAGAAGGTGTCGCGCTCCGGCGCTTTCATCAGCCGGAGCGTGACGGGTGAGGGGTCGGTTCCTACGAACAGGGAGCGATGGCTCGCAAATCCAAAATCCAAAATCTGAAATCCAAAATCGCAGGCATTCTCCTGGTCATCGGTATTGCGAGCCTGCTTTTCACCGTAAGACTAGAACTCACCGCGAGCTCCGCAAGCGCTATCAAGGCTCCGCCCAACGAAAGCAGCGGGACGATTCGTTTCGAGGACATCACCCAAAAAGCTGGAATCGATTTCACCCATTACACCGGCGCCTTCGGCAAGAAGTTCCTGCCCGAGACCATGGGACCCGGCTGCGCGTTCATTGACTACGACAACGACGGCTACCCGGACATCTTGCTTATCAACGGAAAAGACTTTCCCGGCCACAAGACCCGGCGCTCGACCCCGAAGCTCTACCACAACAACGGCAACGGCACGTTCACTGACGTAACGGCCAAGGCAGGCCTGGACGTCGAGATCTACGGCATGGGCGTGGCGGTGGGCGACTACGACAACGACGGATGGGACGATATTTACATCACTGGCCTCGGCGAGGCCCATCTCTTCCACAACGAGCGCAACGGAACGTTCAAAGACGTCACCAAGACCGCCGGCGTGAATAACACGGGCTTTGGCGCCAGCGCCGCGTGGTTCGATTACGACAAGGACGGCAAGCTGGATCTCTTCGTGACCAACTACGTAAAGTGGTCCGAAAAGGAGGACCTTTACTGCACGCTCGACGGCCAGCACAAATCCTACTGCACGCCGGAAGCGTATAAGGGCGACACTCCCCGGCTCTTTCATAATCTCGGCAACGGCCGTTTCGAGGACGTCACTGAGAAAGCCGGCATCTACGACCCTACCAGCAAATCGCTGGGCGTGGCAGTGATCGATTATGACATGGACGGCTGGCCGGACCTTGCGGTCTCTAACGACACGGAGCGCAACAAGCTTTATCGTAACAACCACGACGGCACCTTCACCGAACAGGCCGTGCAAGCCGGCATCGCCTTCAGCGAAGATGGCGTGGCGCGCGGCGCCATGGGGATCGACGAGGACGATTTCGATCACTCCGGCTATCCCAGCCTGGCCATCGGCAATTTCTCCAACCAGATGCTCGGCCTCTATCATAACGAGGGCAACCGCTTCTTTATTGATATCGCGCCTTCCTCCTCGATAGGCCGCGCCAGCCTGCTCTCGCTCTCTTTCGGCCTCTTCTTTTTCGATTACGACCTCGATGGCCTCCAAGATATGTTTGTCGCCAACGGCCACATCGAGCCGGACATCGGACTGATCCAGCAACAGGTGGCTTACGCCGAGCTTCCCTTGGTGTTCCACGACGAAGGCCACGACAAGTTTCAGGAAGTCGGAAAGCCACTCGGCTTCACGCGCCGCATGGTGGCGCGGGGCGCTGCCTACGCGGATATCGATAACGACGGTGCGCCGGACATTCTGATGACGACAAACGGCAGGCCTGCGTACCTCTTCCGCAATGTGGGCGGGAGCCGCAACAACGCCATTCGCATAAGGACCCTCGGGACGCGCTCCAACCGCGACGGCATCGGCGCGCAAATCCGCGTCACTTCGGGGGGAAATACCAACTGGCAGACCGTTCACTCCGGCTCGAGCTACTGCTCGCAGAGCGAACTCACCTTGACGTTTGGCCTGGGAAAAGCCGCTCAGGCGGACAGCGTGGAAATCGCTTGGCCCAGCGGGCAGAAGGACACTTTTCGTGGCCTCAAGGCCAATGCAACTTACACCATCGAAGAAGGTGGTAAGATCATCAGCGCGAAGCCGTTCAGGAGGTAATTTCGGTCCTACTGGCTGCCTTTTCAGGAGCGGTCTAAAACAGCTATAATGACAATCTGAGATGGGAAGAAACAAGGACCTGCGAAAGAAGATCGCAGGACGCCGCCGGATGATCGAGTGCCATGAGGAGAAGATTTGTGGGGAACTGGCCAAAGCCAATCCTGACGAAGCGCTGATCGCACACTGGCGCGGTGAGATCGAGGCGGTGAAGGAGAAAGTCGCAGATTTGACTCGGCGGCTGGAAAGGAATTGGTAAGTCTATGGCCACTAAGACAGCACCCAGTCTTTCCACGGTTGAGCGGCTTCTTGATGAAGTCGATGAATGGTATGGCCGGGTCCAGGAAATTCGCCAGAAGCTCGTTCCTCTGGGCCGAGGAAGCGAGGCGTACTTGGACCTTCTCCCCGACCTCGATGTGGAACTCGACACTCTAAGATTGAAAACCCAACATGCCCTCGAGGCACTAGAAGAATTCGAGGACTCATTGCCAGAGACGGACTGAGTCCTGCCCTGCCGCATCAGTTCGACCTCAGTTAGCTCGTGCCTGCGAGTTCATTGGGCTTCAACGCGCCCCAGTCCCTTCGGGGTTGCGCCATCCCGCGTTGGTTGCGACCATTCTATCACCCTCGAGTCAGTTGATTGAGGTCCAAGTGAGAGGAGGAGTCGTGGTAGATTTTCCGGATTTCATGAAGAGTCCCGCCAACAGGATTGCCACCCGCAGTCAAGCCACGCCAGGAGTCGAAGGCTACGTTTTTGATGGCGTGGATGGAAGTCAGATGGCGTTCTGGACCTGTCGTGAATCGGCGACATCGACCCCGCACGCGCACGATTATGACGAATACATGGTGGTTGTTCAGGGCTGCTACACACTCATTTTCGACGACGAGAGCGTACCCGTAAAAGCCGGAGAAGAGTATTTCATTCCGAAGGGAACCTGGCATGGGGGTGAGCCGATGGCGGGTACCCGAACGATCCACGCCTTCGGCGGCCGTCGCGCGGAGAGAATTCGATCGTGAGTTCAGCGGATTATTAGCCTACCCGTTACCGCAGAGAGGCTAATCTGCTTGATCGGCGAGTTCACGTGAGTGCCGCATGGAAGACGCGCCCGTCACGGGCGACCTCGTAATAGATCGTATTAGGGGTGTCAACCCAGTACTCGAATGTGTCTTTGCTCGCAACCAAGACATCGGCTGGGATGCCCAGAGGGCGCAAAGCGTCCCGCAGCCGCACCATCTCTTCGTGGCGTGACGTGACATTCGGTTCGATCACGAGCACGTCGAGGTCGCTGTCCTCGGTAATCTCACCACGAGCGCAGGAACCGAACACGATGATGGTTGCGCTTGGCGCCGCCTGCCGCAGTAATTCCACGGCCTGCTGGATTGTGGCTTCGTCGATCATGACATCGCAAACCGGAAGCTGCCGGGTTCCAGGCCGGCGCGCAAGGCGAGTTCGTGCACCAGCAACTGGATATAGACGGAGTCGATCAGCGTTCCCAATCCAAGCCGGACCGGCTCAACGGGAACAAGCCGAACATTGGTAGTGTCTGCAAAAGGCTGATCGGAGTAAAGCAGCACGCGCCCGCCGTGCTTGCGTATGTCCTTCGCGAGCTTGAAGAGCCCAGCATCGGCCTGGCGCTTCGGGCCGATCTCTCTCTGCCGGGCGAAGATGATGTAGCGATGGGCGGGATCGATGATCTCCATGGGACCGTGGCGGAACTGCGCAGCGCTCATGGGTTCCGCGCCCATTTTCGCCACCTCTTTGAACAAGAGCGCCCCCTGGTAGGCCGAAGCCAGCTCGGCTCCACGGGACAGCAGGGCAATGTAGTGCGGATTGTTAAAATACTCGACAGTGGGCAAGGTCAGTTCGTCACCGCCCTCGAGAATCTTCTCTTGCGCCTCGATAGCCTGCATCAACGCCTGAGTAAGCGCCTGTGGCGGCTTTCGGGATAGTGCTACTGCCAGGTACATCAAAACCGCCACGGCGCAGGCGTAAGTCTTGGTGCCCACGGCGGCGGGACGGCCGGCCATCATGGGCAGCAACAAGTTGGCTCGCCGGGCCAGGGAACTTGCTTCGGTATTGCAGACCGCGACCAGGCCCTCTTTGCTCGGCAAAGCGTCAAGCAACCGCAGCACTTCTGCCGTTTCACCCGATTGGGAGACAACCGCCAGCAGTATGTCTGCTCCGTGGAACTTCCGCAGGTGATCCACCAGTTCGCCCGTCTCCCAGATCAGGGCGCGAATGCCGAGTGAATTCAAGTAAGCCTGGGCCGGGTAGGCTGCGTACATCGACGATCCCATTCCCGTGAAGACCACGGTAGGTGGCCAACGGTTCACCATCCCTCGCAACACCTTCGAGGGGATGGCTCCGGGGCTAGTATAAAACTTCCGCAGGCCCGAAAGGACCGCTGGCTGCTGCGCGATTTCTTGCATTAAGCTGGTCATGGGAATGTTTGTGGCTAGTGCTTAGTGGCTAGTGAACGGAGCAGGTAGTTTAACTCCTGGTACTAGTCACTAGCCACTAAGCACTAACCACTGCAATTATACCACTTGCGCCCAGGGGGTCGAATGAGGTTTCATAGGAGCATGAAAACCAATCCCTGCCTTGCTTTAATTCTTGCGGCGCTGACGGCGCCGTTTCTCCCAACCCATTGCGCTCGCGGCGCCGGTCCGGGTGCTGCCCCGAACAAGTATCTTGTGTACATCGGCACTTATACCGAGAAGGGAAGCAAAGGCATTTACGCTTGCCGCTTTAACGCAGCTTCGGACCGTTTGGACTCGATCGGACTGGCGGCCGAGACTGCCGACCCGTCCTTTCTTACCATCGACCCTAGCCGCCAGCACCTTTACGCCGTCAACGAGATATCGGAGTACCAGGGCCACAGTAGCGGTGGAGTCAGCGCCTTTGCCATTGCGCCAGGGACTGGCAAGCTCACTTTCTTGAACGAAGTGGCGTCCGGCGGGGCGGGTCCTTGCCACCTCACTGTGGATAAGACTGGAAAGTTCGTTATCGTCGCCAACTACGGCGGCGGAAGCTTGGCGGTGTTCCCAATTCTGGGCGACGGCAGTCTGGGCAAGGCCACGGCGTTTGTGCAGCACAAGGGCGCCAGCGTCAACCCCCAACGCCAGGAAGGGCCGCACGTGCACTCGGTTTACATGTCACCGGACAACCGCTTCGTCATCAGCGCGGACCTGGGCCTCGATGAGGTGTTCGTTTATCGCTTCGATCCAGGAAAAGGGACGCTCACGCCGAATATTCCCCCTTCCGCCACGGTCAGCTCCGGAGCAGGGCCGCGGCATTTTGCCTTTACTCCTAACGGGAAGTTCGGTTATGCGATCGACGAAATGCAATCCACCATCACCCCGTTCGCGTACGAGGCGGCCAAGGGAGCTTTGGATGTGCTCCAACCCATCTCGACCCTCCCCCCAGATTTCAAAGGCGAGAGTACTGGCGCCGAGGTAGCCGTGCATCCTTCGGGGAAGTTCTTGTATGCGTCGAACCGCGGGCTCGACACGATCGCCGTCTTCTCAATTAACTCGAAGAAAGGGACACTCACTCCGTTGGCACAGGTTCCTACACTTGGGAAGACGCCTCGCAGCTTCACGATTGACCCAAGCGGGACGTATTTGTTCGTGGCCAACCAAGACTCCGACAATGTCGTGCAGTTCCGCATCAACCCGACCACCGGGCTTCTCTCTCCGACCGGCCAAGTGCTTCAGGCGCCTTCGCCCGTATGCGTGACATTCCTGCCGCTCGAATGATGGCGCAGTACATCCAGCTCCTATGGGACTTTTCTATCTAGTGCGTCATGGTGAGTCGGCTTGGAATGCCGGGGACCGGCTTTGCGGCCGATCCGACATACCCCTCTCCGAGGCGGGGCGCCGGCAGGCAAAGCACCTCGCCGAGCGCCTGAAGACCATCCCTTTTGAAGCGTTCTACACGAGTCCGCTGGGGCGCGCCTTCGAGACCGCGCGCTTGATCGCCGAGGTTGTGGGCCTCGAGCCTGTCCCCGACCAGAGGCTTGTGGAGCTTGATTATGGCCAATGGGAAGGGCGAACCTTGTCGGATATCATGGAGAACGACTCCCAGGCATTTCGCGCTTGGGACGCCAAGCCCGCGCAACTCGCGCCGCCTGGCGGCGAAACTGGCCTGGCAGCTCAGCAGCGCGTCGTCTCGTTTCTGGAATCTCTCGCGCCCAAACATCAGCGGGGCCGCGTGCTGGTGACCTTCCACAAGACTGTTTGCCGCCTGGCGATCTGCCACGTTCTGGGCATGGCGCCGGACGAGTACCGAAGGCGGCTTGTCCTGAATAACACTGCCCTGAGCATCATCCGCTCCCGGCCCTATGGGTGGGAGCTAATTACCTTCAACGATACGTCGCACCTATCAGCCTCCCCTGCTGAACGCACTTCGTTGGCTGAGGAGTTTTGACCCGCTCCTCGCCTGAGGGTCAAGCAAAACATTCGGCTTCCACGAGAATTGCATGCACCTCACCAGGGCCATGAACCCCACGGATGAGGATTTGTTCGATGTCGGCAGTACGGCTGGTTCCTGTGATGAAAACTACCGACCGGCCCCAGGCGGCCTCCCTGGGTCCGCAGGCCACGCGAAGCCTTTCCAAGACTTCGTCGAGCGTCGCCACTAGTTGGGTGCGCCGGTACAATGCCACGTGCACAGGCGGGGCCAGCGATGCCAGTTGAGCGCCCTCCGTCCAACTGGCCGCCACCAGGCTGCCAGTTTCCGCCAAAGCATATTCCACGCCGGTGATCCCCACGGTTGCCGCAAAGCTGGCCTCAGCAAAGGTCGATAGTGAAGACTTCCCCTTGGAAATCTCCCCTTCCGCTGAGGCTGGCCAAACTGAAACGGTCTTCCCCAGCGAGCGGAGCAGGGCGTCGATCTTCAACTCCGCCAATAGCGGATTGCGGGAAAGAACCACGTTCTTGGCATTAGCCTGAAAGAGGATGACCCTTAGGATTTCTTCCAATTCCTGTCGATTAGCCGCTCGATGGGCCACTCCGGCCACCTTGGCCAATTCTGTCTCGAAACTGGCTAGCACCTCGCCAGGAGGGATGGGAGGCAGGACTCCGGCCAGCGTCGAGGTTGGCGCCAAGGCGCCCGCTCGAGACAAAGTGTGGTCCAAAGGACGGCCCAAAGCTACCCGAATTCGCCGAAGAAAATCATCGCGCTGTGCCAATCCTAACACCTCCTGAAGCCGGTCGGTTGAAGGGGCGGCGAGTCAAAAACGCCATATTGTCCATCAGCCGGCGAAACTATCCGCGGTTACCATCACCCGCCGAAAGCTGCCATCGCAAGCGCAGAATTGTACCATAACTCACTGTAGCGGTATCATTTGTCAGAATCTCGAACTCTATCCCAATTGGGTGTACCGCCGACCATTATGCCCCGGTTTGCAGACCTGAAGCTCGGTGCAAGGTCTAAAACAGGAGGCCGTCCTAAAGGCTTGACACCAGAGGTCAAACTTATGTATATCATAGCAAGATTTTCCGAGAAATTGTGCAACCTTGAGGGGTCGAAGGTCATCAATTAACGCTGACGATATAGCTTAACAGGATTTGGATTGTTACAAAATGATCGGAGGAGAGGTTAGGAATGGGAGCTGCTTTGAAAACTGCGAAGAACGCTTATCGAACATTGTTGCTAAAGAAGCGAACCGAATTGCTCGCATCGGCAAAAGGGGCGCCGGCGGCGCTGGCGACCAATGTTCAGTCGCCCGATGTCGTTGAGTTTGCTGTCCGAACTGCCGAACAGGATGTGACGGCGGTAACTGCAAGTCTGCGCAGTCAACTTTTGAGGGAAGTCGACAATGCGCTTGGTCGTTGTGCCCGAGGCACTTACGGCGCCTGTGAAGGGTGCCACGAGGAGATTGCCTCTCCTCGCCTCAAGGCTGTGCCCTGGGCTCGCTACTGCCTTACCTGCCAGGAACTTCGCTCCAGAAACTAGGCGGCGGTTCCGCATCGTGGTGCGGACTTGGAAATGTGCTGGTGCGGAACTGCATGCCTTTGCAAGGTTGTATTAATCCCCTCCCTGATGAAAGCGTAATGCCGCAATGCCGGAGGTGTGCTATCGTTAACAGGCGGCTGGAGATATGTCTAAGATCAGAGTTCGGTTTGCCCCAAGCCCGACAGGCTACGTCCACGTCGGGAACGCCCGCACGGCCCTTTTCAACTGGCTCTTTGCCCGGCATTACGGCGGCGCTTTCGTTTTGCGGATCGAAGACACGGACATCGAGCGCTCCAAGGAGGAGTTCGAACGGCAGTTGGTCGAGGACTTGCGTTGGTTCGGCATCGATTGGGACGAGGGACCGGACAAAGGGGGTGCGTTTGCTCCCTACCGCCAGTCGGAGCGTAAGGAGATCTACTCCCGGCTGGCTACCCAATTGATTGACCAGGGCCAGGCCTATTTCTGCTTCTGCACTCCGGAGCAACTCGAGCAGGAACGCCAGGAGGCACTGAAGGCTGGCCTCCAACCCCTTTATTCGGGGCGCTGCCGGAAGCGTCCGCGCGAAGAGGCAGCGCGCAAGCTTGCGGCGGGCGAGCCGGCTGCAATCCGGCTGAAGATCATTGCCAGCGCGTTTTCCTGGAACGACCTCGTTCACGGGCCGACCAATTTTTCGGCGGCGGTCATTGGTGACCCAGTCCTGGTGCGCTCCGACGGTAATCCCAATTACAACTATGCGGTAGTCGTTGACGATCACTTGATGGCGATCACTCACGTGATTCGCGGCGATGACCACATTTCCAACACTCCCCGCCAACTCGCGGTCTACGCCGCCCTGGGCTGGGAGCCGCCGCAGTTTGCCCACCTCTCCACGATCCTGGGTTCAGACCGGACACGCCTTTCCAAGCGCCACGGGGCAACCTCGCTCGAGAGTTTTCGTGAGATGGGAATCCTCCCCGAGGCGCTGCGGAATTACCTGGCACTGTTAGGTTGGTCGCCGGCGGACGGAAAGACGGAAATCCTGAGCCCACAGCAGCTTGTCGAGCAGTTTTCACTCGAGCACATCACCAAGAGTCCGGCAGTGTTTGACCAGGAGAAGCTCTATTGGCTGAATCGGCACTACTTGAAGGAGTGTCAACCCCAGCGTTTGGTGGAACTGGCCGTACCGTTCCTTCAGTCGGCGGGGTACCTGGAAGCCCAACCAATTGCGGAAGTTACGGCTTGGCTCGAAGGGGTGCTAATCGCCGTTCTCAAGAACCTCAACACGCTCGAGCAACTGCCCGATGCGGTTCGGATCATATTCGAGTACGACGCAAGGAAGGCAGTCGAGGAATTAGACCTCGCGGCGGCCCCGAGCGCCCGCACGGTGCTTGGCGCCTTCATCCCCAAGGCCCTGGCCCAATCGGAGTTGAGCTACGAGCAGTTCCGCGCGCTCACCAAGCAAGTGCAGAAGGATACGGGGAACAAAGGAAAGGACTTGTTCCATCCCATCCGCGTCGCCCTAACCGGCGCAGCCTCCGGCCCGGAGCTCGAGAAGCTGATTCCCATATTCGAGGCTGGAGCCAAGCTGCCCCTTCCTCGGCACGTCAAGAGCGTCGCCGAACGTCTGGCTGAATTCGCCTCAGCGGCAAGCAGTTAGGACCGACCCGCGCGACAATCGACTTTTTGTCCTTGTCCTTTGTTTTCATAGACATTCTCGCTTTGTTCTGTCGAATTCAAGTTGAGAAGTCGAGAGTTGAGAGTCGAAGAGTGGCAAACCGTCACCATCCGATCCGACCTCTTGAATTGGCCCCACAACTTCTCAACTCCTCGACTCCTTAACTCCTCGACTGTTTGTTTTCATAGACATTCTCGCTTTGTTCTGTCGAATTCAAGTTGAGAAGTCGAGAGTTGAGAGTCGAAGAGTGGCAAACCGTCACCATCCGATCCGACCTCTTGAATTGGCCCCACAACTTCTCAACTCCTCAACTCCTCGACTGTTTGTTTTCATAGACATTCTCGCTTTGTTATCTGGATTTTGCAGTCGACAAGTCGAGCAGTCGAGACGTTGCGGAGCGACCCACCGCCTTCCAGCCTGTGGCCCGAGGCGTGCACTCCGCTCTCGGTCTCCCACTCCTGGACTCTTTGACTCCTCGACTTCTTGGCTGAGCGGGAAATACGAACCACCGGCAGGAACCACAGACGAAAACAAAAGAGGACTTTCTGGCATGACCTATCGGGCAGGCCTAACCCCCTGCCCAACCCCACGAAACAACTCTAGCCTATGTCGTCCCGTTTGTCAAGAGAAAAATGTGCAGGGATAAGAAGTCCCTTCCGGACACGGAGCCAGCAGCGCCGTTTGTGTATGTGATCCAGGAACGTGTAGTCCGGCAGGCAACCGGTCATAGCTCACCTTGAAAAGCGCGGTGGAGCATCGATTGGAAGAGGTCATCCAAGCGGCGGCGGCCCCTGTGGTTGCTCGTTCGCGGTTACCAGTGGGACCGTCGGTGGGCCTAAGGCTCTTTCTGAGTCGGGGGAAGGTTGCCTAGACGCTGACGGGCAACCTCTAGAAATCTTTCGGCACGTTCGATTTGCAGAGCGGCGTCTTCCTTTGTCAATGAGCTGCCGGAGTGGTAGTCTCCCACATTCCGACTATCCTGCCCCTCTGTGAGGTAGCGATGGAGTTCCGTGGGTAGAAGGCCCGTCTTGCTGAACCTCTCTCCGAACGCAGCAATCACCGCGGAGTGCTTGGAAAACGCAAGGCCATGTTCCAGCAGGAAAGCCTCGGCAAGATAGAACATGGCGTAGTAGGCCCGAGAGGCGGCAAAATCGTAATAGCCGTTTTCTTGCATGAGCTTCGCGGCGTCGATGCTACGCTCCGCTTTCCTTAGCAGATTCTCCTGCTCGGGCTTCATACCAGAATGCCCTCCCGCCGCACATTGATCATAAGAGGGCTTCCCTCCCGCTCAAAACTGTCCAGCGAGATGAAAGTGCAGGATATCACCACGTTGTTATCCAGTGACATCGCCGCCGTGATCTCCCCTGTTCGGACGATCTCCGTCCCCGGCCGCACCGGTCCATTGAGGACCACGAGCACATCAATGTCGGAGCCGGGTTCGGCATCGCCTCGAGCTTGGGATCCGAAGAGCACCAAGCGGACAAGGCGCGGCCCATAGAGCGCCTCAAACCGTCTCCGCAACTCTGCGATCAGGCTTTGCAACCGCTCGCTCACTTCCGAAATCTCCCCTCCTGGCGAATCATGGCACGGTCGAGGGTCGCTTGTCGAGGTCATGGAGTGCGGCAGCCTTGGAGTGCGGCAGCTTGCTGCCGCTTTCTTGTCGAGAGCTTGCTCGCGCTCATCGCGGTTCGCGACGCGCTTTCGGCGACGTCTTTGACTCGTCCACCACGGGCCGGGTTTGAAGTCACCGCCGAGGAAAAACCCGGCGCTTCGCTTCCCCGAGCCGGCGCGAGTGCCCTCCAGAATTCATGCCGCCTAACGGCCTTCGTGACGACACGCAACAGATTTGTTGTTATCGCGGGTGAAGCCGACATCAGTTCGCTCTCGGCGGCGGGGCCACTTCCGCTGGTAGGCGGTTTACCGTCAAAGTGGCTGACGAGAAGCCGCCCTTGACGATTATTAAACGCTGGCCAACTAGGGAGGAGTAATCCCGATTGGAGTCCCGATCGCCATGTCGCCACCGCCTCGTTCCAATCACGGGTGGACTTCCGCAGGCGCCGGATCGGTCTTATGCTCGGAATCGGGCATTTTAGGAGTAAGGTTGGCAGTCAGCTTCGTCAAGGCAAACATGGTGCGCCCGCTGATTTCCTGATCGAATTCGCCGCCTCCCTCGAGACTTAGCCTTATTCCTTCTGTCTGTCGTTCTTCAGGCACCTTGCCGAGGGCACAGTTCACTTGCAGTAGCGCGTCTCTCTGTGGCCCCCACATGGGCACGAGCCGGATGCGCAATACGGCCAGTCCCCCCGCCGGCATCGAGCCTGAGAGCATGGGCATCCGCCGGGGGGCGAACGGCGGCGAGCCGAATGTCAACCCCGCCTGCAACCTCGCCCCCGGCGCGATGCCGTAAGAGTCAAAACTGACCAGTTCATTTGCCATCCAGACGCCCGTCGCCAGCGAGTTTCCATTGGGGGACTTGTGAGTGAACGTCCCCGTTGCCGTGACTAGCTTGCTTTTCGTGTTGAATGTCCCGACGCCGCTCATCTCGTAGCTCGAGCCATCGGCTGACTTGACCACCGACGGGCAGGAGGAAGAGTCGCCGGTATCACAAATGAAACCGGAACCCACAAGGATAATGTAATCCCTGCCGTTGTTCTGAGCTCTGGCTGGAAAGGTGGCCAGCGATACTGTCAAGAGCACCCCTGCTGTTCTCCCGGCGATCCAGCGCCGAAGTCCCATTCGATTTGGCATAGATCCGTCCCTTAGCTCGCGCTCGCAACTCTCGGCGCGGTTTGGAGCTCCGCAGGCTGCGCGCCGGTAACCTGCGCAGCCGTGCGAAGCTTCAGTGAGAGCAACGAAAATGACTGCGTATTCTCAAAACTGTGGCGGACCGGCGAGCCGCAGGAAACCGTGCAACACCCAGTTACTGTCAATGTACGCCCCCGTAATCTCCCCCATCGCATTGATCGCCAAGGGGACGGTGCCCTCGTAACTGCCCGCGGCCGTGCCCGCGTCCCGAGCATCGAACTTAGTGATCGTACCGTTCGGAGCGCGCACGAAGCCGTGTTGAACATCGTTCGAATCGATGTATTCGCCCGTGACCGTCCCCGCATCATTGATGGCCTCGGCATAGGTACCTTGGCCCTGGCTCCCGTCTGTGCCTGCGCCCGGAACGTCGAACTTGGCGATGCGGCCGTCAGGAGCGCGCACGTAGCCGTGAGTCACATTGTCCCCGGTTACATAACCTCCCGTCACCGCCCCCTCGGTGTTGATGCTCGTGCCCCACGTGCCCTGGCCGCTTTCCGTGCCTGCGCCCGGAACGTCGAACTCAGTGATCCTGCCGTCCGGGGCGCGCACGAAGCCATGCTCCACACCCCCGGCGTCAAAGTAGGCTCCGGTGACCGTCCCGGCGGGGTTGATGCACGAGGCCAAACAGACAAACGTGGAGACGCTGCCAGAGGGGTCGAAGTTGGCAAACGTGCCATGCGGAGTGCGCACGAAGCCGTGACGGATGGAGCTCGAGTCCCAGTAGTTTCCCGCGATCACCCCCGCTGGGTTGATGTTCCACCCGAAGGTACCCAGGTAAGCACTTTGTTGGTCTGCGTCCGGATCGTAGAAGGACGTGAACCTGCCGTCGGGAGCGCGCACGAAGCCGTGGCCCACATTGTTCTCATCAATGTAGGATCCCGCAATCGCTCCCGCTGGGTTAATGGACATGGCATAGGTGCCCTGGCCACCGTAAGTCCCGGCAGGGGTCGACTTAAAGTAGAGGCCCGGTGCAGTGCCCGCGCCTGGAGCATCGAAGGTGATAAGTCTACCTTCTGGGGTTCGCAGGAAGCCGTGCATCACATCGTTCGGGTCTGCGTAGAGCCCCGCAACCGCCCCCCACGGGTTGATGCTCTCAGCTTGAGTGCCCAAGCCCGAGCCGGGGGTGTTGCCCGCGTCCTGAGCTTGAAATTCGATAATCCTGGGGCTCTGAGCCAACGCTGAGATGCCCGCCCCTAACATGCACACGGCCAGGCAAAGCACCGCCCACACCGTGGACCTTCTCACATTTCGAAAAGACGACGTAGAATTGAAGTGAAGCCTTTTTAGTGTTTTCATAGCCCTTTTCCTCCCAGCCTCGCGCAGCCGATGCGAAGAGCACCATCCCGCGCGGCAAATATCCTTTCGCTCTGTGCGAATTCAAACAAACATACTCTCTTGCCGTCAGCTAGCAATGCGACAATTGAGATCGAAAACCGTAATGGCAGGTGAACAATTTTTGCGGGGAGCAGGAGGTCACTGGGGGCGAAGAGACAATTCCAAATGGCGCTACCATTAGGCCGCAGACCTTTTGCAAAGGTCGAGCGCGTATGCTATTTTGACCGTTAGATGCAGGTGGGTGACCCAAAGGGGGTCATATGGCACTGCCCTCAGCGCATGAGGTTACAGATCTGCTCCGAGCCTGGAGCGATGGGGACCACACCGCACTCGAGAAGCTGATGCCCTTGGTTTACGACGAACTGCACCGCCTAGCACACCACTACATGAGCGGCGAAAAACCCGGCCACCTCTTGCAGACCACGGCCCTGGTTAACGAGGCCTACCTTCGACTCATCGACGCCAGTCAAGTGAGCTGGCAAAACCGCGCCCATTTCTTCGCGATCTCGGCGCGGTTGATGCGGCGGATTCTGGTGGAGTTCGCACGTTCCCGGCAGCGCCAGAAGCGCGGCGCTGGGATTGCCCCGACGTGCTTGGATGAAGGATTGATGGTTTCTGCGGAATCGGGTGTGGACTTAGTGTCCCTCGACGACGCCCTAAAGGCTCTAGCCGCTATAAACCCCCGGCAGAGCGAGGTGGTGGAATTGCGGTTCTTTGGCGGGCTGAGTGTGGAACAAACGGCCGAGGTCCTGAAGGTCTCACCCGAGACCGTGACGCGCGACTGGAAACTGACCAAGACCTGGCTGTTGCGGGCAATGGATGGCGAAAAGCTCGATGAAGCCGGAACAATGGAATCTCGTTAGGGAGTTGTACGACGCGGCGCTACAGCGCGAAGCAAGCGAGCGACTGGAGTTCCTGCGAGCAGCTTGCGCCGGAGACGCGGAACTGTACCATGAAGTCGAATCCTTGCTTGCGTACGAGAAGCCAGCGGAGAAGTTTATTGAAGCTCCCGCCTTGGAGGTGGCTGCCCGGGCGCTGGCCCGAGAGCAGGCTCAGGCCATCCACGAACCCGCGCTAGGCCAGATTATTTCCCACTATCGCCTCATGGAGAAGCTGGGCAGCGGGGGCATGGGTGTGGTGTACAAGGCCCAGGACACCAAGCTCAAGCGCACCGTGGCCTTGAAATTCCTTCCTGAAGAGCTCTCCAAGGACCGACAAGCCCTGGAACGGTTCCAACGTGAAGCGCAAGCGGCCTCTGCCCTCAACCACCCCAACATCTGCACCATTCACGACTTCGATGAATACGAAGGCCAGCCTTTCATCGTGATGGAGTGCCTGGAGGGCCAGACCCTTAAGCATCACATCCAAGGCAACCCGCTGGAAACCGAGGAGGTGCTGGAGTTGGGCATGCAGATCGCCGACGCGCTGGATGCCGCTCATCGCAAGAACATCATCCACCGCGATATCAAGCCCGCCAACGTTTTTGTCACTGACCGGGGGCAGGCCAAGATTCTGGACTTCGGCCTGGCCAAGCTGCTGCCGGAGCGGCGGGGGGCAAAGACGGCGGTTGTCTCCGAGGGGGCGACGGCCACAACGCTGGAGGAGGAACACTTGACCAGCCCCGGCGTGGCCGTGGGCACCTTCGCTTACATGTCCCCCGAGCAAGTGCGCGGGCAAGAGCTCGATACCCGCACCGACCTGTTCTCTTTCGGCCTGCTGCTGTACGAAATGGCGACCGGCCAGCAGGCATTCCCGGGAGCCACGCCTGGAATCATCTTCCACGACATACTGGAGCGTATGCCGGTCTCGCCTGCCAAGCTGAACCCCGAGATTCCGCTGCGCCTGGAGGAGGTCATTAACAAGGCCCTGGAGAAGGACCGGGAGGTACGCTGCCAGTCGGCGGCCGAGCTGCGTGCCGACTTGAAGCGCCTGAAACGCGACAGCGAGTCAGGGCGCGCCGTGAGCCAGATGCTTACGGAGCGCCCCAAGCCTCGCTGGGTCAAGGGCCGAACAGCCAAACTTGCCGTCGTCGGTCTGGCCGTCCTGCTCATTGGGGCAGTAGTCGGATGGTGGTTGCTCCTCTCGAAGGCGCCGACGATACCAGGCGCAGCGGTGCACTTCGCCGTGCAAACCCCGCCGGAAACGCCGCTGAACGACAGTGTTCCGGGCTTGGCGGTTTCTCCCGACGGGCTGCATGTCGTCTCACTAGTGAAAACGCCGACAGGCGCGTATGGGCTATACCTTTACAGCTTGGAGCAGTCTGCCGGCAAATTAACCCCGGCGCCCAGCATAGGCACGGTGTCGTTCTTCTCGCCGGATGGACAATGGCTGGCCTTCGTGGCTGCGAAGAAGGTCCAGAAAATGGCGTTATCGGGAGACCAGTTGCTGGATGTTTGCTCGCTCCCCGAGGTCGGGCTCGGCGGTACATGGGCGCGCGATGGCAACATCTATTTTGGAATTATCGGCCGCGGCATCAGCCGTGTTCCGGCGAGCGGCGGTGTGCCGGAGCAGGTCACGAAGCTTGAACCTGGGGAACAACAGCACGACTGGCCACAACTGCTGCCCAACGGCGACGACTTGCTGTTCACCGCCAGAAGGCGGACTCTTGGCGATGCGATTGTTGTTCAGTCGCTCGAGACCGGCAAACGCCGGATCGTGCTCGAGAACGCTTCACGAGGCACCTATATTCCATCCGGACATCTGCTATTTTTCCGCGCCAATGCACTCTGGGCCGTCCCCTTCGATCCCGAGCGAACGCTCACCATCGGTCCCGAGTTCATCCTCCCCTACCATGTTTTCACCGACGACAGCTCGTTTTGGTTCAACCCCGAATTTGCGGTTTCTCCGGCTGGTACTCTGGTTTACGTTGCGGCTCGGGACAACAAGTACTCGGTGGTACTGGTTGACAGGGCAGGCGCAGTGCGACCCCTGGCACTTCCAGGAGGCGACTACTGGGACCCACGGCTTTCGCCGGATGGCAGTTTCCTCGCGGCTTCAGTTAAACAAGGCCCCGGAAATTCGCTGTGGCTATATGACCTCGCGCGAGAATCGCCAACCCGACTTACCGCGGCACAGGTCAACGGTATGGCGCCAACGTGGGACGATATGGCGCCAACCTGGAGTCCGGATGGCAAACTGCTGGTGTTCACGCGAGGCCATTTAATAGGCGGGACCACCCTGATGTGGATGCCGACCGATGCGAGCGCCGAACCCCAGAAACTTTATGACTTCCCCAAGGGGTTTGTTGGGGCGACGTCATGGTCGCGCGACGCCAAAAGATTGGCCCTCGTAGAGTATGAGTTGGCGGGTGACAAGCTCCAGGTGCGCATGCTGCCGCTGCTTTATACCCCTGCATCTGCGGTGCGCACGCCTGTTTTGCAGGCCACGGGTGAGCCAGTGACCCTCGCCGATGCGTCCGGGCAGGCGTGGCAGGCCATGTTGTCACCGGACGCGCGCTGGATTGCCTATACATCCGACGAATCCGGCAGGAGCGAAGTCTACGTACGATCCGCCGAACCGGGGGGAGGACGATGGCAGGTTTCCTCCGACGGCGGCCTTCAGCCTCACTGGTCGGCGAACGGCAAAGAGCTGTATTACCGGAACGGCGACAAGATGATGGTTTCGAGCGTGGTGACTCAACCGATCTTTTCGTCCGGCAAGCCGCGCGTGTTGTTCGAGGGCTCATTCATAATGGGCGGTGCCGTCAACGACTACGACCTCACGCCGGACGGCGGCGAATTCCTCATGCTGCGTGACGATTCTCCCCACCGAGGTCTTACTGAGTACAAGGTAGTTGTCAACTGGTTCCAAGAGCTGAAGAAACTTGAGGCCGCACGGATTGCACCCCGCTAGTGCGGGTCGGCAATCTGTTGTGTTTTCATCACACTGTTCTCAGTCGGCGGCGGGTGGCTTGGAGCAGCTATGGCGGACGAATGAGGGGCATTCGCAAGCTGTTCCAGACCGGCTTGCGGCGGGGCGCAAGAGCTATCCCTCTACGCACAATGAACGGCAGCAAAACGCAACTCTGGCGGAAGCCGTCCTGGATCTTCAGGGGGGCAATGCCAAAGATGCGCTGGCGCGGCTCGAAGGGTTACCTGCCTCTCCGGTTCCTTTCAACGCTTGGGTCAGCACCGTGCGGGCTCAGGCATTGCTCCGCCTCGGCCAAGGCGAAGCTGCCGCGCAGGAGTACAGCAACATCCTCGCTCACCGGTGCCTGGTGCTTTTCCCCGAAGATGCCAAAGGTGCAGTTCTCTTCCCGCTCTCGTACCTCGGCCTCGGCCGCGTTTGCGCCCTCGCCGGCGACAGGGGGGAGCGCGGCAAGCCAAGAAGCAGTTCTTCGACATCTGGAAGGATGCTGACGCCGACATCCGCATCTACCGGCAGGCCAAAGCCGAATACTCAAAACTTAGATAGCGTGCACCACCTCAGGACATTGCGGTGCCTGCATTCGCCGGAAAGCATTAAAGTCTACGTCCGGTTTGTCGGCACGCCTTCCACAATGACAAAATTGTTTTGGCAACCTTCAGTTGGTCGGCTCGATGCCGATATGGTCGTTTACCGCACCTCGGATTCGCTGCTTGCATCCAAGGTAGCGCTCGGTGGTTTGTACCGACACATGCCCGAGCAGGAACTGAAAGACAAAGACGCCTGCAAAGAGCAGTGCCGCACGCCGCAAGCGCCGAGAACGCAAGACTGCCATGTCATCTACTCATGCCACACCGCGGCTGGCTGACCCTGGTCTAGTTTCGCAGCCCTTATAATCCCGGGAAGGAACTCGCGGCCAGAAGCCCGCTGACCCTGGCTGCACGTTGCCCTCACTGTTCCAGTGTGGCTGTTAACCGTACTTCCGAACCCGACTCGACGGTGATTTCACGCGACCAATCGGGGTGACCCGAGAGCTTAACGGTAACGGTGTGCTTTCCGGGCTTCAACTTCAAGACCGCCGGGCTATTTCCCACAAACTGGCCATCGGCGTAGACATCGGCGCCATCGGGATTGGAGGTTACATTAACCGTACCCGTTGCCGTCTCTTGAGTTGGTGGCGCAGCCGGTTTTTCTTCCCCTGTTTGGGTTTCGGCCGGTTGCTTGGCGACGCTGGTGGTGACACCTACAGGAACGAACTCGCGCTCTTTTTCGGCGACAGAAACAGGAACTCCAGTGACGCCCTGCAAGGCAACGAGGATGGCGCGATAGTTGTCTTTGTCACCCTGAAGCAGCAAGCCGCCACTCTTGCCATCGGAGGTCTTGTACTGGATACCGATGAAATGCAGCCGCGTCTTGTGGAGGAGGCCAAAGAGAGCCACCGGAGCCACCAGGACTGCCAGCGCGATCATCGTGCCGACGCGCCGGTGAGCCTCCTGGCCGTAGCTGAGCGCGGTTACAGACTTGGGAGGGATTTCGGCCTTCTGGCCGTCTTTCAGCGCCAACGTGATCAGGTCAGGGGTAATAGTCAGCTTATTATCCCAATCTTTAGGACTAACCTTCGTCGATACCGTGCCGCCGTTGTAGCGGACCTTGTCGAACGTATTGCCTTGGGCGTACGCCAAGAGCGCCGTGCCCAGGACAATGGCCAACAGCCTTTTTACGCTTGGCATGATGCCCCCAGTATGCGCGAATCCACGCGCGCGAGAACCCGTCGTGGGGGAGTCTAGCAGTGGCTGTCTCGTCAGGCAATCTGAAAACTCCCCCTCCTCCGCTCCGCCCCATGCGCGAGGCGAAGGCAGACGACCTACTTCTTAAAGGGCGGCTGCTTCGATCGGCTGCACGTCGCGTGCGATCCTGTCTGCCAGCTCATCTTCCGCGACTTCGAGGTCATAGCGAACCTGGAGGTTCATCCAAAAAACCGGAGTGGTGTTGAAGTAGCGCCCCAGGCGCAGGGCCGTATCGGTCGAGATGGCGCGGCGCTCGTGGACAATCTCCGCGATGCGGGTGACCGGCACGCGCAAATCCAAAGCCAGCTTGTTCATGCTGAGGCCGAGCGGCTTCATGAACTCCTCGCGCAGAATCTCGCCCGGATGTACGGGCTTCAGTTTCTTGGCCATCGTGTCCTCCTAGTGGTAGTCCGTGATTTCAACGTGGTAGGCGTCGCCCTCGCGCCAAGCAAAACAGATCCGCCACTGATCGTTGATCCGAATGCTGTGCTGTCCTTCGCGGTCGCCGCGCAGCCGCTCCAGCCGGTTGCCTGGAAGCACGCCGAGAACTCGAAGATCGTTCGCCGCGTCGAGCATGTCGAGCTTCCGAAGGGCCGACCGTTCGATGGCGCGAAACTTGCGGCTGGGCTGGCGATGGAAGAGCCGCTCAGTCTCATCGCACCGGAAGGATTTGATCACTCCCCAAATCTATAACGTCTGGCGTTAAATGTCAACCAGTATAGAACCGCCGGTGGCGTGTACGTCTGGACGGCTTTTATCGAAATGCGTGCGCCTCTCCGCGAGCCCGAGTGCCGCCGCAACATGCGTTAACGCAGCGCGAATGTCGGCGAAAACCAAGAGTCGGTGGTTTACAATAGTCGGGATGACTACACGCGACAAATTGATTGTGGCGCTGGATCTGCCCGGCGGCAGCGCTGCCACGCAAATGGCGGAACGCCTGCAAGGCCACGTGGGGCTATTCAAAGTTGGGTCAGAGCTTTTCACGGCCGAAGGGCCGGTGCCGGTGCGCTATCTCATCACCACGGGCCATAAGGTTTTCCTCGACCTTAAATTCCACGACATCCCGAATACGGTGCGGGCGGCGGCCCGCGAGGCTGCGGAACTCGGGGTCAGCCTGGTGAACGTGCACGCCTCCGGCGGGCGAAAGATGATGGAAGCTGCGCTCGAAGGAGCACGCTCAGCAGGGGCGGGCCAGCAGGTGAGCCTAAAGGTGCTGGCGGTAACCATCCTGACCAGTTTGGAAGCCCCGGACCTTGCGGAGTTGGGTATTTCGGGAACGCCGATGGAGGCGGTTGTCCGCTTGGCATGCTTGGCGCAACGCGCGGGTCTCGACGGCGTGGTGGCCTCGGCGCGCGAAATCGGGGCAATTCGGCGGGCGTGCGGGCCGAACTTTCTGATCGTCACGCCGGGGATTCGGCCCGCTTTCTCCGCCACAAACGACCAGGCTCGGATTGCGACCCCCGCCGGCGCCATGGCAGCGGGCTCGGACTATCTGGTGGTGGGACGGCCGATTACCGGCGCGCCTGATCCGGTTGCGGCGGCGGACGCGATCGTGGCGGAGATGGACACAGCATTGACAATTGCCGATTGACGATTTTCGAAACTCGAAATTAGAAATTCGAAACTAGGGGAGGATGGCGCCCCGACCCATCGGGGCCGGGCTTCGATTTTCGAATTTCGGGTTTCGAGTGTTGGCAATCGGCAATCGACAATCGTCGATCGACAATCGAAAATGGGACACATCTTATGACCGACAGCCAAATCCTCCAGATTTTTCGTGACAACTCCGCCCTGCTCGAGGGCCACTTCATTCTCTCTTCCGGGCTGCACAGCGATCGCTACGTACAATGCGCGCAGGTCTTGCAGCATCCCAAAATTGCTGAACAACTCTGTTCCGAACTCGCGGCGAAACTGCGGCGCCTGGGCGCGACCTTGGTGGCGGCGCCGGCGCTGGGCGGAATTCTGGTGGCCCACGAAGTGGGCCGGGCGCTTGGCATCCGGGCGCTCTTCACCGAGCGGCAGGACGGCCTCATGACTCTGCGCCGCGGATTCACTATAGCCTCCGGCGAGCCGGCGCTGGTGGTGGAGGATGTGCTGACCACCGGCCTCTCGACGCGCGAGACGATGAAATGCGTCGAAGAAGCGGGAGGGAAGGTAGTGGGTGCGGGGTCGCTGATCGACCGCAGCGGCGGCACGACCGATCTTGGCGTCCCTCGGTCGGCATTGCTGACTCTAACTATTCAGAACTACAACCCTGCCGACTGCCCTCTCTGCCGGTCGGGCATTCCCGCCGTCAAGCCCGGTAGCGGCACCAAGCGTGCCGTGTAGTGCTTAGTTGGTTTAATGAGGTCAATTTCAAATGGCCCTCGGAAGGGCGGGGCTTCAGCTCCGCCGTCTAGGGGCCCAGGGTTGAAAGGGCCTTTAGGCCCTGAAACCAAATCGCTTCAGGGGCTGAAGCCCCTTACTCACCTCCCGTGATTGGCGGCGGGGCTAAAGCCCTGCCCTTCCGCTTCCAACGAATAAAGTCGCTTACTAATTCTGCGAAGCACTAGGCGACGTAGGGGTAACCCTTGCGGACGCCCAGGGCGGCCACTACGGCCGCCCCGACGAGACATGTTTTGCTGGATTTCAGGCCTTTGGTGGGAGTATCATGCGAGCGTTCAGAGGGGCGGCAAGGAATAATCAGCCGGTCGGTCCCGGAGAGGCTACGGAAGCAGGTGCGGCTGAGAAAACACTAAGGAGGCACATTCATGGTCGATGGAGTAATGAGTCGGAGAAAGTTCCTGGGCGCGGCCGCTGCAACGGCGACGGGCGCCATGATCCTTAAACCCGGGGCCGTGCGAGGTGCGGATGCGAACTCCGCTTTGCGCCTGGGAATTTTAGGCGTTGGAGGGCGCGGCACGGCGGTGGGGACGGGTTTCATTGACAACACCAGCACGCGGGTGGTGGCCCTGGCGGATCTCTTCCCCGATCAACTTGCGGCGGGCCGAAAACACTTCGATGAGCACCAGCAGGCAAAAGGATACGCGGCGATTGATCCCTCTCAACTCTTCCAAGGCCCCAATGCCTACAAGGAGATCGCAGCATCGAAGGAAGTGGACTTCATCCTCATCACTACTCCTCCCTACTTCCATCCTCATCACCTGGAAACCGTCGTGGCGGCAGGGAAGCACGTCTATTGCGAGAAGCCCGTGGCGGTGGACGTCCCGGGGGCCAAGCACGTGATGCACATTGGTGAAAAGGCCAACGGGAAATTGAGCCTCGAGGTAGGTTTCCAAATCCGCAAGGCGCCGCCCCACGTCGAGTTGGTGAAGCGGATTCAGGAAGGCGCTCTGGGCAAGATCGGCTGCGGTCTGGCCTACTACTATTGCGGCCACATCGATCGACCCGAGTGGCCGAATGCCTCGCCGGAGGAGAAGAAGCTCCGCAACTGGGTCTGGTACAAATCACTTTCCGGGGACATCATCGTTGAGCAGAACATCCACGTGATCGACATGGTGAATTGGACGCTCCAGGGGCATCCTCTGATGGCCGTTGGCAGTGGCGGGCGCAAGCTGCGCACCGACGCCGGCGACTGCTGGGATAATTTCAATCTCGTCTTCACTTATCCCAACCATGTGCAGATCAGTTTCGGATCCACGCAGTTTGACGACCCGACTTTTGACGCGGCAACCCAGTTTTACGGTGAGAAGGGCAGTTCGCAGGCGCACTACGACCACCGGGTCAGCATTGCCGGAGCAGAGCCTTGGGACGCGGGACTTGGCCCGGCGCAAGGCGGTAACCAGTTCTCTGTGGCGGGGACGTTCAAAGGCTCACTGGACGAAGCCGAGGCCGAGAAACAGAAGGCGTTTATCGAGAGCATCACCAGCAACCAGTTCCACAACCAGGCGGCGCAGGGCGCCGAGTCCGCGCTCAGCGCCATGTTGGGGCGCACGGCTGCCTACACAGGCAAGTTGGTTACTTGGGATGAATTGCTGAA
>CAWJHY010000060.1:0-16261 GCA_963842495.1 uncultured Acidobacteriota bacterium
GGGGCCTGATGGCTCGGGAAGCGGAACTCCACGGGCGCAAGCTCGACGCTATGGCGTTTTATGAGAATGCCTTGCTCGCGCGGCTCGACGCCCAGCAAAAGCCCGAGACTGGAATGAAAGACGAGCTAGTCAACAATGCCCATCAACTCTGGGGCAGCCTGGGCGGGTCGGACGAGGGCTGGAAGCTATGGTACGGGCGGCGCGCCGATGCCTTGGCTAACCAAGCCACATTGAGTTGGGAGGACGCGAATCAACCCTTAGCGACTTTCGAACTCGCCGATTTGAACGGCAAGACCTGGAACATGGCCTCGCTCAAAGGCAAGACGACGTTCCTAAACTTCTGGGCGTCTTGGTGAACGTACTGTCGCGAGGAGTTGCCTCGCTTACAAAAACTCATCGACCAGTACAAGAATCGCACCGACGTTCAATTCATCACCTTGAATATGGATGAGAACCCCGGAGTGATTGAGCCCTTCCTCAAGGAGCATCAACTTGCGGTCACGGTGATTCCGGCGTACAACTACGTGACGGAAACGCTCAAGGTGAATGGAATCCCGCAGAACTGGATTGTGGATTCGGGCGGCGTAATACGCTTGAAGGGCGTCGGCTATGACTCGACGGAGAAGTGGGAGGCAGGCATGCGGGACGCCATCGAGAAAGTCAAACCCGCTGCCGCTGGGTCCTCTTCCGGCGCGTCGAAATAGCCAGTACATTGAATAGCCCTCTCCGAGGGGAGAGGGTGGCTCGCGACGGCGTTTTCATCAGCCGTCGCGGGCCGGGTGAGGGGTCACTTCCCGGAACTACAGTGATCCTTCGCTGCGCTGAGAATGACAGGCCATTTCACTTTAGGCCCGCCTGCGACAGCATCTCCAGAAATTGCTTACGAGTGCGCATGTCGATCGCTTCCGCCACCAGCTTGCCGTCGCGACCGTAAACGAAACTCTTCGGGATTCCTTCGACCACGAACAACTTGTGCACCTTGCTACCCGGATCGAGCAGGATGGGGTACGTATAGTGATGTTCGGCAATGAACGGTTGTACTTTGCTTATCTCTTCATCAGAAATAGCAAGGATTAAAAGGCCCTGATCTTTGAATTCCTGGTAAAGCTTATCCAGATCCGGCATCTCCTTGCGGCAGGGCGGGCACCACGTGGCCCAGAAATTCACCAGCACGACCTTGCCGTGCAGAGCCTGTAAACTCCAGGGCTTTCCTTCGACATCAGTCAATGTGAAATCTGCATGCTCGCGGCTCCGGTCGTCGTCGGCAAGCTTGGACATCGCCGTCGCGAATTGGGGAGAGTCCGAAGCGGCATGCACGTGTTCGTACCGCACGAGCGAGGCCAGTTCGACATACGGTCCGGCGGGCTGTTTGCCGTTCCCCGGGGGAGGCTGCTCGCCGAGCGCCGTGGCCAGAGTCGTGGCGACTTCCTGCAGCGTGTCGTGGCCGAAGTCGCCTTCGGTGGAGAGATTGGCGAGGCCGTTCGCCAACGTCAGCTTGTTGGACGCCGCCGGCAACTTGCGGATCTCGAGCGCCAGGTCCTTCGTGACCTGCCCCCGCTTCTCATCCGGCACCTGGCGAAGGCTGCGCAACTGCTGCACGATCGGCTTCTCCTGCTCACTCCAAACAATCTGTTGCCGCTGCGCGGACGCGGGATGAGCAAGAAATACGAATGCCGCAAAAACAGAGAAGGCTGCGATAAGTACGCCCGTTCTGAACGGCCTCGAATGAACGCGACCATGTAACATCTTGATCGTACCGCCTTTCTTCTCCGTGTCCTTTGTGGCTACGCAAAGATGAAACACAGAGAGCACTGAGAATCTCCGTGGACTCTGTGTTGATACTTTGGAGGCGCGGAGGGCACGGAGATTAACGTTGTTGTTACTTCCACAAGGGCTGCCCGACTCTCATGCCACTGGCAAGCGAAGAATCGTGCGCAGGCGCTCAGGCGCCACGCGTCGAGGGTCGGAGAGGTAGATCTCGTGATGCAGGCCGTGGCAGGACAAGCCCTTCTCCGCTGCCCGGGCGATCATTTTCGAGATCGTTTCTCTCTCCGTCGAGTAAGGCCCCACGTGCAGCATCTGCACGCACTGGCCTTCATCCAGGGTTTCCAACTTCACGTCCGCGGTTTCCGGAGGTTTGCCCTTTTCTTTGAGCGCCGCGATAGTGTCTTTCAAATCCTTCGCGCTGATGAAGTCCGGCACGCGGATGAGGAGCTTCCAGTTCCAGGTGTCGGGCGGCTGCAAGGCAAAATCCCCGGCTTCTTTCTCTCCCCACCAAAGGCCCTCGAGGTTGCAGACTTTGTAATCCTGCCCGGCGAATTTCTTGGCCATCTTGAGGGTGTAGGCGACGTTGTAGAGCGCGCCGACGGCTTTCTGGAAGGCTTCGCCAGCCGGCGCCCCGCGGCCGGTGAACGCCAGGTACTCGGCGCGCTTGATTTGAATCAGCACTGGTTGTTTGGGCGTTACGTATTCGGCTTTGTGGACTTTGTAGAGATCGAGTTTGGGTGTAGCAGGCATCGGAATGATTCCTCCCGGAAACTTGAACCTGTCATTCCGAGCGGAGCGAGGAATCTCGCCCTGAATCAATCCACACTGACCAGAGCGAGATTCCTCGCTCCGCTCGGAATGACAACTACCAGAACCAGCGGTCAGGGCTACTTTAGCGTTCCTACAATTCGTTCGACAAGGTTTTGGTCCGCCACTTGAAATTGATCTTCGGGTGGATAGAGCGCCCCGCCAAAGGTCACAAAGGGCCTCCCGCGCACAGAAAGATCGAGCTGAGTCTTGAACGCCGTGAGGTGTATCTGTTTGCAGCCCGTCGCTTCGACCACCTGGCGAAGGTTGTGGAGTTTTATTCCCCCGCCCGGCAGTATCTCGATTCGATCGCCGGCATATTCGATCAGCCGCTTGATGAGCGGCACGCCCTCCGGGACGGTATCTTCCTGGCCGCTGGTGAGCAGGCGGGTGAAGCCCATGTCAACCAGTTGATGGAGAGCCCGAAAAGGGTCGGGCGTTACGTCGAAAGCGCGATGGAAGACCGCCTGGCGATCCCCAATCAGTTTCCGAATGCGCCGGCACCTTTCCTCGTCGATGCTGCCGTCGGCGTTCAGTATTCCAAACACAATTCCGTCCGCGCCGTGCTCTCGAGCCACCACGGTATCGCGCTCCATGACCGCCATTTCAACGTCGGTATAGCAAAAGCCACCGCCGCGCGGCCGCACCATGGCCACGAAAGGAATCTTCAGCCGCGCCTTGGCTTCCACGATCGTTCCCATCGAGGGCGTCAGGCCTCCCAGGAAAAGCGCCGAGCAGAGTTCAACGCGGTCCGCGCCCCCCTTTTCCGCCTCGATCGCATCCTCCAGCGATCCACAGCAAATCTCCACCAGGATTTTATTTTCTGCCATCCCATTCCCCCTGTATTTGAGACTCATCATTATAGCCAACGAACACGCCAGAGCAACTGTAGAACGATGGTGCGAGTGGATAGGGGCACGCCATGGCGGGCCCTTACCCGCGATGTTCGGTGGGCTGCAAAAATGGGATGCAAAAGGCGTGGTTGGGTGTATTCTTCCATGTGCCCGGTTTCCAAGATCGAGATTCCGGCTGAATCCTGCTTGGGAGGTTCCCGCGATGCGGTTGCGAGTTATATGCACATTCTTTTTGTTGATCATTTGTGTGGTGCCTGCGAGCGCCCTGGACAATGGTCTGGCCAAGACGCCGCCCATGGGTTGGAACAGTTGGAACAAGTTCGCCTGCAATGTCTCCGACCCGCTGATCCGCGAGACGGCCGACGCCATGGTGTCGAATGGCATGAAGGATGCCGGTTACCAATACGTGGTCATTGACGACTGCTGGCAGGTGAAGCGTAACCCGGACGGCACGATCGTTGCCGATCCCGATCGTTTCCCCAACGGCATCAAGGCGGTGGCCGACTACGTTCATTCCAAGGGGCTGCAATTCGGTATCTATTCCGATGCGGGCCGGCAAACCTGCCAGGGCCGCCCCGGCTCGCGCGGCCATGAGTTCCAGGATGCGTTTACCTACGCATCCTGGGGTGTGGACTACCTCAAGTTTGACTGGTGCCATGCCGAGGGCCAGAATTCGCTCGAGTCCTATTCCCTCATGCGCGACGCGCTCAAAGCCGCCGGCCGCCCCATTGTGTTTTCGATTTGCGAGTGGGGTTCCACAAAGCCCTGGCAGTGGGCCAAGGATGTCGGCAACCTGTGGCGCGCTACGGATGACATTGTGAACTGTTGGGACTGCACGGAGAAGTGGGGCGGGCTGGGGGTTGTCCGCATTCTCGACAAAGTCGATGGTATCGAGTACGCCGCCGGGCCCGGGCATTGGAACGACCCTGATATGCTGGAAGTGGGCAATGGCAAGCTTTCCCCGGACGAGTCCCGCGCCCACTTCGGAATGTGGTGCATGCTGGCCGCGCCCCTGCTCTCCGGCAACGACCTGCGCCATATGGACGCGGATACGCTTGCAGTTCTTACCAACAAAGAGGTGATCGCCATCGATCAGGACCCGCTCGGCAAGCAAGCTAGCCGGGTCCGCAAGGAGGGTGACAAAGAAGTCTGGGCGCGCGAACTCGAGGGCGGGAACCGCGCCGTGGCCCTGCTGAACCGCGCCGCCACGCCGCAGCAGATTACCGTAAAGTGGGAAGACATCGGATACCCAGCGCACCTTTCCGCCGCACTCCACGAGGTGTGGCAACATAAAGACCTGGGCACCATGACAGGTTCCTTCACGGCCACCGTCCCGCCCCACGCCGCCGTCATCGTGACCGTAAGGCCCTAGTGATCGGGAGATCTGAAATCTGGAATCTGAGATCCGCGGCTTGGCTTGACGCCCCTACAAGGCCCCGTTCCCCATTCAGACGGCAACCTTCTTGCGACAGGAAACGTCTGTATGTGTGGAAAGTAGGTTATAATACCCCCCAGGAGGCCGACCGTGAGATACGATCAGTTACGACGTGTACTCGTGGTTTTGGTCGCGGGGTTGCTCCTGCCGGCAACTCTCTTTACTCAACAAAAACCTTCGGCCAGCGGGGCGCGTCTGAGTTCGTTCACGGGAAGTGTGATGGTGAAGGGCCCAGGCGCTGCCGAAGTGGTTCCAGCTCAGGTGAATATGCCGATTGAGGAAGGCGCTGAGGTGTCGACCTCGACGGCGAGTTCAGCGAGCGTGCAACTGGAAAACGGCTCGAGAATAGAATTCAGCGAACTCACCCGAGCCGACTTTGCGCAAACGGAAGCGGGGCAGGACGGCACGCGACAGAATGTCGTCACCTTGCAGCAGGGTGCGGCGCGTTTCCGTTTCGTTCCAAACAAACGGGATGATTACAGGCTCCAAATTGCGGATGCCACCATCTCTCCGAATGGCCGGGCTGACTTCGAAGCGGGCTTCAGCCAGGGGAAAATGGGATTGCGGGTGTTGGAGGGCTCGTTGGCCGTCTCCGCCCATTCCGGCTCGCAGACTTTGGGGAAGGGGAAGTTCTTGGAGTATTACCCTTCCGCCGGGCCGATGGCAGCGGTATCGCACGCGCGCGTGGTTCGGCTCAGTTACCTGAGCGGCTCGGTCATGCTCAAGCGGCCTGGCTCGACGGAAGCGGAAAAGGCGCTGCTGAACACGCCCATCCAGGAGGGCTTCGAGCTCTCAACTGGCGGCAGCAGCTATGCCGAGGTGGAGTTCGAAAACGGCTCGACCGCCCGCGTCGGCGAACGGTCCAGATTGCTCTTCGATCAACTGGCGCTAGACGCCAATGGCAACAAGCTGAACGGCATTACCTTTGAGGAGGGTTACGGGACGTTCAACTTCGTTCCTGAACGGCGGTCCGCGAACCAACACGAACGCAATGCCGCGGTCAGCTTGCAGTCTGGCGGCCAGGACGTCTATCGCGTCAAGATTGCCAACGCCACCCTGAACGCTCAGGGCAAGTGCGAGTTCCGGACGGACTTGGCCGAGGACCGCTACCGAGTGGAGGTCTTCAAGGGTTCGGTCGACGTGGCCGCCGATAATCAGTCCATAAGGCTCGACGAAGGCAAGGTCTGGGTGCAAGAAACCGCCAGCACCACCCTGGCTTCCAACGCCCAGAAGGGAATTACCAAGGACGATTGGGACCAGTGGACGGAGGCTCGCGATCGCCAGGCACAGCTAACCGGCAAGGACGAGTCTGTCCACCCCGTTGGACCGGCCTACGGCTGGAGTGACCTTAACACCTATGGCGAGTGGGTTACGCTTCCCGGCAATCGATTCGGCTGGTCGCCTTACGCGCCGGCGGGTTGGTCGCCATATAGTTACGGCATGTGGAATTGGTACGGCGGCATGGGCTGGACATGGATTTCCGCCGACCCCTGGGGTTGGGTGACTGACCACTGCGGTATGTGGGACTTTGACCAAACCTTCGGCTGGTATTGGATGAATCCGATGTTTGGCTGCGGCCTCTGGTACCCCTCACTTGTAAATTGGTTCGGAGGGCCGGGCTGGTACGGCTGGGCGCCGATTCAACCGAGCCACCCCAGGATTCCCCCCGGTCGTCCTCGTCTTCCCGGCGTAGGTCCTGTCTCGGCCCATCGCGGCGGGCTGATTGTCAAAGTCCCGGCCAGCGTGATTCAGAAGGGGCAGATGGTTACGGCCCAGGTGGTGACGCGCGTTCCGGCGACGAACGCGAATAAGATTGAGCAGCCGCCTGCCGAAGCAAGTCCTCGGACCACGTTTGCCAGCAATGCAAATGCGGCGATGCCTGGTCGGCCCGCCCCGCCAGGGGCGCACCCGGGCTTCGGCCATGCAACCGCGCCTGCCACCGTTTTGATGGGTGGCGATCTAGCGAGGGAAGGCTCGTTGCTAGCCCACCGTGGTTTTCTTGGCGGAACTCGTGAACCCTTGCGCGCCGCTCAGGGTACAACCTTGGGTGGACGTTATCCGGTGTACGGCTCAGCCGGTGAGTTCCATGGAAGCGCTACGAACGGCGGCGGATGGCACGGCCACTTTGGCGGCGCAGGCGGCCACGGTGGCGCCCCGGTGATTTCCAGCCGCGGTGGCGGGTCCGGGATTTCCGTGGCATCCCATGGATCCAGTGGCGGCGGTGCGAGCGGTGGCGGTGGCAGAGGCTCGGCCTCCAGCGGCGGCGGTGGCTTCTCGGGTGGTGGCGGCGGTGTTTCCGCCAGCGCAGGGGGACACTCGGGCGGCGGAGGAGTCTCCTCAGGTGGCGGAGCCAGCGCGGGAGGCGGAGGCGGCGGGCACCACTAGCTTGGGAAGATTCTTGTTTTGACGATTGCCGGGGCGGCCCTCTCGGCCGCCCTGAGCCCACCTAAAGAACCATCCCCATTGCACGATCCTTCAGGCGCAAAGAACTCCCTTTTGCCTTTGTTCCTCTGTGTCTCTGTGCCTCAGTGGTGCCCTGCTCAGATCATGATCAAACCATGGCGTATACCCAGCGTGACGGCCTCCGTGCGGCTGCCCGCGCCGAGTTTGCCCATGATGGACGCCACGTGAAACTTCACTGTATGTTCGGAGATTTCCAGGCGCGCGGCTACCTCTTTATTGCCAAGGCCTGCTGCCACGAGCTCCAGAACTTCGAATTCGCGTTCTGTGAGCGGCTCCACGAGAGTGCCGGAAGTCCCCTTCGCAGGCCTGCTCGGAGCACGCAGTACTAGATCCAGACTGGTCAACTCGAGCACCGTCAGCCCCAAGGCCGCCGCCTCAATTGCCGCCCTGATTTCCGGCCCGTCGATGCCGCTCGGCAACACTGCTTTGAGGCCCGCTCGCAGTGCTTCCGCCACGGGCTCGGCAGCGGGATTGCGAATCAGCAGAACTGCCGCTGCGCCCGCGCCGACCCAATCCAGAGCCTCGCGCGCCCCGGGGTCGGACAACGTGTCAGCTTCGACCAGCAGCACATCGGCCTGTAACTCGGATTCGACTTCTCGAGCGTCTTTGCTGAGATCCTCGACCAGCCGCAAGTCAGAATACGGGCGGAGCAGGCTTTCCAGGCCCGCCTTGGCTATGGGCGACGAAGCTTTGACGAGAACCCGAATCATGCAGTCCTTACACGCAAAGCCAGCCCGGCCTGCCTGCACTGTCCTCACTTTCCCGGCCTTTCACCCACCGTAATGCTCAATTCCAGGATCGCGCCCGCTCGAATCAGGCGCGCCTTCACCTGCTTGCCGATTATCCCAGAGTCCGAAACTGATTGCAGGTCTTCGAACTCTTCCAATGTTGTGTCACCGAGGCTCACCAGGATGTCGCCCAGGAATACTCCCGCCCGGTCCGCGGGCCCGTCGGCTTCGACCTTCACCACCATGATCCCACTTTTGGCGGTCAGTGGGAGACTGGCGCGCCATGCGTCCGGGATTCCAACCGGCTGAGCCCCAATGCCTAGGTAGCCGCGCGGCACGTGGCCTTTGGTCACCAAGGCGTCCAGAACCCGGTTAACCGAACTTGCCGGAATCGCCAACCCGGCAATCCGTGACAGGGCGGAAGTGGCGACGCCGAGCAAACGCCCTCGCACATCAACCACCGCTCCCCCGGAAGAGTTGGGAAAGATCGTGGCGTCGAGACGGATGTAGTTGTCCAACCGCCCGCCCCGCCAGGTTCGCCACGGACCGGAAACTGCGCTGATGACGCCCAGGCTGGCGTTCGGCCCGCTATCGGGGGATCGCCCGAGCACCACTGCCAGTTCACCGGCTTTTGCCTGATCTCCTCCGCCAGCCTGTGGGGCAGGGCTTCCCAAGCCGTCCACCTTCAGGGCAGCTAGATCCGTTCCCGGATCGCGCCCCGCCAGAACGGCGTCCGCACGCTTCCCGTCGGGAAGCGTGACTTGAATGTCTTCATCCCGTCGAACAGTGTGATCGGCCGTTACGATGATGCCGGGCCGCCAGTGAACTCCGCTTGATGGATAGTGACCACGGGCGTGTACCGCCACCACGTAAGGCTGAAACTCTTCCACAAGCTTCGCCAGTTCGCTCGAAAGACTTGCCAATGTGCTTTGCATGTTTGACCTCCAATGGCATCTTGGCAGCCATCGCAGTATGTGCGCATCAGCCACTTGGCTAGGAAGAACCCGGAAAATTGGCGGGGGAAACGGAGAGTCTGCGGCGCCGCACCCGGAAGCCTAGGGGAGCGCCAAGGCCGTCTAGTTGACTATTTGTCACTTTTACGGTGTCGAGCGTCGCTCCGCGTAACTTCTGAATTAGGGTTTGGTTCCCGCATTTTGTGCCCAAAATAGGGTTCATTTTGAGTTCGTTTTTGCACTTGTAACATTCGCCTTCCTTTGTTTTCAACGACTTCTTAGCTTCGTTCCCACGATTTTCGTATTTCGCGCATTGCTCCGATTTCCCCGAATAAACCTCGTCACCAGCCTCTCCTTGGGGAGAGGGTGGCGAGAGTAGCGAGCCGGGTGAGGGGTCTCTTCCTCTTGAGCCTCGCAACTTCTGAATTCGTCTCCAGTTCCCGCATTTGACGCTCAAAATTGGCTTCGTTTTTGAGCTCTTTTTGGGTTCGTTTTCAAAACGCTCACTGTGTTTTCAATAACAGATTGGCTTCGATCGTATTATTTTTGTGTTTTTTGGGAGTCGCGCCTCCCGGCTCGCTCGCCAGGGCCCCGGGTCGGAGAATTGACGAGTCGGGAAGTCCAGGAATGGCCCGCCGTCTCCCCAAGCTGCGACCCGAAAACTGGGGCCGACGGTTGGCTTCCCAACTCCTCGACTCTTTGACTCCTCGACTTCTTGACTGTACTTGGAGGCAGAAACCGCAGGCAGGAACAAGGGATGAAAACAAAAGAGGACTTTCTGGCATAGCGTACCCGGCAGGCCCTGAGCGCCTTGTCCGACCTTACCGCACAATTTTAGCCTATAATATACCATTTGTCAAGTACTAATTAAGTTAACCGCCCCGATGGCACCCTGGCCGGCGCTGGATCAGTGGCTTGGAGTCTGCTATGCCCTGAAGGGGCACCGCTGAAGTCGGTCTCTCCGCTTCGAGGGCGTTCAGACTTCTCCATTAACCGGCTTGACTCGGCCCCCCCCCGACAAGAACTCTCCCTTCGCGAGATCGCAGACTCCTAAGTTCGGGGTCTGCGCCATCCAGCCCGATGACGGGGTTTACGCCGGCTTGCAAATGTCGCACACTATATACCGAATCTGGCAAGCGCAAGAGAAACGCCCGCGAGGTTTCCGACATGAAGCAATCCATTCTTATGATTTGTTCATTGTTCGGAGTTCCCATGCTTGTGGCTTATGCTCAAAACTCCGGCATTCCGCACCTGGAGAAACACGGCGCTGCCACACAGTTGGTAGTGGATGGAAAGCCTTTTCTCGTGTTAGGGGCTGAATTATTCAATTCCAGTTCCTCCAGTCTCGATTACATGCGGCCCATCTGGCCGCGTCTTGCTGCGATCCCGCTCAACACGGTCCTCACGCCGCTTTCGTGGGAATTGATCGAGCCCCGGGAAGGGCAGTTTGACTTTGCCCTGCCGGACGGCTTGATTCAAGACGCACGGCGAAACAACCTGCACCTGGTATTTCTGTGGCTTGCCAGTTGGAAAAATGGCATGTCGAGCTATGCTCCGCTCTGGGTGAAGCAGGATACGCATCGGTTCCCGCGGGTGATTGAAAAGGACGGCGCCCCGGTGGAAATCCTGAGCACATTGGGCAAGGAATCGATGCAAGCCGATGCGCGCGCCTTCGCCGCCTTTATGCGCCACCTCCGTGAAGTGGATGGTGAAGCTCACACTGTCCTCATGATGCAGGTGGAAAACGAGGTCGGTGTGTTGGGCGATTCCCGCGACCGCTCCCCCGCTGCCAACCAGGCATTTGATGGACAAGTTCCCAGGCAATTGCTGAGCTATCTTGAGCAGCACCGAGACACGCTTCTCCCTGAGTTTCGGCGGGTCTGGGAAGCGGCGGGCGCAAAGAACTCCGGCACGTGGCGAGAGGTCTTCGGGCCCGGGCCGCATACCGACGAGATTTTCATGGCTTGGAACTACGCGCGTTATGTTCAGTCCGTGGCGGCGGCGGGAAAGGCCGAATATCCTCTTCCCATGTACGTGAACACCTGGCTCGCCGGCCCCCAATCGTCGCCTGGGCAGTTTCCCAGCGGCGGCCCTTTGCCGGAGGTTATGGACGTCTGGAAGGCCGCGGGAACCGCCCTCGACATCTACGCACCGGACATCTATGCGCCCAACTTTGCCGAATGGTGCGACCGCTATAATCGCGGCGGCAACCCCCTCTTCATCCCCGAGACCCGCGGAGGAGCAGCCGGACAAGCCAACGTTTTCTACGCCGTTGGCCAGCGTGAAACCATCGGCTTTTCCCCTTTCGCGATCGATTCCTTCGAAGGCACGGAACGGCCGATGTTGACGGACCCGAACGCCCAATTGGGGAAAAGCTATGAGGTGCTGATGCAGCTTGCACCCGCCATTTTGAGGTACGAGGGCGAAGGGAAAATGGCCGGATTCACACTGAATCGCGATCATCCCAAGACCACACTGGAATTGAACGGCTACCGGCTCGAGGTAAGCCTCGATGAGATTTTCGGCACGCAGGCGGAGAGCGGTTTCGGGTTGGTCATCGCCACGGGGCCGGCGGAGTTCCTTGGCGCGGGTAGCGGGTTCCGGGTTTCATTCGAGCTCAAGGACAGCGGTCCGACACGCGTTGGGATCGGCTCGGTCGAGGAAGGAACTTTCTCTGATAACGCCTGGATTCCAGGACGGCGGCTGAACGGCGACGAGAACGACCAGGGCAAGGCGTGGAGATTCGCTCCCCATCGAATCCGCATCGAGAAGGTTGTTCTGTATCGATACTAAAAGCGGGATATATCGCCAACGGTCTTCGCATCCAGAAGGGGAAGGAGCGCCACTAACAAGTCCACGGCGCGGTCAAGGTCGTGGCGCTCAATCATACTGTTGTGGTTGTGCAAGTAGCGCGTTGGCACAGCAAAGTTAACAGCAGGCTTGCCTGCGTCAAAACGTTGGAGTGCAGTTCGTGGAAAACACGGTGAGGAATCCATGGTGCCCTCTGACACCCTTTTCCCTGACACCCTTTTCCTCCGTTGGCACAGCAAAGTTAACAGCAGGCTTGCCTGCGTCAAAACGTTGGAGTGCAGTTCGTGGAAAACACGGTGAGGAATCCATGGTGCCCTGGGAAGGGTACCCGACACCCTTTTCCCCCCTCAGCAAAGTTAACAGCAGGCTTGCCTGCGTCAAAACGTTGGAGTGCAGTTCGTGGAAAACACGGTGAGGAATCCATGGTGCCCTGGGAAGGGTACCTGACACCCTTTCTGACACCCTTTTCCCCCTGACACCCTTTTCCCCCCCCCACCCTTTTCCCCCCTTTTCCCCCTGACACCCTTTTCCCCCAAAGCTGTGGGACACGCTCAGCCCTTGGGGGGCGTGCGGTGCAGCGGGAGGCGTTGCGTCAGGCCGAGCACCTCTTCGCCTCCCTCCTCCACCGCGCCTTCAGCGGTGAACTTTAACCTTGGACACGGCCTGTAGGGTTCTGATTCCAAGCGGCGGCTTTACGCCGACATGGGCGGATTAAACCCGCAAGGGCCGACGCTCGGCCGCGGGTGGTAGCGCCGCGTGTAGCATTATGACTGACCCCACTGACCCCGCCCCCTGGTTGACTCAACTGGCATTAAACTGTACAGTTCAGAGAGATGAAAAGGAGAGTTTATGGCGACCAGCAGCGTCACGGCTGAAAATGGCACGATAATGGTTTCTGCTATGCGCGCCCGCGCGAATTTCGGGAAGCTTTTGAGTCGTGTCAATAATGAAGGACGGTCGCTCGTCATCGCGAAGCGCGGAACACCCAAGGCTGTCCTGCTGAGCCTTCGAGCTTATGTCAAGCTCGCCGCGCCGGAACCCGAGGTCTTAAGGGTCCTCGGTGTGGAGTCAGAACGCCAAGGGACGGCCACCTTGACCTCGCGCCAGATTGACAAGATCATTAAAGCGTCCCGGCGGCAGAAAGCCCGGCGGTAATGCTTCCCCTCCGTCTGGTTCTTGACACGAATGTGCTGATTTCCGCTGCCCTCAAGCCGGCAGGACTGCAGCGCACGGTCTTGCTGCTGGCCATGACCAAACCGGCCCGCTGGTATGTCTCCCGCCCCATTCTGGAGGAATACAGCGAGGTGCTTGCCCGCGCGGAATTACAGATTCGCAAGGGCCTTCGGCAGCAGTTCCTACAGCTTATTAAGAACCATAGTCACATCGCGGCTCCGGCACGGCATCTGGAAGTCACACCTGATCCTGACGACAATATGTTCCTGGAATGTGCCGATGCTGCTCGAGCAGACTATCTGGTCACAGGAAATCAGAAGCATTTTCCGAGATTCTGGAAGAACACCAAAATCATAACGCCGCGGGAGTTTATCAGCCTTACTTCTCCGCATTCGATAAAGTAGCGATGTCAAGGGTCTGCGAATTCCATTGCCCCCGCTTCCCCTCCAGCAGAAATTCGCGGCCCTGGTGGAGCGAGTCGAGCGGCTTCGCGCGGAGGAGCGGGAGGCGTTGCGCCAAGCCGAGCACCTCTTCGCCTCCCTCCTCCACTGCGTCTTCAGCGGTTGACCGCGCTTCACCTCAAATATCGGCGCTCCAAGTCGCAGCATTTGCTGTTGCTCCGAATTTGAAGATTGAGAGTAAAACGATGACAGGGCCGCAGATCACATTCCAGCAATATCAAGCCTCATCGCTGCACGAAGCGGGGCACGCAGTGATCGCCTTTGTACTCGGGAGAAAGTTGAAAGAACTTTCGGTCCATAACGACCAATACGGGAGCGGGTATGTTTGCCGTCAGGTTATTGATGCTCCAGGACAACCTGCCCTGGAGGAGATCGCCATTCTGCTAGCTGGTGAAGCGGCAGCGTATTTTTGGGAAAGGTGGGTTACGCCATGGGAGGATGACTGCGACCGCATTAAGAAAACCGTCGAAAAATACTTTCCATCCCATAATGCTGATGAGCTATCCGTTCTCGTAAAGCCCTGTGTGCTATCGGCTCTGCCGCAGCTCAAAGTTGTGCTGGCCGATCTCGCCCACGAATTGTCGAAACGCAAGAAACTCTCGGGAAGCGAGGCTGAGGAGATCATCCGAAAGCAGTGCCCGCCGGGCGTCACGCTAAGTCAGTGCCTCGCCAGTGTCCTCGCGAACCTATCTGTTTAGCAGGTAGCGCAGAGGTAGCCGTAGTCTGGCTTCCGCTGCGGCTTTTTGGGCAGAACCGCAGAGGAGGGCAGGATGCGCCCAGCTCTGCGCTACGGATGCCTTACGGAATCCGGAATTTGTTAAACTGTTGATGGTGTGTAAGGCGCCATCATGATCCAGCTTTCATCGGCCGGGAAGCGATTCGGCCCCAAATTGTTGTTCGAAAATCTTGATTGGCTCATCACGCCGCGCGCGCGCGTTGGCCTGGTGGGAGCGAACGGCACGGGCAAGAGCACTCTGCTCAAGGTGCTGGCGCGCCTCGATACGCTCGATTACGGCGAAGTCAGCTTCGCTAAGGGGATCACTACGAGCTACCTCCCGCAAGACGGCCTGACGCTTTCCGGACGCACGGTGCTGGCCGAATGCCTGTCGGTGTTCGGCGACCTGCTGGCCATGGAGCAGGAGATGGAAGATCTGATGGGAAAGATGGCCGAACTCGATCCCGCGGGCGAAGAGTATCAGCGCGTGAGCGAGCGCTTCCATGCTCTCGACACCGAGTTCCGCCAGCGCGACGGCTATTCGCTCGAGGCTCAGGCCGGGCGCGTGCTTGCCGGCCTGGGATTCCCGGAATCCGATTGGCGCCGCCGCAGCGAGGAATTCTCCGGCGGTTGGCAAATGCGCATTGCCCTGGCCAAGCTGTTACTCGAAAAACCCAACCTGCTCCTCCTCGACGAGCCCACCAATCACCTCGACCTCGAAGCCCGCAACTGGCTCGAGGAGTACCTGAACGACTATCCCCACGCTTACGTGCTGGTTTCCCACGACCGGTTTTTCCTCGACGTAACAGTAGAAAAGATGATCGAGATCTGGAACCGGCGAGTCCACTTCTACACCGGCAATTACGAGAAGTACCTGGCGGAGAAGACGGCGCGGCGAGCCCAGATCGATGCCGCGTACAAGAACCAACAGGAGCGCATCGAGCAGCTCGAAGTCTTCATCAACCGCTTCCGCTACACGGCCACCAAAGCCAAGCAGGTGCAAAGCCGCGTCAAGGAACTCGAGCGCATGGAGCGCGTCGAAATCCCGCCCGAGGAGAAAGCCATTCACTTCCGCTTTCCCCAGCCCAAGGCCAGCGGCAGGATGGTGGCGGAGTTCAAGCAGGTGGCCAAAAGCTACGGGGCCAAGCAGGTGTTTGCGGGCGTGAATTTCACTATCCAGCGGGGCGACCGAGTGGCCCTGGTGGGCGTGAACGGGGCGGGGAAATCGACTTTGCTGAAGCTGCTGGCCGGCCTCGAGCCGCTCAGCGCGGGAGAGTACCAGCAGGGGCATCAAGTCGAGGTGGATTACTTCGCCCAGGACCAGTACAAGGCGCTCGATGCTGGCGCGCGGCTGCTCGATGACCTGGCGCACGCCGCACCCATGGCCCTCAGCACCCAGACCGAATTGCGCAGCCTCCTGGGCTGTTTCCTTTTCAGCGAAGACGAAGTGTTCAAGCGCATCGGAGTGCTCTCGGGCGGCGAGCGCAATCGCTACGCCTTGGCGCGCATGCTGGTGCGCCCCTCGAACTTTCTGCTGCTCGACGAACCCACCAACCATCTCGACCTGCGCGCCAAGGACGTGCTGCTGGAAGCCTTGGCGAACTACACCGGCACGGTGGTGTTCGTCTCCCACGATCGCTACTTCATCGACAAGCTCGCCACGCGGGTGTTCGAGATCGCCGAGGGCGAGGTGAATGTCTATCCGGGCAACTATGAAGATTATTTGTGGCGCAAAGAAGGAAAAGAGATTCCTCTCGACGTTGCGGGGCTCGAGGATCTGGTCCGAACGCGCGCCCCTTCGCGCCAAACAAACGATACCGTCCCAACATCCCAGGCGCCGGCGGCTGTCGCCGCGATCAAAGCGAAACGCCTCAATCCGATCCGCCTGCAACAGATGAAGGATCGCTGCCGTGAGATCGAAGACCAGGTGGCGCGCCTGGAGGCCGAGATCGAAGGCCAGGCGCAGGAACTTGCGCACTTCCGGAGCGCCGAGGATTCCGTGCGTTTGACCAGGTCGATCGAACAAGGGCGCCGGGAGCTTGCCGGCCTGATGCGCGAGTGGGAAGAGACGGCAAAGGTCGTCGAGGAGCAGGA